>NZ_CP007142.1:647595-1295191 GCF_000940805.1 Gynuella sunshinyii YC6258 | reverse complement strand
TATTAAGCATCAGTGACGAATAACGTAATTTTCAGCGTTTATCATCACTGTAGTCATCAACAAAAACCAACAAACGGGAGGCATCATCATGTCCTATATTTACACTCAATAATCAAAACAATCGTCGGGCTGTCTTGTATTAAACAATATCAATTCCAGCCCGACTCACCTTATTAATTTGATAACCAAGTAGATCGTCCTGATTTATTTGGGTATCACTCGGGAAATCTGTTGATGTTTTTGTAAAACATGTTGATTTTTCGAATCTTGCATTGGTTTAGCTGATACTGATGCATTCCCGAATCATGCGATATAACCCGACATAAATGCTATCCGGGTTAATAATTACCAGTGTCTGTAAATAAAATTTCCATGATGCTGTTTCTATCAGTTTCACAGTACTGAATACTCAGTGTTGACCAACATATAAAAATGAGGTTTCAAACATGTCCTTAGAAGTCATCGGCGCAGGCTTAGGAAGAACCGGAACACTCTCACTGAAATTTGCCCTGGAACACTTAGGCATTGGTTCCTGTTACCACATGGTCGAATTATATGCTAATGGACGAAGAAATCTTCCATTATGGCTTGAAGCAATCAATGGAGAACCGCAATGGAATGAAATTTTCAATGGCTATCAGGCAACCACCGATTATCCGGCCTGTCGTTTTTATAAAACATTAATGAACCACTACAACAAGGCAAAAGTCATTCTGACGATCCGAGACGCTGACAGTTGGTTTGATTCGGTCAGTGAGACTATTTTTGCGTCTCGTCGGGACAGCAACATATTTGGAGAATCCGGAAAAGCATTTTCTGACTTTATCAGACAACCATTTGGCGACAAAATAGATGATCGCGCCTTTATGACAGATTACTTCAACACCTGGAATCAAACGGTTATAGATACCGTTGCCCCGGAGCGCTTACTCGTTCTTTCTCCCGGCGATGGCTGGGAGCCACTATGCCGGTTTCTTAACAAACCAGTGCCGGACGTCCCCTACCCAAGCGTTCATGCCAGAGCACAGCGTAAAGAAAACGAAGATATACGCCCGGCAGTAGATGAGGTAGAGCTGGAACAACGAATGAAAAACCACTTAGCGCGATTACGCTCAGGTTTGGCGGCTCAATCGGGAGAAAGCAAAAAATGAAAAAGTATGAAAATCGTTTTTTTAACTCGACCGCATGGGAAGAGTTTAAATTTCGCAACGATGACATCATAGTAGCCAGCTACGCAAAAGCCGGTACCACGTTAGTTCAGCAAATTCTGGCACAACTGATTTTTGAAGGTAAAGAGGATATCAATCTCTCGGCATTGTCACCCTGGCTGGACTCAGTGTATCCGGAAGCGAGCATAAAACTTGAAGCACTTGAGGCCCAAAACCACCGTCGATTTATTAAAACCCACCTGCCCTGCGATTACTTACCGTATAACCATAATGCAAAGTACCTCTATATCACTCGCGACGGCCGTGATATTGCCTGGAGCCTGTATCGTCATCAATGTGCCATCAGCGAACATGCTCAACAAGCGATAGACTCGCAGTCAACGCCAGCTAAAAAACTTCGCGTCATTGAAGCGCCAACCGCTTCAGTCGTCGACTATTTCAGCGAATGGCTCGAAAAAGACGGGTATCCATTCTGGCCATTTTGGGAAAATATTCATTCCTGGTGGCAACAAAGAAACCGAACCAATCTGATGCTGCTTCACTTTGATGAGCTCACCCGTGACCTATCAGGGCAGATACAAAAAATAGCTGATTTTTTGGAATTCCCACTGTCTACAGCACACCACCAGCTAGTTTTGGAACATTGCCAGTTTGATTACATGAAAAATCACGCACATAGATACGTACCAGAAACCGTAAGCATCTGGAAGGATGGCGGGCGCGCCTTTTTTCACCGCGGAGAAAGCGGGGGCTGGAAAGAGACTCTTCCTCCAGAATTAAGTGAAAAGTACCAAGCCATGGCCCGTATCAAATTAGGAGAAGAATGCTCCAGGTGGCTGTTAACGGGGGTAATCGAGTAACCCTGCGTTCAGCGCTCGCACATTATTTTGCGTAGCGCTGAGGCACCTTCGACGATCCGGCCGGATAGTTTTTGAAAGGACAAACCGTTTAAAAGGAAGAAGAGACAAATTGCCTCTAATACTATTCAATTAGCATAGAGCCGTAGGTCTTATCGAAACAACACTATCCGACAACCAGAGTTAATATGACACGCAGATACAGTCACCCAAAAATCCAGAAAACTGAATTCCCTGGTTAAGTTTTTCATCACATGTTTATTCCGGTTCGTCGTTAACAATGACGTCATTCCCGATTATAAAAACCCTCAGGGATCAAATAGCATGTTGGAGCCACTCACGGCAAAACTACTGCAATAGCACAAGAATGTTTTTCCGAAAGCGGCGCGTTTTTTTACTACTCAACCGGCAAATAAATATCAGTGATTGCTTCACTCTCCGGCACATCCGGAAAGAAATGTACCCGCTCCAAAAAAACAGGAAAGTCCCGAACATCAGACAACCATTTGGAATAGAGAAAGTTTATCGCCACACCGATTGCATCATCACTACCCACATATCTGATACGTGCACACTTACCAGCCGGAATGATTTTATTAACAATGCCATGATCATTTGGGCCGACTTCATGATTAACAGAGCAACAGATATCGAACCTGTAATCTTTCGCAGCGATCACATTCGGATCATCATAGACTAAATTGAAGGTCCTGCTTTTCTTGGGAGGTAGATGATTTAGTTTTCGCCACTCAATAAATTTTTGGAGGGTGCCTGCCAATCGATCCGGCGCACCCCGATGCTCCATCACCGCAATTAATGTTTCAGGAAAATCAACCACTTCCATGTTAAACACAGGATTCTCGCTCATAATCTTATTCCTCAGCTGCAAAACAGGTTCATACTTTGAGTGCCAAGGAGTCCAGTCTGGTGTTTTCCGAAATTCAAACGGGCTTTTATCAAAGTAATTTTTAAAAGCCCGGGAAAAAGCTTCATGGCTTTCATAGCCATTGGCCAACGCAATATCGACTATTTTGTTATCGTCCCGATAGGCCCTCTTTTGAGCCGCAGTAGCCGTACAAGCGATATCACCGACACGCCAAAGAACACTGAACATTGCCTGTGAAAATGATACTTCGATAAACCTGCACGCTGACAAAGCCGGTCAACATCAAGATCGGTGTCCAGGTTTGCCTCTATATAATTGACGAGATCTACAAATCGAGTCAGATAGTTTGACATCCAAGGGACCTCTGAAAAACAGGAATAGTTTTGATGCAGGCGAGGAAGCACCACTCGCAACACCGCAGTTTACTGACCTAAATGAGGATGTGAGACTGGAGCTGACAAGGTCCTGCGCGAAAATAGTCCATTTTTGAGACGGTTCCTTAACTCATCCTCTCCTTAGCAAGGTCATACTAAAACCTGCTGAGGGTCCGATCTTGATCAAAGTTGCTCAATACTGACAGCGAGCAATGCTTTTTTCATATAAATGTCTGTGCATCGGGCACTCAATGCAAAACAAAATGAAGCGATGACAGTGCTAAAAATATCTATTAAGGAACCGCTGAAAAGCTTTCCGCCAATGTGTCGCAAAAAAAAAGAATATCCTGAAATTTTCTGTCTGAAACCTGGCCATCTGCTTCTGTTTGTTTGGATGCTACACACTTTTTCAGGCATTTGATCGTTGCCAGAGATGGTAAAGACCTGCTATGTCAGATGAACATAAAAGCGGCATTGCTTCTTTAATGTGTTCCAGTGGCCAATCCCACCATGCCATTTCCAGTAACATCGAAATTTCTTGTTCAGAAAACCGTTTTTTTATTGGCTTGGCCGGGTTTCCACCGACTATTGTGTAAGGCTCTACGTCTTTGGTGACTAATGCCCGGCTACCAATGACTGCGCCATGGCCAATCCTGATGCCGGCCATAATCATTGCCTCTGAACCAATCCAGACATCACTCCCTATCACGGTATCACCAGCACTCCGGAATGCATCAACTGATTCTGAAAATGCAGGCTCCTCCGTCATGTAGAAGAAAGGGTACGATGTTACCCAATCGTATCGGTGCCCTTGATTGCCAGCCATAATAAAAGCTGCTCCAGAACCAATGGAACAAAAGCTGCCAATAATTAACTTATCAACATCATCCCCATCTGCCCGAAGGTAGCGGGCGCAATCATCAAATGAGTGACCATGATAGTAGCCTGAGTAGTAGCTGTAACGCCCAACTTTGATGTTTGGGTTCTTGACCTGCTCTGCCAGGGACTTTCCCTTAAAAGGACTTTCAAAATAATTTTTCATAAGGTGTGATAGCGATTTTTTTATAGGCTTTCTTTGACCGGTAAAATGACGATCTCCAGGCTCTCTATCAGATCAGAAATAACCGTACCTTCACCATTGACCGATTCAAAGATCACTTGATGTTTATCTCCACAACCAATAGAAAACCCGCTTATCAGATTGGCAGGTATTCTGCTGTTAAGCGATAAGGATTTAAACTTTCCAATATGAAATTTACCACCAGCACAACTGGCAAATTCCTGCTTCAGACGCTGCGCCCAACCACTGGTATCAAAGTGATATTTAACAAGAAAGACTGTCGGAAAAACCTGATCATCCTCAACCGTAACCGTGGTATGGGCTTCACACTCCTCGCCGATCCGATAGTTCAACCCAGATGATGTTAGTCTCTCCAGAGAATCTTCCAAAGAATTCACTGCTTTGAATGCGACACCACTAAAACCACGGTAATTTGTCCCTTTCACTCCAAATCGAATTCTGAAATTGATGAACTCGATGTTGATATCACCAAAATTGATACCAATACTGGTGTACTCATCTTTTTCCGTCAGCGGCCACGCAAAAGGCAACCCAAGCTGCTCAGAGACTTGCGTGCCGGTTTTCAAAGGATCATCGACCTCTATCATAAGATGGTCTATTTCAAACATACTGTGCCTACCTTATATTTTTTTGGCGAAGTGGATACCTGTGAGGCAGGAAACAAGTTAAGCACTCCCGTTTTTATCCTTTTTAAACGTAGTTATGCCAGCAATCGCTATCAATAGCAAAAAGATGAGTACAGAGAAAATATTTAGACCGACTGCTTCACTTTGTGTTGCCGGTGCCCAGTTTTTTATAAATCCCCGACTAAACAACTCCCCGGAGGCACCGAATATTATATAGATAGCCGGAAATGAAATTACATTGATAAATATTATTCTATTATTAAATAGTCTAACGAGCTGAGTGATAGAATATGTTAGCAATGTGGCTGATAGCACCATTCTAAAGGGCATAAGATCAGGGCGACCTTCAATACTATTTAAAAAAGCCACATACCCGATATACAAGCCAAACATGACTCCCATAGAGGCTTGCAGTGCGTGTAGCAGTTTTGTTGATTTTGGTTTAGTCATATCACTTATTATTTGCTTTCCAGGTCCGACTACACAACCCATATTCATAAGATTACTGTTGTCTATTGGTGATATACAACCCGGCAGCAATAATAATGGCTCCCAGAATGGCTCGCGGTTCAATCGGTGTACCCAGCAGTATTGCTGACAGGAGCAATCCCGAAACAGGATTCAGCAGGTGATAGGAAGCAGCGGTTGAGGCGCCATTGCGGCGAATCAAAATCAGCCAGAGCCCCATACCGCCAATGGTGACCGCGAGTGCCAGATAAAAGATGGCCGCTGCACTTATGAGCGTTGGTAATATCAGGGCGTGAGGTAAAAATGGCAGTATCAGCAGCAATACCGGAACCGCTGTAAGCGATTGCCAGAAGTTCAGGTGCAGCATTGAAAGCGACGTCGCGCTTTTATGAAATGACACTGTTCCATAAGCAAACGCTGCTGTTCCTGATACGGCAAACAGAATACCCGGAAGGCTCACGCCTGAAGCATCGGCTCTGGTGACGACAATTACACCGCAAAGCGCAATGAGTGTTCCCAGGATTTTTTTCATGCTGATGGTTTCCGTGCCATTTAACGAGGCAAAGACCATTGCCATAAACGGAGCGCAACTCACAATAATCACAACTAACGAGGCGGATATATAATTCATCGCCGTGAACGTCAGTCCTAAATACAGCACATTATTCAACAGGCCCAGCATGATTCCGGTTCGAACGGTTTTCCAATGCCAAAGAGAAACAGGATGAAAAATACAGACGGGCAGCAAAACAATACTACTGATCAAAAACCGGAATAACAGCGTTCCGACGGCTCCGATTTCTGTCACCGGAATCTTGCCGACGATAAATGCAGAACTCCAGATGAGACTGAAAAAAACAATAAGTGCCATAGCCAATAAATTGCTGATGTGAAGACAATAGAATTGCAGATTGTCACAATTGGTCACATTTGCAAAATTATTAATCTGGCAAGTATAGATGTCGGGCTAATAGCGTGATGCAGGAATACACCGAGATATCGGACCACACCATTGACCTTAGCCAATGAGAGCCCCGATAAATCAAGCAGTCCGACGATTCGGTGTTTCGCGTAACACCGCCAGATTTTTGGGGCGATAATTAAAGAGATCAGGACGATCTGGCCACACTCGAAGGGAGTCAGGTGATTGCCCGGATCATCGTCCAGGCCGATGAAGAGCACAGCACCCAGGTGGCGAGATTTATTTCAGAAGTGATTGGGTTGGCCGAACGGCAACTGAATCGGGTGTATGGGGAAGTTGAGGCGGTCAGGCTCTGGCGCTAGCGGGATGGGCCGTTGGACAGAACAGCCCCGGTTTTACCGGGGCCGACCTATTATTGGAGTGGGTGTCCCATTAACTCGCGGCGTAAACGCGCCTATCCACCTCAGGCCACGGTGCCGTGGCTGCAACTGAAGGGCCACTGGCTGCCGCAGGCGGGGTTTACGGTGGATACGCCGGTGACGGTCATGGATGGGGAGCTGGTGATCAGGGTGGTGCCAGAGGGATGAGATATCAGACATAAAAGAGCCTATTGTAAGGCTCTTTTGAATGACTTGGGGGCAAAAAATAAATGCGTCCCCTTTATCTTTCATCTCCTCTATAGAAGATCTGACACTGGTCCTGCGGAGTATGGTTACTTAACGCTATTTTTCCAATAGACCAAAATGCTGTCCAATTCCACTTTGCTTTCGATGTGTAGATGGTTGAATTCAGTACCGATAGGTATGTACTCAGCGTTTACTAAAAGACGAATATTGTTTCCACCACCCCAAGACAGACCATCTGTAAAAACGAGAGTAGTTACCGCATCATGATGGGTGTTCTCTAAGCTAATCTTAATGCTACCAGAAGATATTTTTGTCAAAATATCCCTAGTCAAATACGCTAAGTCCTCGTCTTTTCCTTGATACCAGCTTGATACGTCAAGCTCTATATGTGCACCTTCGGTGATTGCCGAAATAGGCTTATCCAAATAAAGATCCATTTCATGATTCACATTAATCGGACTCGGCGTTAATAAAGTTATTTTGGACAAAAACAGTATTCTTAAGAACTCAGGAATTAAAGACATAGCTATGGCCCATACCAGAATATATCTTTAATAACTCCCCATACGGTATATGGATGATGGCTCTGGTCATATAAATCGCTTGCTTCTTCCAGCACTTCGTTTGACCATTCCTGACAATCCGCTGCCTGAGGACCAATGCCGTACTGAGGAATATTCTTTTGACTTATTACGTATTCTACATATTGGTCATGATCATTATCATTCCAAATAATGTTACAAGAAGCCCTATTTGGATCTTCATCGTTAATATTAACGTTCCCTTCACTCCATAGAAAATTTCCGCCAGCTTGGAAACTATAAGTAGTACTGTTCACCACCAGATAGTCATGCCTAAGAGGATTAAGTATACTTGTGTCTCCTTTATTCGGGCTGCCCAGATATCTATAACATCGTTTCACGACCAACCCACTGGGGTCCGAAAACTTTAAAGGTTGTCCTTTTACATAAGCAAAAGTATTAACTCCAGCGGCCAACCCAATCGGATCACTCTGCATATACCGCCCGGTCCTTGGATCATAATACCGATGCCAGTTGTAATAAAGACTGTCGAGGAAAGGTCACTCAGGCATCTGAAAATATAATTCCTTATTGACCATTGTCTGATCTCGAAGTTCTGAAGATACTATTTGCAAAAAGTACACTCCTTCTTCCCTATATTGAGAAGCGAAGTATAAAACCGTATTTTCTGGGACAGTCACTCTAGTTCCGACACTATCTTCTACTTCAAACTCATGATCCGTTTTAATGTAAAAGCCTTGCGTTCTAGATAACAAATCTACATCAGGGTTCATTGAGAACAGTATAGCCAATGTAACAACTGCGCCAGCAAAAAACGCAACAACAGAAAACAATATGGTTTTCATTCTGACTCCTGATAGTGTTTCACGGAATCAACCAAAAATGGACTCATCCATAGGTTCATATCTAAGGTAAAGACATCGTGTGATACCAGGGTAATCCAGCATTTAGAGCTTCCACAACAAGGCTTGAGCAGTTATTACCAATAAACCGATACTGATCATCCATAACGTACCACCCATTGTGATTAGGGTGTGGAGAGCTTGAATTGATTAATTTCTGATAAAACTGTTCAATCCGCTCTTGTTCTTGTTCTGTAACATTCAGCACATATCCATTTGTATTACATGTTTTACAGTGATCAGAAGTTTCATAATATGAACTCGCATTTTGAACTGTTAGTACATTAGGACCAACCATACCAAAAGAGCTTAACTCCTGACCTGGCACCCTATATCTTCCATTTGAATATACTGTGCCATCAATTCTTAATGCTGCATGCTCATACCAATGACTACCACCTACTAAAACTTCGACCTCAAGCCCCTTTGGATCGCTATAAGTCAATAGATTCCCGTTAACGTATTAACAAGAGGATGGCTTCCCATTCCTCATTAAGACATATCTACCTTCATTAACAAATCCAACTTGGCCATTAGGCAACCTAATCTTATAAAGCTGGTAGTGCTTAACATCGATACATTGGATGATTTCTACTGTTTGGTCAGCTTTCAAATTGATAATGCTTTCATGAGACAAAGAAGAACTCGCCTGTTCAAGACTAGCATAAACAGGTACAACACCATTGGTCATCAGATAAATTGTTGGCCTATTAAGATAAAGAGACATCAAGAATATAAAAGACACTATGGATAAAATTACAGAAAGTGTTAATAGCATTCTAGAGCGTGTCATCAATTGTCCCACGGCCTTGTCCAAAGTGCATCATCACCAATTGGCCATGGCCAAGGGTTACGTTTTGGCCCCTCATAAAATTGCGACCCCATATAATACGGAGAATCCATTAATCGCTCACCAAAATCAACTGGAAAAAGTGCATCTAGGAATGTATATCCAAGCACTTCAGATAAACATTCCTGGTGAGGGTCTGCACAATTATTATTCATGGCGCTGTATTCATCTCTAGGCCTTGCATAACACGCCACCAGACGATTTTCTTGTTCCGGCGTTAAATTAAGAACTACTCCTGTGCCAGATCTAAATTCTTTTTGCCGGCTTATATAATCAGATGCCTTGGGAAAAAGCGTGTCCCAACCACCGTGACCCCATGAATAATTTGTACTATTAACATTCGATGAAACATGACCAAAAGATGATCCTCCTTTCCCAACTGGCTGCCAAATAATAATTTCTGTATACAAACCAAGTGGATCCACATAACTCAGCGGATTCCCACCGACATAAGCATAGGTATTCAGCCCACCATTCAACCCAATCGGATCACTCTGAACATACCGCCCGGTCCTTGGATCATAATACCGATGCCAGTTGTAATAAAGACCCGTTTCCTTATCTGCATATTGGCCGGGAAATCTCAGTGGCTGCTGCACATATCCAACATATAAAGACGTACCGTCAAACAATCTGTTATCCCCATAAGGAGAAGCGCCTATTTCAAAATTGCGCTTTTCCCAACCTACCGTTGCAGACTGGTTATTGATAAGCTTATAAGGTGCACCTAAATGATCCGGAATAATATAAAAAAGGTCATCGGCTTTGATTGTATAATTTAGAGTAGAGTTGCTATCAACGTTGGTACCTTCGATACCCGCAAGAATAGTATTATCCATAGGCAGATAATATTCGCCTAACTTGACCCAACTACTGTTATTACTGGAAGCAAAAATACTAATGTCATCGCCTGATCTGGCCAATTTAAAGTACGGCCCTGTATCTTCGAATTCATAGTATTCTACATCCCCATTATGGTTACGGATTTCAACAATGGTTTTGGGATCACCTTTCTTTCTGTTGAAGCTCATAATGGGAACGTTCTTTTGATCTTCAGTTTTAATGATATTTGTGCGCATAAGCAGTGAATTTTTACGCTCAAGAAACACACTGATATAAGGACTTCCTTCGTTCTCGCTTTCAGCTGCGCTAAGACCAATGCGTTCTGTACCAATAAAATCGGAACAGCTTTGTAGTTTTGCACTGATTTCACCATCACCATTCATGAGCAAATACTGAAATGAATTGGCTTTGGGAGAATGCAGTTTAATTTCATCACTGCCAGTTACAGCATTCACATAACTCTGTGCATTCTGGTACGAACCGATTCCAGCAACCATGGCTACAGGCATATTGTTCAGATAAATGTATTCCCGGATCTGTTTACCGTTCTGATCAAATTCACTTGTCAAATTACCATTAAGGTCATAGATAAAATAGCTTGACTGGTCATGAAGTTGCTTAAAAGTTCGCTGCTCAAGAAAGTTATATCGATAACGAGCAATAACATTATTTGCATTGTTGTTATCTACAACGGAGCCTAGACGGCTTTAACCGTCATGATTATAGCGCAGCGAAGGAACACCAGGCTCAGTAGATTGTGCCAACCGTAAACTGCCTGAAGAAAGCAAGCTATAATCAATAGTATTACCGTTGGAAAGAATCTGCTTGTCAATGCGATTGCTATTTGACTCAATAACAATACTATCAGCTTTATCCAAGCTGGTGGCTTTATCATAATAACTTTTCTACTCCAGGTTACTATAGGAGTCATAATAATAATCCAGATAATTACTGCCACCGACAAGTGGCTGGCCATCATGAAGGCGCCATGCTACTGAAGAAAGACGACTGCCTGCGCCATAACTGAACACCTTGGAATCCATCAAGTTATCATTCAAATAATGATCTTGCTGCCGGATATTAGCGACAGAATCATATTGATATGCAATTTTTTCTGATTTGCCATTTCCTGAGACTTTTTGATCTATCAGACGGTTCTGCTTATCATAAAATCGAGTCAAATTTTGACCATTGGCATAAAAAATACTCTGGATATTGGTACTAAATGGCATATAAGTAACTTTATCTAATAACGCAGCTTCTTGCCCGGTATCCTTCCGGGTTACGGATATGTAGTAAACTTTTCCATAGTGATAGCCATAGTCAACAGAGTTACCGGAAGGATAGGTAATTTTTTCAACTCACCAAAAGCATTAAAGTCATAATCTGTGGTGAACAAGCGGCCGGCAATTTTTTGAACAATAATATTGGCATTGCCCAACTCATCATAGGTATATTCACTCTTACCACCTGACGTATCAAAGACCGTCGTCAACCGACCTATAGCATGTCGGGAGATATTAGCAGACCCCGCTTTAAAAGTATTTTCATCGTAACGATAAACAATTTTACTATTTTCTACGCTGAGTACTTTAATGAGGGATCGATGACTTTTTAGAGGTGCCCTTGTGATGATTTGCCATTGAAAGGCTTCATTCCAGTTCCCAAATGAGTTCCAGTCTCGCGAATATGGCCAACAACATTATTAAATTGTTGCCTGAGACTTTCAGCATTTTTCTGACTCCATTTTGGCAAACCCATTTCATCAGCATGTCTAGAATATGAATGTTGAAATGCCTTCTTTTGCGCCTTGGTCATATCTCCCCAAGGAACAGTGTGGCCATCTATTTAATTGCCAGGTTAATAATAAGAATAGAAGTAATGAATACACCTGAAATCAGACCGTCAGCAGCATGGATGCTGCTGTCGAGCCAACAGGGATGTTTTCACGGCGTGTTTGATTTCAGGTGTATTCATTTAAACCAGGTGGTTGGTATAAATTAAAAACATCAGTATCTCGCTTAAGAATCCGGTTATAAACACAACAGACCAATAGAATATAAACAGCCTTTAAAGCAAGAACCTGTCAGAGCCACTATCGTGGCTCTGACAGTTAGCAGGCTATTGTTTGTCCGCCGGGGTTTTTGGGTTTCTCCGTACACCCATCAGCAACGCGCCCAGTAGTGCGAGCAGTCCCACACCTGCAGTACCGGACCAACCGTTGCCCTGTATGGCGGAGGACGCTCTAACCCCGATGGCACCGGGATCTTCGACGACGGCATTCACCAGTCCATCGGCATCATTGGCACCCCCGTCTTCAATGGTCAATTGCACACAGTAGTAACCAACCTGCATGCCGCTGACCCAACTGTCATCTCCCGGAGGTGGGCAGTAACCCAGACGACCCGGTGCGGAGTGGATTTCGTTGTTGGCGTCTTCCACAAAGTTACTCCACTCGCCATTCTGATATTTCCGGTAAACGGCATTTTCAGGAATGGCTTCTGTCAGTGGCAATACAATGCGCACGGTTTGTCCAAGAGTTGGCAGATCCTGAATCTCAAAGTCGAATATGCCACCTTTAAAGTCGTAGTCTTTATCGACTTTAAGATCACTTTGATTACTCAGATCGTCTTCACTGAGTCGTGCACCACCGCCTTCGCTCATCATGGCAAACTGACCCAGCCGACACAGCACTCCCGGATCACATTCGAGCAGGAAGGAGTCGGTCACCCTGGCCTGTTCCGGCAGTACGTTGGTGGCAACGATGTTATCAAGATAATCAGGAATGCCGTCGTCGTCACTGTCACCAGTACCTTCGGTTGCGTCATCAGTGCCATCACCATCACTATCAGTGCTGCCAATGAGTGTCGGTAATGCCGCCACAACCTGGAAGTACAACCGGGCCGTGTCGCTGGCACCCTCTGAATCGGTTACGGTCAGTTGCAGGCGATAGCGGCCAGCTTTGAGCACACTGGGATCAAACTCGAAGGTTGCTTCGTTAATGTCGTCCTCAATATCCACCAGACTGCTGGCACTGGCACTCCAGCTGTAGGTAAAGGTATCACCGGTGTTCGGATCGACCACCGTAGCCGTCATAGTGGCATTACCACCATCCGGTGTCACCAGTATGGTACTGCTGCCGTTCTGTTGCAGATTCAGGGTGACTTCCGGTGCGATGTTGCCTTCCACCAGGAAGAAGGTCATGGTGTTTTTCACGCCCGAGTTGATGTCGTAGATATCGATATTGTCCGGATCATATCCGCCACTGAGATCATCACTGTCACTGGTCTGATCATCCAGTTTGAGGGTCAGAATTTCAGTCCCTTCGAAAGTGCTGTCGGTATTGATATTGAAGGCAATAACTTTCGATATTTCATCACTGGTAAAGATCACCAGGTTATCGCTGAGATCGTGATCACTGCTGTCAGCGGTGCTGTTGGCGGTATCAATAATGACCGGCACAGAGAATGGATAATCCGGTGCAGCGCCATTGAGTAGTACTTTAAAGCGGGTAGGCGCGCCTTCCACGACGGTTTTGTCTTTAGCGAAGGACACCAGCGGCCGGATGCGAACGATCTGATCCACACTGCCGGTATTGCCTTTGTGGTCGGTGGCCTGCCAGGTCACGTAATTGAGTCCGGGTGGCAGCAGCACCGCATTATTAACCATGCCAACGACATTCGGCTCACAGCAGCCATCGCCATCAATGTTATCGCTTACCAGTGCCGCCAACGCTGCATCGATAGTGCTGGTATCGGCATCGCTGTCGAGCCCGAGCAGCTGTGTCAGCGAGATCACGGTATAAAGACCGGTAGAATCAAATACCACGTCATCAGGCGCACTAATCACCGGATCGGTGGTATCGAGATAATCTTCCGGATCATTTGGATCAGTACCGTCAATGACTTCCTGATAGTCCGGAACGTTATCACCATCGGTATCGGTGGCCACCACCACAGTGATATCGAAAGGCGGCAAGCTGGTACTGGCAGTACCATCGCTGACGCTGATCACAATACCTGCATAATCGCCCTCATCACCACTGGCAGGAGTACCCGTCAATGCACCGGTGCTGGTATCAAAGCTGGCCCAGGACGGTTGATTGCTGATGCTGAACGTCAGAGTATCACCAATGTCCACATCACTGGCAGTTGGGGTAAAGCTGTAAGTCACACCGATTTCCGCGGTGGTTCCGGGTGTGCCAGTTATCACTGGCGCATCATTGACGTTGCTCACGGTAATACTGAACGCGGCAAGGCTGACACTGGCGGTACCGTCGCTGACGCTGATCACGATATTGCTGTAACTGCCCACGTCGCCATTCACCGGAGTTCCGGTCAAGGCACCGGTCGCGCTATCAAAATCCGTCCACAACGGTTGATTACTGATACTGAAAGTCAGGGTATCGCCATCGCTGTCACTGGTGGTTGGAATGAAACTATAGGCACTGTCTTCGGCAACACTGGTCTCCGGGCTACCGGTAATGGTCGGTGCAGCGTTGGTGTTGCTGACGGTCAGACTGAAACTTTGACCGGTCAGACTATTGCCAGCCGCATCCATGACACTGAAGCCGAAGCTGTCGCTGGTACTGCTGCCGCCATCATGGGTATAGCTGATCAGGCCGGCATCAAGATCCGCCTGAGTAAAGGTATCGGAATTGGCCAGCACATTACCACTGCGTTTCAGGCTGCCATTGGTCGGCACACTGGTCACCGTGAATGTCAAACTGCTACTCACCGCATCCGTTGCACTCAACAGACTGGCGCTGATGGTTTTGGTGTAGCCGGTCTTCAATGTCAGACCGCTGTTGGTTGCCACGGTTGGCGCGGTGCGATCCAACTCTGCAGTGGCCGTTACCGCTGCTCCGGTGTTGCCACTGGTGTCGGTCAGAGTTACGGAGATGGTCAGAGTGCCGTCACTGAGGCCAGAAACATCGATACTATCGATCAGCTGAGTTGCACTGCTCAATGTACCGGAGCCGGTCACCAGCGTTCCGCCGCCGGAACTGCTGATGCTGTAGTTATAGGTTGCCCCGACTTCAGCGCCGGCAAAAGTGAAACTCAGATCGGTTGCCTCGGAGGCATTGAGCACTGTGTCCCCTACACTGATGCTGTAACCACTTGGGGTCGCGGCATCCAGAATGGCCGTATCAGTCACCGCCGTCGCAGCATTACCGGCCGGGTCAGTCACGACCACCGAGAGGGTCAGGGTGCCGTCACTGAGACCGGTGAGATCGATGCCGGTGATCTGATCGGTCGCGGTGCTGAGGGTGCCGGAGCCAGTCACTGCAGTGCCACCACCAGAACTGCTGATGCTGTAGCTGTAGCTCGCGCCAACCTCGCCACCGGCAAAAGTAAAGCTGGCACTGGCGGCATCAGTGGTGTTGTAGGTACTGTTATCCAGGCTGACGCTGTGGCCACTGGGCGCTGCAGTATCCAGCGTAGCGGTGTTGGTCACCGCAGTCGCCGCATTACCTGCTGTGTCAGTCACTATCACCGACAAGGTCACGGTGCCGTCACTGAGACCGGAGAGATCGATACCAGTGATCTGATCGGTCGCTGTGGTCAACGTACCAGAACCGGTCACCGGTGTTCCGCCACCGGAGCTTGAGATGCTGTAACTGTAGCTCGCTCCCACTTCACCGCCGGCAAAGGTGAAACTCTGACTCGATGCGTCAGCGCTACCAATGGTACTGTCGTCAAAGCTGACGCTGTGACCGCTCGGCGCAGTGGTATCCAGGGTTGCGGTATCGGTCACCGCGGTTGCGGCATTGCCGGCAACATCGGTCACGATGACCGAGATGGTCAGAGTGCCATCATTCAGGCCGGAAAGATCGATACTGTTGATCTGATCAATCGCAGAGCTGAGGGTACCGGAACCCGTGACGTTGGTGCCGCCACCGGAGCTTGAGATGGTGTAACTGTAACCCGCTCCGACCTCGCCACCCGCAAAGGTGAAGCTGGCACTACTGGCAGAAGTCGCATTGTAAGTACTGCTATCCAAGGTGACACTCTGGCCGCTCGGTGCCGTGGCATCCAGGGTTGCAGTATCGGTCACGGCGGTTGCAGCATTGCCGGCCGGATCCGTCACGATCACGGAGATGGTCAACGTGCCATCACTCAGGCCGGATAGATCGATGCCGGTGATCTGATCGGTCGCCGTCGCCAACGTTCCAGAGCCGGTCACTGGGGTGCCTCCACCAGAACTGCTGATGCTGTAACTGTAGCTCGCACCAACCTCACCACTGGCAAAGGTAAAGCTGGCACTGGTGGCGGTGGTGGCGTTGTAAGAGCTGTTATCGAGGCTGACGCTATGGCCGCTTGGCGCGGTGCCATCGAGTGCGGCGGTGTCAGTGACTGCGGTCGCGGCATTACCGGCGGTATCGGTGAGCACCACCGATAAGGTTAAGGTGCCATTACTCAGGCCCGATAAATCCAAACCGGTAATCTGATCGGTCGCTGTAGCCAACGTTCCAGAACCGGTCACCGGCGTACCGCCACCGGAGCTTGAGATGCTGTAACTGTAACTCGCTCCCACTTCGCCACTGGCAAAAGTGAAACTCTGGCTGGAAGCCTCGGAGGTATTAATTGCGCTGTCGTCAAAACTGACGCTGTGGCCGCTTGGTGCGGTGGTATCCAGGGTTGCGGTATCGGTCACCGCGGTCGCGGCATTGCCGGCAACATCGGTCACCACTACCGAGATGGTCAGAGTACCGTCACCCAGGCCTGACAAATCCACGCCGGTGATCTGATCAGTCGCAGTGCTGAGGGTACCCGAACCCGTGACGTTGGTGCCGCCGCCGGAACTTGAGATGGTGTAACTGTAACCCGCGCCGACTTCGCCACCCGCAAATGTAAAGCTGGCACTGGTGGCAGAAGTAGCGTTGTAAGTACTGCTGTCCAGACTGACACTCTGGCCGCTCGGTGCCGTGGCATCCAGGGTTGCGGTATCGGTCACAGCGGTTGCGGCATTGCCGGCCGGATCCGTCACGATCACGGAGATGGTCAGGGTGCCGTCACCCAGGCCGGATATATCGATGCCGGTAATCTGATCGGTCGCGGTGCTCAAAATACCGGAACCGGTGACATTGGTGCCGCCGCCGGAACTGCTGATGGTGTAACTGTAGCTCGCGCCGACTTCACCACTGGCAAAGGTAAAGCTGGCACTGGTAGCAGAAGTAGAGTTGTAAGTGCTGCTATCCAGACTGACGCTGTGGCCGCTTGGTGCGGTGCCATCAAGCGCGGCGGTGTCGGTCACGGCGGTCGCCGCATTGCCGGCGGTATCGGTGAGCACCACTGATAAGGTTAAGGTGCCATCACTCAGGCCGGAGAGATCCAGACCGGTGATCTGATCGGTGGCGGTACTGAGGGTACCGGAACCGGTCACTGGCGTGCCACCGCCGGAGCTTGAGATGCTGTAGCTATAGCTCGCACCCACTTCGCCACTGGCAAAAGTGAAACTCTGACTGGAAGCTTCGGAGGTATTAATTGCGCTGTCGTCAAAGCTGACGCTGTGGCCACTCGGCGCGGTGGCATCCATCGTTGCGGTATCGGTCACCGCGGTTGCAGCATTACCGGCCGTGTCAGTCACGACTACTGAGATGGTCAGGGTGCCATCACCAAGACCCGAGAGATCGATGCCGGTGATTTGATCGGTGGCGGTGCTGAGGGTACCGGAACCAGTGACGTTGGTGCCGCCGCCGGAACTGCTAATGGTGTAACTGTACGCGGCACCGATTTCACCACTGGCAAAGGTGAAGCTGGCACTACTGGCAGAAGTAGAGTTGTAAGTGCTGCTATCCAGACTGACGCTGTGACCGCTCGGCACGGTGCTGTCCAGAGTCGCAGTATCGGTCACCGCAGTTGCGGCATTACCGGCGGTATCGGTGAGCACCACCGACACGGTCAGCGTACCATCACCAAGGCCGGAAAGATCCAGACCACTAATCTGATCGGTGGCACTGCTCAGGGTACCGGAGCCGGTGACGTTGGTGCCGCCACCGGAACTACTGATGCTGTAGCTGTAACTCGCACCCACCTCACCACTGGCAAAAGTAAAGCTGGCGCTGCCGGCTTCGGTGGCACTGTAAGCACTGTCGTCAAAACTGATGCTGTGGCCGCTTGGTGCGGTGGTATCCAGGGTTGCGGTATCGGTCACCGCGGTTGCGGCATTGCCAGCAACATCGGTCACCACTACCGAGATGGTCAGAGTACCGTCACCCAGGCCCGACAAATCCACGCCGGTGATCTGATCAGTCGCAGTGCTGAGGGTACCGGAACCCGTGACGTTGGTGCCGCCGCCGGAACTTGAGATGCTATAACTGTAACCCGCTCCGACTTCGCCACCCGCAAAGGTAAAGCTGGCACTGGTAGCAGAAGTAGCGTTGTAAGTACTGCTATCCAGACTGACGCTATGGCCGCTGGGTACGGTGGCATCCAACGTAGCCGTATCGGTCACGGCGGTTGCGGCATTGCCGGCCGGGTCAGTCAGAACTACGGAGATGGTCAGGGTGCCGTCGCTCAGGCCGGACAGATCGATGCCGGTAATCTGATCAGTCGCGGTGCTCAAGGTACCGGAACCGGTGACGTTGGTGCCGCCACCGGAACTGCTGATGCTGTAACTGTAGCTCGCGCCGACTTCACCACTGGCAAAGGTAAAGCTGGCACTGGTGGCAGAAGTAGAGTTGTAAGTGCTGCTATCCAGACTGACGCTGTGGCCGCTTGGCGCGGTGCCATCGAGTGCGGCGGTGTCGGTCACGGCGGTCGCCGCATTACCAGCGGTATCGGTGAGCACCACCGATAAGGTTAAGGTGCCATCACTCAGGCCGGAGAGATCCAGACCGGTAATCTGATCAGTCGCGGTACTGAGGGTACCGGAACCGGTCACTGGCGTGCCACCACCGGAGCTTGAGATGCTGTAACTGTAGCTCGCACCCACTTCGCCACTGGCAAAAGTGAAACTCTGGCTGGAAGCCTCGGAGGTATTAATCGCACTGTCGTCAAAACTGACGCTGTGGCCGCTCGGTGCGGTGGTATCCATCGTTGCGGTATCGGTCACCGTGGTTGCAGCATTGCCCGCAACATCAGTCACGACTACCGAGATCGTCAGGGTGCCATCACCCAGGCTCGAGAGATCGATGCCAGTGATTTGATCGGTGGCGGTGCTGAGAATACCGGAACCAGTGACGTTGACACCGCCGCCGGAACTGCTGATGGTGTAACTGTACGCGGCACCGATTTCACCGTCTGCAAAGGTAAAGCTGGCACTGGTAGCAGAAGTCGCGTTGTAAGTGCTGCTATCCAGGCTGACGCTGTGGCCACTTGGCGCAACAGAATCCAGTGTAGCGGTATCGGTAACGGCTGTGGCGGCATTGGCAGAAGAATCAGTCACCACTACCGACAAAGTTAATGTGCCATCACCGAGGCCAGATAAACTCAGACCAGTGATCTGATCGGTCGCTGTACTCAGGGTACCGGAACCAGTGACGTTAGTGCCGCCACCGGAACTGGAAATGGTGTAACTGTAAGTGGCACCGACTTCCGCTGAGGCAAAGGTGAAACTCTGGCTCGATACTTCTGAGGCGTTAATGGTGGTGTCGTCAAAACTGACACTGTGGCCGCTCGGAGCCACATCGTCATTGACAGTTATCGCAAAGGTTTTTTGATACGTGTCGGTACCATCATTGGTTTGCACGCAAACATTGTAGCTACCCGCTGACAAACTGCTGGCCGTTTGCAGGTTGGCACTGGAAATCTGGAAGCTGCTGTTATTGTCATCACCGGTAGCACCACAACTGCCATAACCAGAGCTGCCATTGGTGACCAAAGAATAGGTATGGGTGTCCGATCCATCCAGATCGGTGGTCGTCAGGCTACCAACGACAGCCGCTGCGCCGGTAGCACTTTGGTTGATACTCGATGTTCCGAGGGTAATATTGGTCGGCGCATTGTTGGATGCCCCCACCGACAACACCAGGTCATCAATATAAAAGGTATTCTGATTAATCTTGAACCGGACTTTGGCAATGTTATTGAAGCTACCGGATGCCGTGATCGTTGGTGCGCTGGAATAGAAACCATTATTACGGGTATAGCCTGCTGTCGGGTTGGAAAAGTCCAGATAATAGTAGTCGTCGCGATATACCGGATCGACAGTAATGGAACCGACCTGGGCATTGGATCCGTCATACGCGGTAATGGTCAATGTATCGGAGTACGGTGGCTGCCCGGTATTGGTGTGATAGGTCCAGATGGCCAGATCCACCGTTTTTGCGGAATAGAGGCTGTTGTCGGTCTTGCGAAACTCCACATAACGCGGGCTGCCTGCACTGCCCACACCGCCTCCACCTATGGCACCGATTTTATCGGCCGTACCAGCGGAACCATCGTCATCAATCACTACATCGAGGTTGGAGTTATAAAAACCGACCATCAGGGATGAGCCGAAAGCTCTGGCAGTCAGATCCCCAATAGGCGTGGTACAGCTTGCGGAATACGGCGCACTCCAGTCGGAGCCGTTACATTGGATGAAGCTGTTAAAGTTATAAGTGGTATCTACCAGAATATTGCTGTAACGCAGAATCTGTTCACTGTTGAAAGTATTCAACTGCTGACCGGTCCGATTGTCGGCAAAGTATTCCAGGGTCCAGTCACCCTGTTGCGCGGCGTCACCGGTAGGATTGATGGAACCAGCCACCTCAGCCTGGGTCACATCGGCCAGGGCATCGATAAAATCCTTACCTTTCTGGGTTTTGGCCACTTCACACCCAAACACCTGAATCTGCGCATCGGCATCCATCTGCGCACCAATGGCCTGCCACAATGACGCCTGCTGTTGCAGAGACTCAGCCGTGACATGGGTGTTGGCCAGTGCAATCTCACCGTCCCGGCCGTGGGAAATAATATTGATCAATTCGACCCTGGGCATTTTCTGAAGTTTGCCAAGTATCTGCTCCAGTGGTTTGCCGTCATTATCGAGAACCAGTATTTCACCAACAGTCACGGCATAGTAGATGTCCTCCCAATCAGGCACAGAGGTATCGATGACGGTCAGTACATGGGAGTCAGACACAAAGAAACCATCATCAGCCTGCGAACTGGATGGGCGGGCAGATACAATGTGCAGCAATTGCTTTTTGTCGCCAAGGGACAAATCAGCGCCATAGCCCAATGATTGTTGATCGGCGACGATCAGTGTTTCTGATGCCAAGTTGACAGCCGGCAGCACTGGTACCGCCTGAGAATAATGACTGAGGTCTTTTTCCAGCCGTTGCGAGGTCACATCAGCCAGTTGCGTGGAGGCATATGCATTCTGCCCCTGCATGAACAACAGAAACGAGGCAAAGGTCAGGGTCTTGGAAACCTTATGGAACCACGAATACTTCGAATAGGAACGCTTGAGTTTGCGAACCGCTTTACTCTGCTGCGCAGCAGAGACGCTATCCTGGTCCAACAACCGCAAATACCGAATGGCCGCCCGTCGAATGGTTCTGTCGCGAACAAAACGATCATCAATTCGATAGCGGGTTAATAAATTCGTTTCATGAAATTGCCTGGAAGTATTCTTGTATTTCATGACGCACACCAGCCTTGCTTTTGCAAACTTATGTAATTAATTATCTTCTCTGATCCAACTGATCAGTGACTCCGAAATTATGGCTTTCATCGCTCCCGGTGCATTGGGATCATATACAGTGGCGCTTTCGGTATCCGGTAAAACCTTGACATCAAAGATTTCATCAACTCCATCCGGAAATACAATTTCACCAACCACTTTGCGTGCCTGCAGATCAAACACTACGACACCGGGCCTGATCACTTTTTCAACGATCGGCAAAAAACCGAACGCGCGACTTTTTCGTAACCGGGATACACCGATAAATGCATACTGACCAGCGAAATCGAGACCACGAATAAAACCATCGAATTGAAACAGTTTGTTAACGGTCTGCTGTTCAGGAAAGTATTCGAACAGCTCTTCTGTAGCAGAGGAAAAAAAATAAAGGCGGTTGTTATACCAGCGAGGTGAATGGGGCATGGTAAAACCATCAAGTACGGTTGCCCCGGTCTGCACATTAATCACAACACCCGCCGCCATGACATTTTCCCGCCAACTGCTGCCAACATCATTGGTGCTGAAAGCAGTCACGTAACGGATTTCACCCTCTTCATCAACAGCCATGCCGTTTAAATGACAGCAGTCTTCGGGTGACAGACGGGAAATGAACTCGGGCTTCCAAAACGTTTTAAAACCATATTCACCATAAGTATCGACCTGCCCCAGACAGGCACAGGTGGTGTTTACGCTTATCAGCCCATGGCGGGTAAAGGCCAGATCATGATGGTTAAGACCATAAGAAACAAAATGGGTCATCGGATAGAACAATCTGGAGAACGGGTTCTCCGGCATCAACCCGGTCGAGCGTTTGTCGTTTTTATACAGAGTTACACCCTGAAAATTGGAAATGGCCATGTATTCGCCATTGAGCGCGATGCCCATCGGCTTTCTCACCCTGACAGAGGTTTGATTAACTTGATGACCATCCGAAGAGAGCGTAAAAATTCGCCCCGCCGTATTTGAAGTGATGACCAGAGCAATCCCAAGCTGACGCAAGTATTCGGGAATATCCGCAGAGTATTTAGCCAGGCTCATAAAATCCCACAAATAAAAAAATTTCATCCAATGAGATTCTGTCTATCCAACAGTAAAGCATCCGATCATTAGAAATTTGACTGCTTCTAACAGTAAAGTAGCAAACTTTTGGATATTCAAGTTATCTTCAAAAAAAACGTCAAAGTTCAGAACAGCAGGAGAAATATATAAAAAAACCATGATAACTTATATTTAAAGATCAGAAGATCCCCAGGGTTCTGCGAATCACACAGTGTTGCAGCCGGGGTTCACGCTAATGATGATGCATCCATGCATCACCCTGTTTGGCCCGATCGGCGTACCTGTCATATCGTGATTACCATTCGAATATTTCAGTTTCTGGCAGGAAAGATACCGCTCAAGGCGATGCAAAATGGCACACATAAAAACGGTTGTCGGTTTTCATGAGAATGATAGCCCCCCTGCTCTGTGAGCATATCCTCGGCCATATCCACTTGCGTATCCGTTGGTACCGGTACCTTGTAGTTGATACTGGCCGGCATACCGCTATTCAATGACTGACATAAATATGTATCACTGGACGGAGTGTCCACCACCTCCAGGGGCGGAGCAAACGCAACGGTGACCGGTTCATGATTATGAGCAGGCATCGATAGTTCGGTCAGAGTAACTTCCGGTGCACCATATCGTTGTGCCACCAGACGGGGGGTCAGACCAGGACCATCGCCAGCTCCGGCAACCCCTAACCCATATGGATCGTATAGATTGGGCAACCCAAGAGTACTACGACCATCACCACCATACATATCACCGACGATAGCGAATAACGCGTTATTTTGAGCAATACTGATCACCTGTCCGGCACAGTAGGCCCATTCACTGGGCGCAAAGGTATAGGGAAATATTCTGATTTCTGCGATAAATGGTTCAGACATATGCTGTCTCCCGTTTGTCAGTTACGGCTTGGAAAGGTGCCCAGCAAACTGAGAATAAAGTTCATAAACATGGTCGGCATCATATTTTCATGATAACCACTTTGCCCGACAGGCAAGATGCTTTCTGAAGCCAGAGGCCCGGTCGCTGTTACTTTGGAAACTGGCGCATAATGGGTTGATTTGGCGATATACATACCCGCCGGGTCTACCTCATCGGGCGCATTACCCGAAACCTGAAATAAATGCGTATGTGCCGGTAGCTGATCAACCGTTAGCGTGACCCTTTCAGAACCATAACTCTGTCCCTGAACCCGGGGGGTCAGACCATTGCCATTGCCGGTATGCACGGGCAAACGTCCACGACAATCCGGCAAACCGAAGCTCGACCGACCATCCCCTCCGTACGCTGTGCCTATGACAGCATACAAGGCACTATGATCGGCGATAGACAGTATCTGCCCTTCACAAAACGTCCATTGCCGCGGAGCAAAGGTACCCGCAAAAATCCGAATTTCTCCGATATATGACTCTGCCATAACCGTTTCTCCTAGTTTCTGGAAGGGTAATAACCCGTTAGTGCGATGGTAAAACGCAGCACCACACTGGGCTGATTGTTATCATGAGCAATATTTTGTCCTGCCAGACCGACGGTCGCCGGTGACAGAGACGTTACGCTGTTCAGGTCTTGGGTATAATACGGAACAGAATTACCGACCAGGGCAAACATTTGCGGATCGATTTTTACGGTTCCAGGTCGAACAGGTGTAAAGTTAACACCTTGCGAATTGTTGCCCTGAAGGAGATGTGTGTGTCTGGGCATTTCTGAATTGTCCAGCAAAACGGCATCAATACCCCCTTTCGTACCCAGTGAAATGCCACTGGTATTTGGATAGTTCAACGGTGTTCGGCCACGCATATCCGGCAACGCAAAAGTGGTTGTACCATTACCACCAAAGTGAAATCCCAGCAGACTGGCGAGAGCACCATTCTGACTGACATCCATGACCTGACCATCACAATTGGCCCAGCCAACCGGCGCATAACCAATGGCCCAGAGTTTGATTTCGCCTAAAAAAGGTTCCGCCATAGAACCCTCCTGTTGTTATTTGATTAGCAAAGTAATGATGTATTTCACACTCAGGAAGACGTTTTGCTCTGACGTGAACGACAAATCACTATTTCATATTCATCCAGGCTGTTAGGACTCATAAACAAGGTTTGTTCACCCAATCCCGGAACAGCAAAAGAATAATTGTTTTGCGGTAGATGAAAGTCTTCATCACCCTTCAAGAGAACTGAAAATGCTTCGTATTCTTCACCGTTTGGTGCTTTTAAGGACACTCCTTTAATTGTAAGTTGGGTGAGTTTCTGGTTATTTTCGGGATCAGATACTTCCACAGTCTGACCCACCAGCGGGGACAGGTTCTGATAGTTAAAATCCTGCATAGACTGACCTCTTTGTGGTGTCTTACTTCTTAGGGATTGATTTAAAAACCCAATCGCAAGCGAGATGAATTACGATAGGCAGCGTTTTAAACACTCATGGACATAACATCCACACTCGACGATGGATACCAGATCATTCTGATATAGGGCCTTGCAATTTCCTCTACCTGAAATCCCATCCGGCTATAGAGCTGTCTGGCAACGAGGTTCTGTTCGGTAACAGATAAGGTTAACGGTGTCATAACCTGTTGTGCAGCTAACATAAAAGCCCGGATCACTGCCTCACCAAAACCCTGACCACGAGCGGCAGGTATCAGCGCAATATCCACAACCCGAATTTCGTTAGGACCAAAATCCAATACTGAACGGCCTACACTCTGTTGTTGATATTCAATGATGAATGACATCGCATTCGGAAATTGACTCTGATATCCCTGGGTTTGCGCGCGATACTGCATATCGATGATGGACTGAATAAATTCAGCATCGGCCTCAATGGCCTGCAAATCTTCGCGAGTGGATTGATGCAGGTGTTCGAGAAAAACACGATCACTGGGTCGGGCCGGCCGAATAGCCAGATTTCCCGGCAGGTTTATATTTTTATAATTCATGAATGCATATTCCCTGGGCTCTTTCCTTACTTTGTCAGGGTAGACAGCCGTTTTTGGAATTTCCACATAACTCGAAATTATCGTCCCGTAAAATAGTATGACGCACTCCCTTAATATGGGTGCCACACTAACAGGTATCACATAAAATTTTTTTAAGAAATTTTCCAATTAAGAACGGAAGATCACTACCTGCTCTTCCAATAACGGATCTTAATAACCCGATGAATACCGAAAAAATTTTGATATTCCTGAACGACATACACATACCAGTCAAATTCGAAACCATTAAAAATGATACGTTTCTGCCAGGTATATTGATTGATCATGGCACTTTGAAGATTGACTCCAAACAACTGAAGTACCCGGGCGATCTTCTCCATGAAGCCGGACATATTGCAGTAACACCTGCCACTCAGCGATATGACCTGAGCGGCGATGTTCATAAATGTGGTCATGGGCCGGCGGAGGAAATGGCCGCAATCGCGTGGTCGTGGGCCGCATGTACCAAAATCGGACTGGCTGCAGAGATCCTGTTTCACCCGGATGGCTACAAAGGTGGTTCAAAGAATTATATTGAGGCTTTTTCCACCCGCGGTGGTTTTGGTCACCCACTACTGGCCTATTGGCAAATGTGCCGGCCTGATGAGTATCCAACGATGGAAAAATGGTTACGTGATTAACCGTTTTTTGAACGACAAACGTTGTTAAAACAGTGCTTTACCATCAACCGGCAACTTTTGTAATAGTGCATATTCCGGCATCAGCGCCTGCTGGATGAACTGGATTTCAGCGTTGTCAAAGCCGTAATACTGATCTCTGACCTTTGCAATAAATCGCTGCCCTGGCATTTTGGCATCCCAGTGGATGGTATCTCTGATCTGCTGTCGTTGAGAAGCCGTCAGCGGTGGTAATGAGAAATATCCGCATACCCGTTCAACCACATCCTCACTGGCCGTGCCACCTGGGCTCAACCGGTCATAATCAAGTATTTGAACAGACAAGTCCGGAGCAGACAGATACTGCTGACGCATCACGGTCATCAGTTTCTGCAACACGGCACAACGATAAACCAGGGGTGAGTCACCGATCGGCAAATCAAGATAACGCGCAACCGGGTTTTTCGG
This sequence comes from Gynuella sunshinyii YC6258, assembly GCF_000940805.1. Taxonomy (GTDB): domain Bacteria; phylum Pseudomonadota; class Gammaproteobacteria; order Pseudomonadales; family Natronospirillaceae; genus Gynuella; species Gynuella sunshinyii. Next base: position 1,268,317 of record NZ_CP007142.1, on the reverse strand, counting down.
CACCATGTGAATACCCGCCAGGTGACGGTGTGATGCCAGAATACCGAAGGGTTCGCGTGTTAAACATAATACCGGCGTATCGGGAAAAGCCTGGCGAATCAACGGTAGAAGTCCAATGTCCCAGGCGTTGAATTTCACCAGCAACGGCAAATCAAAAATTGAGAACAGCATCTGTAATGCAATTATTTTCTGCTCATCCACCAGAGCTTCATCCAGCAGAAGATCCGTCAGAAACGAGGCCTCTGAGATGACTTGAACGGCTCCCGTCGCCGCCAGTGCATTGGCCATTAACGTTGAGCCACAGCGGGATAAGTGAAAAATAAATCCAACCGGTTTCACCCTTTCAACGCCCTGGGCCTGGGCAAGCAGAGACTGTAATTCAGTGGCCGGCTGCAGTAATACCGATAATAACGATGCACCACGGGCCTGACTCAGCTGAGCATCGTAAAACGGTGCAAAAGGCAGTGTTTGAGGTTTTAATTGCCACTTGCATTGTTGTCGCTGAATACAGTATCCGGATGGTAACCAGCATAACTTTAAGTCGGATAATGAGATCGGGATTGCATGCTTGTTTCGTTGCTGAATCATGTTCAACAGTTGAGTGGAGGTAAGCCCTTCAACGCCCAGGTCGGCAGCAAGTCCTTGCAACAGGTTTTCCATATTTGAGCAGGTATGATACTTCGATAACAATGTTTCCGAAGTCACCAGTTTATAAAATATCTGCTCAAACGCTGACGCCGTGGCTGCCATACACACGTCACGCAGTCATATTCACATACTGCACCAATCGCGGATGCCGGGCCCGGTTTGGACTTGCTCCATGAGGCAAAAACTGATGCCAGATCACCAGTGAACCTGCCGGTGCGGCAATATTTTTAACCGTTAGCATACTCAAATCCTGCTGATTGGGATCAGATCCTGACGGTAAGCCCGCCAACCAGTCTTGCAAGTGGTGATGAAATCCGGGCACACACCGGAACGCACCCTGGTCCTGCGCAACATCGGTCAGATAGATTAATCCCTGGGTAGAGAATGTGAGTGGCTTGGAAAAGTCCAAGTCCCAATGCAAACGGGTACCCTGAAAACAATATTGATCCGTTTCCGGCGGGTTGAAACCAACGCGATCTACCGAACACTGCAACCTGTCGGTTTGCCATAAATCTGCGAATACTTTGCGGGCTGTTTCAGACCGGCGATTGTCATCCAGAATCGGGTGCCGGAACAACTGCACCATAATATTATGCATGGCCGGATGCGGCTCATACCAGCTTAGTGGTTGCTCAGGGTGTTTATCCAGAAACTGATAAATCAAGTCGACCGTCGCCTGGCATTGTGATTCATTCAACACCCCTTCCACCACCAGATAACCCTGCTCATGCCAGAATGCCAACTGCTCAGTGCTGAGAAAAGACGGACTGCTTTTTTGCGGTAACGGAGGACTGAGTAACCGATCAATGACGGCATTCATGTTTTTAACTCGTTCAGTATCAAAACCGTCAGGACTACAGTCCAACAGCCACTGTTCAAACACATTGAAATCTGTCGCCTGGTGATACAAAAACTCCAGACACTCGCCAAGACCAACCCCTAACAGATCGATCAGGGTACGATCCAACACCCATTCTTTGGCAGTCAGATCACTATCAAGCTGCCCGACCTTTTGCAGCTGTGCTTTGTGCCACAACCGTTGTAGATGACGAATACCCAGCATACCAATCTGCTGTGCAGACACCGGTTCAACGTTGGCGACACTCTTGTCGGGAAAACCGATATCAAAACCCGGCGGTTCTCCATTGGCAGCAGCGCCGAACAGATAATTCATGACAATCACATCCCCTGGGGAAAATTGCCGGTGATCAAACGTCATCGCAATACATAAAGACGACTGCCTCTCACGCAACCACAGGTCCTGATAAACCTGTACCTCGGTACGGAATTTGAGCGCGTTCTGACCATCGGGTAATGGATCGGGAATATGAATTGTCCCGTTCAGCACCTGAGTCTGACCATTCGCTATTGCGGTGGCCGTTTGGCGATTAAGACATGCAAATATTCCCAATGATGTTTCGGCCGGCTTGTCACATTCACCCTGGCAGTAGCGGCTGAACTGACCGGCGTTATACAGGCAGGCATCCAACACTACATGCTGCGGAATCAACACACTTTGAGTATCTCTCAGATACTGTTGCAGGTGGCTGAAGATCAGCACCTGAGGTTCGTTCTTGAGCATCCAGTTCATGGTTTCGGAAAGTACAATGTCAAATCGTAATCCCTGCGGTGGCTGCCAGGTTGTGGCATCGGCAAGCTCAACGGCGCGAATATAATTCTGAATCCCCAGACTTTCGACGACACGAGTAACTGCGGCGATATTTTCCTGATGAATATCCAGCAACGTTGCCCGTACACGGCGATCCTGAAGGCAGGCCAGTACCGGCACCAGCAGCAATCCATAAGGTCCGGTGCCCGCATAGAGGATTTCCACTTGTCCCTTAACGGCCAGTTGATCCTGGATGGCTTTGGTCACCGCAACTATAAATGTGTGAGTGCGCATCAGGTCCTGCAGACATTTCGCAGCCTGAACGGGAGACAGTGCAATACCGGACTGCAACGACATGCCCAAGGTCTGGCCCAGATCATCATTGGCAGATATGCCGGTCAGACCGGCAAACGCCGTTACCAGAGCATCTATGTGCGTCTTGGCAAAACCGGCATCCGGAGCGGTATCCATGAGTGCCGAGACATGCTCAATAATGTCATCCGCCAGCCGCTCTGGCCCGATCTCCATATCGTTGCCGGGTAAGAAATCTTTATCGTGGGAGGTTGGTTGTACGGGTGACATACATACTTCCTGATTGCGATTCTCAGTAACCAGATACGAGACGTGCCGGACAAGAGACCTGGGACCGTTCTGGCATTGCGGTAAAGATCCTGACAAGCCGATAATTCCACCAGCGACATCAGGCGTGAAAAGCACATCCGTATTTTTTATTGTTGTAAAACGAACCTGGACTCCATTCAGTAAAGCTCACTCTGCTGAGATACCCAATAAACTCAATCGAAAGTACGACCAGGAAGCTGCTCGGCACGCTGAATCTGATGCGGTCTGTCAGCAATGCATCCGAACATTTTTTGAAGCTTATCGTGATACTCCGGATATACCAGAGGGTATCACCTTTGCGGTAACGCCCTCACAAGCTGGCGGGATCTTTATAAAATATCTTTAAACACTTTGTCGCGATAAACTCCAAAATATTGCGATGCATAGGATCAGGCGCCTGTGTAATACGGTTGCTATCACCCCAAACTGAGCCGTTAGCCTTAAGGAAACAGATGGAATTAGCCAATCACCCCGGATTTCCAAATCCCAAACCGGGAAAAGAGGAAACCATTGAAGGAAATCCTTCAAAGCAAAACGCGACTGATGCCGTGTATGCTTACCACGACTCATATACGGACATGCTATTGACTTGTCAGAAGTGTGGCCGAAAATTCTATTTTTTTGCTAAAGAGCAAAAGTATTGGTATGAAGTGCTCGGGTTTTGGAATAACGCCAAATGTATTCACTGCGTTGACTGTCGAATCAAAACTCACAAGGTTAAGAAGCTACAGAAACATTACGAGCGATTACAGAAGCTGGAAAAACCTTCACCTGATGAGATTCGAAAGTTTCGGGTTGTGGCTAAAACATTGATAAAAATCGGATGCATGAAAGATCGATCCAAAGTGGATAAATTAGGTTAACAAACGCCATGCCACATTTATTTCTTCACAGCCATTAATGAACAAGAAAAACGTAAAACGGTCAAAAGCTATGCATCGAACTGATAACAGGATGTTTGGAATCGTGTACTGATATCTTGCGGCAATAATCCTGTTAACCCAGCATGATTGCATGTCAGATTAATAGCAGGTCTCGTTAGTTTTCTTGCGAGTGTATGACTGATATGTCAGACCTGCCTGATATCAACAGAGCCAACGTTAAAAGATATTATTAACGAATACATGAAACCGGATAATCTGATCAATCGAAAAGAAAGCCCGTTAACATCAACAAGGGGCTACAGCGTTTGACGTAATAGACGGTTTCAAAACCAAAGGTAGTGGACGTATCGCTCTCAAGCATATTGGAAGGATTTTGCTCTATATTCCTGTTGCCATTGGAATGATCGCTATTGTTAGATTCGTCCTGGGCAAGGAAGTGGGGAGCTGAATTTTTCGGTGTATTGGGTGCCATTATTGTAATTCAGGTACTGGATTTCCTGCGTGAGATTATCAGGCATGGCGGTTATTCCGATCATATAAAATAAATAACCGCAGTATTATTGGAAACGCCTTCCTGGAGCCCTAAGCGGGGAATCAAGATAGTCTGGTTTTAATGAGTTGGAAAAAAAACAGCAGACCAAAACCTCACTCAACCACCCGCCCCCGCAATGCCTTCGTTTTACCTCTGATGGTTTTACGGTTCATGCGTTTCTCTTGGGAACTCCGGGAAGGTTTGGTGGGTCTTCTGGCTTTTTGTTGCACACCCGCGTTTTGGATTAATGCCTGTAATCGTTCCAGGGCGTCGGTGCGATTTTTCTCCTGCGTTCTGAAGCGCTGGGCTTTAATGACGATCACCCCCTCCTTGCTGACCCGCCGGTCTTTCAGGGCCAGCAGGCGTTCTTTGTAAAACAGTGGCAGTGAAGATGCGTTGATATTGAAATATAAATGAATGGCTGAAGAAACCTTATTCACATTTTGTCCACCCGCTCCCTGGGCACGGATGGCTTCAAACTGAATTTCGTGATCGGGAATGAAAACCTGACTGGAAATCTGCAACATAAATACTAATGCCGGATCAAATTGATAACTGAATGTGGTCGATGTGAACAGCCTGCCATCCGGAACCGAAAACTACTGCAAACAAGGTAATTATCCGTTAACGATCCCTCGGGAATGCTGGACGGCATCGTTTTATCACTGCTCAACGGGTGTCGCCACGATATGTACCAGGAAGTTAATTTCATCGCCCACCGCAATTGCGCCGCCCATGGCCTTAAAGGGTTTTAATCCCAACTGTTCATGGGTCAATGTGAATTCAGTAGTCGCTGTCAGATCGTTTTCATTGACTGTTAACTTACCTGGAATCTGAAAGGTAAATGATTGGCCTTTGATGGTAACTGTCGTCTCAAAAACGGTATTTTCCTGTTGCTCAAGATTGATATCCACCGTGACAACCGGGAAGTTGGCAGCATCCAGCAGTTTGTCGCTGAGCATGTTCTTCTTGGTGCCTTTGGCAGCGCTTTCTTTAACCGTTTCCTCTCCCCAGATATCTGGATAGCGGGCAGTGGTCTCAGGCCTGTCCACCAAAAAAGTTGCGGGAGATAATACTAATTCGCTTGTCGATGTGCCCTGCGGTTGATATTGAATCTGCCCGATCAACGGACCAAGTTCGATGACATGCCGGTGTGAAAAGGCTTTAAGCGGCCCGGCCCGACCGGTCAGGATGTGAAGATAGGATTGTTGGCTGTCAATGATATATACGGTGGCCCAGGCTGAAGAGCAGAAAAGGCTCCATAAAAATGCGGTGCAAATCAAAAAACGAGTCTGTTTCATGGCCCTTGGTTCAAGGTTAAAAATACTATCCTAACATGTTGGTTGCAGATCTTGCCTATTCTATCGGGATTTTGATGGATGGCGTTGTGGCGGTCATGAAACCCCGTATTTGCATTGCTCACCCGGCCTGCAAAAGATCATTGATATGAGCTTGGAAAACCACCCAGGTAACCTGGCCTTCGCGCAGTTTCAAAATAAAAGGTAGTGGACGTATTGTCCTGAACTACGTTGGAAGGATTTTACTCTTTCTTCCGGGCAAGGAAGTAGTGGTCCCATGGGGAGCTGAATTGTTCGGTGTATTGGGGGGCCAGGGTCATGATTCAGGTAATGGATTTCCTGCGCGAGATTATCAGACATGGCAGCTATCCCGAGAATATCAATAATATTCAAAGCTCTCTGTATCATTGGAAACGGCATGTATTGCGGTCGTTCCTGGAATTCTGGCCAGGGAGTTGGCAAAACCATCGGCCATACTGATGTCCTGGCAGTGATTCGAATACACGGATTACAGGTGCCACTTTCCAAAGCCAACAATGGCGAAATAGCGACCCACCAACGACTTTGGGAAAGAGTTATAGAGCGTTATCAGGTAATTCTGCTGTGAAGGGCCGGATCCTGCTTAAGGAACGTGTGTCAGGCCGACATCACAGAGTCATCGTCAAAACACTCGAACAACCAGTCATTGACCTCACAATCGATGACCAGATGAATACGATCCCGCTCACTGTCATTCCTGACTTCATGAACTTCTCCGGCGTTGATGTACCAGAGCTCTCCGGCCTGCATGGGCACTGATTGCCCTTTGACGATGAAGTGAACATTGGTATCAGTCCAAATTGGCAGATGTAGCCGGGCTTCACCGGAACGCCAGTCCAGTCCAGGATCACGATGAGGTCTGATATGGCCGCCAGGAGCAAGCCGCATCAACCGCACAGACTTCAGCGGACATTGGAATGATGCCAACCATTTTTGCAACGATGAACAACGCTTCAGAATATCCAGGTCTGCCCAATGTCCGTGGGAATCGATCGAAAAAGCCTGCAAGATGGGGTGACGTCCGTGATGTTCTTTGAGAGTTCTTAATGGCAGAACATCCCATTTACCACCATAACCACCGGCATTGACATGATCAACCCAGCTGGCACTCAGCAAGGTTCTGATTTCGTTTCTGATCGTCGCAAAGTCTACCGGCAGATCCAGACGTGAAAAAAGCATATTTTTCCCCTGCTGACATAAGTGAGTCTTACAACCAAAATCATATTAAAGACTAATTTTGAGTCTCGATATAATTACTAGTACAAATGTATGAGATGTTGATTAGCACCCTTCCATGAAATTTCGCAATAGCACCGTCATCAGGTGATTGATTAACACAGCAAATATATTTTGATATATCAATGATAACGGCGGTTAATTCTGTGATATGTAGAACCAAACATTGGTTAAACAGGAATCCTGATAAAAATACTTATTCCATAAAAACAATTACTTGCTTAATTAATCAAAATCTCAGCAGACATTAAATTCGCAAACAATGTATTTCACCGATTGTTTTAAGCTTGCAGGGGGTTGCAACGCCGATAGAACGGCAATCACCTTGATGGTAGGAGTATTGTGTCGATGAGATGGAGCAGAGGCTGGATTTTTTTATGGTTATTGCGGGAAGTGCTGCCTGCAACTCCCCGACAAAAAAGACACTTACCAGTATCTCTGACCGGTAATCATCGAGGCCGACCGAACATGGCGGTCCAGTATGGGGAGTAGGTTGTCTGGGAGGTACCGTCCAGCCTTGATGCGCCCATTTCAGTGTAGTTACTGTTCATGATATTGCGACAGTGCCCGGGGCTGTTCAGCCAGCCATCCATGACGCTGGTGATGCCGTTATAACCGGCCGCGATGTTTTCACCGACCCAGGAATAGTCGTAACCTGCATCTTTAGCGCGATCCCCCGGTCCCGATCCATCGGAACCAGTATGACTGAAGTAGTTTTTGTCAATCATGTCCTGATTATGCAGTGTCGAGGTGCTGGCCAGTTTGCAGTTCCAGGATAAGGCCGGTACGGCGGGGAAATATTCATCACCGCAGCTGCGTGCCTGACTTCTTGCCTCATTATGAGCGGCCAGCAATTGAGCCTCAATATCGGTGATAACGCACTCTGCGGTCTGGCCACCACCATCCCCACCACTGTTATCACTGCCATCATCATTACCACCACTGCTGCTTTCCTGCTTGTAACCTGCCAACAGCGTCACGTCTGTATAATCGGACGAACCGTGCAACATGACATAATATGGAATGTTCGTCTCTGTCAGTCCGCTGCAACTTTCTTCGTTGCCTTTTAAGAAAGGACGGCAATCAAACTGACTGAGTTCTGGCAGCGAGCCGGCCCTGACGTATAAATCCGCATCCCCCGATCCGCCACTGATCGTAAAGGTCAGATCTGTAACATCCGCCGGGACATCCAGCATAAAGTATTGATCACCTCCGGCGCTGGCGGTCAACCCAGTCACGGCCTGGCCGTTACTTAAACGAATAATCTGCTGTTGCTCCCCATCTGCGGTGGTATTACAGCCGCTCAGAGTAACCAGCATAACCAGTGCGCAATAATACGGGTTTACTATTCTATTCATAAAACATTCTCAGCCCTGTCGGGATCAGTCATTGGCATATGTCGCACCGTGACGACAAACAAAAGGAGGACAGGTAATGTGGTCAGTCAGCAGGATGTAATGCCATCTTAACCATTTGTCACCGGATGATTATTAAAGGACAGTCGAAGGTGGGAATCCCGGTGCTGGTTCATGTTTTTTCAAAAAAGCCGGCACCGAAACAGATGACTCCGTGATATTTTGCAGTATTACTGTTCAGGCCAGTGAAATGTCCGGGCCAAAGTGCCGGTAACGGGCAGTTTCTTACAAATCAGCGCACCTGTAAGGGGAAATTCCGCCAATGCCGAAGCCGGCGCATCGACCCGCGCGGAAGTCACCGCCAGATAATCAAGTTCAGGCCCACAGAAAGTGCAGGAAGTCGGACTATAAACTGGCAGGTAATGTTCTTCCAACAACTGACCAGAGGATGATAACTGTTGAATCCGCTGCCCCTGCCAGACGGCGTTGAAAATACTGTCGTCTGTTGCCAAAGCAGATCCGTCGGGGGTCTGATGATCGCTGTCCAGTGTCAGTAAAACTTCTGGTTCTCCTGCGAGTAGACCATCTGCCGTCAGCGGTTGACGGAACAAGGTATGCAGCCTGGAGTCGGCAAAGATAAAATGCCGCTCATGCCATAACAGGGTATTGGGAATTGAAATACCGGTTTTGATGGTTTCAACTTTGCCGGAAGGCGACACCCGGACAATACAGCCCCGTTCCGCTTCCGGCGGTTCTGACATCAACCCCACCCAGTAACTGCCATCCTCCGCCACGGCAGCATCATTGCAGCGCATACCTTTTTCCAATTGAGGAATCGCGATAATGTCATCCAGTCGCTGTTCGGCAATATGCCATTTGGCAACCCCTTTATTGGTGGCCAGTAACAGATAATCAGAGTCGTTACAGAGGGCAACATGGCTGGCCTTAAACGGCAACAGGGTACAGCTGACAAGATCAGGTTGTTGCCATGGCATGGCAAACAGTTCCGAACGCACAATATCCACCCAGAACAGGGTTTGCAGCTCAGGGTGCCATAGTATCCCCTCGCCTAGCTGGTTTTCTCCCGGCCACAGCACCTGCCAGTCACGCAACTCTGACATTTTTTAACCCTCAAAATAAATTACTGCTATTCTCGTTTCTCAGGTAATTTGAATCAACCATTGAATACACTGGATACTGGACAAGCGCGATTTAGTTGCGTTACATTTTCGACCCCAGACCATTCAACTGAGGTGCATGCCAGTGAACAACTAATCCCATAAAGCATTGATATATCTGTTTTATTGAGGATTGGTTATGGTTGCCCCGGTTTATATTTCGTTATCACATCTGTCATATCAGTTCGCCAGCGGACTGACTCTTTGGAATAATCTGAACGCCAGTTTTAGTGAGCCGTTGCAGGCTCTGGTCGGTATCAACGGTATTGGTAAGTCCACGCTCGGTCGTTTACTGGCTGGAGAACTGACGCCATCCAGTGGTCAGGTATTTGCTTCTGGCCGGGTGTACTATTTGCCGCAAAGGTATCCTGGTCATGATGATGATCCGCTCTTCAAAGTACTTGGCACAGAACATTTCTATCGCGCTCAGACACGTATTGAAAACGGCCTGATGCAGGAACCCGACTATGATGTTCTGGAACATCACTGGGACTGGTTCACTCGTTTAAAACAAACATCTGACAGTTTGAATATCACCTTCCAATGGGATCTTAACGATACCTGGCAACAATTCAGTGGCGGACAGCAGAGTCAATTGTTACGACTGGCGGCGCTGTTTCAGCAACCTGATTTTCTCATTCTTGATGAGCCCAGCAACCATCTGGATCGGCAGCAAAAACAAAATTTACTTGAGTGGCTGCTGGCCGATAACGGCGTTGCCAAACTGGTCATTACTCATGATCGTTTTCTACTGACGCATATCGATGTGTTTTATGAGCTCAGCGGTAATGGTTTATTTCGTCATACCGGTGGCCTTGAACACTATCTCGATGGCAGGGCCCGGCGATTGCAAAACCAGCAGCTGCGCCTGGAGCAGATGGATCGGCAACTGAAAAAACAACAGCGGGCACTGCAAAGCGCGGTTGAAAAAAATCAGCGCCGCGCTGCCAGTGGCAAGCATCGGGCCGAGCGACAGGATGCCAGCAAGCTGGAAGTGGATTTCAACATTGAATCGGGCACCAAAGGTCGGAGTTCGCAGTTGCACCGCCATCAACAGGCGCTGGCCGATACGCAGGTTCAGCGACAACAACGATATAGTGAACGGGAATGGCGAGATGATATCCGCATTGAACTGCCGGACAGTCACCTTCCTCCCGGTAAAAAAGTGATCGAGCTAAATAACCTGGTCTGCGGTTACGCCGGTTTTCAGACGCGCCCAATCACCCTTGAGCTGGCGGGTCCGGTTCATCTGCAAATACAGGGCGATAACGGTTGTGGCAAATCAACCCTGCTCCATACTCTGCGGGGACATCTGACTGCGCTGTCCGGCTCCATCACCTGTCATGTCCAAATGGCTTACCTGGATCAACAGTTGTCGGTATTACAGCCCGAACAAAGCAGCTGGGATAACTTTATGAGAATACATCCAAGGGCCAGTCCGGAAACAACGGGAGCGGCCCTGGCGGCGGTGGGTCTGAAAGCGGCGAAACACGATGTTGAGGTAAATCTTTTGTCCGGATCTGAGCAGCTTAGAGCCGCCATTGCAGCCGTCCTCATGGGACCGGAGACACCTCAGCTACTATTACTGGATGAGCCGAGTAACCATCTCGACCTGGAGACAGCAGAGACGTTGATCAGTGCCATCAATGCATTTGCCGGCGCGTTGATCATCATCAGTCACGATGATCATCTGCTGGCAAACATTCGCGTCGATCAGGTTGTTCACATGTCGTTGTAGCGGCATTTTTGGATGACCGTCGCTCCAAGGGTGTGCCGGCGGTGTTCATACTAATGCACCATGGCGAAGATCAAGCGCTCATTCAAGATTATCCATGCCCAGTGCGTGGGATGCGTTGCACCCTGCCATTGCCCACATCCATTCAAATTGGAACAGACTCATTATGAAACGATTATTTTTCCTGTCAGTGGTACTGCTGGCATCCTGCAGTAGCACCCCTGAACTGGTTCAAACCGACGAATGTGCCGGCACCCCTGAGTTACCCGCTGATATCCAGTCACTGTTCAGTGAAGTCGAAGATGAAGCACTGCTCAACAGCGCCCTTGGCAGCGCCAACGAAGGCAAGCTCTGTCAGGGCCAGGTTTATCAGTTAAATGCGGATGCCAGTCTGACCCTCTTTCGGGCCTGGAACAGCACCAACCCGTACAGTCGCATGGGTGCCTGGTGGGCCTTGCAGAAGCCGGTTGGCAGCATCGCTCAATATCGCAGTGATTATGAAATCTGTTATCAGTGGTCAGCGCTGGATGCCCTGGTCAGCTGCCGCTTAACACCAGGTACGAAAGTAGTGATTGGTAATGGCCAGAGCGCTCAATGCTCGCAGTATCTCACGTATCCCGTGTCTGCCGCATTACAGGTTTATCTGCCGGATGCGGATCAGGCGATGACGGATTGCAGTACGGCCGAGGCGGTATTTTCCTGGCAATAAACCAGCGCCCGCTCCGGGTGAGTGAACCGTGATCAATAAAAGGCTTCTGGCGGATGCTGTGACGACCGGGAAACAAACAACAAGTACCGCCCATCGCAGACCGCCGTGAACATATCCGTTTGCAGAAACTGTTGAAAAGTCGGTCGAAAACAATGGCTGCACTATTAACCTGGCAATTAAATAGATCGTCCTGATCTCTTTAATTGTCGCCCCGAGAAATCTGGCGGCGTTGTGCGAAACACCGAATCGTCGGACCGCTTGATTTTTAGGGGCTCGCATTGGCCGTGGCCAATGGTGTGGTCCGGCATCCCTGCATCACACTATTAACCCGACATGTATACGTGCCGGGTTAATAGATCATGCGAATACCGCAAAAACGGCAAAAATGAAACCGTACAGCCTGTCAAAACCTGTTCAGCATGTCTCTCTGTCAGACATGACAACCGCGTTAGTACTGCTCATTCAGATAACGGTTGCGAATGTGCTGAAGGAAAAACTCAGGGTTGGTTTTCTGACCAGTGGCGGCCTGTATCATATCCTGTACTTCCATAAAACAGCCATGTTGCCAGATATGTTGCTGCAGCCAGTCACGGACAAACTGAATATCACCACGGGCAAAACGATCCTGCCAGTCCGGATTCTGTTGTTTGATGGTATGAAAAAACTGCACCGAGTTTAGCGCACCAATGGTATAAGACGGGAAATATCCAAACGAACCATCGGTCCAATGGATATCCTGCATGCAGCCATCTTTATAGTTACCACGGGTATCAACACCCAGATAGCTCTGCATTTTGTCATTCCAGGCATCGGGAATGTCTTCGGCCTCCATCTCACAATTGATCAACGCACTCTCGATCTCATAGCGTAAAATCACATGCATTGGATAAGTGACTTCATCCGCTTCCACCCGAATATAGCCCGGTTCAACCACCGTGTAACACCGCCACAGTGCCTCACTGCTCCAGATCTGGGTCTGTGGCAGTTTCTCATGCATGAGTGCAGTAAAGTGTTGATTGAAAGCCTTGGACAGAAAAATCTGTTTCTCAAACAACAGACTCTGGCTTTCATGTATGCACATGTTGTGGGATTCACCAATCGGCAGACCATTCCATTGTTCCGGCAAACCCGACTCATAGCTGGCATGACCGGTTTCATGGGCGGTGGCCAGTAGTGACTGGGCGAATTCATCATCACGATAACGGGTGCAGATACGCTGGTCACCTCGAACACCGGTACTGAACGGATGGGTGCTGACATCAAGCCGGCCGGTGTTGAAATCAAACCCCAGCATTGCTGCCAGTTTATTATTGAGTACCTGCTGCTGTGATACGTCAAATGTTCCGGTGATCTGAATCGTTTCACGACTGCGCTGATGTTCAATGATTCGCTGCACCAGAGCCGGCAATTCAGCTTTCAAACGATCAAAACACTGGCCGATAAACTGATTGGAATCGCCACGACAATACAGATCCAGCAGCGCGTCATAAGGAGTATCACATTCGCCGCCGCTGGCGGCCTGACGCAGCTGAGCCTCCTCCCGAGATAATTTCACGACCTCACGAAAATTCCCCAGAAAACCATTCCAGTCATTATCGAGCCGCTGCTGCCGCCAGGCGTGCTCACATTTGGCTCCGGCCAGAGTTTTGGCGTGTATCAGCTCCGCCGGCAGACAGCTGGACCGGCGCCAGCGACGATGCATTTCCCTCAGGCTCGCCTGCTCATTGGCCGACAACGACTCCCTGGCCGCCTGATCCAGCCATTCGCCAACGTCTGAGGCAGTCAACAGTTCATGCCGCAGACTGGCCAGTTCTGCCAGGGCGTTGGCGCGTGGCTGGTTGCCGCCGGCGGGCATCATGACGGCCTGATCCCAGCCAAGAAATGTCATGGCATGACTCAACTGAAACAAGCGGTTAAAACGCTGGCAGAGCTTATGGTAATTCTGACTCATGTTATCTCCTGAAATGGATAATCCGTAACAATTGGCTATGCTGATTAAAACAGTTCTACAAAAGCAGCCCCTATGTCATACGTTTTATTAGTGGATGATAGTCCGGTCATCCTGAAAATCCTGCGCCATCTGGCAACCCGTATTGATCATCACGATGCCGTGGCTGCGGCATCTTTGAGCCAGGCAAAACAGATTTATCAGCAAAATCCGGACAGTTGTTTTGCGGCCGTTGTGGATCTGACCCTGCCAGATGCCTCGTCAGCGGATATCGTCGATTATTTTGTCAATGCGAGGGTACCGACCATCGTACTCACCGGCAACTTCGATGAAAAGCTGCAAAACCAATTGATACAAAAAGGCATTGTCGATTATGTCCGCAAGGAGGGTCGTTATTCTTACGAATATGCGATTGATCTTGTAAACCGTCTGTCCCGTAATTTGAGAACACGGGTACTGGTGGTAGAAGATTCCAAGGCTGTTCGCAGTCATATCCGACATCTGTTGCAAACGCAATTGTTTGAAGTACTGGAAGCCGGCAACGGATTGGAAGCTCTGAAAGTATTGAAGCAACACCCGGATATCAGATTATTGATCACCGATTATCAGATGCCTGAAATGGATGGTTTCGAACTGGTGCTGACACTGCGCCATAAACTGGATCGTCAGGATATGGTCATTATCGGTCTGTCATCGACCGAAGAGGCCAACACATCCACCCGGTTCATTAAAAACGGTGCCAATGACTTTCTGTCAAAACCCTTTAACAGTGAAGAGTTTCATTGCCGCATTAACCGCAACATGGACAACCTGTATCTGCTGGAACGGGTTCAGGCCATGGCCTATGAAGATGACTTGACCGGCCTGCCCAATCGCCGTTGGTTTTATGAACATGCGGAACCGGCCCTGGCACTGACCAATCAGCACCATAAACCGTTTTGTCTTGCCCTTCTCAGCCTCGATGACTATCAGGCGCTCAACGATGCCTACGGACGAGATCTCGGCGATCAGCTGCTGACTTTTTTTGCCCTTGAACTACGTGAGTCCTTTCCAAAACAAATCCTGGCCCGCACCGGTGTGGAGGAATTTACCATCGTGTTTCCGGGTCAGGATCAGGAACAATGCGGTGAGTTACTAAATCGATTTAAACAGCACATTGCGGTACAGGCGATTGAACACGGAGAGGAAGAAATTTTTATCACTTTTACCGCCGGCATTGCCAGTCAGCCTGCTAATTCGCTGGACAATTTCCTGCTTCGGGCCAATAACTGTCTACTGGAAGCCAAACGCGCCGGCAGTAATATGATCTTTGGAGAAGAATGAAAAGATAGGGTCTTTACTTTAATCATCCCGCAGAGCGATTGTTTTTCCTTACCACATTTGTTATTTACGTGGTTTCTCCTATTTTGCCTGATTCAAAGGGGCCCTCATGAAAAAAGCGCTGCTTCGCGGGATCCTGAATATTCTCCCATTAGTCATCTCCATCTGGCTGTTCTGGTCCATTATTGAAACACTGGACGATTTGGGGTTGTCACTGCTGCAACTGCTGGGCTGGTCAACACCGTTGCCCGGAAGTGGCTTCGTCCTGATTATCGGCCTGATTCTGACCATTGGCGTGGCTTTCAGCGTCAGCCCCATCGTCTGGCTGTATCAGCGAATGGAGGTACAGTTACTGCGGTTTCCATTGTTTAAAACCGTATACGGCTCAATCAAGGACCTGGCCTCATTGATGAACCGCAATCCCACCCAGGACAAACACCGACAGACAGTACTCATCAAGCAATCCGGTGGTCACTATATTGTCGGCTTCGTGACCAGCGACCATGTGCCCTCGCCACTGGCTGATGCGCTGCCCGATGAGCCGGAAGAATGGGTACCAGTATTGTTTCAGCTCAGCTATCAGATTGCAGGGGTGACAATACTGGCGAAAAAATCTGATCTGATTTTTGTGGACTGGTCTTTTGAAGAAGCCGTTCGTTTTATGTTGACCGCCGGTATTTCACAGACTGGCAGCCAGACCATCAAGGGGGGATAATGATTAAGACCGTAATCGTTGGTTACGGCTATTCTGCCAGAACGTTCCATCTGCCTTTTTTAAGGCTGAATAACGCTTTTGATGTGGTTGGATTCGTATCGTCAAGACCAGAGGAGATCTTGGCCACTTACCCGGTAACACAGATATTCTCGCAACTGTCAGAATGTCTGCAGAGACTGAAACCGGACCTTGTGATTGTGACCACACCGAATCATCTGCATTTCAGTCAGGCGAAGAGCGCACTGCTGGCAGGTGCTCACGTGGTAGTGGAGAAACCATTTACACTAACCACCACTGAGGCTCACGAACTCATTGAACTTGCGCGCCGGCAACAGAAAAAGCTGACAGTTTTTCATAATCGCCGCTGGGATGGAGATTTTCTGACGGTGAAAAAACTGATCACTTCCGGCAAACTGGGAGAGATCAAGATATTTGAAAGCCGGTTTGACCGTTTTCGGCCACAGGTACGGGATCGCTGGCGTGAAAATGCCGGGCCGGGATCGGGAATCTTCTGGGATCTGGCACCGCACCTGATTGATCAGGCCATCACGTTGTTTGGGTTACCCACAAGTACTCACTCTCAGCTTTATACTTTACGAGATTCAGGTGAAAGTACGGATGCCTTTCATTTAACATTGAATTATCCCGACAAAGTTGTTTATCTGTCCTCTTCACCCTTTCAGGCTGGAGACAATGAACGTTTCAATATTCAGGGAACCCTTGGTAGTTTTCGCAAGTATGGACTGGACCCACAGGAAGCACAGCTAAAACAAGGTCTCACGCCCGGAACTGACGACTGGGGTATGGATAAACTGGAATATTATGGGACTCTTTTCACAGAACAAGAAAAAAAGTCTCTGAAAACTGAAATTGGTTGCTATGAACAATTCTTTCTACGACTGGAAAACTCTATCCTGAAGAACACTGACGAACCGGTCATACCCGAAACTATTTTTCCTGTTATTGAGATAATTGAAAATGCTATAACATCAATATAAGGAAATTTTCGAGGGGCATTTTCAACACCATTTTATAAAACAAAAAACTTACACAATCATGTCAAATGACAATGATTTTTAGGAATACAGAGCCACAGACAAACAGTCAGAGCGCTTCTGAATGACGTCGGCGAGCGGATCAAGACAGTGTAAGAATTTTGCGGGAAGCAGGAACTTATAAGGCATAAATGATCGATTTGAGCAGTTTTTTTAACACGGTATTGGCAGCGCAGGTTATTTTTCAAAAGCTCCTTAGCAGACGGTTATCGGTTAGTATCTAAGTCATGATCAGTATTAAGGGGCCTCTGAAAAATAGGAATAGTTTTGATGCAGGCGAGGAAGCACCACTCGCAACACCGCAATTTACTGGCGTAAATGAGGATGTGAGACTGGGGCTGACAACGTCCTGCGCGAAAATAGTCCATTTTTCAGAGGTTCCTTAAGTTCATAACAGTAGGATCAGCAGGAATATCTTTTCGACTCATCTCCCGATGCACACCATCACTAAGGCAGCTATTACACAGATAGATCTGGAAATAAAGGATTACAAAATGGAAAACAGAATCTGCCAGTACCGTACGGATAGAATGATAAAATGTAATGCCCGTGCTGTATTTAAGAAGAGCTATCAATACGCCTTATCAGATGGCACTACTGGTGTGATTCAAATGATAGCCGGACAGCAGTCATGCTGGAGGTATTGTGCCTAAGTCTGCTGAAATCAAAACTCTCATCGTCCTGATTGTATTTACGTTTATGACGGTGATTGTCTATTCTATGGGGTCTTTTAATACCACTCTGGACCTGCTTGACCCGGAAGAGGGATTCATGATTATCCCCATTCAAAATCAAGGGGCTGCAATCCGAAAAATACACAGCAAAACCCACAGACTGGAATTAATCTGCCATATTGAGGACCCCTACAGCGAAAGGTTCTGCGGCTTCACCGTCATGTTATCCAATGACATGCGCCACGGTCGCGACTTTTCCCATTTTCAAAAAATCCGGTTTCAGGCCACATACAACACCCCACAAGTAGAGAAAGGCATGCGGATCTATCTGCGTAATTTCAACCCAGATTACTCCCGATTGAACGACCCGGTGACCATCAAGTTCAATTCGTTTCTACTTCCTCCTCCGGATGGCAGGCCGCTGACCATTCCCATGAATCTTCTACAGGTCGAAACCTGGTGGATAGCCAAGCTGAATATGAACCTTGAACACGCCAAGGTTGAGGTCAACAATGTCTCGATGGTGGAAGTATTATCCAACACCATATCGAGCGCCGGCGATTATCATATGGCTGTCGATCAGCTGACATTTCAAGGAGAACTGATATCCGGCTTCAATCTGGCCAAGATCCTGCTGGCCATCTGGTTTGTCACGGCAATCGTACTGCTCAACAGCAATCGTCTGAAGCTCCAGAAAGCCATTATCAGTGATCCGATGACCGGCGCACTGAACCGACGCGGTTTACTGCATTATTTCGAGCAGATGAAATCATCCGGTGACTATAAAGTAACGACTGCGTTCTACATCAACCTGGATAACTTCAAGCAGATAAATGACAGCCTGGGACATCAGACCGGTGACTATATCCTGAAATGCATCAGCCAGCGTATTCAGGCACTGCTGACAGAATACGAACCGGATCTATTGACGCGCCCGGCCTTTGGTCGTTTTTCCAGCGACGAGTATCTGATCATTTTTCATCACCTCAACCAGGAACAGGTCTGCTGGATGGACAACCGTCTGCATCAGACCATCAACGAGCCGATGCGCTACGAACAGATGGATCTGCAGGTCTACGCCAGCATCGGTATCGCTGCCACGAACAAACCGGATACCTTTGATGAACTGTTCGCCAAAACCGATACCGCCATGCGAATTGCCAAACAAAGTGGCAAGAACCAGAGCCGAATGTTTGACAGTGAGGTCTATGCCATTCGGCAGGAACGGATCAAACTTGCCGCAGATTTACGACAAGCGATCAACCAAGAGGCTTTCGAGTTGTTCTATATGCCGATCTTTGCCTCAGACACACTGAAAATCACGGCGGTGGAAGCGCTTATTCGATGCAACTATGCACCGATTAAGCATATCGGTCCGGAAATTTTTATTCCCGTGGCAGAGGAATATGACCTGATTCAATCCATCGATCTGTGGGTCATAGAAACTATTTTCAAGCAATTGCAGAGCAACCGGCAGTTGAACCAGTTTTCAAATCTGAAGTTCAGCATCAACATTTCCGCCAAAGAACTCTATAACGTTAATTTTCCGAATATTCTGGCGGAATGGATAGTGCGCTACGACGTGGATCCAACCATGGTTGAACTTGAAATCACCGAGACCTGCCTGGTCGAAGTGGGTGACAGTGTTATCAATAATATCAATCGACTTAAAACACTGGGCTTCTCAATTGCACTGGATGACTTTGGCACCGGTTATATGGCATTCAATCAGTTAAACCTGTTCCCCGTTGACACCATTAAGATCGATAAAAGTTTCGTCACTTCGTTTGATCCGGCAAAACAGCACAGGTCCGTCGCCATTGAAGCAGTGCTGTTACTGGCAGAATCATTTAACTTGAGAACCGTTGCCGAAGGTGTGGAAACGCAGGAACAATATTTATATCTGAAAAAACAAAAATGCCAGTTCTTTCAGGGTTACTTTAAAAGTCCACCGTTGGACTGGCAGACGCTATGTCAACGCTGGGACCAGTTAGAAGGTGCTTGCCCTCCAGAAAACCGAGTGCTAGGATCGCCAGTATGAACGCATATATCTTATTTAATATTTCATCAACCACCACCACCTCAACCACGGAGTTGCTTGGGGGGTAAGGTGTATTGATTAAAAAAACTCTCTGAGCGCAAGCCAGGGAGTTTTTTTATGCCTTCGGTTTTGTGTTCAGAGTTTAAAAACCACTGGAGGCAAGTATGAAATCCCATCGCGATATTGGCGAAAAACTCGATCTGTTCCACTCTGAACCCCAGGCACCGGGTATGATGTTCTGGCACCCTGATGGCTGGCGGCTGTTTCAGAATATCGAAAATCACATGCGTACTGTTTATCTTGCTAATAATTTCAGCGAGGTCCGTACTCCACAGTTTATGAAAAAGGAGCTCTGGCAGATATCCGGCCATCTGGAGAAATTCGCCGATAATATGTTTATGGGTGGAGACGCGGATATGCCGGATGACTATGCGCTGAAGCCGATGTCCTGTCCGGCTCACATCCTGTATTTTCAACGGGGAGTACACAGTTATCGGGAGCTGCCGATAAAATTATTTGAGTTCGGTCTGGTCCATCGTAATGAACCCTCCGGAGCCCTGAATGGCTGCCTGCGCTTACGTCAGTTCACTCAGGACGATGCCCATGTTTTTTGCGACTGGGAGCAGGCCGACGCTGAGATCATTGCTTTTATTGAACGGGCACAGCTGGTTTATCGGTCGTTTGGTTATCATGATTTTCAAATTAAGGTATCCACTCAACCTGAGAATGCCTTTGGTTCAAACGATGACTGGCGGCGGGCGGAACAGTTGCTGGCCAAGGCCTGCCAGCAGGCCGGTCATGAATTCGAATGGCAGGTGGGTGAAGGGGCTTTTTATGGTCCCAAAATCGAAATCAGTTTGCGCGACAGCATGGGTCGCGAATGGCAATGCGGCACAATTCAATGTGATTTCAACTTACCGCAGCGGTTTGATCTGTCGTATGTCAATGAGCAGAATGCGTTTATCCGACCAGTGATTCTGCATCAGGCCATGTATGGTTCCATCGAGCGCTGGATTGGTATTCTATTGGAAAATTATCAGGGCATACTTCCGGCGTGGATTCATCCGCTCCCGGTTGCCATTGCCGCCGTCACTGAAGCCAGTCGTGATTATGTGCAGTCGCTTCAACAACAGCTGCAGTCGGCCGGGATCGCCTCCCGCATTGATGTTGGATCGGGCAGTGTCTCGCGTAAAATCAAACGATTTTATCAGTACCATGTCCCGGTCATGATGATTGTCGGTGAGCAGGAGGCCGACCAACAGACAGTGCAAATACGGCTGAGAGATTCAAAAGAGACCATGAAAACGCTGAATCGTGATGAATTGGTATCGTTTATCCGGCAACAAATTCATCAACCTGTCACAGCGGTTTGAGCAGACAAACAATACGACCGGTTTCATGAAAGCCCATCGTTTTATGGACCTGAATGCTGTGGTGATTGCTCACCTCAGCATCGCTGGCCAGCTCGGTAAATCCCTGCTGACGGGCCCATGTTTCGGCCGCTGTCATCAGTATTCTGCCGCATCCCTGTCCACGCAGATCGTGATCGATATACCAGCCTTCGATATAAGGTACCCGATTATGTTCACTGCCTTCAGCATAGGCACGGATATTCAACTCAATCATGCCACCGAGTTGGTGGTGACTCCGTTCCAGTACCAGTACTTCGGCCAGGTGCAGCGGGTTACCGGAGAAATACTGTGCTATCTCTGCCGCAAAATCGGCGTCAATATCCGGCCAGAGTTGCTGGCGCATGCGACACCACTCTTCAGCATCACGCGTTTCAACAGGCCGCACTGTCAGATTCATCAGTGACGTCTCAGACGCTGCATCAGTTCCTCGACGCTGTCGAGCACCACCAGCGAACGAGTTACTTCAGGCCAGGCAAATTCGTGACTGATCATATTATCGAGCAATGTGATAAAGGCGTCGTAGTAACCATACAGATTCAATAAAAAACAGGGTTTTTGATGATAGTTCAGCATGTGCCAGGTCCACACTTCAAACAGCTCCTCCATGGTACCGGGTCCACCGGGCAGCGCCACGAATGCATCAGCCATGTTCATCATCTGCATTTTTCGTTCATGCATGTCTTTCACAGTATGCAGCTCGGTCAGCCCCTGATGTGCCATTTCCCGATCTACCAGTGCTTCCGGAATGACTCCGTAAGCTCTACCACCATGGGCCAGTACGGCATCTGCAACGATACCCATCAACCCCGAGTGACCACCACCAAATACCAGATCCCAGTGATGTTCTACCATACTTTGCCCCAAAGCCTTGGCTTCCTGGGCATAACGAGGATCTTTACCGGGTTTGGAACCACAATACACCGCCAGTTTCATAGCTAATCTGTCCAATGCTGAAAGTTCGATGCAGGGTAACATATTTCCATTTATCGAAAATACGAACGGAAGAAAGGAAGTCATGATTCAGCCACAATACCTGCTGACGAAACTGGCATCAGAGCGATTGTGGGAAACAATCGCGATAGAGAACAGGCATGGGCCCGGAGAGAAGAGACCCCGCACATACCTGTCTGTACGGGATCTTACCGGGTTATTAATCATTCAAACGCTAATTATTCCAGCGCTCCCACAATGGCATTAACGATTTCCGGATAAATCTGCGCACCGGTATTACGATCGAAGATACTAAAGCCATAAGCATTGGCGTAACCATTGTCCCAGTAGACCGGCACCATGTCGTGCTCAATGGCGGATCTGGAGATATATTCATTCCAGTAAACCCGATAGCGCTCGTGACCGCTCACTGCCGGTCTGGAAATCACACCATATTCACCCAATATGACACCGACGCCATGATCCACGAAATGAGACTTCATTTTCTGGAACTGGCTGTCCACATAGGATTCATTGGCCCAGGTTTCTGTCGCGTTCGGATCGGTGGCCAACGCTCCCCACTGGGTAATATTGCTGTTCTGATTCAAGGTAAAGTTGTAGGGATCGTAGTAGTGAACTTCCATCAACATTCTATCCGCCACCGTGTCGGTCGGGATCTGGGCAAAGTTCACGGTATGATCAATATTGGTATTGAAGCCCTGTACCACCAAATAACGGTCAGCATTCTTGCCACCTGTTGCGCGCACGGTTGTTACAAATGTCTGGTTAAAACTGTTTTGTACGGTGTAATACTCGTAAGTTGGGGTGCTGTAATCACCATCAACCATGACTTCATTGGTACCTGCAAACAGCAGACGATGATCATAGTCGCGAAAGTGAGTGGCTATTTGTTTCCACATAATTGCCAGTCGGTTGTTTACGTACTCCTGCTGATCGTAGGTGGGTTGCATCCAACCACCATCCCAGTGAATATTCATGATCACATAAAGATCTGCATTCAGTGCGTAATTCACCACTTCCTCAACCCGGTTCATCCAGGCATCGGTAATGGTAAAGTTGGATGCATTGGAGAACTTGCTCCAGGCCACCGGCAGACGCACGGTATCGAACCCTGCCGCTTTGACGGAATTGAACAGTTGCTGGTTCAACAGAGGGTTGCCCCAGTTGGTTTCGCCACCGGTCGCATCCAGTGAGTTACCGGCATTCCAGCCAACCCCCATGAGGTCAGTCAGTTCCACTGCGGATGGTTCACTGCCGGAGCCGTTATCGCCGCCGTTGTCACCGCCTCCGTTATCTCCACCGTTGTCACCGCCGTTATCTCCACCGTTGTCACCGCCGTTATCGCCACCATTATCACCGCCACCGTTATCGCCTCCCGCCACGACGCAGCTGGTGATGGTTCCCATGGCATTGTCACCGTTACCCTGAAAGCCAAACTCTGTCGATTGACCGGGCTGAATTGTGGCATTCCACTCAAGATTATTGGCGTTATAAGGATTACTGCCTGTTAAATTGACATTCCAATAGTTGACGATGGTGGTACCGGCAGAATAGCTCCATTCGACCTCCCAGCTGGTGATAGCAGTCGTGCCATCATTGGTAATTGTAACGGCACCGGTGAACCCTGATCCCCAGTCATTGGAAACTTTATATTCACATTGCACAGCCTGAACCTGATATGACAGCAAAGATGCCGCCACCAGTATCCCGCCAGCCTTTAGAGCTCTCAGGGATGTTTTAAGTTTATGGGAAAACATAGTGATTATCCTTTGGAATATTATGACTAACAAAATCTGAAACCCGACATAATCGTTATGCCGCTAAAGATATTTATCCGGCTTTTGAGCAGAGGCGCACTACTGACCGCCTATATATTCAGGTCACAATGAACCGTGCCAGTGGCGTTTTATAAAACCGGGAAATTTTTCTGCCACCGTAACGACTATTCTTGTATTGCGGCTAAACGATACGTGATCACAATGTTGTCAAGAATACCTTCATACTAATGGATGAAAAACCCATTTTGCATCGTTATCAGACCAAGCCTCAGAGCGCCATCAATGCGCTATTTATTTTTTATGAATTTGCATAAAATATTTCTGGTAAGCCAATGAAATAAAAGAATTTTTTTGTTTTTAAGGCAAAAAAGATACTTTTATTTTTTTTCAAAAATGTACGAAAACCTGTGACTGAGTTCGCAGCAATAAACAGTCTGCAGGTCATTACCGGGGCACACTTCGATAAAGACATGTACCGTACAAGCGATGTTTTCGAGGAAAAAAACCTGAAAATTATGAAAAAAGAAAAATTGCATCGATG
Source organism: Gynuella sunshinyii YC6258 (assembly GCF_000940805.1). GTDB lineage: Bacteria > Pseudomonadota > Gammaproteobacteria > Pseudomonadales > Natronospirillaceae > Gynuella > Gynuella sunshinyii. The sequence goes on along the minus strand of NZ_CP007142.1, from coordinate 1,244,038 downwards.
AGAAAATCGATGCATGCAATTGAAGATGGATGGCCTGATGATTGAAACAGTCTTCAATCATCAGGCTAACGGGTAAACAATCTGCTTAAAATCCGCCCTGTAGCCAGATGACCAGATCATCGATTTTGAGGTTATCCCAGGTGGGCGTTATCACCTGCGGTTCAACATTATTCATACGCTCCTGCAGCGTTTTCAGGCTCCACTCTCCTTCGATATACAGCCTTCTGGATTGCCACTGAATACCACGCTGCTGCCACAAAGAAGCACTGGCCCATGAGTCATGATCCTCGATAAAAACCGGATCAGCCTGTTGATCATTATTCAGATCAATCATAAACAGGTACCTACCGATTTGCTGATTACCGCGCCACTCATCACGAGCATTATAAAGAGCCTCCAGGAGACCGTCGGGAATCTCAGCCTGCGGTGGATATACAGATAACTGTCGTTCAAACGACTGTTGTAAAAGACCTTCATCGACTTCTCTGCCACCTCCATGATATTGGTTGTCTGCCAACGCCAGAATCAAAGCATCATCATCCTTATATTGTTGTTTCAGCTGCTCAGCAGCGAGATAACCGGATCGTCCCAGATGGTAAAACAAATACCATGGATCAATCGCATTCACGTCATGATTTTCCTCATATCGGGCAACCTGATCATTAGCACTGATCTTACGAAAATCCAGCACAGGCGAATTTAACAGGATCAGCGAGATAATCAGCAGGATGCCAATGGCGCTGTTGGTACGTCCGATTGCCGTTGGCCAGGCATCCCACCGACGTAGAATCTGCCAGCCATAAGACAGCGCCAGACTCGCCAGAAAAGCCCAGATCATAAGGGCCCAGCCACGCTCAACGGTAAAACCGTATTGCTGGATACGAAGATACAAACCATATGCGGCAATCAGGGAAAAAACCGGTAGCAACAGACACCCCGCATAAATGATCCGGTGTAACCAGAGACCATAAACCCGGCGATCTCCACACTGATAGACCGCGTTCAAAAAGAACAACAGTCCCCCCTGCAGAGATAACACCAGCACAGTACCTTTGCCGGTATTCCACAACGCCTGCAATCCAGTAAACGGCAAGGCCAGCAGAAACAGCACAGCCATGATCACCAGCAATGGCAGCAGCCACTGACTGAAAACCCGCAACAAGGACACCAGTGTATCCAACAGCGATTCCAGTGACCGGAACAGAAGGATGCCACCCGCAAATGCCAATGCCAGCACCGGATTGTAAAACCATATACGGCGAAACAACTCCCTGAAGAAATCGATGCCGATCAGCTTGAACAACTCCGCCCACAACATCATCAATACCCAGACAATCAGGGTAAACAACATACTTAACAGCAGAATAAAGAGGTTGCGCCACACCGACTGAAACAACGGCGCATAGCAGTTTGACTGTCTGTCGGCCCAACGTTGCAGGTAGCTCTGACCGAAAAAACACAAAACCGTCATACTGCAGATGAAGTTAAATGTAATGTGATGATCGTACAATTGACCAACTGGCAACAATTGCAGACCAATATATATCGACAGGCAGGCCAGCAATACCGCTACCACCGTCAGGCCGATATACATTCGCCGGCGATTATCGGTTCGCAGACCCAGCTGCAACATACAAGGAATAGTGAGTGTGAGGCTATACAGAAGGAACAGCCAAACCGGTTGTTCGAAGGGCCATAACTGTGCGTCCAATTGCACCCCCAACATCCCCAGAGCCAAGCCCTGGAGCAGTCCGGCCAGCAAAATCGTCCGCTGTGGAATAGTGACTGTATTCATATCGATCTCAAAGTCCTTATTAATGGTTTTTCCTGATTAACTGCGAATAGACGTGGTGTTTGGGTATAAGGTTGGGGACCATGTGGAGAACATTTGAATAATATCGGCGAGCAAGCCACGGCAAAGCAAAAATCTGTGCCCCAAGCCATCGGGATCGGATTTTTAACACTGCATTGCGACGCGGATAATTGCTCAGGGAACACATAGTTATTTTCATGCGAATCACTCTCCATGTTACCCTCTAAGGCTGCAAATAAAGCAAGCATCTACTTAACTTTATGAAGCAGCAAGATATAATCCAACGGCCTGGTAGCTTCGCTACTTTTTAATGACCATTCAGGAATTCCACACCGATTATGAGCGACAAGCCTGCGAATTTTTTAACCAATGCCATTGATGCAGATCTGGCAAACGGCAAACACACCCATATCGTTACCCGTTTCCCGCCCGAGCCAAATGGCTATCTGCATATCGGCCACGCCAAATCCATCTGTCTGAATTTTGGCCTGGCACAGCAGTATAACGGTGAGTGCAATCTGCGCTTTGATGACACCAACCCGGAAAAAGAAAGCCAGGAATATATTGATTCCATCCAGGCGGACATCAAATGGCTGGGTTTCCAATGGGCAGGTGAAGTCAGGTATTCCTCTTCATATTTCGATACGCTGTATGAATATGCTCTGCACCTGATTCGCAATGGCGATGCCTATGTGTGTGAGCTGACAGCTGAACAGGCCAGGGAATATCGGGGCACACTGACCGAGCCTGGGAAAAACAGTCCGTTTCGTGACCGCAGCGTCGAAGAAAACCTTGAGTTGTTCGAGCAAATGCGTCGTGGTGATTTCGACGAAGGCCGTTGTTCTCTACGGGCCAAAATCGATATGGCCTCACCCAACATGAACCTGCGCGACCCGGTACTGTACCGGATCCGTAAGGTGGTCCATCACCAGACCGGTGATAAGTGGTGTATTTATCCCAGTTATGATTTCACCCATGGTCAGTCCGATGCGCTTGAAGGCATCACCCATTCCATTTGTACCCTGGAGTTCGAAGATCATCGTCCATTATATGAATGGTTCCTCGACAAGCTGCCGGTACCCTGCAAACCCCGGCAGTATGAATTTGCACGGTTAAACGTCAACTACACCGTCACCAGTAAACGTAAACTCAAGCGTCTGGTGGACGAAAATGTGGTATCCGGCTGGAATGACCCGCGGATGCCGACCATCAGCGGTATGCGCAGACGCGGTATCCCGGCAGCAGCTCTACGGAATTTCTGCGACATGGTCGGTACCAACCGCAGTGATGGTGTGGTCGATCTTGGCATGCTGGATTTCGCCATTCGTGAAGAGCTGAACGAAAATGCTCCACGGGCCATGTGTGTCCTCAATCCACTGAAAGTGGTGTTTACCAATATTGCCGAAGATCATCTGGAAATGGTGACCGCACCGGTACATCCAAACAAGGAGGAGATGGGCAACCGCTCGCTGCCGTTTACCCGGGAAATATACATCGACCGGGAAGATTTCAGCGAAGACACCTCGCTTTCCCGCAAAAAATTCAAGCGTCTGGTCATGGGAGACTATGTAAGACTGCGCAGTGCCTACGTGATCAAGGCAGAAGAAGTGATCAAAGACGATCAGGGTGAGATTATTGAATTGCGGGCAAGTGTTGTGGAAGGTACGGTGGGTGCCAACCCACCAGAAGACATAAGACCTCGGGGCGTCATTCACTGGGTATCCGCCAGTAAAGGTGTTAAAGCCACGGTTCGCGTGTATGACCGGCTGTTCAATCATGAAACACCTGACCGCGGCAGTGACGACTTCATGCAACACCTGAATCCTCACTCTCTCGAAATTCTGGAAAACTGCTGGGTTGAACCCGGCCTGGAAGTATTACCACCGGAAAGCTGCTTTCAGTTTGAACGTGAAGGTTATTTCTGCATTGATCAACACGATTCCAGCCCGGAACACCTGGTATTGAACAAGACCATCGGTCTGAAAGACGTTTGGGAACGCAAAACCTCCTGATCTTTTCCTCTCTTAGGCACAGTTCCGTCAACCATAATGACGGAACTGTGCTGTCCCGCCATAAACCCTCTTAAACAGTTAATTTTGCCTTCAACCTGTATTCCCGGACATTAATAACAAGCTAACAAAATATCGGCCATCCAGCCGGAATGACCAATGAAGATAGTTGAAACGAATACACCTTGCTTCAGACCGAATGAAGCATGAATACCGCATTCGAACCTCATAGGAATATGTTTTCGGTGGTCTGAAACGAAGGGTGTTCATTATTTCTTTCCCAGTACAAATAAAACGGCTCAGCGCTACTCTGCGGAAAGCAGCCAGAGGCAATAGCAATACTTCAAAACGCGCTGGAACTGCTGTCGTGTATGACTGGAACTTAAATGCTGACATCTAAAAAGTGGCTCTTTACAGAGCCATTGAAATAGGACATTTCGAGGGGATCAATAAGTATCTCCCGGTAAGGTTCACCCTACCGGGGTAAAGAGAAAGACCGTTAACGACCGGTTCGTCTGATCATTGCAAACATCAGCAGCAGGCCCAGGCCTAAGCCGCCAAATGTGCCTGATCCATTGATTTTGACAGAAACACTATCTGTCTGTGTGTCTGAACTGCCGGTTTCGGGTACGTTGGTATCGCTGTTATTACCCTCAGAGGATCCATCGCCGTTATCGTTACCATCATTATTATGACCATCACCAGAATCATCTGATATGGCAGGGATCGTGACACTGGCCGCCTCAGAATTAAAATCAGATAGCTCTGTCTGGCTGACCTTGACCCAATAATAATAAGTCAAACCCGGGCTAACCGTTGTATCGAGATAGCTTCGACTGTCTGCTGATAACAAAACAAGTCGCTCCCGGCCGTCGGGATTTGAATCGACATCCCGATAAAGCTGCAGCCCAGCCACACTGGCATCGGTAATATCCCAGTTTAGCTGCACCTCATTGTTATCATTCAGCTTGGCACTTAATGTAATTGACGGGGTCACAGTACTGTCAGAATCATCACCGGAATCCACTTGGCAGTCACCAGCCGATACCGCCAGATTACGGTTATCCCCGGCCAGGGAGGTGACAATGTCTTTGACACACTTCGCCGCATCCAACGTATATGAGTACGGGATTTCAATGGTTGTGGTGGAAACGATATCCGGACCTGCTGGAAACTCCTGTTCAGATGGACTCCAGGTGACATTGTCAAATATATTTCCACTGACATCCCAGAAACCCATATCTGTCGTATAAAAAGTACCTATCGGATTATTCACATCTTCGAAGTAGTTATTTTCAGCTTTTATCCGACCACCTATACGGGGATTCATGGCTGATTTGGAAATATGCTGATAGTAATTATTGTAGGCATGGGCAGTGGCATAACGCAGCAACGGCATACGGGAGTCTACACTCTCATACCAATTGTGATGAAAGGTGATGTAGTTATTCTCATTATCACTGTCACTCGATCCAATCAGTCCTCCCCGACCAGAGTGATGCAGGTAATTATAGGAAACGGTGACATACTGAACACCGGCTTTCATATCTATCAAAGAATCATAACCGTCTTTTTCACCACCGGAAGCTTCCAGCTCACAGTGGTCGATCCAGATATTATGAACATCTTTTTCCAGACCGATGGCATCCCCGCCATTGGAAATCGGCGACCCTGATTTTTTTACATTACGGACATGAATATTTCTGATAATAATATTCGAGGACTCCCGAATATGAATACCAATCTCATCAAATACCGCGCCATCTCCTTCACCGATCAGCGAAATATTGCTCACCCGTTTAAACTGGATTGAACTATCGGTGGTATCACAGCTACCACTGAATTTTGCCGTATTATCATGATTAATCGTACCACTGACATAAATAATCAGAGGAGTATCATCGGCAGCGCGATTACACATGGCTTCATGAATGCCTGCGCCACTGCTCACGTGAACAATTTCACCTCCCTCTCCACCGGTGGTACCACCATTCATAGCCGCATAGCCTTCGAGGGAGGATGCCGCGGCTTCAACACCCAAAAAGATCATTCCCATGCCAGCCAGCGACCATCCGCCCAACCGGAAATACTTGTTCATGACCATTAAAATATCCTCTGTCAAATTTTTTATATCAGTTTTGTCTGAACTCTTAACAAATATTGATAACACTAAAAAATATTTTTAAGCAGCGAAGAATCTGATGATTGTGATTTCTCACACATTAAAAAAGACAGGATTTTGAACAAATTCCCATTTGCTGTTCAGGCATTCAAGCCACCCAGCTAACTAACAAACGAAAATAACTGATTTAGAAATTAGCCTGACAACCAAAAGACGAAACAAATCTTTTGGTTGTCGGATCAGAATTGCCGCCGGACAGTCAGGAACCATAACAATAAGATTAATGGCCGTCCTTCACACCGGCTGTCGCGGGTTTCTTTAAGAATGCGGTCAAAATCATTAACAGAACGAAACCGCAGGCCAGCAGCGTAAACACATCTGCAAAAGCCATCAGCCACGACTGCTGCGTAACCATCCCCGCCAATTGTTTGAGTGAAGCCAGCGAACCATCCAGTCCGTGAGCATCGTAATTATGACCGACAGCTCCCAACCACCGCTGTACGGAATGATTTCCCCAATCAATCGACTCGCTGAGACGAGTGTAGTGAAAATCCGTACGCTGGGTCAAAACAGTATTGATAATGGCAAGACCGACCGCACCTCCAAGGTTACGCATCAGGTTAAACAGACCCGAGGCATTATTGATTCTCTCCGGTGGCAGGGTTCCTAAGGCAATATTATTAATGGGAACCATGCACATCATCAGCGATATACCACGCAGAATCTGCGGCACGACCAGTTCATCATATCCCCAGTCAGCGGTAATACCGGAAATCATATAGGTACTGACAGCAAACAAGGCAAAACCGATTCCCATCATAACCCTGAGATCAACCACACCTGCCAAACGACCGGCAATCGGTGCCATCAAAAACATGCTCAAACCGGAAATAAACATGGTCTCACCGATTCGCAGAGCGTCGTATCCCTGAATTCTGGCCAGATACAATGGGTACAAATAGGTTAGTCCGTAAAGCGCTATCCCCACCATAAAGGTAAACAATGAGCCTACTGCGAAATTGGAATTGGTATACGCCCGCAAATCCACCACCGGAAATTCGGCCCTGAACACTCTGACAAAAAAAGCGATTCCGCCCAGTGCCATAATGGCAGTTAACATGACAATTTCCGGGTCTTCAAACCAGTCCTTACCGTTTCCTTCTTCCAGCACATATTCGAGACAACCCAGAAAAACGGCCATGAACAGCAAACCCCACCAATCAAACTTCTTCATTAACCTGAAGTTAGGCTTGTCGAAATCAATGTACTGCCAGGCCAATAACGTCACCAGAATTCCGGGAAACACATTGATGAGAAACAACCAGTGCCAGCTCATCACATGGCTGATATAACCACCGACGGTAGGACCAATCGTTGGCGCCAGGGTGGCAATCAGGCCGACAATGGCAGATACGGTATTGCGGTGTGAACGGGGGAAAATAGTAAATGCTGCTGCAAATACGGAAGGGATCATACCGCCGCCGATAAACCCCTGAAATGCCCGGTAAATAATCATCTGATCAATAGAGGTTGCCGTTGCACACAACGCACTTGATAACGTAAAACCGGCTGCGGATACGGTAAACAGAACCCGGGTCGATAAAACCCGTGCCAACGTACCAGACAACGGCACCATGACAACTTCTGCAATCAGGTACGAAGTCTGAACCCAGGAAATCTCGTCAGCACCGGCTGCCAGTCCTGCTCGAATCTCGGATAACGACGCCGACACAACTTGAATGTCGAGAATCGCCATGAACATACCAAACACCATCACCGTGAAGGCGATGATGGTTTTCATGGAAACCGGTTCTTCACCAGGTGGGTGAGTACTGACTGTGACAGTAGTGGAAGCCATGATCAGTCAACATTTACCAGTGAAGCCATCGTTGCGGTCCGGGTATCGATATCCACAACCACACTCAGGCCAGCACGCAGATAACCTTTATCCAGTTCTGATGTGGGAATTCCAATACGTACCGGAATGCGCTGTACCACTTTGGTAAAATTACCCGTTGCATTTTCAGCCGGCAGGACAGAAAACACCGAGCCAGATGCCGGAGATAACGATTCCACACGGCCTTCGATATCCAGAGAACCAAATGCGTCCACATGAATTTTGACTTTTTCACCTGGGGAAATCTGATCAATCTGAGTCTCTTTGAAATTGGCTTCAATGTAGAGATCATTGGCAGGCACCAAGGAGGCCAGACTGGCTCCAGCCGAAACCAGATCCCCTTTCTGCACCGACAGATTGCCGATCGTCCCGTCATAGGGAGCCTTTAACACGGTAAAAGCCAGGTTGCGTTCAGCCTGCTCCTTGTTTAGCTGCAGGGATTTCAAAGCCGCTACAGCTTCATTACGCTGAGCAGTGAGGACTGAGATATTGGCTTGCGCAGCCTCGATATTGGCATTGGCACCGACCAGTTCTGCCTTGACTTCATCCAGACTGGCATTAGCGGAATCCAATGAGGATTGTGTGGAATAGGATTGTTCCTGTAACCGGGAAGCCCGCTGCACCGTTAACTCGGCAATATGAACCTTGGCCTGCAACGCCAGTTTGGTGGCCTTGGCCTGCTCAAGGCTGGCACGGGCACCCACAATTCGGGCATCAATACTTTTTATCGCCAGGTTCTGGCTGTCGATACTGGCATCGACCTGCTCTGCGGCAATACGGTAATCACCATTATCCAGAGTCACCAGCACATCCCCGGCCTTGACCCGCTGGTTGGCTTTCACATTGACCTCATCAACATAACCGGTCACCTTAGGTGAGATGATGGCAATGTCACCTTGAATATAGGCATCATCTGTAGAAACCATAAAGCGGCCCTCAGTCCACCATTGATACCCATACCAACCACCTGCTCCAAGAATCAGCAGGACTAAAATGGGCATGACAACATTGGGTTTACGCTTGCCCATGTTCTGCGGTTCAGGTATCGCCCCGGTTTCCATTTGACCAGCGTGCTCAGAAGCTTGCCCTTCCAAAGTGGTCTCCTTGTTTTTAAATCGAACCTCCTGATCCGATTTTACATTTTTAAGTACTGTCATCACCCACTACCCGACATCAATTACAGTTTTATCGAACCATACGGTTCGGTTCGATAAAGTAGTGGTATTTTTGTCTGAGATCAAGTATTAATCGAACCAAGCGGTTCGAATTTTTTGAAATTCATCTACAATAACCGCCACTGAAATCAAGTAACCTAATTTTGTTATGAATAAAGCGGAAAAACATACCCGGAAGGCTGCCGGAGAAGACCCCATAAAGCGGATGCAGATTATGGATGGAGCCAGGCAGGTCTTTATGAGAATGGGCTATGATGCAGCCAGCATGAACGACATCACCCGGGAAGCCGGAGTGTCGAAAGGCACGATCTATGTCTATTTTCAGAATAAAGAGGATTTATTTTCTGCATTGGTGGAATTGGAGCGCGAAAAAATGCTGGCCGCCACCCGCCTTTCTCTGCAATACGATACGCCGATAGCCGAAACTCTTCAGCAATATGGTGTGGCCGTTGCGAAACTGTTGACAAAGAACGGCTATGTCCGACTCATGCGTATTCTGCTCGGTGTTATTGATCGCATTCCTGAACCTTCCGGGAATTTCTTGTCCTGCATGCCAATGACCAGTCGACTCGTTCTGAAAGAGTATCTGCAAACTCAAACCAGTGCCGGGTTACTGGATATCGACGACTGTGAGCTGGCATCCCAACAGTTTGTAGACCTTGCCTACGGTGGCTTAATCAAAAAACAATTGTTTTGCCAGGCAAGCTGTGAGCCTCAAATCGATGAAATTCAAAGAGTCGTCCACAGTGCAGTCAGACTGTTTATGGCCGGTTACGGCAAGGACAACTGACCAATTAACCCAATCAGGAATTATTCTGAAAATTGTTAGCCGCTTTGTTGTTGGCAATGACATAAAAACTTTCCAGAGTCTGGTCACTGGACTTCATAGCACGCAGTTTCTGTATCATCCGCGCACTTAGAGTCGATCCCCGGGTAATAAGTACAATTCCACGACTGCTGCGTACTTCACGTGACAGCACCATCCCTTCTTTCAAGTCAGCCAGAACCATGCGAATTTCATTTGCAGCAGCACGATGACTGACCCGCTGAATGGCCTCTTCCAGCAACAGCACCACATTGGGATCATAGTTAATACCGGATAATTTATGGATGCGATCAATCGCATCTTTCTCACTGACCAACCGTTTGACCATCAACCCTTCCGTCAGCATGAAAAAATCGGCTGCCACCGCCAGAATACGACTGCCAATCGGAATTTTTTCGCCCACAAGTTTGTCAGGATAACCTTTACCATTCCAGGTCTCACGATGATGCAGAATTATATTGGCCTGGTCTCCGAGATAATCGACAGAAATTAATGCAGCGTGCCCGTATATTGGATAGCGCGAGAACTCATAACGTTCTTTCTGATTGAGTTCTGTGTAGGGTTTATCGAGACAATGGTAGGGCAATATCAGTTTTCCCAATTCATGCAAATGACCAGCCTGCTCAATAATTTCAACTTCGCTTTCCGGCAAGTTCATTGACTCTGCAAGAATTTCAGACAATTCTGCGACTTTTTGAGAAAAACCCTCCTTCGTTCCAGGGTTCTGATTAATGATATTACTAAACAACTTAACAAAGTTTTTATAACTCTCTTTCAATTCCCGGTATGACTCATCGAGCATATCCGCCGTCTGCTGCAACTCTGAAGTTCGGGCCTTAACTTTCTCTTCCAGAGAATGATTCATCTGGAACAGCATTTCGTTCTGGTTTCGGGTAATTTCCAATAATCTAAGTTTCTCGATCTGCAGACGCTTCAATCGTAACGCATCGTATACGATATTTTTGAGGCCATCGTCATCCCATGGCTTGGAAACAAAACGACTGATCCCACCATTATTGAGAGCTTTGATAATCGACTGAAAATCTGACTGACCTGACAACAGAATTCTCATCGTATCAGGCTGCATTTCACGCGCCGCAGACAGAAATTCGGCACCGTCCATATTGGGCATTCTCATGTCCGACACAATGACATCTATCTTTTGCTGTTGCATGATTTCGAGCGCTTCTGCACCACTGCAAGCAAAAAACAGCGTGTAGGGCTCCCGACGAAACAACCGTCTGAGCGAACTCAGAATCTGGGGTTCATCATCGACAAACAAAACATTCAGTTCTGCATTTTCCGTGAGCAGCGGTTCATATTCGGAAGTATTGGTATCTACATTCATATAACTTGCTCAATAGATTGATAATCCCTGATTGAATCGATCAATATCTTCTCAAGATCCTCTGCTGGAATATTTAGTGCGTCCAGATTGTGTTGAATGGTCTCAGATACGAGATCGTGTCGGGTGATACAGTAACCCAGGCCGGTTGCCAGCGTATGAGCAACCACTATGGAATGTTTATAGCGGTTATTAGCCAACCTGGGTTTTCGTACATCAAAAATGTGTTGTTCAATATCCGTTGGCAACGCCCAGACTTTACAGGCCATGACTGCAACCTCGACATTGCTGAGACCATCAACAAGCTGCTCCCGCATACTGGCAGGATCTTCATGGTCCAGAATAGCCGCCAACTTGACCGGATAAACTTCATTTAACACCAGGTGCCCCAAGTCGTGCAGGAACGCGTTTAAATAAAACTGATCAGTATCCTCATTAATATGGGCTGCGATATAACGACAAATGCAGGCTACCATGAGCGAATGCCGCCAGATGCGGGTACGAATGTCCTCATTAGGCCCAACCGCCAGCCCTTTCATCAATGATGCGGTAATGATTATGTTTCTGAGGGTACTCAATCCCAATATCATGACAACTTCTTTGAGGTTTGAAACTTCACGATAAAATCCGTAAAACGATGAATTCGCTATTTTCAGTGCCAACACCGTGAGACTGACATCCTGTGCAATATGTTCTGCGACTTTTTCGACGGAAGGAGTCTTGCTGTCCAGCTCCTTCATGGCTCTCAAAGCAGCACTACTGAACGGCTTCATAGCATGAAGCTTCTCATGCAGTGTTACAGCAAGTTCAGTGCTATCCATAAGTTTCCTCTACGGCGTTGATTACTATATTTTTTAACTCCATCATCGCAGAGTTATTTTCATAACGCTGAAAACGCTGATCTATCTTCCTCTGCAATTCAACATGCATCTGCCGCGAATTTCCTTCATCCACTACATCCACAGTCAAAATATCGCGCTTGAGCAGTGCCTGGATAACCTTATCTGTCAGCTCGGCCCCTTTTTTAAGAATACGAACATTGTTGCTGATGATGTCATTCGCCAAAACCATACCAGCCATTGCATCCGCAATATTAATCTTCATTCAGATGTTTCTCATAACCGATGAAAATAAAACCGGAAGCCCCTGAAGTGCTTTCAAAACTACTGATCGCATATACCAGGGTTTTGGGTCCGGTAATGACAATCTCTCTGAAATCATCCGGCCCGGGATGATCAGATATCACACTGGTAATCTCTGTGGGCAATACCTGGGCAAATGGCATTCCGACCAACGCATGTCCTTGACCGAAAAAAGAACAGGCCTGTTTATTCGCCTCTACAACGATGCCGTCATCACCGAAGCAAACGATAGACATTGGCAAGGAATCGATAATATCCTGTGAGGTCTGTAGGGTTCTGATGTTCATTTTCAGAACTCTGGATTGTTGAGCGACACTGTTTTCCAGTTGTTCATTGATATGTTTAAGACGCTTGGAAAGCTCATCATTACGAGCTTCCATTTCATAAATCTCAAAGGCAGATTCAACCACTTCTATCAATTCACTGTCTTCCCAGGGTTTAGTTAAAAACTTATAGATACCTCCGTTGTTGATCGCATGGGTCAAATTGTCAACATCATTGTATCCGGTCAACATGATACGTACTGTCTTTGGATAGAGATCCTTGATCTGAGTAAACAGCTCGGTACCGTCCATATTTGGCATCCGGTGATCTGATAATATGACACCGACTTCTTTCTGATTCATAACATCCAGCGCTTCAAAACCATCGCCCGCAGTCAATACTTCATATTGCCCAGACCGAAAAATACGCTGAATGCTTTTCCTAATATTGGTTTCGTCATCAACCACCAGAATTGTTCGAGTCATATATCACTCTTTATTTTTTTGGACTATCTTGAGTATAGAGTTTTTCTCCAATACCGTTTTTGCGATGACAATTTGTTACAAATTTTTTCACAATAATCAGTTAATTGCAGAATTCCGCATTGATCCCGCCAGAAAAGGAAGCCTGCCGGTTTCAACAACTAATGACTGGATCCGTCTTGAGACCCATAAGTGTCCTCATTGCCCGCTCAATGAGGAATACTGTCCGATTGCTGTGGATCTGGCGGTGGTTGTGGAATGTTTTAAAGACAAGATCTCTTATGACCTGGTTGATCTTGAAGTGACAACAGAGCATCGTACTATTTCTCATCGCTGCAGTTTTCAAAGGGCTCTGAGCTCACTCATCGGTCTGATCATGGCATCCGGCGAATGCCCTTATACCCGCTTTCTTCGCCCCGTCGCCAAACACCACTTACCTCTGGCCACTAACATTGAGCAACTGATCCGGGTTTTGGGTAACCACTACATCAGTCACTACATTCAGCAGGACTATATTTCGGTCAACAACCTTGAAAAGTTGCATCAAAACTATAAAAACCTGCATATTGTCAATGTTTATATTGCCCGTCGATTACAGCTCGCATGCGAAGAAGATGCCAGCATAAATGCGCTGGTTCATCTCGACCTGATCGCTAAAAATGTTGGTGCCAACATCGAAGATAAGTTTGAAGATATCAAGGAGCTGTTTGAATTATGAGAAGAATCAGCCACCAGTTGACCGGTTTCATGATCATGCTATCCATTGCCGTGATACTGGTTTCCAGCGTGGTGACGATACTCATTGCTGAAAAACACGCGGAAAAAAATTTTCTGATACTGTGCGACAGCCTGGTCAATCATATACAAAACTTTGATTTCGGCGCCCTGCCATCAACCATGCATACCCCCTACCTGGAAATACTGGATTTTTATTTTGATTTAAGCAATTCCCTGGCGTACATCGCTTTCATTGATCAAAACAATCACGTCATGGGATATCGCTCAAACGCAATGAGTAAAGCCGTCATATATTCTTCCGATACCTCTTTACCACCACATCCGGATGCTTTTTATCAGGTAGAGGTCGATAGCAGGACTTTTCCGAATATTAAAATATATGTCGGCTTCCACAATCATGCACTGATCAGAGAAGTTCACTCTGTGGTCGTTACAGCATTAATTAGTACAGTATTGATTATCGTTCTGGAAATACTGACATTGACGTGGTGGCTTCGAAGTAAGATATCAACGCCGATCAACCAGATTACTGCCGGCTTTGAAGCCGCAGATTCTGATATTCGCCTGATCGCCCAGCTTTTAAGCAACACCGACGTGGACTACAACCGTCTCAGACATATCCATTTCAAACGACCAATTCAGCTGCTCAAGCAAAAAACCGACATGAAAAATGAGCTTGGTCGCATCGCCAGTGTGCAGATTGTATTCCTGCGCACGGTGGATCTGGCACTGAAACGTCTGATGATTATTCAGCAACGGATCACCCGCTTAAATGAAGATCTGGAATCGGAAATTATCAGTCGCACGACCGCGCTGCAGAAAAGTAATCTCGCGTTAAAAGAATCCATTGAATCGATGAAAGAAGCCCAGTCAAAAATGGTGCAGCAGGAAAAAATGGCATCCATTGGCCAAATGGCGGCAGGCGTCGCTCACGAGATCAACAATCCAATCGGTTATGTTACCAGCAACATACACACGATGATGGAGTACATGACGGAACTGAAAAATTATCTCAGCAACATTGAAATGGAAATCAATGAAGCCATCGATTTGGAAACCCTGCGCGAAAACATCAACCAGCTGAAAGCCAAAGCAGACATTGAATATCTACTCAGCGATTCGTCAGACCTTTTGGGCGACTGCGCTGAAGGAGGACAACGAGTCAGGGAAATCGTCAATAATCTGAAGAATTATGCCCGCGCCGACCAAAATGCCGACGACAAAGAGCTGTTAATTATTAATGATGTCATACACAGCACCTTGAGACTGGTCCATAACGAAATCAAATATAACTGTGACGTCAAGCTGGAACTCAATGCCAAGGGAATGATCTCAGGCCACTTCGGACAACTGAGCCAGGTAATGACTAACCTGCTGGTAAATGCGGCACATGCAATTAAAGATAAAGGGAAACACGGTCTTATCCGCATTCAGTCATGGGATCAGGATAATGCGGTATTAGTGGCGGTGGAAGATAATGGCAAAGGGATTCCCAGCGAAAATATTTCCAAAGTATTCGAGCCGTTTTTCACCACAAAAGAAGCAGGCAAAGGAACCGGTTTGGGGCTGAATATTTCCTATGACATAGTCGTCAACAAACACTTTGGCGATATCATCTGCGAAAGTGAAGTTGGGCAATGGACCCGCTTTACCGTTATCTTCCCGAAAGCAGAAGAAAACGAAAATGAGGACGCAGACGAAGATGTTCACGCGGCCTAGCAGGCCATGATTTTTGTTACTGGGATAAATAAAATGGAGCAAAGCAGCCTGTTGGGTTACAACAGGCTGCTGCATCAGGTTAATGCTGGCGGTTAAAGCACTTCAATATTGATTGTCTGCGTTTCCATACCTTCACAGGATACGGTCAACTCCAACGTTCCCGGCTCTAATCTGGTTTCAACATAGGTCGCAATAGCACCACCTGACAAGGCCACTTTAGAGGGACCGAGAATCCGTCCAGGACCTTTGAGGCTCAATTCCACAACGGGATTCCAGAATGCCATCGGATTACCGGTCTGATCCAGACCTTTGATCACGATACGAGTGGCATCTTTGACACCTGCGGACAATTGCAGATGGTCTGCCTGCACCGATAGTGTGTGAGGTACCGGGTCACAGGAATAACGGCGCTCAATGACCTTCTCGCCATCCACATAACCGGTCATCACAACCTCAGACCATTCCAGTCCCCATGATCCCAGTTCGGTGGGCGTCACACTGCGTTCATCAACGATCACCGGTGCATGCGGCAGGTGCTCAAACGTCTCACGATCGGGATAAATACGGCGGACATCACAGTTACCATACTGAAATTCAATATAGTCACAGTTGGTCAGCACCAGCAAGGGCATGACACCACCAATGGAACGCTCGCCACGGCTCCAGAATGTAGCAGCTTGTAACACAGGTTTAACCTTTGGATCCATCTGGCTGGCATAGGCATAAGCGGCGAATTTTTCAATACGGAACATATCCGTAATTCCGTGATAACAAATGCGATCTCCGGAGCCAAAATCCTTGTGGGTGTTGTAGTCGAAGAAACACCAGCCGATACAACCACTGATTCCGGAATCCCCATACATACGATTCATGATGCGCAAATGCCGCATGGTGTGTTCGTGCTGTCTTTCTTCCTGGTCAAAACGCTTGGTCGGAAACATGTGACCGTTAAACTCCGTCACAATGTAGGGAACCTTATGATCCAGGCCGGTTACTTCCTGCTGATCCCGCAGAATCTTATCCTTACCCTCATGAATGAAATCATTCATGGTATATACGTCTTCCAACAGATTGCTTTCGGTAATAAAGCGCACTCCACCGGTCTGACGGGTTGTGTCCAGTTCGTGGGCAATGGCATTGGTGCGGGTATACAGTACATCATCGTCCTGACTTTCATTGACCCGAACGCCCCACATGATAATGGACGGATGGTTCCAGTCGCGACGGATCATGTCGGAAACATCCTGACATACCAGATCTTTCCACTCACCTTCTCCCAGATGTTGCCAACCGGGAATTTCTTCAAATACCAGAAGTCCAATACGGTCACAATGATCCAGAAAATACTTTGACTGAGGGTAATGAGAAGTACGCACCAGATCAAAACCAAGATCGTATTTAATTATTTCGGCATCTTTTTCCTGAGCCCGCTGTCCCATGGCATAACCCACATAAGGCCACGACTGATGCCGATTAATACCTCGGATTTTCAGTGGTTTGTTGTTCAGCAGGAAGCCTTCCGGTGTAAACTCAGCCGTTCTGAAACCGAAGTTCTGCTGCCAGCAGTCATTACCGGCTTCACTGCTCAGTTCGCATTCGATCTGATAAAGAGCCGGGTTGCCCGGCTCCCACAATTGCAGATTCTCCAACTCGTTCAGACTCACTCTGACCGGAGAGGCATCCAGCATATAGCATTTACCCGAGTTACTCGCCAGAACTTCCCCGGAAAGGGTCTTCAGGTTCACTTTGACTTCAATGGCACCATTATAGTTATCAGGATTACGGAAAAAACAATCGACTGTAACGGATTTTTTCGCTGCCAGAGTATCCTGGGTTTCAATTTTCAGATTGGCGATGGAGATTTCATCAGTCACCAGAAGGCGCACATCACGATAAATACCACCATAGGTCAGATAATCTATCTGTCCGCCAAACGGTGGAATATCTGCACGTTCGCTGGCATCTACCATGACAGTCAACAAGTTGTTCTGGCCATTTTTCAGAGCTTTACCAAGATGCACTTCGAAGGGTGTATAACCACCTTTATGTTCTTGCAGCAGCTCTCCATTCAGATAGACCTGACAATACGCCATCACGCCTTCAAACAATAAATACGCCTGGCGCTTGCCGGTCACTGACTGCAATAACTCAGGTGTCAGCTGTAACTGATAGGTGTACTGTCGCTGATAACATTTTTCATCAAAATAGTTGAACGGCAATTCTTCTACCGTATGTGGCAACAAAACTTTCTGATAATCTGCAAAATTTTCGGCAGTGGTATCAGACAGCTCAAAACCCGCTTTAAAGCACCAATCTTTATTCAATAAAATTTCTGTTCTCATAATGTACCTACTGCTTAATTGAACCAAGCATGCCTTGCACAAACTGCCGTTGCATGGCAAAAAACACAACCAATGTGGGAATGGTGGCCAGCACTGTACCAACCATTACAGCTCCATAATCAGGGGTATACGCTGAAGAAAGTGATGAAATAACCAGCGTTATGGTTTTCATTTCATCTGACTGCAAGACAATCAATGGCCAGAGGAAATTATTCCAGTTGGCCATAAACACAATTATGAACGCCGCCGCATAAGTTGAACGCATAATTGGCACATAGATAAAGAAAAAGATCTGCCATTCATTCATGCCATCCACCCGGGCAGCTTCGCGAAGCTCTGCTGGAAAAGCCTTGGAACTCTGACGAAAATAAAAAATGATATATACCCAGGCAACCGTAGGCAGTACCACGGCAATATGAGTATCCAGCAGACCGCTTTTGGCAAACAGGGTAAACAAGGGAATCATCAATGCAGCAAACGGAATCATCATGGTCAGCAGAATAATCTGATAAACCCGCTCACGGACTCTCGACTTAAACATCTCAAAACCATAACCGGCGAGAGAGGCTATCAACAGTGTCAAAAATGTCCCCATGACAGCTACTTTGGTGGTATTCCACAGTACCCGAACCAGATCCACCTGTTCATTAAAGCTATTAAAGTTATTAATCAGATTACTGCCAAACGACATGGACCCGGAAAAAATATCCGAGTTGGTATTGGTGATACTGACGATCATCCAAAAAAACGGAAAAATGGACAAAAATGCAATGATCACCAGAAAGATATAAGTCGGTATCAGATCGCGCTGGGTTCTTGAAATCATTTCTCTCTCCCGACCACCTTAAACTGAAGGACAGACAACAACGCCACAATCAAAACAATCACATAAGACACGGTGGCGGCATAACCGAAATTAGGCACAAATTTAAAAGACAGGTTATAGATATACATCGATAGCGTAATGGTTGCGTTGGCAGGTCCACCGACGGTGATATTCATAACCTCATCGAACAACTGCAGAGTGCCAATGGTTGAGGTAATAGTGGTAAACAGGATAACCGGTTTGAGCATCGGTATCGTGATTTTGAAAAACTTATGACGGGCGGATGCGCCTTCAAGATCAGCAGCTTCATAAATAGAACGATCGATATTCTGTAATGCTGCCAGATAAAAAATCATGTTGTAACCGGTCCAGCGCCAGGTAATGGCAATAATAATGGTGACTTTGGCCCAGAAGGGATCAGTCAGCCAGGGAATAGGATCGGAAATGACGTGTATGGCTAATAAAAAGGAATTGATCAGACCGTTGTAGCTGAACATGCTTTTGAACAATACCGAATAGGCTACCAGCGATGTCACACAAGGCAGGAAAATAGCCGTCCGCAAGATGCCCC
This sequence comes from Gynuella sunshinyii YC6258, assembly GCF_000940805.1. Taxonomy (GTDB): domain Bacteria; phylum Pseudomonadota; class Gammaproteobacteria; order Pseudomonadales; family Natronospirillaceae; genus Gynuella; species Gynuella sunshinyii. The sequence continues at coordinate 1,224,767 of NZ_CP007142.1, read as the reverse complement.
GAAATTTCAGGTTGGGATTATTCAACGCATTTGCAAGAACCAGGGCCAGCATAATCATAATTGGCACCTGAACGATCAGGAAAATAAATGTATTTTTTAACGCGGTCAGAAACAGCGGATCATTGGCCAGTCGAACAATGTTACTGAAACCGCCAAAATGTGTGACCACACCCATTCCCACCTGAGTGGACAGCCACAGGGATTTGATTACAGGATAAATGCTGAAAAGCGCAATTAGAACAAGCGAAACAGATACAAATGCCCAGCCATTGACGTTCATAAAACGATTCATAGGCGTGGTTTGCTGCCGTGCCATAGACACCATACCTCTAATACAACTGGAGGGTTCGTCGATGACGAACCATGATTAGGTAGATTAAGGGTTGGAGACTGCGATAAATCCAGGCAACGCTAGCTGACCCAAAATTCCTGTAACAGAAACTTTGGGACCAGCTTCGACAATACCGTTTATCTCAGAACCAACACCCCGAAGATTGCAGGTTCCATTCGTTATTGAACCAGAGAGGCCGCCTGCCGCTGGGCATTTTTCAAAGCCTGTTCAACACTGCCGCCCTGTAACAAACCGGGAACCTGAGCAACCAGTGCATCCCCTACTTCATAGGTATACAGACCGAAATTAAGAGCGGGAACATTTTTCAGCCATTCACTGAAAGAAAGGAATTCAGCCTGACCACCGAAGAAAGGATCTTTGGTTGAATAAGCCGGACCGGTTTGTGAAGGCAGGTAAGTACCAACAGCACCATGTTGTACCAGAATATCCTGATAGAAATCAGTATCACCGGCATAAACAGTTTTCAGGAAATCAATCGCTTCTTTTTTGGCCTTGGAACTGTTCATGACATACCAGCTTGAACCACCGAGGTTGGAAGCATGAGTGGCACCGGCGATGTTCAGTTTGGGAATAGGAGCCACGCCCCATTTACCACTTTGATCAGCAACTGATTTTACCGAACCGATAATCCACACACCGGTTGTCACGGTAGCGACTTCGCCCTGATTGAAGGTGGATACCCAGTCGGCCCAACTGTTACTTGGACGAACGATACCACTGGCAAACAGCTTCTGAACGGTACTCATAGACTCGGCCAGAACCGGATTGCTGTCCAGGGCAGGATGACCTTTGTCATCAAAGAACCAGGAATTTGCAGAATGCATCATGATACGCAGGATACCGGAATCATTGGGATCAAGGCTCATCATATAGGTACCGGTTTTCTCTTTAACCGCTTTACCAATTTCAATAAAACGATCCCAGGTAAGATCTTTCAGGTCGTCCTCGGAATAGCCGGCTTTTTCCAGGATGTCACGACGATAGAACAGTCCTGTCACACCGGTATCAAACGGTATGCCATAGACTTTTTTGTTGACGGTCATCAACGACACTTTATAAGGGGCGAAATTTTTATAATCGATCTCTTTGGTCAGATCGGCAAATGATCCGGGGAACGATTGCAGATATTTCTGCGCATTGTAATCCTCAATCAAAACGATATCCGGCAATGCTTTGGTGACTCCTGAGGCCAGGTTGGTGAGCAGCTTCTGCTCTACATCAGCTTTAGCGAAATCGACAATTTTAAATTTCACATCAGGATGATCAGCTTTATAACGCTCTGCTGCTTCTTTCATGATGGCAATATTAAAATTGGGATCCCATGCCCATACTGTGATTTCTTTACCGGCTGCCCAGGCAATGGCTGGCATAAAACATAGAACAAGTTTAGCAATCAATTTAGTTGGAATACGCATGGCGGCTTCTCTTTTATTTGTTGTTAAGTCCCACCGTCCGATCACTCGGACCAAAGGGCCTGATAACAGGCCCTTGTAAGTATCGACCAAATTAGCTGGTCACTCAATAAAAATTTACCAGATATCAGTAAATATTTACTACAAAATTTTGCCCTTCAACACTATGTCCGTCATCAGCCCGGTCAGACAGGCTTATTAGGGCAACTTTGACGCCATACCAGATGGGTTGGCAACACGACTTTCTTAGGAATGGTGCGGCCGTTCAACCGCTCAATAACCAGATCAACCGCTGTTTCCCCCATCATCTCCGTGTAAACCTTGGCGGTGGTGAGTGTGGGGTGCATATGCTGTGCTGTGGGGATGTCATTGATACCAATGACAGCAATATCTGCGGGAATACTGATACCGGCTTCGTGAAACGCTCTCATAGCGCCAATGGCAAGGCTGTCGTTCCCGGTTAACACTGCCTGCGGCAGTTTCTCCAGATCCAGTAATTTTTTGGCCTGGGAATAACCTTCCAACGGCGTGAAGCCTTCTGTAAAAATGTGTTCTGGTCGATATATATCGTGCTCAGACATGAATTCGATAAACGCCTTGCGCCGCTTTTCACCTAAAGGGGTATCAAACTCTGCAATGATCTCATAACCGCCGATATAGGCGATGTTGCGGTACCCCAGCCCCCAGAGCTGTTCGAGTATCATCCGAACCGTCCGATCAGGATCAATCACCACGCTGTCAAAAGTTTCCTCAATCGGCGACGAATCTACAAATACCAGATTCTGGCACATGCTCAACATCCACTTGGAGTCTGGGGTTGAATATCGGCCAATCGCGATCAGACCATCCATTTGCTTAAGCACATCCTCATCGGCGGGCAAGTCACGATATATCTTATTCAGGCGGATGCCCAACTGCTGACAACGATTCTCAATTCCCAGACGCACTCCAATGTAATAGGGGTCTTCCAGCTCCTGAGCAGGTGATAAAAAGTGTATCAGCGCCATATTCAACTGGGGCTGATGACGACTCTGGCGGGCACGCTGGCGCGGCGGGGTGTATTCCAGACTTTCTGCGATTTCGAAAATTTTCTTTTTTTTCGCCTGCGAAATCGACAAGGTACTATCGTAATTCAGTACTCTGGAAACCGTTGCCGGAGAAACCTTCGCTGCCAGGGCGATATCTTTGATAGTGGCCATAAAATATACAGCAAAACCATTGCTTTGGAGGGGGCAAATTATTTAACCAGACCTGGTAAATTTTTACTATGTCAAAACATAAATTTACCCCGAACTATTCTATGACGACGCACTAGACGGTCTCAGGTTTGGGGTGCCTCTGTAATGGTCGATTTGGACAACTCTGGCGCCAGATCAATTGCGTCGGCAAGACCACTTTCTTGGCAATCGTCCGTCCATGTAACCGCTCCATCAGCAGATCAACAGCACTCTCCCCCATCATTTCCATATGGACCCTGACAGTCGTAAGAGAGGGATGCAGATATTGTGCGGTGGGAATGTCATTAATACCCAACACGGCAATACCTTCTGGAATGCTCAGCCCGGCTTCATGAAATGCGCGTATGGCACCGATCGCAAGGCTGTCATTTCCGGCGATCACCAACTCGGGCATCGGATCAAGCTGCAACAATCTACCTGCCTGATCATAACCATCCTGAAGGGTAAAACCCTGAATACATATATTTTCCGGTCTATCCACGCCTTTGGCAGACATAAATTCCAAAAAGGCTTTACAGCGCGCCTCACTGTGACGCTGATCGACCTGATTGGGAAGCGCATAACCACCGATGTAGGCAATATTGCGGTACCCAAGCGCCCACACCTGATTCAGTATCGCCTGCATCAGGTGCTCCAGGTCGATCACCACACTGTCAGCCCAATCATCGGCCGGAGACGAGTCAACGAATACCAGATTTGGACACAGCTCAGATATCTGCTGCGCATCCGCACTCGAGTAGCAGCCCGTAGCAATCAGGCCATCCAGAGTATCAAGAGCCTCAGGCCCACGCGCAGGATCCAGGTATATTCGCTGTAAAGGAATACCCAGCTGCTGCAGTCGCTCCTCCACCCCCAGTCTTAAACCAGTGTAATAAGGGTCCGAATCATGCATCTCCTCGGTCGGGGAAAGATAATGCAGCAGTGCAATATGCAATTTAGCGTTCGGTCTGCGACTGCGCTGCCTCGGCGGGATGTAATCCAGTTTACCGGCAGCCTCCATGACTCTTTTTTTGGTCGTCTCAGAAATTGACAAAGACGCGTCATTGTTCAAGACCCTGGATACAGTCGTCGGTGAAACTCCGGCTGCCTGGGCAATGTCTTTTATAGTAGCCATAAAATATGCAGCAACAGTCAATATGAAATAGCAGAAATTATTTAAGCAGACCTGGTAAATTTTTACTATTCTTTTGATCTCACTTAACTTGTCCGATTTATACAATAAATCGTTGATTTTGCCTTAATTGACACCAATAACATGGGTTCGCACTCTATCGAAAAGGTCCTGGTACATGTTCAAAAAGACAGTTTCTCTGGCTGAACGTTTTTTCGCCTTGGAATCAGCCGGAGGCTTACTTCTGGTCGGTTCTGCAATCCTGGCAATGCTGCTCGCCAATTCTCCAATCACGGCATACTACGACCTGCTGATCGATACACCGGTCGTATTGCAGATAGGTGCATTGGAAGTCGCCAAGCCTTTACTGTTGTGGGTTAATGACGGCCTGATGGCTATTTTCTTCTTACATGTGGGCCTTGAATTAAAACGGGAATTACTGGACGGACAACTGTCTGGCCCCGGTCAAATCGTTCTGCCACTGGCTGGAGCTATTGGCGGCATGGCCGTACCGGCTTTGTTTTACACTGCGTTCAATTTTAACGATCCGGTTGCCATGCAGGGCTGGGCGATACCGGCCGCAACGGATATCGCCTTTTCTCTGGGTATTTTATCCCTGCTTGGCACCAGGGTTCCCACCAGTCTGAAACTGTTCCTGACCTCTCTGGCCATTTTTGACGATGTCGGCGCGATTATCATTATTGCAATCTTCTACAGTGCACATATCTCCATGACCTCGCTACTGATTGTCGCCGTCTGCATTGCGCTCCTGTGGCTGCTCAACAGTAACGATGTTATGGCGAAAACCCCGTATCTGATCGTTGGCATGATCATGTGGGTTGCCACCCTTAAATCAGGTGTTCATGCAACCCTGGCCGGAGTTGTACTGGCGCTGTTTATTCCACTGAAAAACCCCGATCCATCACAGCCATCACCTTTGAAAGAGCTTGAACACGAACTGCATAGTTTTGTGTCATTTTTTATTTTACCGTTCTTTGCATTCTGTAATTCCGGTATCCAACTCACCGGACTCACTATGCAACAGGTCGTACAGGGTATTCCCGCAGGTATCGCCAGCGGCCTGTTTTTGGGAAAACAAATCGGAGTCATGGGCTTCTGCTGGTTGGCCATTAAACTGAAACTGGCAAAACTGCCTGATCAGGTTCACTGGGGTTCGTTCTGGGGCGTTGCCATTTTGTGTGGAATCGGCTTTACCATGAGTCTGTTTATATCGTCTCTGGCGTTCGAAGATGGCGGCAGTATTCAGGTGATTGATCGACTTGGAATCGTCATTGGTTCTTTGTTGTCCGGTGTTACTGGCTACCTGGTACTGAAATACAGCTTGAAGGATAAACCCAGTTCTTAACCCGGTTATCCAATGGATCGACCTGGTCTCATTGATAACGGCCCTGAAAAATCTGGCTATGTTGCGCGAAACATTCTGATTTTTTGGGGCTCGCATGTGCAGTGGTCATTAGTGTGATCCACACCTCCACACACCACTGCTTCACTGAATTGATCTAACGGGTTAGTTCAGCAGCTTCTGCCACATAAGCGCCGTGCCGGCTTCGGGATCAAGTTCATAGCCGGCAAAACCAAACCGGCGATACGCCTTCCGGGCAATGTCATTCCCTTCCAGAACTTCCAGCGTTATCTTACAGCAGTTTCGTTGGCGTGCGATCTGTTCCACCACTGCCAGCAATTGCTGGGAAATTCCCTGTCCACGATAATCTGCATGTACCACCACATCGTGAATATTAACCAGCGGACGGCATTTAAAAGTGGAAAAACCCATAAAACAATTAGCCAGCCCAACAGCCTGCTGTTGTTGATAACAAAGTAGCGAAAACGCGCCAGGCACCGCCCGCAACTGTTCGATCAAATGAGTGCGAACGTACGGACTCAACGGCTCACCACCCCCCATCGGATCATGGGCATAATGATCCAGCAGATAGATTAAGTCATGACCATGCTGTGGATTTTGATAATCGGCAGAAATGATACTCAAAGACATAACAATACGATATAAGAATGAGGGTCTGACCGGTCTCTGCTATAAAGACCGGTACCGACAATTTGCAAGCAACCGATATCACATTTGTGATTGAATATAATTTTCGAGACCAGTCAGTTTGATCAATCGCAACTGCTGTTCCAGCCAATAGGTATGATCTTCCTCAGTATCCTGTAGCTGTTGCAACAACATATCGCGAGTAACGTAGTCTTCAGCCTGTTCACACAGTGCGATAACATGCTTCAGAGATTTAACCACACTGTATTCCAGCGCCAGATCACTCTGCAGACAACTGATGACATCAGTACCCACATTCAATGGTGAGCGTTTACTCAAATCCGGCTTGCCTTCCAGAAACAGAATGCGTTTGATCAGTGCGTCTGCATGTCCACGCTCTTCTTCCATTTCGTGATTGAGACGCTCATGAATTTTAGAGATACCCCAATCCTCATACATGCGGGAATGAATAAAATACTGATCGATTGCAGTCAACTCACCTTCCAACAATACATTGAGTTCATTGATGATATTGCTGTCACCTTTCATCCTGCCTCTCCCATTTCTGTTAAAGCCGGTTAGTATAGCCTTTTTTATTGAAAAGGCTAAAACACCCCATAAAACCAGCAAATAACAATCGTTCTCATTTGTTTAATGAGTATCGTAAACCGTTGTTATTTAATAATTTTCTGCCAGTACCCAACATCGATCCAGCGGTCAAACTTAAAACCGACCTGTTGAATTTCTGCAACTTTTCTTAGGCCAAATTTTTCATGTAGCGCCACACTCGCAGCATTCGGCAACGCAATTCCACCTATAACCGTATGCATGGAAGTCTGCTCCAAACGGTTTAGTAATTCTGCGAATAATTGAGTTCCCAAACCTCCACCGGTTACCTGATGATCCAGATAAACACTTACCTCAGTCGAATAACGATATGCTGCCCGTTCCCGAAAGACGCCGGCATATGCATATCCAACTACCCGCTGATCCTGTTCAATAACAATCCATGGCAATTTAAGATCTTCTAATTTAGCAATACGCTGACATATCTCCCCGGAGGTCAGACAAATCTCCTCAAAGGTGATAATCGTGTTAAGTATGTAGTGGTTATAAATCTCAGCGATACGCTCAGCATCTTCACGCGTAACATTACGAATCATGTCAGAAATCCTTTGCAAGCTATTGGATGGATTACAATTTACCGACGCCTGTCTCAACAATTTTGAGCAGAGTGATCTATCCTGAATACCAGTGCTCTGCTGACTTACCGACAACCATTGAAATTAATGGCATCCTGGTTAACCGTAACTAACCAGTCGGATAACTAAATAGCCGTTTTACCAGACACTTTCAGCAGGCTGGAATAGATGATTATCAGTATCTATTCTTCAGGATATAAGAACAACCGGAACACATAATGATCAATCTCGCCATTTTTGGTACAGGTCGCATTGGCACCGTTCACGCACTGAATGCAGCGGCGAACCCGGAAGCGAATGTTAAATATCTGGTTGATCCGGTGCGCTCCAATCATATGACCGAACTGGCAAAAAAAACAGCCGCCATTGAAGCAGATGTTGATACCGTATTTGCAGATGCAGATGTACACGGCATTGTGATCTCCAGCTCTACGGACTCTCATGCAGATTTACTGGTTCAGGCCGCCCGTGCCGGTAAAGCTGTGTTTTGTGAAAAGCCGATCAGCCTCGATTTTGCAACCACCATCAGCACCGTTGAATCGTTGGAACAATCGGGCATACGCTGCATGATGGGATTTCAACGACGTTACGACCCGGACTTTCGTACCCTGAAAGAGCGCCTCAGTAATGGCACCGCCGGCCATATAGAACACATTTTAATGATCTCCCGAGACCCATTTCCGCCACCTATCAGTTATATCAAACGTTCAGGTGGTATGTTTCTCGATCAGAGCATTCATGATCTGGATATGGCCCGCTACCTTCTGGGTGAGGAAATCAAAACAGTTTATGCAGTAGGCAATTGTCTGGAGGATGCGGCTATTGGCGATGCCGGAGATATCGATACCGCCATGATTACTTTGACATCAATCTCCGGCCGTTTCGTTCAAATCAGTAACAGCCGTCGCTCTGCATTTGGTCTGGAACAGCGGGTCGAAGTAGTCTGCAGCAAAGAGGTGTTATCCATCGGCAACCGCCTCCATAGCCTGCTGACGATTGCCGACCATCAAGGCCTGACCAGTTCATCACCGGAAAATTATTTCATTGATCGCTTTGCGTGGTCCTATAAGGCTGAAATGCAGGCTTTTGTTGAACTGATTGAAACCGGCACCCCAGCACTGACCAACATAAGAGATGGACTGGAAGCCCAGCGCCTGGCGGTAGCCGCGCTGGAATCCATGCATACTGGCAAAATTGTGGAACTCGAGCGTTAACTCAAAAATCTTTGTTTGGACGACTCTCCATCGATAAAGAACATATGGCAGCATACTGACGAATCACAGAATCATAACCCGATTCCAGAGCTTCCACCGTCAAAGCATGACCAATGGAAACTTCTGCAATATCAGGTATTGTCAAAAACATGGCCAGGTTCTGCAAATCAAGATCATGTCCTGCATTGACTTCCAAACCCGCTTCTCTGGCGGCCAGAACGCTTAAGCGAAACTGCTCATACACCTGATCTTCCTGAGGCGTCATGAATGCTTGAGCCCAGCTCTCAGTATACAACTCCACCCGATCAGCACCGATTGCTCTGGCTTTGGCCATATTCTCAGGGACTGGGTCCATGAACAACGATACCCGCACATCAAACCGTTTAAGCTTTTCGATAACCGGCTTCAATGTTTCGGTATCCATATCCAGGTCATAACCGTGATCAGAGGTAATTTGCCCAGGCTGATCAGGCACCAGAGTGCACTGATCAGGTCCGACATCAAGGACCATATCCATGAACTCATCTATCGGGTTGCCTTCAATATTCAGTTCTGCTTCCTGAAACTCTTCCAGTAATGCCCGCAAGTCATAGGCATCCTGGTAGCGGGCATGGCGCTGATCAGGACGAGGATGGATCGTCAGACCACGAGCTCCATTCTGTAAGGCCCGGCGGCCAAATTTAAGAATACTTGGATAATCTCTTCCACGAGAATTCCGCAATAACGCGATTTTGTTTAGATTGACGCTGAGCGCTGTGGGCATGGCTACGTCCTGAAAGTAAAACGACGTTGGGAGAATCGGACGAAGGGTATTGTAATGCAAAGGAAATGTCGACACCGCTAAAACCGTTTTCAGCAGTATGGTACCGTTTTACAGGCATTCCTATGGTGGAATACCTGCAAACCGTAATTAGCCAGGCAGTTTACCGGTAATTAACAGCATCGCGTTCATCCATGACATCGGCAAACATACTGACAGCTTCTACAGCATCCTTGGCTCCATCCCGGATCTGTATGATGACTGCCCCTGCCTGGGTAGCCAGGTCAACACCATGCTGAGCCTGATTCTGGCAGCTGTTCATGCTTTTGATGGCAGTATCCGTTCCACTCTGCATTTTCTCAATCATGGTAGAGATTTCCTGGGTTGACTGGCTGGTCCTGCCTGCCAGTTGTCTTACCTCATCAGCCACCACGGCAAATCCCCGCCCCTGATCTCCAGCCCGGGCAGCTTCTATGGCCGCATTCAGTGCCAGCAGATTGGTTTGATCCGCAATTCCGCGAATCGTATTGACAATGGCAGTAATCTCGCCGGATTGACGCCCCAACTCTGCAACCACATCGGCAGATTGACTGATGGACTCAGCAATATTTTTCATTTCCTGGGCCGCACTTTGTATCACCTCGGTACCGTGTTCAGCCACCCTCTCGGTTTCAGACGCAATATGGTAAGCCCTGGATGCATTCTGTGCCTCCAGCTCTGATTGAGCGACATTTTCAGTGATGTCTGTTGCCAGCTTAACCACCTTCACAACCTTTCCATGTTCATCAAATACAGGATTATAACTCGCCTCCAGCCAGACAACACGATCATGCTTGCCTAATCGTTTGAAACGACTGCGTACGTATTCTCCGCGACTTAAGCGCGACCAGAAATGTCGATATTCGTCCGAGGCTACATATTCATTGTCACAGAACATCCGGTGGTGCTTGCCGGCAATCTCTTCCAACCGGTATCCCATGGTTTCAAGGAAATTCTTATTGGCTGTTAATACTTCACCTGTTGGCGAAAACTCGATAATAGCGTTGGATCGATCAAATGCTTCTAACTTAGCCTTGAGCCTGATATCAGCCATATCGGCCAAAGCCGTCACATCAGTGTTGATCTCAAACAGTTTCACCACTCTGTTGTCAGGGCCTTTAGATGGAATAATAACACTGGAAACCCATAGTTTCCGATCACCTTTGACTTGTAGTTGACGATGAGATGACTTCGTATTTCCCTGACATACCTGACGCCAGTAGGACCGGTATTCGTCTTCTGATGAAAAGCCAGCACGATAGAGCTGCTGATGCGTCATACCAGACAACTCTGCCAATGAATATCCAGATAGTGCCTGAAACATCGCATTAGCAGTAATAACTTTTCCGTTAACATCAAATTCAATGACAGGACTGGATTGTTCTACTAAATCCTTGAATCTCTGCAGATCATCAAGCAGTTGTTTGGTATCGGAAGAGTTCTGGAAAATTTTTAACATTGTCGAATCTCATAGAAACAGATAAAGCATATTAGAAACCCTGAAAAACAGTAACAGTTATCCATGACACGATGGCCCGGCATTACCAAAACGCAATAGCCAAAATGACTTTCCAGACAAACAAAGTGGAATAACAGAACTAGTGTTAATACCGCTAAAACCGGAGTTCAAGCAGTTTTTTCAGGAATTCCCATACCTGAAAGGCTAGTTAAGAACAGAAATAAAGCAAACGGAATAATTATTTAGCGTGTTAAATGTGCCAATAAATGGGATATCAGAAATGCTACAACTTATTGATTTTAAAAGCCTACAAAGACACTTAATTTTTTTGATGCATCCATGCATCAATTTGTAAATTCAGCAGATTTATTTTACAGCACGGTGCAATAATAATCCTGATAACGACTAAGGCTGGGTGGCTTTCAAATCCTGCAGGCGGTTTTCCAATGCAGCCATACCTGCCGGCACATCAACTTTCACGCCAAGATCTTTAAACGTTGATCCAAAGGCATGCAGGGTTCGAAACAGGTTATGAACCCTGCATTGCTCACCCATTTGTCCAATTCGGACAATATGGGGGCCAAACGAACTGGCAATTTCCACCCGGTAGTTATGGGAGATGTGTCGACAAACCTCAGCTGGCTGCAATGTTTCCGGCAATGCAATGCCCAGCACTGAATTCAACCGGGCCGGAGGCTGTACATACAATTTAAGGCCCAGAGCTTCGATTCCAGCCTGCAGAGCCAGCGAACAATGCTGATGACGGGTATATCGATGCTCTAGAGTTTCTTCACACACCAGCCGCATGGCTTCATGCAATGCCAACAACCCTGATACCGGAGCCGTATAATGATATGACGCCTGATGCCAGAACTTAGTGGCCAGGCTGGCATCCAGAGTCCAGTGTCGCATAGGCTCAGTACGAGCGTTTATTCGCTTCCAGGCCGCATCGGAAAACGCCACCAGAGACACACCGGGAATGGACGACAATCCTTTCTGACCGCCGGTAATAACGGCATCTACGCCCCACTCATCCATTTTCAAAGGCATGGTACTGAGAGTACAGACAGCATCGACAATCACCAGACAACGATGCTCTCTGGCAACTGCAGCAATTTCATCTAAAGCGTGGTTGTGCGTGGTATTGGAAGTCTCACCCTGGACAATCGTCAACACCTCAGGTCTAAACCGATCCAATATCTCAGCCACCTGTTTCGGGTCTGCGCTGATGCCGTCAGTAATCTTCAGCTGTTCGACTTCTGCACCAGCACGCATGGCCATTTCCGCCAGGCGATTGCTGAAAAAACCATTACAGATACTCAAGACCCGGGTCCCTGGCCAGACCAGATTGGCCACCGCCATCTCCATCGCTGCCGATCCAGGACCGGCAACACCGACGATCCACTCTGACTGGGTTTGGAAAATGTAACGAGCCATTCGTTTGACCTGATCAATCACCCTGGCCATGGCTTCCCCAAGATGGTTAATCACAATACCATTCGCTGCCGCCACAGCCTCAGGAATCGGTACAGGTCCGGCCCCCATCATTAATAAAGGTTCGTCCGGCAATATCTGATAAAGCTGATCAATCTTAGGCACATCGATAGGCATAACGGTTCAAACTCATCTGGCAGTCAAAGAACCTTTTAATGCTATCACGGGCCCCAAAACAGCGCATGAAATATCTTTTGGGCCTCGACTCAGGAGATACTCTCCCAAGACCGACATCATGACGACAATTCAACATTTTTATGGCAGCATATCGATTCACAGCATTTTCTTGCTTATTCCAATATGCGAAACTTTTCATTGGCTGCGAATCGGTACATAAAAGAAAAACCTTTGCCTGACTCATCAGGTATATTTTGCCGTCCGGCCATGTAAACATCTCTCCTACGCTTTATATTGACAGATAAAGGATCGATAATGATAAAAACAGCCTTCTGCCTGATGGTGTTCTTTGTTATATCAACTGTAACCACGGCAGAAACCGTAGTAACAGTTAGAGCACCAGAGTCTCCTACTGATAAACGCTATGACTATGACAATGCCGTGATCAAGCTGGCACTGGACAAGACCGTTTCAAAATACGGTCCTTACCGGATTGTCTTGTCTCCCGTCCTTACTTATGCCCAGGCACTTGAGGTGTTGGCCAACAACACCTTGAATAATTTTGTCATGAAAAACAGCTACAGCCAGGATGTTGCCAGTCAGTCCGGGTTTGTAGAGTTCCCGGTGGACCTGGGAATAGTGGGATATCGAGTATGTTTTACCTCTGTCGCTAACAAACCCAGACTCGCTGAAGTTAGGACGATCGATGACCTGAAAGCATTTACCAATGGTCAGGGTACGGGCTGGGCAGATGTGGAGATACTTCGCCAGAACGGGTTTAATGTTCGCGAAGTGGCTCACTACGAAAGCTTATTTCTGCTGACTGCACACGGCTCTATCGATCTGTTTTGTCGGGGTACCAATGAGTTGTTACCCGAATATGAGGAGTTCAAAAAATTTCCTGATCTGACCTACGACGAAACTTTCTCACTGGCATACCCATTACCCCGTTTTCTGTTTACTTCAAAACAGAATCAGGAGCTGATCAAACGCCTGGATGAAGGTATTAAGATGGCTTATGCGGATGGCAGCCTGCAACAACTGTGGCTTGCAAATTATCAAGACAGTATCAATTTTGTGCGCCTTGATAAGCGAAAAATTTTCTATATTGACAACCCTCTTTTAAAAGGGCTGTCAGATAGTTACAAACAGTACATGTACAAACCGTAACAGGTACTCAGATCAGGCAGCATTAAGGCTGGTACATATATTTTTGATAATCGACTGGAAGATCCTTAATCAAAGGATTTTGGATATGAAAAATTTTTCTTTTATCCAGACGTACAAAGTCGATGCTGTCCTGATAACTCTCCAACCATAATTTCTGGAGAGACCCATCGGCATAAGCCATCTTGATACCTTCATCCAAACGTTTGACCAGATCCTGGTTTTCTTTGGAAGTAAAAAAGAATCTAGGTAGCGGATACTGAATGGCAAATGTTTCATCGTAGGTCAGATCAGGAAACTTTTTATATTCCTGATATTCTTTCAACAGCTCATTGGTGCCGCGACAAAACAGATCGATAGAGCCGTGTGCAGTCAGCAGATACAACCCTTCACGATGCGATACTTCGCGAACATTGAAACCATTTTCACGAAGAATTTTCACATCGGCCCACCCTGTTCCCTGGCCATGAGTAAAGGCTCTCAAATCATCAAGAGCTTGAACCTGAGCCAGTTTTTCCTTGGTACCCTGGGAAGTAAAGCACACCCGATACCCTACAATCCCCAAATCCACCGGGAAAGCCACAAAAGCGGTCTGTTTTGCCAGTGAATCGGTGTAGCTCGTCTTCATGACGAAATTGGTTAATGAATTGTTGATAATAGCCTGTTTGGATTGGGCAGAGGTCATTCTGGGAGCCTCAGCCAGGCGATATGGTCCATAAGTGGAAACAGTTTTATCCAGTGCCAGCTGGATAAGCTTGTTGCCATATGCCATGCCATTGTCATTCACAACCTCAGGAGTTCTGATCGTAACAACAGTTTCTTCTGCGGCCATGGTCAGAAATGGAATTCCTGCCAAAACTGCCACACAGAAAATTATTTTTATCATTTTTGCGAACCTTCCTACTATATGATTAAGCGACCACTACAGTGGACCGGCCAAAGACGCATGCCCATTTTTGATATGTTTTAATTTTTTTGCTTTGGTAAGTGTCCAAAGTTTCGCACATTGGTTATTGAATGAGAATGCTGTCTGTTATTTTACTCAATGAAAATAATGATCCATCTCATGATACAGAAGCCCGAATGCCGAACAGCTGCGTTTGTCAATAGAGTATTGATGCATCAAACGATTAACGAAATTGCGACTTAACCAGATTGAGTTAGATAAAAATGTGATCAATACCAGCCAATCTGATTCGATCCTTCAGCTATTTCCATACCCAACGTACGGGTTCACCAAAATCATCATAGATCCAGTGCTTGCGTGGCTTATGTCTGCTTTTTTGAGGAGGAGGGGGAGATTTGCGTTTGCGGGCATCGATTTTCTTCAACAGATCACCCACCGGATGGCGTTCTTCCCGGGTACCATTGAACTGTAAAGGAATACTCCAGGGGTTCAGAACATTGTCACCGGACTTACCATTTTCAATGTTCTTTACTTCACCGCCTTGAGACAGAAACTTCTCCACCTCCTGTTCAAGGTGCTCCCGAAGCTCTTTTTTGGTTGGGCGTTTATTAGCAAGCATGATCATGTCTAGCCGTGTAAACAAACCCGGTATTTTAGCACCTTAGAGCAGATATTTTCATCAGGCAGCGATAAATTCCCTGACCACCTGCTATATCCCGGTGATTTTTTCAATATCTCCACGGAATAGCGGTTTAACGGTGAAAACACCGGATGGTCGTCAACCATTAAGGTCTGCCATAATATAAACAACACCTATCGAATCAATAACAGACCAGGACACCCCGTGAGCACAGAGACCAAACGAGGCTTTACCACCCAAATATTGCATGGTGATCGTCAGAGCACCATTGAACACGGTTCGAACTGTAAACCAATTCATACTGCTATCGCCTATGGCTACAAAGATGCAAGAGAGATTGCGGAAGTATTCCAGGGTTCCAAGCCCGGATACTCCTACGGTCGCCAGAATAATCCCACGACCACCGCGCTGGAAAACAAAATCACCGCCATGGAACAAGGTACCGGCAGTGTTGCCTTCTCTACCGGCATGGCAGCGATCAGTGCAGTCATGCTGACTCTGCTGCGTCAGGGAGACCATCTGATCGCCAGCCGTTTTATATTTGGCAATACCAACAGCTTTCTGAACACCCTGATGAACTTTGGCATCGAAGTCAGCTTTGTGGATGCCACCGACAGCGCCCAAGTCGCAGCTGCCGTACAACCCAATACCAGAATGGTATTTGTGGAAACGATTGCCAATCCATGCACTCAGATTGCCGATCTGAAGGGCATTGGCCAACTGTGTCAGGAAAAACAGTTGGTGTTTGTCATCGATAACACCATGACCTCCCCATACCTGTTCAAACCGATCAAAGTAGGGGCATCACTCTCGATCAACTCCTTATCCAAATGCATTGCCGGTCATGGCGATGTGCTCGGCGGTGCAGTCACAGAGCTGGGCCAGTTTGACTGGAGCCGCTACGACAACATCATCGACACCTATAAAAAGGGCGACAGTCGCAACTGGGCACTTACTCAGATCAAGAAAAAAGGTCTGCGCGATACCGGTGCCACCCTGGATTCAATGGCTGCCCACCACATTGCCGTTGGCGCCGAGACCCTGGCCCTGCGGATGAGCAAAATCTCTGACAATGCACTGAAGCTGGCGCAATTTCTAAATCAGCAGGAGAAAATCGTCAAAGTCTTCTATCCCGGGCTGACAGAACACCCTGAGCACGACAGGGCCACGGAACTGTTCATGGCCTATGGCGGCCTGATCAGCATCAACCTGGACCCGGCCCTCGACTGCTTCGAGTTTCTCAACCGCCTGCAGGTACCGATTATTTCCTCCCACCTGGGCGACAACCGAACGCTCCTAATCCCGGTGGCCCATACCATCTTTTATGAAATGGGGCCGGAACGCCGGGCCAGCATGGGTATTGACGACAATACCATCCGGATTTCCGTTGGCATCGAAGATATTGAGGACCTGATTAATGACTTTGACCGGGTACTGAACGGTTAAGTCCGATCATCACAACGACCTGCCATCCCCCTAAGACCTGCTCCACTGATGCAGTTTCTGCAAGGTAAGGCGAAAAGGATTTGGCAGGTCTTCCGGCTCAATGCTGTCAAACAGATTTTTGACTGCCAGCCCCAGCTCGGTATCACCACTGATTACCAGTTCACGCTGAAAAAACAACGTATCAGGATCAACCGTCCGCGACATCAACTTCAAAAAGGCGCGAATTGGCCCCTTGATCCGGCTTTCACTCTGCGCCTGCCCGGGTCGCATCAGAAAACGCTGATGTTTATCAACAGTAAACGACCAGCACATGGCAGCATCGGTTAACTCAATGGTGACCCAGCGCCCCTGCAAAAAATCGAATTCATCATCCGCCAGCTGCTGCCGAAAACACTGTGTAAGGATTTTCGAAACCAGTCGACTCTGGAGCGTGGCCGGTGCCAGAGCAAACGTTTTAAGCCAGATCAGCGACATGCGACTGGCAACATTTAATACCTGAGTTGATTCAAACACATAACCTCCGGGGGACTCCCCTTAACAATGGAACAATTCTAGACAGTCGATATTTGAGCGAATTGATATCCATCAATCTGCCTCGTGCAGGCTTATCTAGAATTAGGGGTTTTAATCAGAGTTACTTGAACCTTATGGAATTAGTCTGTCCCGCAGGAAACCTACCATCCCTGAAGGCGGCGATTCAGCAGGGAGCTGATGCTGTTTATATCGGATTTAAAAACCAGACCAATGCCCGTCATTTCGCCGGCCTCAATTTCAATGACCGCAAGGCGCGGGATGCCATCGCCGAGGTCCGAAACCGTGGCAAAAAACTATTTGTCGCCATTAATACCTACGCGAACAATGACTCTCTGGCTGATTGGCACAAAGCCGTTGACGAAGCTCATGCCATTGGCGCCAATGCCGTCATCCTCGCGGATATCGGCCTGATGGAATACTGCACACGTAAGTACCCGGACCTGACCATACACTTATCTGTTCAGGGATCGGCCACCTCACTGCCGGCTTTGCAGTTCTACCAGTCACACTTCAACGTCAAACGCGCGGTACTGCCAAGAGTCCTGTCGCTGAAACAGGTTCGCTATCTGGCAGAACAAAGCACGATGGATCTTGAAGTATTCGGTTTTGGCAGTCTTTGCATCATGGCCGAAGGGCGTTGCCACTTGTCCTCTTATTTATGTGGCGAGTCCCCCAACAAAAACGGTGCCTGCTCTCCGGCCCGGTTTGTGGAATGGCGGGAACACCCTGCATACCTCGAAACACGTCTCAACAATGTCGTCATTGACCGTTTCAAAGCCGATGAAAAAGCCGGATACCCGACCTTATGCAAAGGTCGTTTTCAGGTTGAAGATCAGCTTTATCACACCCTGGAATGGCCTACCAGCCTCAATACCCTGGCCATCCTGCCGGAGCTGCAACAGGCAGGCGTCAAAGCTATCAAAATTGAAGGCCGGCAACGCAGTCCGGCTTATATAGAAAATGTCGCCCGGATATGGCGGGCGGCGCTTGATCAACTGACCAAAGATCAGCCTTATCAGGTAAAAGATGAGTGGATGTCGACTCTGGCAACATATGCGGAAGGCGAACAGACGACCCTGGGTGCCTATGACCGCCCCTGGCAATAGGAGTTGGAAATGAAAATAACAATTGGTGCCAACCAATTCTATTGGAACAGAAATGAGACGTTTGACTTTTACCACCAGTTACTCAGTGCTCCGGTGGAGCGGGTCTACCTTGGTGAAACCATTTGCCCCAAACGCAAAGAACTGCGTTATGACGACTGGCTCGACATCGCCAGACAACTCAGTGAACGAGGAAAAGAAGTCGTTCTATCGAGCCTGACACTACTGGAATCCGAATCCGACTTTCGCCAGATACGGCAAATATGCGCCAACGAACAATATCTTGTGGAAGCCAACGACATCGCGGCAGTACAAATCGCATCTGAACTCAATAAACGCTTCGTACTCGGTCCGGCCATCAACATATACAGCAGTGCTACGCTGGACTTTCTGGTTCGCCAGGGAGCCGTCACCTGGGTTCCGCCAGTGGAAATCGGTTATCAACAGATAGACACCATCTATTCCCAGGCTCTGACATCGGTAAATCTGGAAATTTTTGCCTATGGCTACCTGCCACTGGCCTATTCCGCACGCTGTTACTCAGCCCGTCATCATCAATATCAAAAAGACCAATGCCAGAAAATCTGTATCGAATACCCTGACGGCATACAGATTTTTTCCCAGGATGGCGAACCCGTTTTTAACCTGAACGGCATCAGCACCCAATCCGGCAAAATCGCCCAGTTGATTACCGAAATACCTCGCATGGAACTCATGAACGTTGACTACGTTCGCCTGAGTCCGGTCAAAAACGGCTTTTTCGAAACAATAGAACGGTACCACAAAGCACTCACCGGACAACCAGATCCCATGATTCCCATCGCCCGTTCCGGCTGCAACGGTTACTGGTTTGAAGAAGCTGGTAAGGAATGGGTTTAAGCTCCGGCGTTGCCACCCAAGTCATGCCTTAATCCAAGACTCATGAACAGGGGGGGTTGGATTTTATTCATGAGTCTATTGGCACCTTGATGCTTTCCAACGTTATTGATGCCATATTTATCCTGCCATCTGTATGTTTTATACCGGACCAATTTCAGTTATCAGACGGAGTTGTACTTATTCGACCAATATAAAAAAAAGGTGTGCATTTATTAATGATAAATCGTATTACAAGGTAAAATTAAAAATCCCCTTATTCAATTTCATATTCGCCTGTCAGGCATCAGACGACATGATTTTTTAATTCATTTACTGACAAAAATTCATCCTTGCAGGATGCCCTGGAATTCATCATCGCTCTTGTTCTTTTAAATGCCTTATAAAATCTTCAAAAAAATGAAATGGCAATGGATACCGGTCTTAACTCACTGCAAACCCAAAATTCACGATCTCGAAAAATTGTGCATCCTCACCGGCAATATCCAGTCAGCGTTTCTTGTGGCATTCGCGGAAAATTCTCTGTTTGAGCGAACCTGCCTCAAGCTGCTGTGTCAGGCTTATGCGGAATCACGCTATAACCCTGACGACCACATTACCACCGAACAGCTGATCTGGCTGGCGGAGCATATTGGCCATTTGAAAGTTCTGGCGGAAAAATACTGTCGGGGAAAAATCGACCGCTTCGGCTGATGGATTTTTATCTCCCTACCCTCCCCAAACACACTCAACGGTTGAAAAACCGGTCACAGATGAAAATAATGGCGGCCCGATCAATCACCGGCCCTACCGATAATGACCCACTCCTTTCTGCAATTACAGGCTTTGGGAGACCTCCCGTTTCCGAATACGGATGAGAAACTGGCCGGCCTGGCGTTTCAAGCCTGTCGTTTTTCGGTTGCCGATTATGATGACCATGCTCCTCAATCGTGCAGCATCTCGATACCTCCCGGCTTCGAGCGTTTTGTCGGTAAGCGCAAGGCGGAGTTCGTGGCGGGCCGGGTCTGTGCTCAACAGGCGTTGGAGCGGCTGGGGGTTCACGACGCACAAATCGCCATTGGTGAGAACCGCGCACCGGTCTGGCCGGCCGGCATTCTGGGATCGATCAGTCACAGTCATGAATATGCCTGTTGCGTCGCCGCCAGAGCATCGGCCAACGGCCTGAACGGGATCGGCATCGATGCGGAGCAAATCATGATTGCCGAGCGGGCCGACAAGCTGTACGGCCATATTGTCAGTGAGTCAGAAAAACACTACCTCCAGACGCTGAACTGCTCATGGCCCACGGCCCTGACACTGGTGTTTTCGGCCAAGGAGAGCCTGTTTAAAACCCTCTACCCGGCGGTTCTCCAGTATTTCGATTTTCTTCATGCCGAGGTCATCGCCATTGATCTGAGCCAGCAACGTCTCTCTCTCAGACTGCTCAAAGATCTCACTGCAGAGGTCCGGCAAGGCAATATTTATGATGGCCTGTTTGCGATAGAGGCAGATAGTGTGCAGACTCTGGTTTATTATTAAGGAGTTTCTTACCAGGACATCGCCATTGGCCCAGTCACAAGTCGCTTAATATGTATAAGTTCCTTAGTATTCATACTGACTATTTTGATCACTGCCATATCCGGATGTTCATCACGGATCAGCAGATAACTTTCACTGACACACTATTTCAGACGCTTCCATGAAAAACGCTTTAAAAATATTTTCCGGCCACTCCAATCCCACCATCGCCCACGAAATCTGTCATCACTTGGGCATAGCACTCAGCCCAATGGAGATCTCCCGCTTTTCCAATGACAATCTGCATGTTCAGATTCTGGAAAATGTCCGTGAACGGGATGTCTTTATTGTGCAGTCTTTTACTCATCCGGTCAGCGACCATATCATGGAATTGATGATCGCCATCGACGCCCTCAGAAGCGCGTCTGCCCGTCGGATTACAGTCGTCATTCCGTACTACTCCTATGCCAGGTCGGACAAAAAAGACGCCCCCAGAATTTCCATTACCGGCCGTCTGATTGCAGACCTGCTGCAAACTGCCGGTGCCAACCGGGTATTGACCATGGATCTGCACGCAGATCAGGTACACGGTTTTTTCGGAGTGCCTGTCGACCATCTGACTGCACTGCCAACGCTGGTCAGCCATGTTAAAGACAATTATGACACCTCCAACATTGTCGCCGTTGCCACTGACGCTGGAGGTGCCAAACGGGTTGGCAAGTTTTCCACTCGCCTGAATGTGCCGATGGCCATCATCGATAAGCGCCGGGTGAGCGATACTCAGGTCAAACAGGGCGTGGTCGTCGGCGATGTCAAAGGTAAGGATGCTTTTATTCTGGAAGACGAAATTTCCACGGCCGGCACATTAATATCCACCGTTGAAACATTGCTTGCTGCGGGCGTCAAAAGCGTGCACGCGGCAGCGACTCACGGCGTATTGTGTGGACCGGCCATCGAACGTATTCAAAACAGCGGCATCGAATCGGTCATCACCACCAATACCGTGACCATTGACGCGAGCAAACAGACCGACAAGTTGACGTTGTTATCTGTTGCACCACTGTTTGCGGAAGCCATCAAGCGCATACATACAGGTGAAAGTGTCGGCGCACTATTCAGTTAAGGCAGAAACCATGTTTGCAGCTATTTTCAAAGCCAAAGTCGGTGACCAGGATGAACAGTACCGCCAGACGGTAGTGCGTATGCGGGAGCTGGCGTTCGAACGGTATGGCTGTCTGGACTTTATCACGGTGACGGAAGGTGATCAGGAAATCGCCATTTCTTACTGGGAGAACGAAGACAGTATCCGGCAATGGCATCAGGATGCCGAGCACGCCGAAGCGCAACGGCAGGGACGCAATCGCTGGTATTCCGCCTACGAAGTCGAAATCGTGGAAATCAAACGCCGCTACCGGTATCCGGCAGACAACTGATATTGTCGGGGAGTCACTGCAACCTGGCGTTTAAAGTGACGATGAAAGTGACTCTGATCGGTAAAACCGGTATCCGCTGCAACAGCAGCGATGCTGTTACCGGTCTTCAACAGTTGGCGGGCATGGCTGATACGCCGGGTAATCTGCAATGCATGCGGGGTGATGCCATAGTGCTGTCGGAACGCATGCACCAGCCGATATCGGCTCAGGCCCGCCACAGCTGCCACATCATCCAGGCAAATCTCCCGCACACATTCATCGGCGATAAATTCGTAGGCCCGTTGCAGGTGGGAGGCGCATTTCAGTCGATCCGGTGCTTCACAACGCTGATCCGCCCGGATCAGTTCAGCAAAATAATCAGTCAGGTTAACCTCTGCACCCAAGCGGCTGTCCGGTGAGGTTAATAACGAACACAGCTGATGGTATTGCTGGTAGTGGGAATCGCCACACAACAATGACTGACTCAGGGCCTGAAAGCCGCTGTCCGGACTGCGTTCAAGTACCTCGGCCTGCAGAGCCGTCAGCCAGTCAGCCTGCAGATACAGCATCCGATAAGACCAGCTCTGCAAATGCAGCGGATTACAGGAATGTACTTGGTCGGGATTCATCAACACCACCGCACCGGGACCGATCCGCCGCGTCTGACCGTCGATAAAATAATCGGTGTTGCCGGAATCCACCACGCCAATAGAAAACTCTTCATGGCTGTGCCGGTGATAAGCCACTGAGGTCGCGCGAGCCTGCCGGATTTCCAGCATGGGGAAATGTTCAGGACGGTAAAAAACCTGTTGTTCACTCACGCTCAACCACACCCCGGCAACGATAACGATCTCAAAAACGACTCTCCATCAAACACGAATACAGCAGTGTCAACCCAAACGTGCCCAACAGCATACCGGTTATCTTGTCGATGTAAAACGCACAACGACGAAACCGTTGCTGCATATCAGCGCGGGATAACACCACGATAATGAAGGCATCCCAGAAAAACACGATGCTGACCATCCAGATACCGAGCCAGATTTTAAACCCCATTCCAGCTTCCTGATTTAACACCAGCGTGAACAGGCTGAGATAGAATAACGGGTTCTTGGGATTCAAAATCCCCGACAAAAAGCCAACGCTGAATTCCCGCCTGAACGTGGTTTGACGGTGGACGCCATCGGCGGATTCTGTCAACGACTGATAATCACGCTTACGGGCTCTGAGCGCACCGTATGCAAGATAGGCCAGAAATAATCCGCCAGCCAGCTTGATCAACAGCATTACCGTGGCCGAAGCGGCCAGAAGCGCGCCAACACCCAGCAGACACAATGCAATGTAAACACCATTGGCCGTGGCAATACCAAAAGCGACGCCAAGGGCCAGTCGGCGATCATGACGAACGGCACTGCGGACCACCAGAAAAAAATCCGGTCCCGGACTCAATAACGCCAGAAAATGTGCCAGCGCGGCGGCGGCAAACGTGGCAAGAAGATGAACCTGCAAATCCGTAGTTCCTCATAAACGAGTGACAGGTTCAGCTTAGGAGCCAGGATCCAAAAAGGATTGTACAAAATTGCTGCCCGAACTCCCGGACCATCAGTCGGTGGATTTTTCCAGGTCAACATAGGCGTCAGGCACAAAACGGGGCAGGCAGAGCGCCAGGAACACCAGGTCCGCCTCACCGGTATTGGTGATACGTTGCCGGCATCCGGGTGGAATCACCACCACTGAACCGGCACTGACAGCCTGCTGCAATTCACCGACTTCCACCCGACCACTGCCCTGCTGAATAACATAACGTTCGGTAATGCCTTCAAGCTGGTGCCAGCGGGTGGTGACGCCCGGGCGAACCGTCGCACGGGCAATAGACAATTCTGGCTGGGTATCGCTGTTCAGCAATTCCAGAATGTAACAGCCTTCATGGAAGTAATATTCTTCACTGGCCGGCTGATGATGAATAGATGGCTGGGCGGGCATAAACGAGGCCTCCAAAAAACAGGCAGGATACCAGCA
This sequence comes from Gynuella sunshinyii YC6258, assembly GCF_000940805.1. Taxonomy (GTDB): domain Bacteria; phylum Pseudomonadota; class Gammaproteobacteria; order Pseudomonadales; family Natronospirillaceae; genus Gynuella; species Gynuella sunshinyii. Next base: position 1,200,757 of record NZ_CP007142.1, on the reverse strand, counting down.
TCCCGCTCAGCGCACACTGTGATAAACCCGCTGCCCTTGCGGATGACTGTATACCAGTTGCCATAACTGGCCCTCGCGGGAGCGGAAGTAACCGGCACAGCTGTACAGATAGTAACGCCACATGCGATAAAAACGATCGTTATAATCCTGTTTGAGTTCCGGCCAGCTTTGCTCGAAATTTTTGGCCCAGGCCATCAGCGTGGTGTCATAATCAGGCCCAAAATTATGCCAGTCCTCCAGCCTGAGCAGATCCACGCTATGATCATTAATATGCTTACGGGATGGGACTTTACCATTCGGAAAAATGTATTTTGAAATAAAACGATCAGCGGCATCGAAAGTGGGTTCCTCACCAATGGTATGCAATAAAAACAAACCGTCTTTTTTCAGTAACCGATTCACCACTTCAAAATAGGTGCGATAGTTTTTACGGCCCACATGTTCAAACATGCCAACGGATACAATCCGGTCAAATTTGCCGGTTAAATGCCGATAATCTTCCAGCCGGATCTCAACATCGTAATCTCGGGTGCGCTGTGCAGCGAGCTTTTGCTGCTCTCTGGAAATGGTAATCCCCGTAACTTTAACGCCGTAATGTTTGGCGGCGTATAACGCCAGACCACCCCAGCCACAACCGATATCCAGCAGATGCATGCCTGGCTCAAGTTGCAGTTTCCGGCATATCAGATCCAGTTTATGTTCCTGTGCCTGGGCCAGATTTTCAGCACCCTTCCAATATCCGCAGCTGTAGATCATGTAAGGATCCAACATTCGTTCATACAGCTGATTGCCGATATCGTAATGCACCTCACCCACCTGATAGGCTCGTGCAAGAGACTGAAAATTAAACATCATGTGCGACAAGGCACTGAAGGCAAGTTTGATACGCGCAGTACCGATGAGCTTTTGGTTAAGCTGAGCCCCCAGTATCTGAGTAAATAACATATCCAGACGCTCAGAATCCCACCAGCCGTCCATATAGCTTTCACCGAGTCCGATGGAACCATCGCGGGCCACACGGGCAAACAGTCGGTTATCATGAACCGTAATATCCCAGGGGCGATCACCGTTAAGTTTGACATCTGCCAGATCAAGTAATTCCTGTTGGAAACGACGCGCAAGCGGTGGCAGCGGAGCAGAGTTTGAATATGATTTTTCAGCGTCATTAAAAGAATATTCTGTCATAGCACGACTCCCCCCTGTTGTGATCGTCGAACCATAATCCCCAATCCGTAAATTCGTCTCCAATAGGTTTTTTTTATTACGCTCATAGACAGTTTTTAGCCGTCTATTAAAAAGTTATTTAAATAGGTTTTATTCAATTTTTATTTTAAATGGACTGACCAGGGAGCAGATCCACGAATATGCCAAGCCCAAAACAGGCGTTTACAAACCCGAAATAATCAATTTGAGCCGCTGGTTAATGCCTGCAAATACAATCGGTCTCAACACCGCTATCGGAGGGAAAAAACCAATGGCACACAACAGATCCTGTTCAAGGACCAGAAACGCCACTGGAGGATTACAACGAGCCGATGATCAGACGACTGGTTGACCCCTAAAAATGTTATGTTATAACATAAAATAAAACCAGCCACAGGCCGCCAGCATGAACAGACTCCCCGTCACCGTGTTATCCGGATTTCTCGGAGCCGGCAAAACAACCGTACTCAACCACATCCTGCACAACCGCGAAAACCGTCGGGTAGCAGTCATCGTCAACGACATGAGTGAAGTCAACATTGATGCCTCGCTGGTACAACAACAGGTGCAACTGCATCGCAGTGAGGAGAAGCTCATTGAAATGACCAACGGCTGTATCTGCTGCACCCTGCGGGAAGATCTGCTGGTGGAGATCCAAAACCTCGCCAAAGCCGGCCGCTTTGACTATCTGGTCATTGAATCAACCGGTATCTCCGAACCGCTGCCGGTCGCGGAAACCTTCACCTTCGTGGACGAACACGGCGGCAGTCTGGCAGACATGGCCCGACTTGATACCCTGGTGACGGTGGTGGATGGGGTGAATTTTCTCAACGATTATGACGACGCGGAGAGTCTGCAGAACACCGCCGAATCCCTCGGAGACGAGGATGACCGCAGCGTGGCCGATCTGCTGATCGATCAGATTGAGTTCTGCAATGTCATCATCATCAGCAAGACCGACCTGATCGATGCCGACACCCTGCAACGGCTGACAGCCGTGTTACGCAGCCTGAATCCCGACGCCGACATTATTCCCAGCCGTCATGGCCAGGTAGCCCTCGATCAGGTACTGAACACTGGCCGGTTCGACTTTGACAAGGCACAGCAGGCACCGGGCTGGCTCAAAGAACTGCGCGGTGAACATACGCCAGAAACGGAAGAGTACGGCATCAGCAGCTTTACTTACCGGGCACGTCGGCCCATGCACCCTCAGCGCTTTTTCACCTTCCTGCACGGTCCGCTGCGGGATCATGAACTGCTGCGCTCAAAAGGTTTTTTCTGGCTGGCCAGTCGCCATGCCGATGCCTGGGAGTGGAATCAGGCCGGCGGTATCGCCCGCTATGGTTTTGCCGGCCGGTTCTGGCATGCGATCCCGAAAACCCAATGGCCCGATGACGACGAATATCGTCAGGCGATAGCACGTACCTGGCAGGAGCCCTGGGGGGACATGCGTCAGGAGCTGGTCTTTATCGGCCAGAGGCTGAACCGTGACAAGCTTGCCAGGCAGCTCGATGAATGCCTGCTCAATGCCAAGGAAATGCAGGAAGGTGTGGCAGCATGGAGCACCCTGACAGATCCATTTCCGGAATGGTCAACAAATCTGACAGAAAATGACCGCCTTTAAACGATCCTGACAGACTCTTTAAGCGCGATGAATTTTAATGCGCACCGATTTAAATATTAAGGATATACGTGGTGTTTACCTGACAAACCGCGTATCTGGATGTTAAAACTCCAACACTAACGACCCTGGCAGGTCTAACGCCTGCTTTTTTGCGACAGAAGTATTTACCGCCCATGACCATGCCCACGGTACTCCAGCAGACACGATTTCAGCTGTTCAGCCTCATCACGTTATTGTTCACAGCGTTTTATCTGATCACCTCACCCCCTCAAGAGCCTCACCTGGAAACTGTACCACTGCCCTCTGCGGCCAATGCAGTCCCTGCGCAGCCCGAGGCCAGCCAACCAGTAGAGCAATTAATCATTCCCCAAGAGCTGACCAGCCGATATCAGATTCAACCGGGCGATACCCTGAGTGGCATCTTTGCGCTTTTCAGTCTGACCCAGACAACCCTTGCTGCAATACTGGAAGCCGACGGTGAAACGGCAGCACTGGATACCCTGCAACCGGGTAACACTCTGGTATTTACCCAGTCGGTACAGAACAGCGAATTGCAGCAGCTGTCATTGATTGTGAATCCGGCCCGCACTGTTCAGTTCACCCGCACAGCAGAGGGCACTTTTCAATCGGAGGAGATTGTCAAACCCACCTACTGGCACCAACAGTTAGTAAGTGGCGTAATCGACAATAGCTTTTACAACGCAGCACACCAGGCCGGACTCAGCGACAGAGACACTCTGAACACACTGCATATTCTTCAGGAAAAAATAAATTTTCGCCGCGAAATCAGACCCGGAGACTGGTTTGACATCGTGCTCGAACAGGAAATGACCGGCACCGAAGCCACCGGCCAGACACGGATAAAAGCCATACTGTTTGGACTCGGCAAAACAACCCAAAGTGCTTTTCTATATGACGATGGCAGCTACTACGATCAGGACGGCCAAAGCCTGACCCGATCATTGCGACGTTATCCAGTAAACGAAAAAGTCAGGGTCAGCTCATCGTTCAATCTGCATCGGGTCCACCCGGTTACCGGGCAGCTGATGCCGCACTATGGTGTTGATTTTGCCATGCCAGTTGGCACCCCCGTGCTTTCCGTCGGTGATGGCATTGTGACCCGCACAGCCAATCATCCCTATGCCGGCAAATATGTTGAAATTGAACATCCCGGGCCGTTTAAAACCCGCTATCTCCACCTGAGCAAGATCCTGGTAAAGCGCGGACAACGGATCAAACGCGGCGATAAAATAGCTCTGTCCGGAAACACCGGCCGAACCACCGGCCCGCATCTGCATTTCGAATTACAGATCAACAATCGCCCGGTGAATCCTCTGACGGCAAAAATTCCAACCAGCAGTCATATCCCAGCGGAAGAAATGGCGCGGTTCAAAGAGATCATTGAAGCCACTCAAACGTTTATTGGCGATGCTGAGGGTACGCATCTGGCATTCTGGCAACAACAGAACAGTTCATACAATTAAATCCCATCGCTTCTATCCGGGTTAAACAGTAACCCGGATAACTATCCCGATTATCGTCAGGTGCAGAAATATCAGACCCTCGAACAAAAAAAGATCACACTCACCGCTCCGCTCCCCAAAATAGACCATACGCAGCAGCTTTGCTGGATTGCTGAAGCCAATAACACAGAAATGATATTTGCCGTAATCAACGCAATGTTATGGCTTCGTCATCGTTTATTAACATTTTCGTCATTAAATAAAACAAAAATTGTATCTATGTAACAAAGGTGGCATAGGTTATGCCATTTTATTTGACCAGCTGGTCAACCATGAGGAACTTCTGAACTCTATCAAGGGTCGTAAATATTAAGCAGTCATGGGGATAGAAAACGGCATTTGTCAGTTAAGTCATTGATTTAAAAACGTTTCCAACACGACCATCGCTACCCGGATCATTTTTCAGAAGGTCTTTTGGTTTTACAGCACTCACATTGGCGCTTCAGCCAATGGTAAGCATGGATGCATTTCGCTCATAACCAGGCATCCATAAATGGCCTGGTGAATACCTACATAACATATAAATATATTGGGGGTAATAATGAAAAAGCAGTTGTTGGCAACCGCCATTGCTGTCATTGCGGGTGGAGCCCAGGCAGATTTGATGATTACAGGAGTGATCGATGGTCCTTTAACCGGCGGGCTGCCCAAAGCCGTCGAGTTGTATACCACTGAAAACATCGCCGATCTGAACACATATACACTTAAGCTCTATGTGAATGGCAAAACAGAGGCGCAACCCGAGACGTTTAGTTTCAAAAGCACCAGCGTACCCGCAGGCACATATCTGACGGTTTCGATGGATGTCGATGGATTTACCAGTTACTTCGGTAAAGCACCTGATTATCAGTTCAGCGCTCTGAACTTTAACGGTGATGACAGCATAGCGCTGTTTATAGGCGACACCGAGGTGGACCGTTTTGGTGAGGCTGGAAAAGACGGTACAGGCACTGCCTGGGAATATATAGATGGCTGGGCCTATCGTAAAAGTGCCTACAGCGACAGCACCCTCAGCAAAGCAGCCAACGGTGGTGCTTTTAACAGCGATAACTGGGATTTCTCCGGCATCAATGTACTGAAGGACAAGAGTGTCAAAAACACCACCTCAGGTCATATCATGCCTGTAGCCGGCATTGTGCCGGAAGCGGAAATCGTCGACGGCGGCACTGATTCGGGGAGCACCGATATCGGTACTTGCGGAGATGGCAACGCCACCCTGATTTCAACCATACAGGGCAGCGGCAGCAGCTCTGCACTGGTCGGTCAGCAAGTCACGGTTGAAGCCGTCGTTTACCAGAACCAACAGACTAGTGCAGAAGGTTACTTTATTCAGGAAGAAGAGGCTGACAGCGACGGTAATGAGGCAACGTCCGAAGGTATTTTTGTGTTCGACACCAGCCTGCCAGTAACGGTCGGCGATAAAGTCCGCCTGAGTGCCAAGGTCAGTGAATACAAGGGTTTAACAGAATTGTCATCCGTTTCCGGGCTAATCGTCTGTTCACAGAACAATACCCTGCCAGCAGCGACCGCCATCACCCTGCCGGTCACCTCTTTGGAGGCCTTTGAACAGGTAGAGGGCATGCGTGTCAGCCTGGCCAACAGCAATCTGGTGGTCAGCGATTTCCATGGTAATGGCTATGGTTTTGGAAATTATGGACAATTTGTCGTTTCCAACGAACTGCATTATCAGCCCACCGAAGTCTCGGTACCTTCCAAAGAAAGTTACGACGCCGCCATCGAAAATATCAGACTGAGCAGCATGCTGATCGACGATGGACAGTCTTCGAAAGCTCCTGACCCTATCGTGTTCCCCAACAGCGAGGGTTTCAGCAACACGAATTACTTCCGGGTCGGCTACGGCATCAGTGGTATCACCGGGGCAATGCATGGTTATGATAGCGGCAATGCAACATATCCCTACCAAATCATTCCATCCATTACACCTACTTTCGACCCTCTGAACGCTGACCGCACACTCGCGCCCATTGTGGACAGCTCTGCCAACCTGAAGATTGCCAGCATGAACGTGCTGAACCTGTATAACGGCATCATCGTGGACGACAAGACCTACTTCCCGACACCAGCCGAAGAAGATAACGATACTTATGGCGATTATCGCGGCGCCAATTCGGAAGCAGATTATAATATCCAGGTAGCCAAAATTGTGGCCGCCCTCGACGCCATGGACGCCGATGTGATTGGCCTGATGGAAATTGAAAATGACGGTTATGATGAAACCAGCTCAATTGCTGCGCTGACAAATGCCCTGAACGCCGTACAGACCACCGATGGTGAATATGCCTTTGTAAACCCCGGTGGCAAGATGGGTACCGATTCAATCTCCGTTGGTCTGCTCTATCGCCCCGCTGTGGTGACACCGGTCGGTACCACCGCCGTACTGGATTCCACCAATTCGCCCAAAGATGGTGAAGGCAATCCATTGTTTATCGATACCAGAAACCGTCCATCATTGATTCAGTCGTTCACCCACAAGGCCACAGGCGATCAGTTTACCGTGGTGGTCAACCATCTGAAATCAAAACGAAATAGCTGTACTTCTGACAGCGATAATGACCTGGGAGATGGACAAGGTGCCTGCAACCAAACCCGCACCAACGCCGCCAAAGCGCTGGTAACCTTTATGGCCGACCATCCCACCGGGGTCAATACCGATAATGTGGTGTTTATGGGAGATATGAATGCCTATGCCAAAGAAGATCCGATTGCAGCTCTCGAAGCCGGCGGGTATATCAACCTGAAATACACCAGTGCCTCTACTGAAGCACAGCCATTCTCCTACAGCTACTCTGGCTTTCTCGGCAGCCTCGATCACATGATTGGCAGTGCTGGTATGAATGAGCGTCTGGTGAGCGTGGATGACTGGCATATTAACTCGCTGGAATCCAATCTGCTCGACTATGACACGACTCTGGATACCAATAACTCCAACGACCACTTCGCCAGCCTGGACCCATACTACTCTTCAGACCATGATCCGGTCATTGCCGGCTTTGTGATGAAGAGCTCCGTTGAAGGCGGTACCGGTGATAACGACGACAAGGATGATGATTCCAGCAGTGGTTCCACTGGCCTGCTGTTATTGCCAGTGTTGTTCATGCTGATGGTCACCAGAAGAAAATACTGATCGTTACGCTGTATCTGACCCGACAGGCATACCTGCCGGGTTACACAAAACAGAACATTTGTTGCGAGGTCACTGCGGTGACCTTTTTTATGAAGCGCGGTTATCGATATTGGCCAGATGTACAAAAAATGATTCCAGACTTTCCTCACCATAACAGGGAGCCTGCATATCCACACTCATCGCCTTGGCGAAAAATTCTACTGGCCCATACACCGAAACCGGCGACAGCCAACGCATCACTGACACCAGTGCGCCCACCAGCCACAGCGGAAAATGGGTCATCTTCACCGGCTCACCCAGCGCTTTGAATGCCAGTTCGGCAATCTGGTCATGGCTGTAAACCTCAGGCCCCCCCACATCCACTTCAGTCTGTTCGCTCTGAAACATATCGCAACACACCTTGGCGAGATCGGCACCGGAAATCGGGTTGAAGCGTAACTGTCCGTTACCAAGCAAATAAACCCGGCCACTTTTTGCCATTACAAGAAACTCTTTCATATCGGCAAAAAAACCGCTTGGACGAATCACACAGTAAGGCAGCCAACTGCTTTTCAGGCGGGCAACAAACTTTTCCTTGGCCTGAATAATTTTGATACCCGGAAGTTTGTCGGCATTAAAAACAGACACATAGATAAACTTTTCCACCTTGCTGTTTTCGGCCAGAGTGAGCAGATTCAGATTGGCGCCGTAGTCCACGCTTTCGTAAGTGAGGCCATCTTTCTGGCGGGTAATACCGATACTGGTAAATACCAGATCAATCCCATCCATCAGACCGGAGAGGGTATCAATGTCGGTGGCCTGGCCAAGGAACGTATCATCAGCAATTTGACTGAGAGCCTGCTGTTGTTGTTCGGTACGCACCAGCACCCGGACCCAATACCCTCTGGTCTTGAGTTCGGCCAGCATCGCCCGCCCCAGGTAACCACTGGCTCCGGCCAGTAATACTCGTTTCATGATTCCGTCCTTTTTAGTCCATACGGACTAAAAAATAAAACCTTGCGCACCATCTGTCAACCAAATACAGTCCAGATGGACCATAAAGAGGACATCGTATGCCTAAAATCATAGACCATGATGCCTATCGCCTGACACTGACTGAAAAAGCGGTTGAAATTTTCGCCCGTTACGGTTATTCCGGACTGGGCATGCGCAAAATCGCTGAACATCTGGGAATTTCCAAAAGTGCCCTGTATCACTATTTCCCCTCTAAGGAAGCTTTATTTTCTGCCTGCACCGATCTTGTTACCCGCTTTGAAATGCCGGCACTGGATGTCACAGAAATGCCAACGGCAGAACGCATTGATCTGCTGATGAATCTGTTTCAGTCCATGGAGAATAATTTCAAAGGTGAACTGACCCTGTTGCTCGACTACCTGCGGGAGATGACGCCAGCTCAAGTCGCCAAAGACAAAAACATGCAGCTGGCGAATAAACGCTATCTGCAACTGGTGACCGAACTGGTCGGCAGTGAACATGCCGAAGCTGTCCTGTGCATGATGTACGGAGTGTTGTTACAACGCTTTATGGATGGTCGCAAAACTGACTTCGGTACTATCCGAACCGCTATTCATCAACTGCTGCAAATTCAATAAAGGACGAAAATGTCGCGAATTCTGATCACTACTCTGTTGTTATGCTCAATGACCGTCCTGGCCGATACGGTCAACACCGCAGATGGCGGTACCTATAACGGCCCATTGGTCGATGGCCGGTTTGAAGGCGAAGGGGTTTTGAGCTATCCGGGCGGCCGCCGTTTTGAGGGTCATTTTCATTTGGGCATGTTATCGGGTCAGGGTCATTTGATTCTGGAAGACGGCTCCGAATATCACGGTGAATTTGCCCATGGCATGCCCAACGGCCAGGGTACCTGGCACTATAAAAACGGCACTGTATACAGCGGCACACTGGACAACGGCTGGTGGGTCAAAGGGCAGCTGGACTCTCCCGGTGGAGAACACTATGAAGGTGAATTTGACCAGAACCGTTATCATGGCTATGGCTATCTGAAATATGCCGATGGCACCATCTATGAAGGCTATTTCAACCATGGCCTGCGCCATGGTCAGGGCAAACTGATCCCACCTCACAAATGGGTGTACGAAGGCGTTTTCAAACAAAACGACCTGCCCTATGGCACCCTCACCGGACCGGATGGCGAACATTATGAAGGCGGGCTGGTGAAGTGGCGTTACAACGGCCAGGGCACTTATCAGGATGGCAACGAATCTTATCAAGGGGAATTCGAAGATGGCCTTTATCACGGCCAGGGCACGCTGACCACCAAACGTTCACGGCAATCGGATCTGGTACAGACCGGGCAGTTTGAATACGGTGAATTTGTCAGCGAGACTGAGGATGAAAAGGATTATCTCAGCGAGTACGAACAACTGCCCGAGCAGCTTGATTTCATCATTAATCATCAGTCACAGTTGCTACAGCAACAGCTGTCTGCACTGGCACCACAGACACCGGGTGTCGTTGATACCTACGTGATTCTGGCCGCGCCTTATTCCAGCCAGACCGTGTTTCGCGACGAAATCGATATCATTTATGACCGCCTCAGCAGTACCCGGGGGCTACAAAACCATATTGTCAGAATGAGCAATGAGATCGATCTGAACAGTCCCTATCCTCTGGTCAGTCAGCTGGCACTGAAAGACATGGTCACCGCCGTCAGCCAACACATGGGCGCCGAAGATCTGCTGTGGGTGTATATCACCAGCCATGGCAGTCGTGATCACAAACTCTCTGTCAATCTCAGTTATCAAAGACTGCCGGACATCGACAGCATCACCCTCAGAGATATACTCGATGAAGCGGATCAGGCCAAAATCGTTACCTTGTCAGCCTGCTATTCCGGTGGTTTTATCGATGATCTCAAACAACCGGATACACTCATCATCACCGCAGCTGCTGCTGACAAAACCTCATTTGGTTGTTCTAACGATAACTACATGACCTATTTCGGCGAAGCGTTCTTCATCGACGCCTTTGATATGCAACATTCTCTGACGGATATTTTTGAGAAGGCAAAACAAGTCGTCGATAACCGGGAACAGCAACAGGAGCTGAACAGTTCCGATCCCCAGATCAGTCTGAGTGAGACCGTATTGAACACTTATGAACAATGGCGGGCGCGGTTCCGGGACTGATCAGGCATGGCAAAATTTGGTAAGGAAATTCTCCGCCGTCACGATGGTTATGGCGTGATTCAGGTATTTGATAACGGCAACAAACGCACTCTGATGTTTGGCGCCGATGACGAACAGGGATGTATCCTTAACCGCACTCCGGAAATCGTGCAGTACGATTATGTTCGCGCCATGCTGCTCAACCTGTTATTCCAGAAAGACATTCACCGCTGCCTGCTGCTCGGTATGGGAACCGGTGCACTTGCCACAAGTTTATGGCATCACCTTGAGCATCTGAAGATTGACGTGGTGGAACTGCGACAGACCGTGATCGATCTTGCCTACAGCCATTTTTATCTGCCACATGATGAGCGTCTTAACGTGCAATGCGGAGACGCTGGCGACTATTTAAAAAACTCTGATAACACCTATGACCTGATCTACAGCGACATTTACCATGCGACCGGCATGGACGCTCAACAAGGCACCCGAAAGTTCATTAAACACTGTTGTGACCGCCTGACCCACGACGGCTGGCTGGTGCTCAATTACTGGCAACAGCATAAAAAACTCGATCTGATTGCGTTGTTGCGGCAACGTTTCCGTTATATCTGGACGAACAACATCAACAAAGAAAACTGGATCATTTATGCCACCAACAGTTCCATCACAATCACCGAAAAACAGCGTAAGGCCGAACTTAAGCGATTAAACAATCTGTTTGGTTTTTCACTGTCAAAAGTGAATAAAGGCATGAAATGTTACGAGCAGGACCAGTAGCCCGGATAGCAAACAGACAGTTCTGATAGCGTTAATTGTTTCCACATTAACCACAACCTCTAAAGAACAATCCGCTCAGACCTCAGTGACATCCTGTTCATATAACTCTAATGGCAGACCATCCGGATCCTGAAAGAAAGTATATTGCCGACCGGTATACTCATCGACTCGTATCGGCTCCACTGTCACGCCCTGTTGTTGCAGATACTCAACAACATCGACCACAGAGGCTACCTGGAAGGCCAAATGCCGCAATCCTCTCGCTTCGGGTCTGCTTGGGCGGGCAGGCGGATTGGGAAACGAAAATAACTCCAGCTGATTGCCATTGGGCAACTTCAAATCCAGCTTATAAGAATTGCGGCCGGCGCGAAAATGTTCAGCGACGATCTCAAGCTGCAATATCTGAGTATAAAAATGTTTTGATCTTGCGTAGTCAGAACAAATGATCGCTACGTGATGAATACCTTGCAGCATATAAATACCCCTGAGTAGCAAAAAATGGCCGCAGATAAATGGAACAGACTATACGCGTTGCAACGGCTGATACGGAGGTTCAGGCAACTCCACGACCATCTCATCACCCGCACGGACAACACCGCCTTGCAGAACGATGGCCATGATACCGGCTTTACGAATCAGGTTCCCTTCTTCATCACGATCCAACACTGCGGCCGTCAAACCTTTTTGGTAATGATCCAACTGGGCACAGGGATTACGCAAACCGGTTATCTGAATAACCGCATCAGCACCGATACGAATAATGGTATGGGTTGGTAAAGACAGCAGATCAATACCTTCAGTGGTGATATTTTCGCCCATGGTTGCCGGGTAAACATTAAATCCCTGATCCTGCAACTGCTTGATCAACTCACCATGTATCAAATGAACCTGACGCAGATTGGGCTGACTCGGATCTACCTTTACCCGCGAGCGGTGCTTGACGGTTTCGCCCTTATGCGCGTCACCCTCAACGCCCTGACCGGCAACCAACGTGATGGATTCTACAACGTGTTTGGAAAAACTATGGGTAGCAGATTTGCTGACAGATACAACAGTAGCCAATAACAATACTCCTCATTCAATATTTCACAAAACTGAATTATGGAACTGAGTCAGCTCCTTATTTAACAGACTCTGACGCACAAAGAAAAAACAGAAGTGCGATGCCAGAATGCTACCAGACTTCCATCTTCTTGGCATCCGCTAAACACTGCCACGTCGAAATTGCACAGGGTATTGCTTGTCATTGGCAAAGATGAATGCTGTAGCGACGGCTAAAGGATTGAACCAATTGCAAACTTTGGAGAACTCATTTGCAATGATAAAAATATCATCGACAGTGAGATTGACAGATGATTTATATTTAAGGGATTAAATTTGCGGCAGGTGTCTTGTAAGGATTTTTACTGTTCACTATTTTTTACCGCACTCAGAATCGATTCCTTGTTCTAAATCTTCAATAATATCCCGAAGGCGTTCTATATGCCTGGCACTTAGTTCTGGGTCATATTGAAAATTTGCATTTAGAGCCTCTGTGTTGGCACCCTTAGATATCAGGTATTTCACTATCTCTTCGTGCTCGAATTCGTCAGCCACTTTTAAAGGTGTAAACCCACCTTCCCCCTGTTGCTCTATGTCGATACCGTTCTCTACAAGCAACTTCACAGCCTCAATATCTCCCCATACGCAAACACAATGCAACGCGTTGTCACCAAAACCGTTAGTATCATTTATATCGCTAAGCTTAAAGCCCATAAAGTCCGGCACAGACTCTATTTTATCCAGCAGCTCTCGAACTAAATTATTCATGAATCATTACCTATAGCAATAAAGGTGTCACTCTCTTAACCCGAATATTTCACCAAAACTGGACCACGGAACCACTTTAGCCTTATTTTATAGGCGCTAGCACACAAAACAAGAGCGGCTCCGTGATGACAGAATGCTACCGGGCTTCCTTCTTATTTCCACCCGTCAAACGCCGTAAGGTTGAAGTGAATTTTGACGGTGGTGAAATCTCTTCCGATGGCGGCATGTTATTGCTCAGAGAGCTCGATAAACGGTTGGGGCTCACAACGGCCATCGATCATGTTTTGCATGATAACCGTGTACATGGACTTTGACGCCACGGATAACCCCATTCAACACCTACAAAAAGAATAAATAGATATTTCACACCTATCCTCCTGAGGCAGGAGGAGACATAGTAACTGAAGTGTTATACGAGTCTACGGCTTAACCTCAATTTGTTTAAATTTAAAAGTACCCGTATTCCAACACCAACAACTTAAGAGAAATTCAGATTCAACGCGACTTTTATACTTTTTTGTACATAGCTCTAATTTATGGAATATCTTATCCGAGGCAACTTCTTCTTTCTGCTGAAAAACAAAAACCTTATACTTTGAGTCTGACTGAAGTAACTTATTATAATCGTAGATAAGACCACTGAATTTCATATCAGAGAGTTCAATTTCCATTGCAAGACAAACGCCAATAAAATTATTTTCTGAATCATATTCCCGCCAAATTAGGTCATACAACCACTCTCTGGCTTTTCTGTCATTGCTAGATCTTGGCTTTATACCTTCAATTAGTCTTCCATTATCGGTAAATATTTTCTTAATATCCTGATTCTTTGTTTTATTTTTCCAAGGCTGACGTTTTGTATTTTTTAACTGAGTATTTTTTCTTTCTATAGCTTTAGTTCCCAGCTCGTTCAACCAGCATTTAAAGTCTTCAATCATAATAATTAAATCCCTGGGTGCCATAGTATTTATTCCAAAAAAAATCTTGGAACTTTCCCATATGCCTCGTAAATTTCATCAAAGCTCATAGAGTCGTTTAAGATTCATCGGGAATGTTGTTGCAAAACCGCCAGTTTGAGCAGGCCGGCAATTGACAGGGAATCGGTAATTCTCCCATCCATGGCCATTTCAATCGCTTGTTGCAACGGCAGTTTATACACTTCGATGTCTTCACACTCTTCCAGTTGTTGTCGGCCCGGCGATAAATTAGTTGCGACGAAAACTTTACCGTACTCATCGGTCACTGAGTTGGAGGTGTGTATTTCCAGTAATTCCTGCCAGTCGGAGGCACGTAGCCCAACTTCTTCTTCCAGTTCGCGCTTCGCAGCCTCAAGCATATCTTCGTCCAGCGGTGCGCCGCCCTCGGGTATTTCCCAAGTGGCCTGCTCCAAGGGATAGCGGGTCTGCCGGACCAGCCAGGTATTGCCGCCGTCATCAATCGGGATGACACCGACCGCGCGATTTTTGAAATGCACCACGCCATATATGCCAGTACCACCCCCTGGCGTGATGACAGTCTGATGAGAGACCTCTATCCAGGGATTTTCATAACGGGTTTCCTGACTCAGACACTGCCAGTTGCCGATACGCTTTACAGTCATTTTGGTTCTCCGGGTAACAACGGCGTTATTGTGTCGAATACTCCGACTGAAAAACAGTCTCTTCCCGATAACTATCTGAACCGTATTTGCAGCGATTGCACTTGCTAAATCGATAATCTGTCTATACTGAAAAAATCGGTACGGTTACGCCGGTATCCTTCATCATTATGCAGTTGGTTGAGACACAGCGGCGCATGTACTTCACAAGTGTGTAAGATGCAGGATTTCAGTTATGTTCAATAACCTTCGATTAGGTACACGACTAGGTATCGGTTTTGGCGTACTGACTCTTGGTATGGTCATCATCGCCGGATTTGGCATTCTGGAAATGTGGCATTTCAATAGTCAGGTGTCCAGGGTTGTCAATACTTATACACCCGCCCAGGGTTTTTTGCTCAACGCCGACAGGGATCTCCAACAGGCGCTGGTTGCGGAGCGCAGCATGCTGGTTCTGCCAGCCGGCAGCGAAGACTTTCTGGCGCAGCAGACTGCCCACAGCGAAAATATCCAACAAGCCCATGACCGGGTGGAAAAGTATGCCAACCTGGTTACCAGCGAGCGCTCCAACGAACTGGTCGCAAAATATCGCCAATACCAATCGCAATGGTCTGAAACTTCCAGCAACCTGGTCGATCAACTCGCCGCGAGTTCTGACAACTTTACCCGCCAGGTGCTGATCAAACAAAGTCTTGGTCAGGTAGACCAGGAATTCAACACCATGAGAGAGGTGATCGACGAAATCGGCAACGTTCTGACAGAACGCATTCTGCAGGAAGACAAAGCAGCTGGAACAGCTTATATCCGGGCACTCACGCTGATCTCTGCCGCAGGTCTGATTGCAGTGACTATTGCAGTGATTCTGGCCCTCCGTATTACCAAGGGAATACTGAAAGAGTTGGGCGGAGAACCTCGTTATGCTGCGGAAATTACCCGTCGGATCGCCGAAGGTGAACTGGATATGTCTATCCAGCTCAAAGACAACGATCACGACAGTCTGCTGGCGGCGCTAAAAGTGGTCAGTGATAAAATCAAGTTGTTGATCAGTGAAATGAACCACATGTCCCGTGAGCATGATAAAGGCAGTATCGATGTGACCATCAATGCCTCCAAATTTGGTGGCGCTTACAAAACCATGGCCGAAGGTCTCAACAAAATGGTTCAGGGTCATATCATCGACCAGCGTAAGGCGATGACGTGTATCGAAGCCTTCGGTGCCGGTAACATGGATGCAGTATTGGAAAAATTCCCCGGCAAGAAAGTCTTTATCAATACCACGATCGAACAGGTGAGAACCAATATCAAGGCGTTGATCGAGGATACCAATCGTCTGGTGAATGCTGCGGTCGCCGGGGAACTGGATGTACGGGCTGATCTGAAAATCCATCATGGTGATTTTCGGCATATCGTGGAAGGGCTGAATGGCGTCATGGAGGCCTTCACCCAGCCTATCAACGAAATCACCCGAACCATGCAGGCCATTGAAAAAGGAGATCTGACCCAGAACCTTAACGCCAGTCGTTTCCATGGTCGCCTGTTGGATCTGCGTAACGCCATCAACGCCACTATCAGCCAGCTGGCTCAGACCATACAGGAGGTCCGCAGCTCCGCCGATGCTCTGAACAATGCGTCAGTCTCCATCAATTCCACCTCTCAAAGTCTCAGTACCTCAGCCTCCGAACAGGCGTCCAGTGTTGAAGAAACCTCTGCCTCGGTGGAACAGATATCTGCCTCCATTGAACAGAATGCCAGTAACGCCAAAACCACCAACGATATTACCGACCGGCTCATGAAAGAGGCGGAAAAAGGTGGTCAGGCCGTCCAACAAACCATTACCGCCATGCGCGGTATTGCTGAAAAAGTCAGCCTGATCGATGTCATCGCCTATCAGACCAACCTGCTGGCACTGAATGCCACCATTGAGGCTGCCAGAGCCGGAAACCATGGCCGGGGTTTTGCCGTAGTGGCAGGCGAAGTTCGTCGACTGGCGGAACAAAGTCAGGCCGCCGCTCAGGAAATCGGCGATGCCGCACAGAGCAGCGTGGACCTGTCAGAGATGGCCGGTAAATTGTTCGAGGACATTATTCCCACCATACGACAAACCTCAGAACTGGTCCGTGATGTTTCAGTCGCCTCATCGCAGCAGGCCACCGGTGCCAGACAGATCAACATTACTATGGAGCAGTTGAGCAGAATCACTGAGGAAAACGCCAGCGCTTCAGAAGAGCTCGCTGCTGCTGCAGAAGAAATGAGCGGGCAATCTCAGTATCTGCGGCAACTGATGGCATTTTTCAAAATGCCGGCGGCCTGACAAATATCGCGATCTCTCTGTCGCGAAACAGGATCGGGAGAGTCGAGGCCTTGTGCCCCGATGCCCGGTTCCTCAATTTGTTAGTATGGTGCATATAAGATCTTTATCCTGATGTTGGACGAGATGACAAAACAGCCCATTACAGACCCAAAATCATCTATAAAAATTACTATCACTTTCTACCCACCCGATTGCCATACACTATAATCGGACTATAATTATTGCTCTCCGCTGTTCACCAGTAGACTGGACTACGATGTATCCATGCCCCATAGAGCTCATTTGTTTTCCTTGCGGGTTGCTCATGCATTCAGAGATGCCTGCATCACCGAAAAGTACTCTTCCCAACGATTGATCAAAGATACGCTGGCCGGCATTACGGTCGGTATCATTGCCATTCCGCTGTCAATGGCGCTGGCCATCGCCAGTGGTGTACCGCCACAACACGGTTTATATACGGCGATTATTGCCGGCTTTATTATTGCCTTGACTGGAGGTTCGCGTTTCAGCATTTCCGGGCCAACGGCCGCATTTGTGGTGATTCTGGCACCGATTGCCCACAGCCAGGGACTCTCTGGATTATTGATGGCATCGGTAATGTCGGGGGTACTGCTGCTGATCATGGCGTACATGCGCCTCGGGCGGTTTATCGAATACATCCCTGAATCCGTCACCCTTGGGTTTACCGGCGGCATTGCCGTCTCCATCGCCACGCTGCAATTAAAGGATTTTTTCGGCCTGACCACCGGCCCAATGCCTGAACACTATCTGGAAAAAGTGGTCACCCTGGCTCAGGCACTGCCAACCACCCACTGGCCCAGTCTGCTGGTTGCGTCCTTGACCCTGGTCACCATGATTCTCTGGCCGCGACTGAAAATTGCCATACCCGCCCATTTGCCAGCAGCTATTCTCAGCAGCCTGTTTGCGCTGGCACTGAATCATTACCAACTGGAAGTAGACACCATCGGCTCCCGGTTCAGTTATCTGCTTCCCAATGGTGATACCGGTTTTGGCATTCCACCCTATTTACCCACATTTGAGTGGCCCTGGTTACAGGCTGGAGCAGAGGGTCACAGCAGCGGTCTCAGTTTTGCCCGGATTATTGAATTGCTACCGTCAGCATTCGCCATTGCCATGCTGGGCGCGATTGAATCCCTGTTGTGTGCAGTGGTACTGGATGGCATGACAGGACGACGCCACAGCGCCAACAGCGAATTACTCGGCCAGGGCATCGGTAACATCATAGCCCCTTTCTTTGGGGGCATTACGGCTACCGCCGCCATCGCCCGTTCGGCCGCCAATGTCAGGGCCGGCTCCACATCACCGGTGTCAGCCATGCTTCATGCCATCGTGGTACTGCTGGGTTTGGTATCACTGGCGCCCATGCTGGCCTATCTGCCGATGCCTGCCATGGCTGCCCTGCTGGTCATGGTTGCCTGGAACATGAGCGAGGCGCACAAATCCAAACATCTGATCAAGACTGCCACTCGCAGCGATATCTGGGTTTTTCTGACCTGTTTTTCACTGACCGTGATGTTCGATATGGTCATTGCCATTACCACCGGGATATTGCTGGCAGCCTTGTTGTTCATGAAAGAAATCGCCGACATGACCAAAGTCACGGAGATTACCGATAACAAGCGCCTGATCAATGATCCACTGCCAGAAGGCTGGAGGGTGTATAAAATCAACGGCCCGCTGTTTTTTGCCCCGGCCGAACGTATCTTCGGGGAGCTGGCCTTACTGTCAGAAAATGCCAGAGGCATTATCATTTATCTCGATGGCGTTCCGATTCTGGATGCCGGCGGGGTTTCTGCCATGAATAAACTGATCGAAAAATTCAGGCGAGATCAGGGTTGTGTCTGGTTTGCTGATTTTCAGTTTCAACCGCTAAAAACCCTGGCAAGGGCAAAAGTGAAACCCATTGAGGGAACCAGTCGCTATTTTTCCACCCTGCAGGATGCACTCACCGAACTCAATCAGATCAACTCTTAAATTCGTACCAGAGTACCTGCCCACAATACCGTCAGGTACTCTGTTATTTTTCTGACCAACCCTTCAATTTATCTGACACCTGATGGAGTTTTAACGACGATGAGCCATTGGTCGGTCTTTTAAAATTATTCTAAAACTATCAGAACAGGTGATTATCGCAGGCAACGGATCAGGCATCTTCCTGGTCACAAATTCTTTGATGGAAAATATAAGTGTTAGATCACATATAATGTCGGCCACCAGCAGGTTATTTACTTTGTTACAAAGTGTTAATCCTTGAACTCCTTATCAATTTCAGTTGATTTACCGCATATCTATGCCAGTCAGATCACACTTCACCATATAGTAGGATGGGCAATATTTTTTTTTTCGGCTAATTTTCAAAACTCACTTAGCTTCTACAGATATCCAACCTGATATTTTTAACAAAGCTTGAGTGAGCAACATTGATAATCAATAACAAAAAAAGATGTGTCTGGACTCATCGCAGTGCTTTTGGTTCAACATTATCGATGTTCCACAAAATTCAATCGGATAAATAAGCAAACGAAAAATAACTAAAAACAGTTACAAGTACTCTATAAAACCTGGATGTCTCTGTAACCGGTTACATGAAACGTAGTTGCCTTTTATTAACGGCAGTAGGGCACTGGAACGATTCCAGCAGTATTCGAGTAGCAAAGAAGGAGACGTAAACGAGCAAAGTGATTTAGTGACTATTGAGGATCACATACATGAGTAAAGCGAATAAACCAACAAGAACGCTTTACAGGGATGTAAAATGCGCTGGTACCCTGCTGGGTCTCAGTGTTGCAATCGCAGCCATTTCACAAGGTGCACAAGCGAGCTGTACCTATGAAGTCGCCAACCAGTGGAACTCTGGTTTCACGGCTACGATCACCATCACCAACGATACCGGCAGCGTTCTAAACGGCTGGGCTGTCGATTGGCAATACAGCGGTTCAAACCGCGTCGGTTTTGCCTGGAATGCCAACCTTTCCGGCAGCAACCCTTACACAGCCACCAGCCTGTCCTGGAACGGCACACTCCAACCTGGCCAAAGCGCCTCCTTCGGTTTCCAAGGCACATCCAATGGCAGCGCAGAAACACCAACCGTGACCGGTGCTGCGTGTGGTACCACTGATGGTGGTGACGGCGGTGATGGTGGAGATGGCGGTGACGGCGGTGATGGTGGAGACGGAGGATCTACCGGAGATGGCGTATTCCGCGTCGATGAAACCGGCAACATCACCAAAGACGGCGAAGTCAAACCCGTACAGTGTGGCGCCTGGTTTGGTCTGGAAGGACGTCATGAACCTTCTGACGATCCGGATAATCCAAGCGGTGCACCGATGGAACTGTATGTTGGTAACACCTTCTGGGCCAACAACAACCAGGGCACTGGCCGCACCATCCAACAGACTATGGATGAAATCAAAGCCAAAGGCATTAATACCATTCGTGTGCCGATTGCCCCACAAACACTGAAAACGGATGACCCTCAAGGTGTGAGTGCGGTCTTCAAAAACCACTACTCCGTCAGATCCGAAAATTCCCGTCAGGCGCTGGAAGACTTTATCAAACTGGCCGATACAAACGGACTTGATGTCATTCTCGATATTCACTCCTGTTCTAACTACGTTGGCTGGCGTGCCGGTCGCCTTGATGCGAGCCCTCCATTTACCGACAAAGACCGTGATAACTACGACTTCCTCCGGGAAGACTATTCCTGTGGCACAGGTGGTCCTGATGTTACCATTCACCCATACAACGAAGAGCTCTGGCTGGATAACCTGCGTGAACTGGCTGGATTCTCAGAACAACTGGGTGTCAACAACATTCTCGGTATCGACATCTTCAACGAGCCATGGGATTACACCTGGGCAGAGTGGAAAACGCTGGCAGAACACGCCTATGCCGCGATCAACGAAGTCAACCCGAACGTCCTGATCTTCGTAGAAGGTATTGGCAGCAAAACCTCTGATGGTACTCAGATTCCTAATGGTGATCCGGATCTTAACCCGAACTGGGGCGAAAACCTCTTCAGTATGGGAGATGATCCTCTGGACATTCCTAAAGAACGTCTGGTGCTGTCACCACACATCTACGGTCCTTCTGTTGCGGTACAACCACAATTCATGGATCCGGCACAACCAGAGTGTGAAGGCCTTGAAGGGGATGCAGCCGGTGATGCGAAATGTAATATCGTGATCAACCCGCCACTGCTCAGACAAGGTTGGGAAGAACACTTCGGTTACCTGAGAGACCAAGGCTATGCCCTGGTGGTCGGTGAGTTTGGTGGCCACCTGGATTGGCCGAATGACGCTGCCATCCGCGATCAGAACCGTTGGGCCCATATCACTCCTGGAGTTGACAGAGAATGGCAGAATGCCGCTGTGGACTACATGATTGATAGAGGCATTCAAGCCTGTTACTGGGGTATCAACCCTGAATCAGGCGATACTGGCGGTCTTTATGAGCATGCTTACGATCCAAGAACCAACACTGCAGGTTGGGGCGAATGGGTAGGCTTCCAGGAAGAGAAATGGAACTTGCTGGAACGTTTGTGGGGTAACTAATCTCTACAGCAACGCTTAAAACCATAAAAACGGGGCATTGATTGCCCCGTTTTTTTATCTCCAGACCATCCAGCCAATAAATCGTCCTGACCAGGAACAGAAACGGCCTGAAAGCCAGTCATCCTCCTGGCTGGTGTAGTGTCCTGAATAAAACCTATAAAAAAGCACCTCAAGAGGTTCACAGCAAGGTGCAGCTCGCAGGCAATGGCCACTCCCTTGTCAAGGGCTGGAACAAAGCAGTGGGCGTCTTGAGGGCTTCTCGAAGAGTGGGACGCCGTTTGCTGAACTTAACGTAGAATTGCAAAGTGAATTCGGCGGCCCATTTAAATATGCGTTTTATTTGAGACACGACACCAGGTTCAAGTGCTCGTAAAAGCATCCTGTCCGGGATCGGTAAATATCACCTTGAGTGTGTACTCTTTGGTGCTGTCACTTTCTGGCTTGCCCGGCGGAGGTGGTACAAATATCGCGGGCATCTGCACTTCTACCGTCAGTTCTATTTCAGTGGAAACAAGCAGCAGATTTTTCCCGGCACGGGCATTTTCCGCAACCGTTTTCAAGGTGAATGATTTGCCTTTTATCATCCCCTGTGTTGTTACATAAGGCGGACACGTGTAATTACTGACATAACCTTCAACCCAGTTCTGAATATCATTTTCAATCAGGGCAGCCTTCCCCTTCACGTTGATAACTGTTTGCGCACCACCTTGGACAACATCTTTAAGCCTGGTAACCGTCATAACAGGATTTACGGGTGAAAGAGAAACTTTCGCACCACCCACACTGACCTGCGCCATATTAAACACTCCCGGTTAAGCTATTGAGCGCCATGGTTAAAAAGATATCACGATAACCTAATGACATTACTGAACCTCCTCTGCGGTATATACCTTGACCGTCTCAGTGACTTCCACTCTGCGCCGGTTCTGGTAAGTAAACCGTTGTTCCCGGCTACCGGTAACCCTGATCCTGGCACCAGGCATGAGTAATACTTCCTCTTCAGCCCTTTGCAAAGAAAAATCGCTGATGTCTTTTCCTTTATGCCCGCGCAATTGCAGCTCCAAAAGCACCCTGGTCGTACCGGCACCGGTTTCAATCGCAGTTTCAGCAAACTGTAAAGCCAGATTCCGGTTCCGGGAAAAACTGACGAAACTGTTAAAGGTATATTCTTTCTGACGATAACCACCCCAGGGGATATAGCCACCGTTCACAGGACCTTCGGCTTCCCCCCGATAAACCATTTCCTCACTGGATGGCAGGTTGTCCAGCGCATCTTTGGCCATGCTGGCCTGCAGCAATAACTCTGGATAGATTTCCTCAACAAAGTTGGCCACTTCTCTGGTGATTCGGTTGGTTGCCTTGGTTCGCTGAGTCGCATTTGTCATGGTATTCAGATAATTATGCTGGACGTTCAAACAGTTTAGTTCTTCCGGGAATTCAACTGCCTGACCAGCCCCTCGCAAGGCGACCATGCGGTTAATAATTTGCCGTAATCTCCATTTTATTACAGCGCCCGGTGCATACCGGTGTTTCATCTCCATCACGGTATTGATCAGCCGATGCATACCGCCACTATAGACGCCCAGCGCCGTTCCAAACGCGCGATTGAATGAAACCCGTCTTCCCTGTCCGTCATCACGCTGGGCACGGTCATACGTCCTGCGGTAGTGCGAGGCAAACCTTTCGGTGGTACGAAATCTGGGCAGATGAGGGCCGGCTGGAGGATCGATCCACTCATTCGTGTCACGATTATGCACAGGCTGATTGTTCGGCAGATCACGACTGGCCAGATTCCAATACACTTCTTCATGAGGGAACATATTCTCATGACCAACCTGAGTTCTTAATTCCTGCGTTGTTAAAGGCGCAATATTCATGTACATGGCAATGGGGTCAGTCAAACTTTTCTGCTCACCGGGTCCGGTTACGCCGGCAAGCTGCGCGCCCCTTAAAATTTCATACAGCGAATGATCCTCTGTGGGAAGCATCCAGCCCATCAACGCCAGACGAAAATCCACCGCCTGCGGCTGGGCATTTAAAAATTGATAGGCTTTCAGCATTCGGGTGGTGGTACCCGATACTCCGGCAATGACCGGCATTCGCAACTGATCATGAACCTTTTTATACCAACGGCTGTCAGGGCTGATTTCAAACCTTGATTTGCCGGATTGCCACGGCAGCGCCAGGTCTCTGGTTCGTTCTCTGCGGATGTCGGTTTGACGTTTGAAAGGCAGATAGTCACCTATGTTCCGGCGGGTATCGACCCCCTGAAAGGTGTACTTCAGCTCTGTATTTGAAAGAGGAACACCCAGCTCTTCCATAGCGCGCGGAGTATATGGCTCAACGACATTTCCCTGGCGATTCTGCCGGCTCCATTGGCTGACAGCGACCCCGGAATCAGCCGCCTGCATGGATAAATTACCCAACGCAAATACATCTCTGTCGAATGTATAACTCATATCGGCAAACCCGACACTCCCGATCGCTCTCAACAGGCTTCTGACTACCGGGCGGAGAGCTCCAATATTCAGAAAGTTACGATAGAAATTATTCTGACGAGCAAGCTCTTTGGCCTTTAATCCAAGACTGTCAATCAGGCTATCCTGACGGTCAAAAATGATTTCATGCAGGATGGCTTTAAACCCTCGTCTTAAATCATTACCGTAGCCGGCACCATAATAAGCAGCATTGTAAAAGGCCGTCATTCTTTCCCGCAAATTACCCTGATGAAGCACTTTGAGCATTTCCTTGTAGTCCAGTTCGATTCCCACCTGTCCACTGCTTTCCGGTTCATCTCTGAAAAAGACTTCCTTCATCAGTTCTGGCCGATTCAGCTCATTGCTGTAACGCGCAGAGACCACCTGTTCCATTCGGTTAATGGCTGCATTCAGTGCCGCGTTTGCACGCGGATGCCTGGCACTATATGCACCCAGGCGTCTTTCATATGCCCCTGCAACAGTAAACCAACTGCGTGAATATCTCGGGTGACGCAACAACAGATCATAAGACTTTGGAGTCTCGCCCTTGCGCTGTACAACCGCAGGACCACGGGTTGTTACCAAATTAACCTGTCGATGGGCAGAAGTCGTCTGATGGCTCATTTGCAAGGCTCTTGCTCCCATCTCGTCGGCCTCCCGTTCCAGTCCATTGTCGTTGTTCACTGCCGTTTTGCCTTTCATCTGCAGCATGGGTTTTACCCGTCCCTGCTTTTGCTGAACGACGTGCCAGGCTTCGTGCGGCAAGTGACGTTCCTGTCCGGGGGCCAGATGAATCTGATTGCCAAACGCAAATGCATGCGCCTGATACTGAGCGGGTTGTACCGAATTGTAATGAACTCTCACATCATCCATTGAATAACCGGATAATTGCTCTATACCGGCTTTAAGACGATTCGGCAGACCGGTACGATGGTCTTGCGATGCCATAGCGCCGCCCGAGATGCCGGCTTGATGACCGACGGCCTGCTTGAATTGCATGGCTGGAGCCCCTTGACAGGCGGAGATCGCAACACCGCCGTTACCAGATGGGGTGCTGGTACTGACGGTTTGTTTCGGCTGCGGGGCCAAACGGGTTGTGGTGCTTTGTTGATTCGTCTGTGCTAGATACATGAAATCACCTGATCCTTTAACGTTGCCCGGTTTTTCTGTCTGACTCAGTAATGACCTGCGGCTCACCACCATTGACGGTCACCCAGACATCCGAGGGCGGCGACTGCTCATCAGTGCTACCTGGATTCGGCGGTTGGGGTGCTTGATCGGCACCGATATCCGCCAACCGGTTTTCTCCCATGCGCAACTTCTGTTCCCAGGTAATGGCCCATAATGCCAGTCGACTGATGGGATCGTTACCACCGTACAAATCCGCCGCCCGCGACAGAACCGCTGTTCCCAGACGCCAGTCCCGGGTGTGCGGTGTGAAGTTATTCGTCAAACCATGCACATCGGCACTTTCTATCGCCGTGGCAGGAAATGCCTCAGCCATCCCCCAACGCTGTGCACTGGCACTCATGTGAGTCAGTAATCTGCTGAGCAAATCCTGGGCGACTCGTTCGCGCTCGACAGCATTTGCGATACCATCAGCCTCGCCTGGTTGATCAACCACCAGAAGATACATCACCAGCTGCAGAGTAATATCGCTCTGACCGGTTTCCACACGGATGATTTCCCCATTTCCCACATGAGCCACAAATATACCTGGGGTGTTCTTATGGACTTCCACCAGTTCTGTGGTTTCGATATATCCGGGCAGGACCACGCAGGTTTTCAGCTCGGGGAAATGTTTTTTCAAATCAACAACGATGCTGTCGAGTAATGTTTGTATGCTGACCATAATGTATATCCAAGAGTTATCATCTACCGGCATCATTAAGAAACCTGAAAAAACAGCCGGTCTTTCAGAGGTGCTTTACCAATCCTGCACCAGACTTTCATCCAACGCCTTTTCTGTTTTCAAATACTCCTGTCGCGCGGCAGTGAGTAAATGCTGCATACTGATAGCCTGTTCCTCATTGGCCGCAACAAATGCCGCATGCAGGGTAATATTCCGTATTGAACCGCCCGCCAGGGACAATCGCGCCAGTTTGTCATAATCAATATCCTGTTTCGGTGCGGCAGCCGGTAGCATGGACTGCCAGAGTTGCTTGCGTTCCACCGCAGTTGGAAACGGAAACGGGATGATAAAACGCAGACGACGGGTGAACGCAGTATCCATAGCACTACGCAGATTCGTGGTGAGAATGGAAATACCGGCATAGGCTTCCATCCGCTGTAACAGAAAACTGACACCCATATTGGCATACCGGTCTTTGGCTTCCTGTACCTGAGAGCGTTTGCCAAACAGGGCATCGGCTTCATCGAATAACAACACCGCGCCACTGTTTTCTGCGGCCCGGAAAATTGCATCGAGCTTCTTCTCGGTTTCGCCAATGTATTTATCGATCACAACACTCAGATCAATATGATAGAGATCGACATTCAACACACTCGCCAGCACTCTCGCCGCCATGGTCTTGCCGGTACCACTGCTGCCGCAGAACAAAGCACAGATTCCCAAACCGTAAGCACCTGGGCCGGCAAACTGCCACTGCTGATACACTTTATGACGTTGTTGTGCCTGTGCCACGATGGCCTGTAAATTCTGTTTTTCCCGCTCTGGCAATATCAGGTCATTCCAATCGAGCGGTCTGGGCGTGATGATCTGCGCCAATCCATGCAGGTGTTGCTGAGCCTGCTCCCGGCTGTGAGACCATAGTTTCTGTGGCAACGAAACCGGACTGTACGTCTCCGCTTCAGTATGTACCTCCATCGCAACCCGACGAGCGATCATTTCCACCTGTTCAGCACTGAAACGATACTGTGTACTGATACTTTGAATGGCGTCATCAACCGGGTCATTGATGTTTGCGTGAGTCTTCAGATTCAAACGTTCATACAAATGACCATGCCATAACTGCCGTTGTCGCTCTCTATCAGGTAACTCCACCGTATGGTAATAAACCGTGACTCCGGTAAGTTGTATCTTTTCTGTCCCACAGAGAATACAGGCACCCGGCAGATCCTGAATCAGCCGTACCAGCCAGCGACTCAGAACGTGCCGTTCAGATGCATGCGTCTGTTGCTCGAAGAGCCGCTGGCAATCCAGCAGACACAACGCCTGTCGGGCGATCAGTTCGCGCTCGATCAGCTGCAGCATATGCTCTTGTTCCTGCGTAGTGGCGGGTAGATGAAAAAGACTGAACCGAAAAACCTCGCACCGCTCGATCCGGGCGAGTCCGGCAACACATTCAACGGTTTCAGCAAAACTACCGGCCTGCAACTGCAATGCCGTCTGTTGAACACGACCGCTCGTCAATATACGGGACAACGATTCAACTTGTTGTGTTGTCCCGTCAGATAACGAACTCCGTTCGGTGTCTATCCGTTCCAATACAGCGGACACAGACGAATCAATAATGGGAGTGCCGGTCAGGTAGAACAACAACCATTCATTCAGAACCAGGGAACGTTGCAGCAATACAGGCGTATCATTTTCGATATTCAATAACTGAAAAAGCCTTAGTGGCGCCTGCGGTGCCAATACCCCACAATGACCATCACCCAGGCGCAGGGCGACATCCATGTTCGGCAGTGGTTTACCGTTCAGTTGCTGATAAAGACGGGCTATTTCCGGATCAAGTTCTGTTGCCAGGCACATTAAAATCAGACGACGTTCAAACGCGGACAGAGCAAATAATTCGCAAATCCGGTTCAATAAAACAGAATCGGCAGCCGTATCTTTTAAAACAGATAAATACCGTATATTTTCATATCCAGCCGGCGCGGACCCGGACTGACACAAGGACTGTAAAACACGCTTTAGATCGGCTATTTCGCTGAGCATTGACTGATAACTTTCCTGCAGCCAATCCGTTTTGTGCTCATAGGAGGGAACGCTCATAGTGGTTAGCTCCGTGATTGCCCGTTAGCAGGATAGGGTTCCTGACATGCTTCGAGACTGGTCAGAAAGCCGCTGCTACTCAGGCTATGAGTGACGGTTTTCACGGTATAGTCACCATCGACTCCGGTACGTAGAGAAGATAACGAAATTCTACCGGCTGCCGTGATGTCAGCGTTGCCCAGTACAGAGAGACTCAGTGTCTGGTCCTGGCGGTTCAGTTCATGAAACCTGGCTTTTGCGGCTGCTGCAGCTTCCTCCCTGGAAGCAAACACATGCGGCAGACGCAGCAGATTGTCGTCTTGTGCCGGCGTACCCGAGGGAAACATTTCTTCACGCTCACAGGCACCAATCAAATCCCGCCAACTCGCACAAACATAAGTATAATTCTGCTGTCGACTGAAATTTTTGGTCCATTGAATAATGTCATGGCGAGCAATACTAACCGGCTTCATCGGTACTCCACTGGCCGAAGTTCCCTGGCCTTTTTTCATGAACAACAGGTTGCGCCCCATAACTTTAAACACACCATCGTGGAGCGCGGCCAGACCGGTCAAAAAAGCACCATTGGATTCTTTCTGCTGGTTGATATTGTCAACGTCCACGGTGTCATATTCTTTGCTGACTTTGGCAGTCAACCCATGTTCTCTGGCAATCTGCTGAACCAGGCCTGACAAAGTCATTCGACTCCAGGTGCGACTGAGGTCTCGATTCAACAGACTGGAAGTGGCGGAGATAGTCATGGTTCTGCCATTACCGGATTCATTCAGGCTGAGATGGTTTACCAGATACTCACCCATGTTAATCAGGTTAGGTTCATAACCCAGATGCAAAGTGATCACCGTCTCTTGTTGCAGATCAGGCAAAAAAATACCGCTGCCTCTCCAGGTAGGTCGATCATCCAACGTTAATGACAACTGATCACTCACAAAACCGCTGTGCTGAACCAGTTGAATAGCAACCAGCCGGTCCATAAATTCCTTGCGTGCCCACGTTCCGTTTACCTTCAGACTGAAACCCGGAACATTTACACCAAGCAGTTGAGCGCTTACTAATCCCATATTTTAACACTCGTATCCTGTTCCACCGACGTTTCCAGATCGGGTAGCAAAATACTCAACCCGGCTGGCAGACTCAGTGGATAATCCGCCAGCCCGGGGTTAGCCTGTAACACCCGCTCCACCGTACCGGGAATAATCAGGTCGCTACCCGGCCCCAACAGAAACCCGTTTTCCAGCAACTGTGGCTCCGTCAGCAGGCCGGGATCGACGGCCATCGCCGCCGTTCCCAGATTGATTTCCTTGACGTAGTACTGCCAACAGATATTGTCGAGCATGTCACCGGTTTTAGTGTGATAATATTTTGCCATTGTCGTGTCTCTTTGAATGTCGTGATAACTTAAGGAACTACGGAATAATGACCTGCATTACTCTGACGTTTTCGCAGTTATTATTGAGAACCTCTGTTACTTCTAAACAACAGCATCAAATCTTCGTTATAACGTTTCAGACTGATGCTGAATTCAATTTTTTTCGGTATCCCATCGGCAAAAAAGACACTTTTTGTTTCCTGAACATTTTCAATAATCCAGCGCCCATACACAAAACCGTTACCATCCAGCAATGGCATTGCCACTCCGATTCCGGCAGTCAGGCGTACCAGCGACAACTGCCTGATACCGCCTTTATACTGTGGATAGATGGTACCGTTCAGGTTGATACTGTCCTCGCCCGGGCCAATATACTGGCGCGCAGGACCGCCGATTCCGAGATGCTTCAGCAACCGATGCCCCAGGCGCGCCTGAGATGCCCACTGGTATGACGTGCTGTGCTGCAGTTGCTCATAAGCGCCGGTATCGATGGAAAATACTACCGGTCCCAATAACATCATCATCGTCTGATCTCCCTTTTGTCAGTTGCATCAACCACCTGCGGATTAACCACAATCTGTAATGCGATATTGTTCATTTCAGCGCTCCGTAATAGCTGGGCGGCAAAGGCCTGGGCGGCTGCGACTGCATTGCCTGCTGGAGCATTGTCGCCATTGAATTAACTGCCTGTTCGAGCTGGCGAACTGACTGACTCTGCTGTCGGTTCGCATGCTGTAGCTGCTGCTCAAGTGCTTGTAACTGCGCCTGATTGTCTGAGTGGTGCTGTTTATCATTGGCCACCAGAGCGGCAATATTCTGTTGTATTCGTATGCTGTCGTAAGGCATCGAAGTCGAGGGCTTTTGGGCCTGAAAGTTATCCGTATCGAGGTGCATCCGCGACAGCTCCGATATTCTTTCAGCGGTCATCACTGACACACCAATCAGTTGTTCAATGTGATTTTTTTTACCCTCAGAGATCACACCGGAGGTAACAGGAAATACACTTTTCACATGACTGCCAGTCACTAAAAATCCCCGTCGAGGTAACAAAGTGCTCTCTTTGGGATTATTAACAGGATGATCATAACCATTATCATGATCACCTGGTTTTCCTGTAAACAGCACTGGCTTCTCTGTCACGGAACTGTCTGGCTGATTCCGCCACGTCAACGTTTTAGAAAAATGACGATGGACATTACGACTTTCAGACTGCTGGATCGTCTGCTCAAAGAGAGTATTGGCGTAGACAGAAGTATGAACCTGCGTATTGAAGAATTGCTTGATAGCCGTTGACTTCTTGACGATAGTCCGATTGTCGGTCTTGCCCGGATTTGACAGTACATTGTGGGTGACTGTTTCAATGGAACGATCAGGCAGCAGCCATTCGTAAGGTAATACATAGTTCTGATAACGTCGTGAGGAAGTCCATTTTGGCAGGGTAATGGTCCGCCATATTTTTTTAATTCCCAACCGGTCTGAACGCAACAGACCATCCGGCATTTTCAAATTCCGACCAGACCGAGCATTCATGACGGCTGAAGCTGCAAAACAGACCTTCAGACGCTCAGTGGGACATAACAAACCACGCAGCCGTCCAGGTATCTTGTGATCAGCATTTTTATTATCGTTCATGACATTACCTGTATTGGTTACCGTTTGTCGGCGTCTGCAAGCAATCGCCGTCCAGTCTCCAGCCACTCCAGCAACTCTTCTTCTTCCAGATCCAGCAACTCATTCAAACCCCAACCACTGCGCTGAGCCAGTACAAAAACGGCTTCACGCAAACGGCGAGGTTCTAGGATAAAAAACCGGCCAGACACTCCTGCAATTTTCCGTAATCTGCAAGATCGAGCAGTTCAATATGCTGGGGTGCCATTTCACACAGATTGGCGATCAGACGAATTTCCTTCTCCGTTTCACTGCCGCTGGCTTTTTCTGCCACCAGACGGTCACGCACCAACGGCCGGCGCATGACGAGATGATCAATCTCCATACCATCGGCAGTTATTGGATAATCCAGCCGTATGGTTTCGGCTGTGGCCTGTCGGTTTTGGACCGCAGGGTTTTGTAAGCTGATTTCGGAGTTCAACATGTTATGTTTCCTCTCACTGTTAATTTAAGGCAACTCCGAAGAATTACCTGCATCAAAACTATTCCTGTTTTTCAGATGCCCCTTAGATAAAACCATCAGATCCTTTCGGTATCTGGTTTTTTCCGGCAATTTTCCGTTCGCGGTTATCCACATCGATTTCAATCAGGGTTTCCTGGTTTAACTCAAGACGGTAATAGCGCAAAGATAAATGTAACCGCAGCTGGGTCTGCTGACCTGGTTGCCATTGCCCCATGTCGAGTTCAGTAATGCTGCCACTGGCATTGATTTTCAGCGGCATCACCTGATCCTCATCACTCAATGCTCCTCTGATTTCCAAAGGCAACAATTCAACACTGCCGTTGCTCGCACCGAAGTAATTGATCACCCGCATATCTGCATGTGGAATACCAAAGCGGCGAATCAGTTCTGCATCGTATTCCGACAGAATCAGTTCGCACTCCATGGGCTCCATTCCCATATCAATCTTAACCCCGGTGTCCAGTCCTCCCAGACGATACTCTTCGGTGCGTAGTGTGAGCTTCGGCAACGTGATCTGCTGGATACGCCCGGCATAACCCTGACCTGCTATAAACAGGTTAAAATTCTTTAACACTTTAGGAACCAGCATTTTTTCATCCTGCAGAAACGTTCGTTATGGGTTAACCACTTGCTCATCCGTTTGGTTACAAACCAATAGCTCCACGCAGATCCGCCAATTGATCCTTACCATTAATTGTGCGTACCATGTTTTTCACGTCCACCTCAATCAATTCTTCTGAGCCCATGGTCAACTTGTAATAGCTCACGCCAACGCTGACGTTCAGTGATGCTTTTTCACCGGATTTCCAGGATCCCATTTCCAGTCCCTTCCAGAAGCCCGTGAGATTAATGATCACAGGCATAATGCTGCCATCGTTGTCTAAAGCACCACGCAGCGCCAGAGAAACACTGGAACCATCGCGCAGGCCAAAACGTTTGATAACTTCACTGTTGTACTCGCTAAGAGAAAAACTGCACTCCAGTTTTTCCATACCCATATCCATGCCTATCGGTGCATCCATGCCACCATTATAGATATCGATCGTTTTCAGATTGAGTTTGGGCAGTGTCACTTCTTCTACCAAACCGGCAAAACCGAAACCATCAACAAATAAATTAAAACCTTTTAAGACCTTAGGAATGATCATGCGAAAATCTCCTCTAAATAATCATTGACCAGACTGCTGCGAAATGTAATGTGCTCGGCCGGATAGGGAGGCGTAAAATCAAAGTCGATATATACTTTGCCCTGAGCAATATTTTCCGGCGTATTCAGATCAGGATCCGCAAAACATTTACCATCGATGATTGCACCGATGCTTTTCAGATAACGCAGATAGCTGTTAACACTCTCAGTCACATTGTCGATATAGGTTTTGGTGATGTTCTGATCGACCGCATGCAGGTGCGCACGTAACAGCGAGTCGTTAATCAGATCGGCGGTACGACGAACGCTGATAAAAGCGAATTTTGGGTCGGACGAACAGGAACGATTACCCCACAACCGATAACCATTTTGATGGATGATGGTAGCGACCTGCTTTTCATTCAGACGGTTAGCGGTGGCAAGACTGTCACCCAGTGAAAAGTCAATGCCTCTTGAGGTTCCGGTAATCCCGGAAATAGTACGGTTGGATGGACTCCACCAGAAGCCACGTTCGTTATCCGACTTGGCAATCACACCGGCTACGCGTGCGGAAGCCGGTTGTAGCGATTCGGTGCCGCTGGCTTCGTCAAACACCCGTACATGTGGATCGACCAGATAGACTCTCGCACTATCGATATTTCCGCGAAAGGTGATTGCTTCTTCATCGCTGCTGTCCGGTCCATCCACAACTGCGATAGCACGTAAGCGATCTGCCACTTCGACCATCGTATCGACCACTCCGGGTTGCTGGCAAAATCCCGGCGCAATCAATATACGTGGCGTCATATGCACTCTGCTTTCTGCAGCGAGCAATCTGCGCAAACCCTGGTCGATATCCGGTGACTCATCGCTGTCCGGGTCATTGATGTTTATCACCACCACCATAGCCCCACCCTGATCGAAAATCGCATCCAACACATCCGGAATGGTGCTGCTACCATCATTACTTCCAAATATTTCGATAGCATCCTTACGAGATCCCGAGATCAAGACCGGTTCATTCACCGGACCTTGTGCTGCGGTTCCCACCAGACCAATGACCGAAGAAGCCACATTGGTAATCGGCCGCGGCCCACCCTGCAGCTCTACAACTTCCACACCATGCAAAAAAGCCATAACATTCTCCTGTGTTAAAACATTCAAAATTTAAATCCAGGACTATCACCACCTGGAGTTATTCGAGTACCTGATCATCCAACATCAAACAGAGAGATCTGGATGATCGATTTGATTGCCAGGTTATTAACGAGATATCCCTGCTCACATGCTTGACAAAACAGTGATACCTTACGCTTCAATTTCCACCAGATTTTTATTGATAAACAAGACATCAACATCCCAGGTCTCATCATTTCCATGAGTTGCAAAATCTGCCCTGATATACCAGACACCATTGACGTCATAAGGGTACAGCCGGATGATATCTACAGTTCCTTTTTCATTGATATCACCGTTTGTGGCAGCGAAACCGACGATGGAAGCGATGTATTCAGAGGTTTTTTTACCGGTGTTATAGGTCACATTGTCACCCAGATTTTTATATCGCTTATAGATAAAAGGCTTGTGCCCCGCGATGGTAAAACCAGTACCGGTATTGAGTTTGCCGCTGGCATTTATGTCACCATTCACATCCAGCTTACTGGTTGGACTACCAGTACCAATACCCAGTTTCCCGGAGCCTCCTTTCAGGACCATGTGTTGCTGTTCCTGACCGCGGGCACCGCTGTAAAATTCGATATCGGTGTTATTCGAATGTCCTCTCAACAGAACTCTGGTAGCCTGCTCACTATTTTCATCTGCAGTGGTTAACTCCATGGTGGCTTCACCACCGAGTTGTGATTGCGTAATACCTACCGGATAGTGATTCAGACTTTTGCGTAGCGTAAGAGGATGCTGTGTCGGTTCCATACCGATACCTACCCGAGCACCCAGGGCAAAACCTCCGGCCTGATCAAGCACTACAGAGTCTTCACATTCATTTGCCTCACAACCAAACAGACGTATCTGTGATTGATGGCACCGCCAGGTACCAGAACCATTTTTACTGGCCTGACAGGTATACACTGTAAAGGAGGAAATCCTGCAACCGGCAACGCCGCCACCATTAACAGCCAGACTGTGGTAAATATGATGTGCTTCAATATGGGTGACAGAAGAACCGTATATAGCCCCACCATCCTTGCTGCCATGATGATTAATCAGCTTATTGTTGAGTTGGCAAAGACGGGCATTTTCCATATATATGGCGGAGCCGTTTTCGGTACCGATAAAAGTTCCACCCAACCCATCGATCCCGCCACGACCGTCAAAGCTCCAGCCGGAAAAATGAACACCGGACAGTGGAGAATCCTCCTGTCCGATCAACTTGATCTGAACGTCACGCGATCCTTTAACAACCACAGTATCTTCAGTATTGAAACCGATGATGTTAACGTTGTTTTTCACCAGGATACTGTTTTTCAATATATAGGCCGGACGACCATTGAAGGTATGATGAACACCATCACCCATACCGCCCAGTGCCCCGGCGGACGTATCCGGAGCCCGATTTGCGTCTTCAGAATCCTGTGTCGACAGTTCCGGCAGCTGGATAGGGCTCAGGACGATGGTCAGATTTTCAGCAATTTCGGTATCCACACCACGGTTAAAAATCAGGTCAAATTCCGCCTGCGTATGGATTTTTACGGTCTGGCTACCCACCAACATATTGTCCCGTGCCACCGGCATCGACAACGGATGATCACGGTCAATAATGATACTCTCTGCCTCTGTGCCGGTCAGTGTCAGGTCAAATGCCAGAACAAAGTCTGTACCTGTGATTTTCTCAGCCAATTTTTCTGCTTCAGAAGCATAAACCGCAAACAACACACCATTTTCAAGAAAGAAACCTATTTCATAAATAGGATAAATTTCCGGTATATTGTCGCCGTTGTCTCTGATCGTGGCTGTTAGATAAAGCTGATTCTGCTGACTGCCTATCAACTCACCACCTTCCACAACACTGCGCTGAATTTCATTTTTCAGTTCTGTCATGTCACGACTGGCGACATAAGGACCAGTGCCACCATCTCCCACAGCAACATGTGTTATTTTGGCCATGATGCCACGGCTTTTAGCGTCAATCAGGGCGGTAATGCCGGCATCCGTTATGACAGGTTTTAAGTTCATACTCATATCATTGTTCCAGAACGTTTGTATCTATGGTTGTTGGCTGCGGTGGTAATGTCGCGGACATGTTGAAACGCATAAAACTGACCGCCTGCGTCGCTGCCGCCATCTGCAGGGTACTTGTCTGCACGGTACTGAAGGTAAAGGTGTAATGACTGCGTACCGGCTTTACCGCATCAATCACTTCCCGCAGCTTACGGTCAAACACTGCACTTCCGAGACCCAGCATGTTGTTATTGATCAACAGATCCAGATGGAAGGTGTATGGTGCGCCGGGCGGACTTTGTTGCCACCACTCTGTCAAGGTCACGTTGGCATCCGTAAAACTGTTCAGTGCTTGCTGTACAGCACCACGCGTACCTTTATGTTTATGTACAAATGCCGAGTCACGAATCAGATCACGGCGGCGGCGCGCCTCTTCCTGAGGGTCATTGGGGTTATCAACCCAGACATCAGTGGATACCGCCCACCCGAGCCATGGCAACAATTCATCAGGACAGGTTGCACCATTCCAGAGTGTATGGATATTGACTGGCAAACGACTCAGTCGGGCTGCGACAGCCGCCAGATTACGTTCCAGCGAGCTTGCGGAAGGCGGAAGCAGGTGCTCCTGTATGATCAGATCACGTTTGGCATAAAGGTATTCCTGGTCGTTGTCATCACGCGCAAACACCAGCAGACAAGTCGCCCCACTTGGAATTTCAGTGTTCGAAAATCTGTACATCAGTGGTGCCGTGGGGCAGTAGCGAACGATGCCGTCAACATCGTTCTTTTTTAATCTGCAGGCGGCAATCAGACTGTTACGGATCAGCTTCTGGTCGGTTGCATTACCCCAGTGTATTTCGTAACTGACCAGATCATCCCGATGCGCTGAAAAATCAACATAAACACGTCCACTCAGAGCTCTGCTGCTACCAGAGCCCGGTATTTGTTCGTTAATAAACTGCAACGCATTGATACCAGGATTCAACAATTTGGTGACCATGGTTCTATCCCTCTAAACAAATGACGGGTTAAATCTCAACACTGACGCCATACAACATCTCACCGAACTCGTTGACACTGAAAGCCAGCAGGTGTGTGGCGTCTTTCGGTGTCGGTTGTCCGGCAATGTTGAATGACAGGGTTTCATCCTTGGAAAACACCACTAGAGGTGGCAGCTCATAAGTGATCCTCACGTCTGTCTGGAGATTTTTAAGTGTTTCACTGATTGCAGTAATGGTTTTACCGGTTTGCTGATAATCCCGATCCTGCAAAAACACCATGCTGCCATCGAGATTGGTCATCCACAGTTTTTCGGCGTTGTCATGATCCAGGGTCAAAGTATGCTGATCATCGAACTGATAGGCCTTGGCACCGAGAGGAAGCTTGCGGGTATTGTTGCCTCCCCAATAAACGGCATAATGGGAGATATCCATTTCTTTTTCTTCTGGAACCACGCGCAATACGGTTACAGTGCCTGTGGTTTTGTCAAACTGAATACCGGAAGGCATGGCAGTCGGTATACTGGTCGCCTGTTGAGTCCATTTGATATCGTCCCTGATCGTACCGACCGCCACCTGATCGCGCGCGATCAGAACATCACTGACAGGCTCATGCAAAATGACATTCTGCACGCCATTTTGATAAAGCGCGGATATCAGCCCGGCACGGGTGATATCCACCCCCAGGCGATGGTGTGATTCCATAAAAGCGAGCACAGCCTCTTTAGCGGCTTTTCTCACTTCCTCGCCCCCCACACCCGGCAACAGCACCAGACTGGCATCTACCTGATA
This sequence comes from Gynuella sunshinyii YC6258, assembly GCF_000940805.1. Taxonomy (GTDB): domain Bacteria; phylum Pseudomonadota; class Gammaproteobacteria; order Pseudomonadales; family Natronospirillaceae; genus Gynuella; species Gynuella sunshinyii. The sequence continues at coordinate 1,163,038 of NZ_CP007142.1, read as the reverse complement.
GGGCACGATTTCGGCCGATTTAACCTTGACCCAATCAGTCAACGGTCGGACTTCTTCAGCATTAACCGCATTTTCCACAAGCTGGATCAGCTCACCGGATGCTGTACCATTTCCCTCACGACTGAGAACACAAATTTCCACTTCGCCGGGATGATCAGAATAAACCGTTACGTCCTTGATATTTTCTGATGCGGAGGTTGCGTGAAACAAATACGCGCCTTCTGATCCGGCAGTTGAGAAACCTTCGAACGCCAACTGAGTACGGGCCCGCAGGCGATCATCATTCTCATATTCCGGTTGTTCTCCGGCAGCCACCGCTTCGCGATTGAGTATCTGACGCTGAACATTCACCAGTGCCGCAAGGTTATCGAGATTACTACCCGTAGCGGAGGCCAGCATGACACCGCGGGCAGATTCGTTAATACGCTGACGAAGATGCAATTCCCGATAGGCCATAACCTGCAACAACTTGCTGATAGGATCACTCTCCAGCAAATTATCCACATCCAGTTCTGGTGCGATCATCTGCAGTTCATTTCTGGTAGCGGCCAAAATGGTTTCGTAGCTCAACTCCTCTACCAGATCAGGTGGTGGGAGTTTGGATAAATCAATGCTGGTAAACGTACTCATGGGTATGCCCTTACAAATCCTGAAACGTTGAAATACAGTGTGATTGTGATGACCCTGTTGAACATGTCGCCAACACAATGATCTGATTCATACAAGTACATCCTGTAGTATTCTTTTTAACGATCATAAATAGTCCTTCCTACAGCGCCCCAGGGCGCCGACCTGTGTATGCATGACTGATTCAGGTCACCCAGACGACTCATCAGTCGGTGACGTCCAGAGTTCCGACAATTGTGACTTTGCCTTCGATGACAATGCTTTCTTGACCATCTTTTTTTTCGATGGTTATCTTGCTATTCCCGACTGCCAGCCGGACAAACTCATCCGCCACACAGGAAATGCTGACTGAAGGTTCGGCTTCAGCATCACTTTTCACAACCACTTCAAGCCGATGCTTTTGCCGGTCATAACTGATACTCGTACCATCTTTATAAACCCGGGTATGCAGGTCGTTATCTTGCGTGCCCAATTCACTTAATGGTGTTGGATACGGCACTTTGTGCTCGATACCTTCAGCACCTGATGCAAACGTCAGCGCGCCGCGATAAATGGAACCAATAACAACTCCCAGCACCAGATTACCCGTCGGCGCGACGACCAATACCTGCTCATCAATGTCCGGTACCCACCATTCGCCATCGTATCCGGCACGTGCATTCAACCAGGGCATCCAGTTACGGGTATGGCTGCCCGGCGTATCTCCGCCGACCTGCACCAGTATTCGGGGAATATCTCCGGGCGCCTCAGCATCCTCGGGTCCAGCTCTGACAACGCGCCCGAACATCACCATGCCACCGAGCATATTGGTGTGCTGATCGATCCTGGAACGCATTGCCACATTGCCATCCGATTGATCTGACGAGTCATTAACGGGCATACATAAACCTTATAAAAAGTTACTTAACAGTGATGTTTTCCAATCGAACGGTCCGGCTGTCCGGCACATAAAAACCTTCGATGGTGATATTCAGTTCGCCGTCATTCAAACCAGTCACTAATACCCGGTTGAGTTTAAGTCTCGGCTCGTAATTTTCGAGGGCTTCCACCACAGCGGCCTGAAGCTGGGGAATCAGCTCTGCATTTACAGGGTTGTCAATCAACTGCATGATGCGGGATCCGTAGTTACGCCTCATGACTCGACTGCCAACCGGAGTCGCTAATATGTCCTGCACGGATTGTCTGAGGTGATCAATACCTTCGATCATTTTCCCTGTTTCAGCATTCATACCTTTCATACCAGGAACTCCCGTTAACATGGATAAGTGGCACCGCCAAAGGCGGTTCCACCAAGGTAATTCATTCAGTTACTTGTCGACTTTCAGTGCAAGCCAGACACCACCCATACCATGACCGTTAATATCTCCCTGCTGACGATCACCTACCCAGGTGTACAGGGGTTGGTTGTTATAAGCCCATTGATAGGTGCCATCTTTGCGCTCAATAACCGTAAATTGACCCCAGGTCTTGGCATTCTTTTTGGCAAAAAATGGCGGCCAGTTTGCTGCACAACCGTCGTAACAGCTGGACGTTGCCACACCATCTTTTGCAAAGGTGTACAGTGTCAGCCCTTTGGCCGTAGTGAATACCTTACCGATTGAACTATTTGCCTGTATGACAACCGATTCAGATGTGCTGTTGCTGCCATAAGAATCTGCATAACCATGACTGGCACAGGCATTCAAGAGAATTGCAGATATAATGAGCATCGTTTTAAGAACCGTGGATTTCATGATATTTCCTTTCATGTTTTGATTTGTTTCTTACTTAACGAAGCGACACCGGTATTTGGATGCAAAAAAAAAGAATATTTTTTTTATTTTTTAAAGGGTCAGCTGGAAGAGATAAAAATAACGGTGTAGTGCGAGGCCCAAGGTCACAAATGCAACCATGGAGACGATAGAATTCGGAAACCGCAATAGCCGGGTGAAAGGTTATGCTTCTGACAATACAACGGGCACAGGCAAAAAGATCCTGGCCACCGGCCTGCATTTAATTTAAGACAGAAATTTATTTTGCCGTCAGAATTCATCTGTGATTCAATGTTTTTGCGCCCCAACAAATAAAAACCAGGCACGACATCCAAACCATCATTATCACAATCAGAGATGCCCATGATGTTGTTCACTCCCCAACCGGCGGTACTTATCTGCAATGCCTCGTCGTTTGCATTCGATTGGGAAAATCCGCTCTTCAACCTGACCTTCAGCCGCAGTCAGAATCTGCCACCACTAATCTCCGGCAGCATTGAAGTAACCGGGAAGCTCTATGTTGAATGGCATGGCTTGATGCGCTTTGCGGCAACATCCATGACACCGGTCGTTATCATTCTTATGTTGGCGCAGGTCAAGAGTCTGATCAGCCATGATCCCTACACCTCCGTACCGGGAACCACCCGCATAAAACACATGCATATGAGAACAGAACAATGAAATTTACCGATGGTCACTGGCTGACCCGCGAGGGTTACACTATCCACAGTGCCAAAACCGTTTACGACATAACCATTTCCGAACAGCAGGTCACCGTTTATCTGCCCTGCAAACCCATCCGCCACCGGGGTGACACCCTGGATGGACCAATGCTGACTCTTGAAATCAGCTCACCGGCCAGCGATGTGTTGCGGCTGCATTGCCGCCATTTTGACGACGGTCTGGAACGTCACCCGGCATTTGCCATTAACGACCAGCAACACCCGCTGACCGTAGAACAAAATAGTGACACGCTGTCCATCCGCTCAGGCCAGCTGCAGCTGGTCATGCAAATGACATTTCCATTTTCGATGGCTTTTTACGATAACGGCCGACGCATCACCGGTGGCGACGACAAAGCCCTGGCCTGGATTGCCCATCAGCAACAAGCCTATATGCGAGCCCAGCTCGATATTGGCGTTGGCGAACACCTTTATGGGCTCGGTGAACGCTTTACGCCATTCGTTAAAAACGGTCAGGTGGTCGACTGCTGGAATCGCGATGGCGGCACCAGTACCGAACAGTCGTACAAAAATGTCCCTTTTTACCTGAGCAGCAACGGTTACGGCGTGTTCGTCAATCATCCCGAGGAAGTGAGTTTTGAGCTTGGTTCTGAAGTGGTCGCCAAAAGCCAGTTCAGCGTGGCCGGTGAAAGCCTCGATTTTTATCTCATCAACGGCCCGCATCCAAAAGCGGTGCTGGAGCGCTACACCAACCTGACCGGCCGGCCGCCGCTACCACCGGCATGGACCTTCGGGCTCTGGCTGACCACCTCTTTCACCACCGACTACAACGAGGAAACCGTCCAGCATTTTGTCGATGGCATGTTGGAGCGGGACATTCCCCTGTCAGTCTTCCACTTCGACTGTTTCTGGATGAAAGGCATGCAATGGTGTGACTTTCAATGGGATACCGACTGCTTTCCGGACCCACAGGGCATGCTTGCCCGATTACATGACAAAGGCCTGAAACTGTGCGTCTGGATCAATCCGTATATCGCCCAGAAATCATCGTTGTATCGTGAAGCGGTCGAGCACGGTTATCTGCTCAAACGGGCCAATGGCGGAGTCTGGCAATGGGATCTCTGGCAGGCCGGCATGGGCATCATTGATTTCACCAATCCCGCTGCAGCTGACTGGTACTCCCGTAAGCTTGAAACCCTGCTCGACATGGGCGTCGATTGTTTTAAGACCGATTTTGGAGAGCGAATTCCGACCGACGTGGTCTATCACAACGGCGCCGATCCCTTGCGTATGCACAACTATTACGCCCAGCTTTACAACGAAACCGTGTTTCGCCTGTTACAGCGCCACCGGGGGGAGCATGATGCTGCGGTGTTCGCTCGTTCAGCCACCGCCGGTGGCCAGTGCTTTCCCATTCACTGGGGTGGAGATTGTTACGCCACTTACGCATCCATGGCCGAAAGCCTGCGCGGCGGCCTGTCGCTGACCGCTTCCGGATTTGGTTACTGGAGTCACGACATCGGTGGATTCGAACACACCGCCAGCCCGGATCTGTTCAAACGCTGGCTGGCTTTTGGTCTGCTGTCCAGTCATAGCCGCCTGCATGGCAGCGCGTCCTACCGGGTACCCTGGCTGTTCGACGAGGAAGCTGTGCAGGTAACCCGGTATTTTACCCAGTTGAAACATCGACTGATGCCTTATATCTATCAGTGCTCGGTCACCAACCGCGACACCGGCACCCCGGTCATGCGCGCCATGTTCATTGAATTTCCCGACGACCCAACCTGCCTGACGCTGGATCGCCAATATATGCTAGGCGATGACCTGTTGGTGGCACCGGTCTTCAGTGCCGATGGTGACGTACAATTCTATCTGCCAGCAGGACAATGGACCCATCTGCTCGATGGTGAAGTACTGACCGGCCCTGGCTGGTACCGGCGTCACTACGATTACATGAGCCTGGCGCTGTTTGCCCGTCCCGGCAGTCTTATCGCCTTTGGTCATCAGTCTGGTTCAGTCGTGTACGACTACGACCACCAACCACAGCTGCATCTATACTCCCTCGCAGAGGGTGCTACCGCGACGGTTGTCGTGCCGGACCGGCAAGGCAGGGAAAGCGGACGGGTTCGTATTGAACGACAGGGAGACAGTCTGAAACTGCAATCCAGCCTGGTCAGTAAATACTCACTGATTATTCATGGCCCTGAGACCATAACGCGGGAAATTCAAATTGCCGCAGACACAGCGACACTGACATTACAGCGACACTGACATTAGAGTAGCATCAGAACAGCAGGGAATCGGGTAAGCGAATATTCACATACCCGAAGAGACCGGGTTATGCCCAGGCCGGTGCAACCGGTTGTCCGGTTTGCAAAGATTTGAGTGCAGCTTCCGCCAGTACCAGGGCGCGCTGGCCATCTTCAGCGGTTGGTTTTGGTGCTTCCTGTTTGCTCAGCGCATCCATGAAATGCGCCCATTCCGCCACGTAAGATTCGGCATAACGCTCCAGGAAGAAATGTTGCGGCTTCTGTGACACCACACCTTCGGCGGTGGATTTCACCAGACTGCTTTCGAGAATGTTATTTACGTTCAACATCCCTTTGCTGCCATGAGCTTCCACCCGCTGATCATAGCCGTAAGCCGCCCGGCGGCTATTGGTAATCACCGCCATCTTGCCGCTGGCACACTGAAGCGTAACCACGGCGGTATCAATATCACCGACGGCTTTAATCGCAGGGTCCACCAGGCTGGCAGCATGAGCAAAGACACTCACAGGTTCTTCACCGAGCAGGAACAGCGCCATATCGAAATCATGGATGGTCATATCGCGGAACATGCCTCCGGAGACTTTCAGATACTCCGCCGGCGGCGCACCCGGATCACGGGAATGAATGGTTAACAACTCAAGTTCACCAATTTCACCGGCTTCCAGACAACGTTTCAGATGCGCAAAGTTAGGATCGAAACGACGATTGAAACCAACCATCATGGTGCCTTTGTGCTCATTCACCACACTGACGCACTGACGTACCCGTTCAATACTCAGATCGATCGGTTTTTCGCAGAACACCGCCTTGCCATTACGACAGGCGATCTCGGTCAGGTCGGCATGAGTATTGGTCGCCGAGGCAATGACAACAACATCCACTTGCGGATTCGCCAGTACGGCATCCACCTCTGCCACCTGTGCATTGTATTTCTCTGCCAGCGCCTTGGCCGCATCAGCATTAATATCTGCGACAAACGTTAACTGGCTGTCAGGATGAAAAGCAATATTACGAGCGTGTATCTGACCGATTCGGCCAGCGCCGATAAGAGCTACCGATAACATAGTTATACTCCAAGCAATTGGCCTGTGCGGGTTAAAAAACCAGCCAGGAACGGATTAACAGATGAAGACCCGGAACTCCCTGGCCTTCTGCCTAAAATCGGAATCACCCGGCATGGATTAGCTGATTGTTATGTCATACCTGGGGACGTGGAAAAGATACTCTTCACTCATAAATGATGCAATCAATATCATTTTGACTGCATTTATTGATGTATTTTTAATGATAAAAACACATCATTCTGAGATAAAAAATACCCTCGACAATGGACACCCACAATAGACCATTGGGAGATTAGATAAGGTTCCCCCTACTAAACCATTTGCATGGACACCCATCTTTACACACCATGGAACCCGCTGACCGTGGCAGTCTCCGGGTGTTTTGAGAGGATTATCGAGGGACGGTATCGAGGGGACACCCAGGTTATTGGGTTAAACTTAACAAGATTTTTAAAGGGGATTATTGAGGGGACACCCACCTGATACTCAAATAAGCGCTGACTGACATACTGGAAGCCATCATATTTTTTCGCTCGATTGGCAGAAAACATTTGCATTTCTTTTGAGGTTTTTTTTAGCATAAACACCTCAAAATGATACAGGATCATCCACATGGCACGGGAATATCCCAAAAGACCGACCCTGAAAGCCGTTGCCGACCGCGCCGGCGTCAGTCTGGCCACCGTTGACCGGGTCCTGAACCAGCGCAGCAATGTCAATCAACACACCCGCGAACGGGTACTCACGGCCATGGCAGCATTGTCCGGGAATATCGGCCACACTGCGGCAGTTCCGTTCAGCCGGGCGGAAAAAACCCTGCACTACGGGTTTGTCATGGAGTCCGGTATTGCGTTTATCCAGTCTATTCAAACCGCCATCGCTCAGGCGGAAAACAGTCTGACCGGACTAAACGTTCGCCTGCACAGTTACACCATGCCGCCTATTTTCAACTTGCCGGCTTTCCTGCAATTACTCAGGCAGGCGGCGGCGGAAAATGACGGGTTGATTCTGGTCTGCCGCGAAGATCCGGCCATTGCCGCCTGCGTCAATCAGATCATCAGCGAAGGGATACCCATTGTCTGCCTGACCAATGATCTCAGCGATATTGCCCATCTCGGTTATGTCGGGGTTAATCACGTCAGTGCCGGCCGCACCGCCGGGCACTTTATGGGCCACTACATCGGTGACCGCGAAGGTGAAATCGTGCTGGTGGTCAGTGCCCCATTTCGCTCTCAATACGAGCGCGAACTGGGATTTCGAAGAATTCTGAGAGAGGAGTTTCCTAATCTGACGATCCGTGAATCACTGAATAACTGTGATCGCGATGAAGAGAGCTATCAAAACCTGAGCGAACTGTTTCGCAACGGCATCAAACCTCTTGGCGTTTATAATCTGGCAGGCGGTAATGTGGGCGTGGCCAAAGCCATCGAAGAAGCCGGATGGACCGGCGATATTGTGTTCATCGGCCATGAATTGAATGCTGACTCATACACCTTGCTGGCCAATAAGCAGGCACATGTGATTATCGATCAGGATCTGCAAACAGAAACCATGACCGCAGTCTGTACATTGTTGCATCATCACGGTGTCGTACATCAGGCCCCCTCACTGGTGCCTGCCACACCGATCATCACCATTCGGGAAAACATCGGCATGCAAACCCAGCCCGGCAGCACACCCCTGTTTTTCAGAATGTGAACAAGGCCAGGTAAGTGGGTGTCAGCCTGGATTCCAGCCCAGTTCTTTGGAGACGATGGCACTGTTTTCCTTCAACATCGCAATATAACGTTCGCGTTTGTCATCATCATGGCGCAGGGTTGGATAAGAAATACTCATACCGGCAACGGCGTTACCAAAGCGATCAAATATCGGCGCGGCAATGCAGCGAAGTCCTTCCTCCTGCTCTTCGATATCTTCCCCAAACCCCTGTTCACGGACAATTTCCAGCTCATTGAGCAACATATCGATATTGCGATGGGTTTTGGAAGTCCAGGGTAAAAATTCGGTATTACCCAGAATATCGCGAACATCACTCTCATCCTTGTTAGCCAGCAGCACCTTACCAATCGCCGTGCTATAAAGAGGATTACGCCCACCAATCGTGGACTGCATACGCAGATTGTACTGAGAGTCTATTTTGAAGACATAAATAATGCTGTCGCCATCACGGGTGCCAAGGTGCATGGCTTCTTTGGTATGTTCACTCATGCGACGCATAACCCGTTCGGCACTAGCGATCAAATCAACATACTCAAGTGACCGGGCACTCAGTTCAAACAGTTTGAGGGTCAAAGAATAACGGTCAGTCTCTATCTCCTGGCGGACAAAACCGAGCATTTTCATGGTTTGTAGAAAACGATACACCGTACTCTTCGAGGTCATCAGTTTCTGCGCCAGTTCAGTGACGCCTATCGTACGCGTTTCGGAAAGCTCAGAAAGTATGCCGAATACCTTCATGACCGATGAGACCGGCTCCACTTGAACGTTTTGACTTTCTTCCGACATTTTAACTTTCCTCACACGATTCAAGATACACAAGTAGCGATCTGCTATATCAACTGATACGACAGACCGCTCTCAGAAAAATGGTTTATCAGGCCTTCTCAACAACCGCCCTGGCATCAGCAATCAATTTGCCCAGGGTGTCAAAATCGCCGGCATCCAACAGTTTTTTATCAACCATCCAGCTGCCACCGCAGGCAAATACTGCCGGTAAAGCCAGGTAATCAAGGATATTGGCAGCATTAATACCACCGGTCGGCATTACTCTGATATTGCGGTACGGCGCCAGAATGGCTTTTAGAAATTTCACCCCACCGGTTGCTTCTGCCGGGAAGAACTTAATGGCGGTTACTCCAAGCTCCATCACCTGTTCAATCTGCGAGGGGCTGTTAACACCTGGTATCATGGCAACGGACTGTTGCTGGCAATACTGGACGATTTTGGGGTTGAATCCGGGACTGACAATAAAATCAGCACCGGCAGCAATAGCTTTATCAACCTGTTCAGTGGTCAGCACCGTACCAGCACCCACCAGCAGTTCTGGCTGTGCAGCTTTCATGGCTGCCAAAGCCTCGGCTGCAATATCAGAACGGAAGGTCACTTCAGCCACCGGCAGGCCATTTTGCATCAACGCATCTGCCAATGGAGCAGCACTGGACAACACACTGATTTCAATGACCGGAATGACTTTGAATTGCGCCAATTGATCGGCAAGACTGGACATGGTTTAACTTCCTCTAAGGCATAAAAGATTTTGGAATGATGGCACCCGGATGCTGAATCACTGTTGCTGCGAGTCGATGCCCACACCGGGCCGACTCTTCCGGCGACAAACCGGTCAAACGGCCAAACCAGTAGCCGGCCGCAAATGAGTCTCCGGCGGCAGTGGTATCGACCACGTTTTCGACCCGCTGCGCACCGACTTCAACGAGACGTTGCTGATGACGAATCACACAGGGTTCTGAGCCCCGTTTGATTACCACCTCTTCACAATCGTAATGGGCCAGGATCTCTTCGACACTGTTGTGCCCCCACAATACCTGTTCGTCATCGGCGGTCAGCAGGGCCAGATGAGCCAGACTCAATACTTCCCGATAAGCCGCCTGACAGACATCCACCGAAGGCCAGAGCAAGGGCCGATAATTGTTATCAAATACTATGCGACCGCCATTACCGGCATACAGTGCCAGCGCATCAAGCAGGTTCCGGCGCCCTAGCGGCGTCAATATGGCCAGACTGATGCCAGACAGATACAACCATTCAAAGCGCTGGAATTGTGCTGCCAGAACATCACCGCTCTGTTCATCAAAAATATATTTGGCCGCAGAATCATTGCGCCAGTATTGAAAAGAACGCTCGCCATCTTCATCCACTGAAATCTGATACAGTCCCGGGCGCTTACCAGACACCAGGGTAACGTCACCAACATTCAATCCTTCTTCCTGCCAGGCATGCAGTAAAAAATGACTCAGCTGATCTTCACCGAGACCGGTTATATAGTGCACATCAAAATGATGATCGAGCATCCGCCGAAGATAAATTGCAGTATTGTAGGTATCCCCGCCCCAGGACTGCTGCAAAGCGCCAAACATCGGCCCTCTCAGCTCAATCATGCACTCACCAATCAGGGCGAGACGGATTGGTTTTTCAGATTCTTGTTGCATTGGTCATTCCGGCACAGTGAACGGTTAATGGAAGTCAAAAATGGATATGTTTGCACTTCAGTCATATTTAGAACTAAATGATCAAAATGATATGAGCGCATAAACACAAAGATATCCACTTTATAATTCTTATTATTGTCTTTGCTCAACAAGCTTCAACAAAATACAGTTAATTGCCGTTATTTAATATAACGGCAATTTAACCTTAAATACTGACAAGCTGAATCGTTTTTACGAATTTCACAGACCAAAACAGTTTGATATGCCTTCTGTCTGTCAGTATTTTGCCATTCGGTTAGCGCGCCAACCAGCCACCATCAACGGCAATGGTATAACCATTAATGTAGCGGGAAGCATCAGAAGCCAGAAACACGACAGGTCCGCCCACATCACTTGGCGTTCCCCAACGACCGGCAGGAATACGATCCAGAATTTCTTTTGAACGATCTTCATCAGCCCGCAATGCCGCAGTATTGTTGGTCGCCATATACCCAGGCGCAATCGCATTGACATTGATACCGTGCTTGGCCCATTCGTTAGCCAGCAAACGAGTGACGCCCATAACAGCACTTTTGGAAGCCGTGTAAGAAGGTACCCGGATACCGCCCTGGAATGACAGCATCGAAGCAATGTTAATTATATTGCCGGGAGTACCCTGTGCCACCACCTGCTTGGCAAACGCCTGAGCCATAAAGAATACCGCTTTGATATTGATATTCATGACGTCGTCCCAGTCTTTCTCACTAAATTCGATAGCATCCTGACGACGAATGATACCGGCATTATTGACCAGAATATCCACTTTGCCATAGGCCTTAACAGCTTCTTCGATGACCATGCTGACAGTCTCGATCTTGCTCATATCAGCGATGACGCTGTGAAACTTGCGACCTGTTTCCGCCATCAGTGCAATAGTATCGGTTGGCTCAACAATATTCACACCTACGATATCTGCACCGGCTTTAGCCAACGCCAATGCCATACCTTGTCCAAGACCAGTATCACAACCGGTCACAATCGCTACCTTTCCAGTCAAATCAAACATTTCTAACATAAAAAACCTTCCTAAATATCATTCGTTAGTCCGACGTGTTACAGCAGATCGGAAACTTTTACATGGTCCATATCATCAAAGACCTGATTTTCCCCACACATTCCCCAAATGAAGGTGTACTGTTGAGTACCCACTCCTGAGTGAATTGACCAACTTGGGGAAATCACAGCCTGTTCATTTCTTACCAATAGATGACGGGTTTCTGATGGTTCTCCCATCATATGAAACACCGCTGCCTCCCCATTCATATTGAAATAAAAATAAACTTCCATCCGACGTTCATGGGTGTGACACGGCATCGTATTCCAGAGACTTCCCGGAGCCAGTCTGGTCATCCCCATGGATAACTGACAGGTCGGCAGCACATCGGGCACAATGAACTTATATATCGTGCGTTGATTGCTGGTTTCCGGCGCTCCCAGAGTGACAGGCGAAGCCTGTTCAAGGGTAATAAGACGACTCGGATAAGCCTGATGGGCCGGCGTTGAATTGAAATAGAACTTCGCCGGATCAGCGGCGTCGACAGAACTGAAATTCAATTGTTGGTGTCCCTGACCGGCACCGATGTACAACGCCTCTTGAGACCCTACCTGATAGGTATCACTATCGACGTTGACAACACCGGGTCCACCAATATTGATCAGTCCGAGTTCGCGACGTTGCAGAAAAAAATTCGTACCCACAACATGGTTGTATTCGGAGCCAATTGCCACACTCTGGCTAACCGGATAAATGCCGCCCACGATGATGCGGTCCATATGACTGTACGTCATGGTGATATCGTCAGCCTGGAAAATCCGTTCGATTAAAAACGCTTCCCGTAACGCCTGAGTATCGAGAGTCTTCGCATATCGGGCATTGATACCCTGTCTGGTTTCCAACTCTGCCATCTCACTCACCTCTTTAACCTGAAGTCACACGCTAACCCGAAGCTGACACGCCATGTCGCATAGGATATCGATTTGAAACGTCTATCTCAACTATTATAAAACAATGTTTCAAATATAATAAAATAAAATATCAATAATTAACGGAACACCATCACGCCTTTTGAGGGTAAATCAGCACTAACCTAAAACCTGATTCTGCCCAAAGCCATCCGCCGGCATTTTGCCGACTTAAACATAAACGACAGATACGAATGTCCACTGCACACCCAGACCTGTGTGAATAAAAAAGCAATCATTGAATACCGCAAAGATACCGGCACCATGGCAGGCCGATCTCATTTAGCCCGTGGTCTGTCCATACAGCCGGAACGGAAAACTGAGTTATTGTTGGACAAGTGCTTTCCGGTTTCGAACCACTGAGAGCTCATGACGGGCCGGCAACAAAGCCGGTCCGTCAATCACAATCGCTTAGCGCATGGCTTTACGCAAAATACGTTCGCCCTGTTTAGTGAAGTCTTTGGCAGCCTCTGCAACTGTTTTGGTACCCTGATCCATCTGTTCGATTAACTCTTTGAACAGACTGACCAGTTGAGGGTTTTCAAAATAGGCGGAAGTGGTCAGTTTCTTCGGCAAGGAATCGATCTGCGCCAAACCGGACACAGACAGGTCAGTGGGTTGCAGTGTGCCATCGTCAGTCAACAGCTCACGAGCTTTCTCGCTCAACGGAACTCCACGGGCCAGAGCCATTGTTTCGATACCGGCTTTTTCGTTCAGCAGGTAGTTCAACAGTTTCGCAGCTTCTTTATCGTGCTTACTGTTTTTGCCAATGGACAGCATCAGAGATGGCTTATAAAACAGACCAGAGTCAGTCGCACCCGGTAACATCGGATATTCACCCAGTTCGAGTGACATTGGCGGCTTCAGGTTATCCTGATATTTATTGGCAGCAGTGTTCCACATATAAACGCCACCCCATTCGCCATTGATCCAGGGCTTGTATTCATACAGGTTGCCGGCACCAAAAGAAGCAATGTATTTGGTGCTTGGCACAACATGTTGTTTCACCATGTCCGCATACATCTGGAAAAACTCAACCATTTGCTTATCACTGTAAGCAAACTTCTTGTTTTTCTCATCGATCATAGGAATGCCATATTTTTGAACCATATAAGAACGGTTCAACGCAATCACATCACGCCATTCCATTACGACCGGATAATAGTCCTCGCCCAGTTTTTTCTGGAACACCGGGCCGGCGGCCATCAGATCTGCAAAGGTTTTAGGATATTTCAGACCGGCTTTGGTCCAGGTGTCTTTATTGTAGTAAAACACCCGTGCAGTCATTGAAACCGGAATACCATTCAGTTTGCCGTTGTTGGTCCCCAGCGCCAACGCGGCAGGATCAAACTGATCCAGGTCGATGATATCGGCATAATCAAGCAGGTTTTTAAAACCGTCACCGGTGCGGGAAAATATTGGCATCCAATTCCAGTTGGTCTGCATCAGATCAGGTTCAGTATTACCGGCGATCTGTGTAGTCAGACGTTCCAGGTGACCATTCCAACCGGTGTATTCAGCCTTAACCACAATACCCGGATTGGCTTTTTCAAAAGCATTCACAGCTGCGTTGGTCGCTTCGTGGCGACCATTGCCGCCCCACCAGGACATACGAATTTCTGTCGCCGCGTTAGCCTGCGTCGCACCGCCTAAGGCAGCCAAACCCATAAACAGTAACGGTATGGATTTTTTTATCATTGTTATTACCCTCTTATTTGCGTTCGAGCGAAATGTTTTCTTCGGTTTCTTTATCAAAGGCGTGACAGTTATCCACCTCAAAGTGGAAAGTCACTTCTTTGCCCTGCACATCGGTCAGATACTCTTCCACCTGTGCGGATGGAATGCGGGCACACAAATGCTCCTGTGCCACGGAAAAATATACGTAAAACTCGGACCCCATATTTTCCATCCGGATAACAGTACCTTTAACAAGCTGATCCTTAGGTGAATCAGCTGTCGCCAGATGGATAAATTCCGGACGTATGCCAAACGTAACAGCTTTTGGCGCATATTTGATCACTCGTTTTGATTTCTCCAGCCCAAGACTAACAGTCTGTCCGGCAAAAGTGACCATACATACCTGACCATCTGCACTTTGCAAACGGGCATCTACCATATTCATTTCCGGTGCGCCGATAAACCCTGCCACAAATAAATTTGCCGGTGCCTTATAAAGATTCGCCGGAGTATCCACCTGCATGATATGTCCGTCTTTCATGACACAGATACGGTCACCCATGGTCATTGCTTCTGTCTGATCGTGGGTGACATATACTGTTGTGGCAGAACGATTCGATTTTTTCAGTGCTTTATGCAAATCAGAGATACGCACGCGCATGGATGCCCGCAATTTGGCATCCAGGTTAGACAACGGTTCGTCGAACAGAAACACTGCAGGCCGCTTCACAATCGCACGACCAACCGCTACCCGCTGTGCCTGACCACCGGACAATTGCCGTGGCAAACGATCCAGCAATGGTGTCAGCTCAAGCAGCTCAGCAGCTTCTTCAACATGCTTGTCGATGTCTGCTTTGCTCAACTTCGCCAACTTCAATCCGAAGCCGAGATTTTCGCGAACAGTCATATGCGGATATAACGCATAATTCTGAAACACCATGGCAATACCCCGTTCCTTTGGCGCCAGGTTATTCACCACCGCCTCACCGATACGGATACGCCCACCGGAAATGGTTTCCAGTCCTGCCAACATTCGCAAGGTAGTGGATTTGGCACATCCGGAAGGACCGACCATGACCATAAACTCACCATCTTTGATTTCCAGGTCGATACCGTGAACCGCCTTAAAGCCGTTCGAATATACTTTGGTTACTTTTTCAAAACTGACCTTGGCCATAATTCATCACCTATCCTTTAACACCACCAGCAGTAATACCTTCAATGAAGTAATTCTGCGCCATTAAAAACACAACAATCGAGGGCACAATGGCAATGGAAGCCATAGCAAGAATCTCGTTCCACTGTGCGCCCTCAGTGACATCAATGGACATTTTCAACGCCAGTGCTATCGGGTATTTATCAACACTTGAGATATAAATCAGCGGACCAAGAAAGTCATTGACTGACCACATGAACTGAAACAGAGCCACTGAAATAATGGCAGGCTTCAAAATGGGCACAACGATATAAATCAACAACTGAAATGAATTACAACCATCAATCATGGCGGCTTCTTCCATGTCCGTTGGCAATCCACGCAGGAACTGAATCAACATGAACACAAAGAATCCCTGAGTGGCAAACGCCATCGGCAGATACAAGGGCATATAACTGTCAAGCATGCCCATTTCACGGAACATCAGATACTGCGGAATCAACAATACTGACTGTGGTAACAGAATCGTTGCAATCAGCATGGTAAACCAGAATTTTTTAAACGGAATATCAAATCTGGCAAATCCAAACGCGACAATCGTGGAGGAAATCACCGTCAGAATAACCTTGGGAATGACATACATGAACGTATTCAGGAAGAAACGCCCAAAGGTATATTCGGTACCGGTCTTCCAGCCATTAATGAAACCTTCAAGTGAAAACTCTTTTGGCCACAAACTCAAAGAACTAAAGATCTCATAGTTCGGTTTAAACGCCGCAGACACCATCCAGAACAATGGATACAACATGCCAAGTCCACAAGCCAGCAGGATGATGTAACGGATAGAAGCATTGATTTTTTCACGCCGCAACGTTTTCTGAACTTCTTTATTAATCTGCAGTTCGTCCAGTGCCGGGTCGTCGATAAAGGAATGATTTGTCATTATTTTCCACCCTTGTCACCTGAGTAAAACACCCAGTATTTTGACGATTTAAAAGAGATTGCCGTAAATATCGCGATCACTACGAACAACACCCATGCCAGAGCGCTGCCATAACCAAGATCAAAATATTTAAATGCGGTTTCGTAGATATACAGCGAGAACAGGTAAGTGGCCTTGGCCGGTCCACCATTGGTAATCACATAAGGCGCAGTAAATTCCTGGAACGCCTGTGTGGTCTGCATAATGAAATTAAAGAAAATAACCGGAGTAATCAGCGGAATAGTGATTTTGGTGAACATGTGCCATTTGGAAGCACCGTCGATCATCGCCGCTTCATATTGAGACTGCGGAACATTCTGCAACGCGGCCAGAAAAATGACCATTGCCGAGCCAAACTGCCAGACTCTTAACAACGTAACCGATAGCATGGCAAATGCCGGTTCACCCAACCAGGATATTGGTTCAATACCAAAAAACCCGATAAAGGAATTTAACAGACCATCCAACGAAAAGATGGCTCGCCACAACACAGCAATGGCTACACTACTACCCAGAATTGAAGGAACATAATATGCGGTGCGGAAAAACTTGATACCGCGCAGCTTAAAGTTCAGCACAAAGGCAATGAACAATGCGAAAGCGAGCTTCAAAGGAATGGTTAAAAACACATAGGCAAATGTAACTCCTAAGGATTTATAGAACGTGTCATCTTCCAGCATGTATTGATAGTTTTCCACTCCAACAAAGGCAGGCGGATTTATCAAATCATAGTCAGTGAAGCTGATCACCAGGGACGATAGAAAAGGAAAGGCCGTAAAGACGACTAATCCAATAATGTAGGGACTGATATAAGCCAGGCCCAACTTCCGATTTTCATACATAACTGCCAACTCAATGTTTTTGTTATTTCAGGGCTCAAGAATAAATGGTATTGGGTTGAATTTTTTTTGCAACCATATTATCAGTATTTTTGAAATGCTATTTCATTTTTTGATCTGGATCTATATAGTGACCTTTAAACCCGCTCCAAAGCCCGTAAAATAAACACTTCCCGCGAACTTGGTGCGGTCATCTCTGCAACCTTTAATTTCATTGACAGAGATCAAAAACCAGATACAAATGACCTAATAATCAACAACTTAACTATTTGATTCCGCAACCGATGCAATTTTCTAGACGAGGGAAATCATGGCTTTAGGCAGCACAACCCAGTTGCAGTTTTCTACCTCCACCGATTCTGATACCGGGGCAACCGTTACCCGGCTGACTCCGCAGGGCGCGATTTGCCATAGAACATATTTTTATCAAAAAAGCTTTACTGATGACGGAAAGAAATTACTTTTCGCCGGCAACTTTGATCGTCACTGGAATTACCACCTGCTGGACTTTGAATCACAGACCGCCACCCAACTGACAGAAGGCAGCGGCGACAATACCTTCGGTGGTTTTCTCAGCACCGATAACCAATCATTGATCTTCGTCAAACACAATCGCAGCCTGGTACGCGTGGATCTCGCCACTCAGCAGCACGATACTCTCTACGAAGTTGAAGATGGCTGGGTTGGCTATGGCACCTGGGTACCCAACAGCGCCTGCACCAAAGTGGTTGGCATCGAAATCAAAGCCAGCGACTATATCGAACTGACCGATTGGAAAAAATTCGCCGAACTGTTTCATCGCAAACCACGCTGTCGGCTGATCAGCATTGACCTGCAGACCGGTCAAAGAAGCACCATTCTGGAAGAAAACACCTGGCTGGGTCATCCTATTTACCGACCTTTTGATGACAATACCGTGGCATTCTGTCACGAAGGTCCGCACGACCTGATCAAAACCCGCATGTGGCTGGTGGACGAAAACGGCGACAACGTCCGTAAAGTCCGCGAACAGGAAGAAGGCGAAGCCTGTACTCACGAATTCTGGGTACCGGACGGCTCAAAAATGATCTTCGTTTCCTACCTGCATGGTGAGAGCGACCGCTGGATTTGCTCAATCGAGCCTGAAACCCTGGACTTTAAACGGGAACTGAAAATGCCGCCATGCAGCCATTTGATGAGTAATTTTGATGGCAGTATGGTTGTTGGTGACGGCTCGGACACCCCCGTTGACGTGGCCGATGACTCTGGTCATCAAATCGAAAATGACCCGAATATCTATGTATTCGATCTCAAAACCGGTTCCAGCCGGGTAGTATGTCGGCACGACACCAGCTGGGAAGTACTCGAAGGCAGCCGCCAGGTGAACCATCCGCATCCGTCGTTTACACCCGATAACAAACAGGTCATGTACGGCTCGGATAAAGAGGGGACACCCGCCATTTATCTGGCTACCGTATAACCTGAATCGCCTGCAGCCCACGAGCTGACAGGCGATCTGTGCGGTCTCAGAGGCTTGCACACAATGCAGCAAGTATTTTTAAAACGCCTTTTCAGAATTATTTGAACTTGATTTCTGTTTGCTGCAAGATTAACCACCACAAAAATAGTACGGTACCGCATCATCACATTGCGATACCCGTCACAGCACACAACAGGAGGCACCATGTTTGTATACAACAAAGATGTTCAGCTTGAAGATTTAGGGGATGGCGTCTCCCGAAAAATCATGGCGTACAGCGATAACATCATGACCGTCGAAGTACACTTCGAAAAAGGCGCGATCGGTCCGCTTCACAGCCATCCCCACGAACAGCTGACTTATGTATTGTCAGGCGAGTTTGAATTCACCATTGGCGACGAAACCAAAATCGTCAAAACCGGTGATACGCTTTACAAAGAACCGAACATCATGCACGGCTGTCGCTGCCTGGAGGCAGGTGTACTGCTCGATAACTTCACCCCCGTGCGCAAAGACTTCTTAAAACAGAATTAACCCGCAACCACAGCAAAACGCGAGGAACAGACTATGAAAATTGCATTGATGATGGAGAACAGCCAGGCTGCCAAAAACCCGGTAATTCTCGAACAACTGAATACCGTGACCGCCCCTATGGGACATTCCGTGTTCAACGTTGGCATGAGCGACGAAAACGATCATCACCTGACCTATATCCATCTGGGCATCATGGCCAGCCTGCTGCTCAACTCCAAAGCGGTTGATTTTGTGGTTGCCGGTTGTGGTACCGGCCAGGGCGCGATGATGTCCTTAAACATCCATCCGGGTGTGGTATGCGGTTACTGCCTGGAACCATCTGATGCGTTCCTGTTTAACCAGATCAACAACGGTAACGCTCTGGCGCTGGCCTTTGCCAAAGGTTTTGGCTGGGGTGCAGAACTGAATGTTCGCTACATCTTCGAAAAAGCCTTCACCGGTGAACGTGGCCAGGGCTATCCGCTGGAGCGCAAAGAACCTCAGGTTCGCAACGCTGGTATTCTGAACGAAGTGAAAGCCGCTGTGGTGAAAGACAACTACCTGGATACTCTGAAATCCATTGACCAGGAACTGGTGAAAACCGCCGTCACCGGCGAGCGTTTCCAACAGTGTTTCTTCGAACACTGCCAGGTTCCGGAAATTGCCGAATACGTCAAATCACTGATTTAACGAGTCATTATCTCCCTGGGAGCTTCACCGGCCTTCGTGGCCGGTTTTTTATGCCTGCAGATCCGGGTGCACCGAAATTTCATAAGCACAGCAACGGTCACCGCCCATGGCATGATGAGAACGCAGCACCTCTACCTGCGGCCCCAGCAACTGTTCAAACATCTTCAGCTCCAGATCACAAAAATCCTGACAGCAAGTGGCCGCCGAATGGATCGGGCAATGATGCTCAGTCAGTCGAAACAGACCTGCCCCCAACTGCTCACACGTCGCCATATAGCCATCCTGCCGGCGCAGCTCCGCCAGCTCGATGATCCGGGCCGTCACCGAAGTACACGCCTTCAGCGCCTGCGCATAACGCAGTCGTACCCGCTCGCTGTGGCGACAAATCAACCGCTGTAACGGCTCTGTTCCAAACTCTTCCTGAATGCTCTGAATCAGACCAACCAGCACATCCGCATGGGCATCCGGAAACTCAGTTGTGGCCTGCGACGTTAGACCCCAGCGCTTCTGCGGTCGACCACGGCCGCTCGCGGGCACCGTTTCCACCGTTACCATCTGCTCACTGACCAGGCGCAGCAATTGCTGCCGGACAGCCTCCACCGTAATACCCATAGCCGCGCCGGCCTCAGCGGTTGTCTGCGGGCCATGGTGCTTAAGGTAGGTCAGCAAGCGTTCTCTCGGAGACTCCTTGCGGGCAGGATCATCTTCCGAATCAGGATGGACCTTGATGTGTGTGTGATTATTCAATGACATGGCTTGGAAAAATACCGGAATTACCTGCCAAGGTAAACCAGACCGGTGCACAGACACCCAGGAGAGATCGGCCCGATCAGAGCCGACAGACAACCACCGGAACGGATTACAAGATCATCCCGATGGTCAGAGACTTTAAAAATGACCGGGAGCTGCAATGCAGCTCCCTTACATCACCCGGACCTCCCTGTCCTATGGCTCAACTCAGAAACGATTGAAGAACGTCCAGATTGCTGTTGGCGAGAACGAAGGCGTTGAATGCCCGCCATTCCATGAACACCAGACCACCGGATAACCGGCATCGCAGCCCTGATATTCCACACAAGGCGATGGATCCACCGGTACGGTATTGTTAGAACAATGGTTGGCACTAACGTACAGATCTCTCGCAGTTATGCCGTTATCGTGACTGACCACACTGTCATAGATACCGTGAGCAATCCACGCAGGCATTGGCTTGCCACTGTCATTATATGGCGTCCACAACGCACCAGACATCGGCGCAATCGCACGGAACACACCGCCCATCTCGCGACCCACCGCGTAAGACATCATGCCACCATAACTCCAGCCCACAGAAAACACTCTGCTCTTATCAACACACAAAGAATTATTGAATTGATCCAGCATCGCCCGCAGGAAGGCCATATCGCGGCCATTGGTATTTGGCCAGCCATTGTCATCCTGACCATTGGCGACATAGCGGTCAGGTGCTACAAAAATCGCTGAATTGTTAGCCAGATTTTTCAAACCATAATAACCGCCATTGGCGACATTACTGGCATTACCATTCAACCAGTGCCAACCAAAAATCAACCGGTAAGGTTTGCTCATATCATAATTGGCGGGTACATCCAGAATGTATTCCCGTGTTGCACCATTCACATTGATGGAGTGACGACCTGAACTCAGAGACGGTACGTTACCGCAGCCGGCAGAAGGATCAGTGCCTGCCGGGGGATCTGTTGGGTCAGTCGGATCTGTCGGATCACCACCGCCCACAGGCAAAAATGACCACAACTGACCAGCACCACCCCACCAGGAATACATACGGATATCACCGCCTGGTTGAGTGCTCATCTCCCAGACATCCAGTGCTTTACTACTCAACTTTGATGTTACGGAATAAAAACCATTGGCTGCCACATCGATATACCAGCGCTGATTGTCACCACCATGATAGGTCCATTGATGCACTTGAGCGCCGTCGTCCATGGAATAACCCGCAATATCCAGGGACTTGCCACTGTGAACTGCGCGAATGGAATACGTGCCATCACCCAGCGCTGTCACATCAAATTGCTGATTGGTGCCGCCAGTGGCCGTATATTGCTGGATATTAGCACCGTCATCCTGGGATTTATTCGCAACATCCAAATACAACCCGTTCAACGACGACACGATATTGTAGCGACCGTTTTCAATAGCCTGGGCACTTGAATAGAACAACATCAACACCGTACAGCATATTATTTTTTTAAACATTGTTAGCTCCTAAATTTAATTTAATACCAACCAGTCAGATAAATTAATTCAGGAAAAAAACATCGTACCTGACTTAATAAAACAGCAACTTCAACGTAGTGGTAGACGAGGGTCGATATTCAATAAGCGCATAACGCCAAGAGTACTTCCAGAAAAGCCGTTTTTCGTGATGACTGCATCAACCTCATTCAAAAGCACTAGCCTTGAATACTCAGCGAGGACAGAAAATAAAGTGGCCATTTAACTGCGACGATCCGTGCCGTGGCTGCTTTGAATCACACAAAAATTTTTATAATTAGAAGTACGCTTGTAATGAATATTATCAACTTCAACAAGGATTCAATTGCTACTTTAGGAGATCAGCCATTCAATAACCGGGAACTGTATCCCAGTTAATAATTCGTTTGAAAACGGTTTTCTCAGAAACAGGAAACGATCACAAAGAATATGTGAACACAAAACAAAAGTATGTCACTGTCACTTAAATACACACCATAAATCCGCATTTATCTCCCAAAAAACCCGGGAAGACCAGCAAAACTGCATCCTACGGTAATGATTTAGCACAAAACACAAAACCGCACATAACCCAACGACACATACGATCACTTATCCTTAAGTACAGACATTTACGAAACACCTTTCAGATTCGCCCTAAAAAATATGGAGACAACGACACAAAAATCGACCGGACCAATCCCTTAGCCGGACATCACAATTAATGAAAAACCTGTAACAAATAAATTCAGCAGATGACCGTGCACTACCTGAAGCGATAAGCACCATTACCAATCCCGTCGCAGGAGTATTCTTCATGCAAAAAAAAACGGACATCCAGGATGTCCGTTTTCGAAGACTAACATGAAAAATCAGGCGAAGTTGCTGCCCGCGAATTCCCAGTTAACCAGTTTCCAGAACGCGTCCATGTAGCTTGGGCGTGCATTGCGGTAATCGATGTAATACGCATGTTCCCAAACGTCAACAGTCAGCAGAGCAGTGACACTGTCATCCGTCAGCGGGCAACCGGCGTTGCTGGTGTTCATGATGTCTACCGAACCATCAGCTTTTTTTACCAGCCAAGTCCAGCCGGAACCAAAGTTATTAACCGCGCTGTTGGTGAACTCTTCTTTGAACTTGTCGAAAGAACCCCATTTCGCAGTGATGGCATCTGCCAGCGCGCCAGTTGGCTCGCCGCCACCGTTGGGGCTCAGGCAGTTCCAGTAAAAGGTGTGGTTCCATACCTGGGCGGCATTGTTAAAGACACCACCGGTGGACGCCTTGACGATCTCTTCCAGGCTTTTGCCGGCCATATCAGTGCCTTCGATCAGGCCGTTCAGCTTAACCACATACGTGTTGTGGTGTTTGCCATAATGGAATTCCAGAGTTTCTTCAGAAATATGAGGAGCCAGCGCATTTTTTGCGTATGGCAGAGAAGGTAGTTCAATAGCCATGTTGTAATCCCTATCAGTTTTATCGGAGTGGGTTGGCAAACCCAACAGAGTTTGCGGAGCTGCTATTATGTATTTTCCAAGTCGAAACTTGTAGTAAAAAATCGACCGATTCCGTCATGAATGCGCAATTCTCCCACCACAGCCACCTTTAATGGTCACCGATTGATCAGTGACGCCGGGAGAATGCCACAACCGCCGCTATCCGAGGCCGTGCTGCGTTCGTTCGCACGCCTCCACATCCAGATACAACTGCTGCAGCCGGTCCTGCAGCGCCTCCACAAATATCAACGCAGTACCGGCAATATTCGCAACCGGCTCATCATCAGATTCCGATAACAGACCAACAATAGTGCGGCTGCCGTTGAGGGCATTGATCATATGACAGAGATCGAGCTTGATAGAACTGAAAGAAGGGGTTGAGTCAGACATAGAGAGGATTCCTGTTTTGAAGCGATTCCCCTGCCCTCCGGTTGAGTTCGAAGCAACTGGGGGCAGGCCGAGCGGGTTCGAACTACCGTCAAAACAGAAACGGCCCGGCCGAAGCCAGCCCGCCGACCTGCCATATCATGCAGGCGCGACGAATCGCAGGCGATGAGCGGCATTTTGGTGCCTCTCAGCCTCTGTTTTGATAAACGGGGTTCGAATCCCGGCACCGGGTTTGACCAGCGCAGCAGGGATGCTACGTGAATCGCTTCAGGCAGGTCAACCGGCAACAGCGGATCAGAGGACTTAGGCCGAATAAACACAAACGCCATCCCCACCGCTGGAAGGCATCGTACCTCCTTTTCCAACCTGCACGACTGGAGATTAATCAACTGCGGTCCGATACCGTTGTTCAATACATCGTAAGGTCTCAACCTGACGCTGTTCACACACCTCAACATCCAGATAAAGCTGCTGTAACCGGGCATGCAGCGCATCCACAAATACCAAGGCCATGCCGGCGGCATTGGCCACCGGCTCATCATCAGATTCCGATAACAGACCAACAATGGCGCGGCTGCCGTTGAGGGCATTGATCATATGACAGAGATCGAGCTTGATAGAACTGAAAGAAGGGGTTGAATCAGACATAGAGAGGATTCCTGTTTTGAAGCGATTCCCCTGCCCTTTTCCGGTGCTAAGCGGTTGGGGGCAGGCCGAGCGGGTTAGCACTACCGTCAAAACAGAAACGGCCCAGCCGAAGCTGGCCCGCCGACCTGCCATATCATGCAGGCGCGACGAATCGCAGGCGATGAGCGGCATTTTGGTGCCTCTCAGCCTCTGTTTTGATAAACGGGGTGCTAATCCCGGCGCCGGGTTTAACCAGCGCAGCAGGGATGCTACGTGAAGCACTTCAGGCAGGTCAACCGGCAACAGCGGATCACCGGTCGTACCGATCAGATACGAACCTGCCAGACATCCAGAGCCTGACGGCTGTACAGGCCGGAATCCACCGCAAATATGCCCTGGATAAGGGTCTCCAGGCTTACCGGATTCACCTGACAACCAAAGGGCAGCGGCTGATCCAACCGATCTGTGGCGCAAATACGAAACTGCCCGGCCATCTCATCGAGCCAGGCATAAAACCAACGATCCACTCCGGAAGGCAAACGGCCATATAACGCCGCACAAGCCTGCAAAAAAGCTGATAGAGATTCCATTCCCCAGTCAGACAAGTTGTTGGGGGTGAAAGAGAACAGGACCAGATCCTGAACGTGCCCGAGCTTCAACTCCTCGGTTCGCTCCTGCTCCAGCTCATCAAGCCATTGCTGCAAGGTTGGATGCATCATCTCGATCCTTGTTATCTACCAGGCACAAAAAACCCGACATCCATCAATGCCGGGTTATGTACCAAATGGGAATAAAAAAAGGTTACTGTGCCAGACGGGACGCCGCCAGCTCATCGGACAGCTGCTTCACCCGTGCCTGAATTTTAGGCATCGCCGATTGCATCAACGTTTGCGACAACTGCACCGACGCCTGCATCACCTCCGGCATTTTTTTCAATACCGCCTGCCCGGTCTCGGTGCTATAAAACGCCAGCAGGTCATCGATTTCCTGCTCGGAAAATTCACGAAGGTAAATATCCATAAACCCTGGCTGCATTTTTTCCCAACTGAAATCTGTCTTCATGATCGTCAGAACATCGTTATAGTATTGATCAAACAACGGCTGCTCAGAAGGTTGAATATCCAGCTGTTTGCTGACGTTCTTAAGCATCGGCTCCATCTGCACATACATGTTATCGATCAACGCATCCATATCCATCAGATTCATCAACTCCGTCACCTTGGCCTCCTTACTACTCCCCGCGGCAACAGCACCGAACGAACACAACATCAAACACACGATCCAGAACTTGGACATCATACTTTCCTTTTGTGAATTTGCCGGACAAATGACGTACCGGCCGAAAAATGTCAGGCCGGTAAGAATGCATCAACACAAATTAAAAGCCAATGCCGGAAATCATTAATCGCTGGCGTGTATGCAGTTTTTTGCTGCCTGTTCGGTAGTGAACTGGGAAGTCTTTTGTTGAGCTATTACGCTATGTTTCTAAGCTGCCTATTCGGCAGTGAACAACCATAAAAACTCGTCTCCGACTTTTCGCCGTTTCTAAGCTGCCTATTCGGCAGTGAACCGTACATGACGATGTATCTCAATCTAATCAGCTTTCTAAGCTGCCTATTCGGCAGTGAACTGTAAAGAAGTTAGTATCTGACGACGACCTGCTTTCTAAGCTGCCTATTCGGCAGTGAACATGAGTTTGACTCTGAAACTGGCATACCAATTTTTCTAAGCTGCCTATTCGGCAGTGAACTTATCAGAATCGGTGCTAAAGGGAAGATCTGATTTCTAAGCTGCCTATTCGGCAGTGAACTTATTGAGCGCGATCACGTCGCAACAAATCGATTTCTAAGCTGCCTATTCGGCAGTGAACGAAACGAAATTGTCAAACGTCGCGTATTCGCTTTTCTAAGCTGCCTATTCGGCAGTGAACTTTAAAGGAACGTATGAAGTTGATGAGCTGGATTTCTAAGCTGCCTATTCGGCAGTGAACATTAATTGTTCAAGTACGCCATGATCAGTTCTTTTCTAAGCTGCCTATTCGGCAGTGAACGCTTTCGGCAGCCGCTAAGGCAGCTGGTTCATTTTCTAAGCTGCCTATTCGGCAGTGAACACTAATTTCATTTCCCGCGTAATCAATACGCGTTTCTAAGCTGCCTATTCGGCAGTGAACAGCCGTCTGGTGGCGTTATGGTATCACCTGGTTTTCTAAGCTGCCTATTCGGCAGTGAACAAAAAAACATTACCTAAAAAAACCGCCGCTCATTTCTAAGCTGCCTATTCGGCAGTGAACTCGTTGGCCAATGCGGTCTCAACTGTCGGACATTTCTAAGCTGCCTATTCGGCAGTGAACCTTATGGGTGTACTGATTGCGCCGGTCATCAATTTCTAAGCTGCCTATTCGGCAGTGAACGCTAATGCCAATGTGACTGCCAACGGCAATGTTTTCTAAGCTGCCTATTCGGCAGTGAACCCATACTGTATATTTATACAGTACTTGTTTTATTTCTAAGCTGCCTATTCGGCAGTGAACATAGTTGTTTCATCTCTGTTACTCCTGCCGCTTTTCTAAGCTGCCTATTCGGCAGTGAACTGAAGTATAAACGCAAAAAATAAGTCACAACAATCACTTAGCCAAAAAACGATGGTTTCACCAATGTTTTTTGGGCCTGTTGTAACCCATTGATTTTCAAGCAATTTTTTAAAGAGCCAAAAAGATTGGTATTTTTGGTATCAATCTTTGGTATTTCTCCCAGCTGCGCCGGTTATATCTTCCGTTATTCGATAACATCCGGTTATTCTGCGGACGATTCCCGGATAACGGTTGTTATGGCCGCTATATCGCTGTTGGCAGCATCGCGGCTTTTGTACTGCGATTACGGGGTGGTTGCAAGTGACTCATGGTGCTACACCCGCCTGACTCATCCTACGGTTTTATTTTTTGTATTCGGGTGATGTTGTCATCTGTTGTTGGCAACCGGTTTTGATTGGCCTGAAAGATGGGCAGGTTTATGTGTCTCTATTTTTGGCTTGTGCAGCCAACGACTCAGACCAACCCGACATCAGCAGGATGTTAACAATCGTTCTGTTATTCAAGCCATTTACCATAGGCATGAATATCCAGCATAGGCACCGTTCCACAGCTTTGTAACTGCGATAATAGTTGAAACAGAAAGGCTGTTGTGGCTTTCGGATGCTGGCTGATTTTAATATCATGATGTTCTTTATCGTGATAAAAAAAACACCTGTTTGCAGCACATCCACTGGTTAACCATTTTGATTCATCGTTTCTGTCCGCTCCCATCAAATACCCTTTAAGAGTAGTTTCCAGCTCTTTCAAATCGCACTCCAATGCCAATATTCCACCAATTATGGAAAATGGGGTCCGGGATTTACTTATCCCTCCAGCATGCACTATATCCATGGAGGTGCGATAGAGTTTTCTGACACTGGCAACCTTTTTATGTGCCGCGTCAATATGACCTTTATCAAAGGTCTGTTTGACTTCAAATACAGCATAAACACTCTCGGCGGGAATGATCAGTTGCTCTTCATAGTGAAATACCAATGGTGAGTACTGGCGGTCATAAATCACGACATCCATCTGCTCGCTAAACTCTCCATTGCTGTCGACTACAAATGCTCGGCTTGAGCGATAGCGTTCCGGCAAATAGTTGTTCAGAAGTCCTATCCAGACATTTTCGCTACCATCACCCTTCATCGTCGGGTGCTCAATGGTCTGGCGAACCGTTTTCAGCCGATGCTGAATATCACCATGCAAGCTTTCCAGAAGCTGCGATAATTTCCAATCAGACACAGGTTTCTCCTTTAGTGAATATGATATTTTCAGTCATCAACACGAGTGCTTTTCGAGTAACTGATGTGCTGATGTCTGTAAAGTTGTCAGTTTTTTATTTCCTTTACACCCACCCCAATACTCAATACATCTATCGGCTAATGCTACAAGCATCTCAACTTCTGTAGATAACCATTCATCGCTTTCTTCTGCTTTTTTGATTGCCTCTGCCAGCTTTTGACGTAGTTCATCACTTGGGTTAGGTTGTATGCCGTTGTCAAGTCTGTGATTCAAGGCATTTTGTAACCATTTCAGTGTCTTTTCGGCAGGCCTCAATAGTGCCTCCTCCCTCTTTCGACGTTCTTCCTCCCTTTTTCGAAGTTCTTCCTCCCTCTTTCGGCGTTCTTTGCCCAGTCTGTTCGTCTCATTCAGGTCCTCACTCATATACCCATAGCCAACCGCCGTCTTGGCACCTGCCCCAAGCCACTGTAGCGCGTCGTCTAATGCAGTTTTTATCAGTAAGCGTTCCTGTTCGGAAAGACTGATGCCGGGTCTGGCTGCAAATGAGAACATGAGTTTTGATTGTTTGATTGCCAGGAAGGGAATGGGTTGCGTGGTATTCCAATCAGCGGGTACGGTTTCGGGGTTATCGATAGTTGCGTTATTACCGTTGCTATACCAGTCTGAATAATGTGGCGTGATGGTATCAACGGTCAGTTCGACAGGTTCTATCGGAAATGCATCAAAAAATATGATGTCACCGGTTTGTTGTTCGGTGGTTTGCTTGGTGTCACTGCCAAAGAGTTTTTTCAGCAGTTGTTTTTTTTCTTTTGTTTCGGCTGCATCCTGTTCGATCCAGGCTCTCACCAGACCTTTTACGGCCGCTCCAGACAGGTAAGGGGTAGCCAGTGTAGGATGCCAGAGAAAACCATTTTCAACCGGATTAGGCAGACCCAATCCACTGACCCAATGCCAGTCACTGCGATAGACTCGGGCAACGCCATTCAGGGCAATCAGCAGATTCAGATGACGATCCTGATAAGCCCTTAGTTCGCTGGGGTTCCCGCATTTTGACTCGCCTGACATGCGCTCAATTTCTTTCAAAAAACCTGATTTTCTGGTTTCCGGACTTTCATCTTTGCGCGACTTCTGATCGGACTGCGCTTCATTCAAATTGTAAAACCGGTCAAAGTATAGACCGGCGTGAGTGGATTGACGTTGTTTGGGAATCTTATTTGCTTGTTGATAAAGCGGGAACACCTCAGTCATTTTTGTTACCTCCGGTCTTCTCTTTGTCACATAGCGCTTCGGCAAATTTTTTCACCCAAATTAACAATGCCTGCACTTCTGCCTGTGCCAGACGATAGCAATGCATATCGTTTTGGGTGATGGCGGTTATCAAGTCCTCCTCCGGGTAAATTGCCTGTTCGCGAGATAACCACTTGCCGAGCAATTGATATAACTCGTTATATGCCTTCGACTTTGTTCCTTTGGCTTTATAAAATGCCGCTGCCTGTCCCAGGCCATTGGTCTGAATCATGGCAGGTAGTTGGCGGGCATAGGCAACAAATGATTTCTGGTCAGAATCATCTTTACTCACAAATTTCTGAACGGCATCCAAAGCGAACCTGGCGCGTTTTTGCTCTATTAACTGAACCGGATTACTCATCACTTTGCTCCTGCCAGGTCTTAACCTGCAACCACCCCATACCGGTGGTTTCATTACCGCCCACTTGCACATAGGGGTCTTTGAACAGTTGTGTCACTGTTTGCTGAAATTCAGTTTCAGAGCGCTCTTTGTCACCTTGACTACGTGAGGTTGCAGCGCTCAGCATCACATACATCAGGGTATCTGGTGGCAGGCTTTCCATGGTCCATAATGCGCCACCATCGTTAGTCTTGGTGTCTGTCTTCAGACGAACATGGGTACTGACGGGTGTGGCTGCACGGCACAGGTGGCGAAAGGTATCGTCACTGACAATGGTCAGTAAGTTTGTTATGTCCTGGTCACGCTCCGTTACCAACTTGCTGATGATTTTCACCCAGGCTGTCAGCTTTTCTGAGGTTACCTGGGAGCTTTCCGGGATAGTGAGCCGATATTCTTCAAGGTATAGCGCTTCTGATAGCTCACTGGCCACTACAGCGCTTTCGTTATCTACGGGGATATCCGCATCCAATTTGTTAGCAACCTTATCACCCAACCGTTGCAAATCACGTTTCAGCCGTCCCAGGATGGCCGGACATGTCACCCAGCGATAATGGGTATTGAGGGAACGTACAGGCAATAGTAATAAACGGGCATCACTGATCATGAGTTCACCTGCCTGATCGTGGGCACCGTGTTGATCCGGGTCTTTGCCAAATAAACGTTCAACAGTAGAGCTTATGCCTTCGGTATTCCGTGCTTTGCTTCGAAACGCGCCTTTCATACTTGAACCATAAATACATGGCCAATCGGTATGGGCTTCACGTTGAATCGGCTGATCAATAATATGGTCTGATTCACCGCTACCGGCATGAATGGCTGTATGGCTGATCAGGCCCAGCAATGTATGTTGATATCCGCTCATATATTTTTATCCTTTAAGATGAATAAGGTTAACGGTTGATATTGCCTATGCATATCAGCCCACGACCCAGGTTTCTTTCATGGCCGACCCATTGGTACTGAAGTTGTTCAAGAACCCTGGGTTGAACATCTTCAGGCAGTTGGCAGAAATATGTGCTGCCTGCCGGAATAAGACTGGTGACCGGTTTGGGGCCACCCAATGCCATATCCCACCCACCCTGACGTAAGGTCTTCCCCACCACTGCGCTGAGAATCTGCACCGGGGTATCGGCTATGTTTACCTGCCAATAATCACTGCCATCTTCGGCTGTACATTGTTTTGCGTCTGCTGGTAACCAGTCCGGTTGATCGCCGTTGCGGAAACTGGCAGCCGTTAACAAGGTCATTGTGAAATCGCGATTTTTGGGGCATTCCGATATCGGCAAGTCTGCATCACTGCGCTGACAACGGATTGCCGCCTGTCGACCTTCACCACCGAAGCGAATATGGTCAGAACCGCCATCCAGCAGGTTGATGAGTTCCTCCGGCAGGCCGGAAAAACGCGCAAACACAGAAACCCCCTGATGCAGGCGAATATGGCGGGTTTGATAAAACATCTGTTCTTTGATCGTGCGTCCCCGCGAAAGGGCAATACCGATATGCGGTTCCTGGACAATCAGTTCAGACTCTGGTTTCAGGGTATGCTCTGCCGGAATGCCACCGGCCAGATAAGTTCGCAAACCTTCTGCCGTGATCCAGGTATTGGTGATAGCCCGTGTACGAACCCCTGGATGAGTCACGGCTCGGGGTAAACGAATAAAACCGAGATCACAGCGCACGGGTTCACTGTCCTGCAATCGATAAAGTCTTTGTTCCATATCCTGCTGCAATCCCATGGGCAAGGGATAAAGCCGTTCCTGGTTAAACATCAAGCCCAGTTCATCCAGACAGATGAGTCCGGGATGACCAGCCAGCCCACCAATCAGCTCCCAGGCAGACATTTGTTGGCCATCGGGCAGAGTGAGCATTTGTTCTTTAAATTTATAGGTTGCCCAGTCAACGTTTAGTTGTCTGCCTACCCAGTTTCTGAATGCCCCCAGCACAGTGGAAGCCGGTGGTGGAAACACACTGCCCAGCTGACTGGTGCCGATGGCATCAAACGGCCGGGACTCACGAAAAAACCAGGAGTCGACAGGGGTAAAATCCACATCCAGTGTCTGAAAGGTACTCATACGGTCTCCTTGGCAGGTTGTTCAGAAACGAGAAAGTGCAATAGTTTTACCGCATCGGGCTGAAACCCTTGTTGCACTTGCCCATGTTCCCAACGACGACATAGTTCGATGAATCGTTGAATCATTTTTGTTTCATCGCTCAGGTATCGACCGTCTTTGATATCGTCTTTGCGACCGCGGCGATATTCCACCCGAATCAGCGCTTCAATAAGCATCGGATCCATGTTCAGGGTATTGGTGTTTTCGAGCACATGGGCGATGCGTGACAAAAAACCGTGGCTGACCGCCAGTTCCGTCTGAGACTGCAAATGCGCGAGACTTTGTTGTAGATATTCACAATCCCAAGGCTGGCTCCATTGTGCATGCAAACCACCAGGCTTCCAGATCTCCACTGCCAGCGCATTACGCCCGGTACGGTTTTTGGCAACGTCATCCAGCAGGCTGTGGGCTCGTTGTAACTGTGTGGTCAGTAACTGCTTGGCATGGGTCAATAACACCGCTGCGGAGATAGAGGTTTCAATGCCGACTGCTGCCTTGGCATGCTCAAAACATTGTTCATACTGTTCGCGGATGGCTGTGGCACACTGAATTGCACTGTCCAAAGGCAGCAACGCCAATACGTCGTCCCCACCGGCATACACCAGGAATCCATTGTACCGGGTAACCAATTCCGGTACTGCCTGGGTAAACGCACTCAACGATTCACTAATAGCCTGCTGCTTGGATTGCACGGACATTTGTGAGCCAAGCCTGTCGCCATCCATCAATACGATGGCGTAGAACGCTGAGGGGGATTTCAGTCCCACAGCTGCTTTCAGTCGCTTGAATGTGTGTTCAGCCTTTTTGGCAACATCTTCATTTTCACAAAATCCTTCATCAAAAAGCATATGTGGAAAATAAAGGTTACCATCGAGCCGTAACCACTGGCTCACTGAATCAGGTAGTGACGGATAAGTGTTAAACCAGTCCGGATTCACTGGTTCAGTAGACAGGTTATTAACGTGAGTTTGTTGGGCGAATGTATTCCATGCCTCAACGGCAACCTCATTTTCAACGGTATTTTCAAGCGCTTTGCGTATCCAGGGAGAGGCTGCCAGATAACTGGTAGAGGGTATCGATTGTGGCAACCTCCAGCCATGTACGGTTACGCCATCGAGAGGGATTTTTTGCGTCTCGAAGACATCCCGAAAACAGCGCTTAATCAGTGCCGGTGCACTCAGATGTTCCCCTTCTCTGAGCTGAGGTGGCGGAATGTTTTCCCGCAAGGACTCCCAAAAGTGTTTCATTTTTGCAGCATCGGGTCGTGTAATGCCGGACAACTCTTGCAATCCATCCATCATCATGCATTTGATTCCCGGCTCATCCGGCGGAAAATGAGTCCGTATTTGCTTGCGCTGATCCAGCACATAACTCTCATCGGCTCGCTCAGTCAAACACCACTGTAACTCCCAGAAGCCGGATACCTGACGCTGCCATATTTGAAAGGCGCTAGAGGTCTTTCCCAAAACGTGCTCCAGCTTTTGCTGCCACACTGCATCCGCCAGCGATTGCCATGCCTGCTGCACGGCACGGGTCACTGCCTGAGGATCAAAGTCAGCTGAAACTTGAGCCAGAAATCGATTGGGAATGCTGCCTTGTGAAGGGCCGCCTGCTGTGGAAATGCCTTTGAGTGCATCGATAAAACAAAGGTCAGGTTTGGGAAACAGAATCTCGCCACAACCGGTTTTTTCGATCTGTGCCTGCACCTGACAGATGGCGATTCCGGACAACCAGGACAACAAAAAAGAGCCGGCCCAAAAATCCTGAGTACGTCGCGCCTGGGCAACAAATCCCTGAACCGGACCAATAGTAAAGTGAAAATATTGTTGCACTATGGTATCTCCTTACCTTTCATTTGATCCAACAAAGTGTGTATCGCTTCATATTTCATATCCTGATGCACTTTTGCCGGTATCTGTATCAAGTGTGCTTTTCCTTTGGGAGCGATTGCACAGTTTGGAGGCAAAAAAACGGCTGGAAGTAATGCCATGACAGGATAAAAAGCAGGATCATCTGGAAACTGGTGCATATGGATGATAAGGGGAGATGATCTACGGTTTATTTGTATTTTTCGGTTATTTGATAAAAATGGTTCAAGCGTTAATTTACCGTTTCCTTTACCGTCGAATTCTCTAAAAAAATAACCATGAGGTAGACCAAACTGAACCCGATAGGGCATTTCGAATATTCTCTCAGGTCGTTCATTCTGATTGAGTCTGATATTTTTTTTCTTTCCCAGACGTCTAATAATTGTTGCAGCCAATTGAGCATCGCCTTTAAATGCCTCTCCTCTTCGATATTCCTGAATTTTTTCAGCAACTGATTCCAACGCCTCAATTTCACTGCATTTATCTCGTTTATCAAGCAGCTTAACTCTACTTTTGTTTGAAAAAGCCGTAAAAGGCGGTAGTTCATCTGTACCTTTAAGGAAATCTTTCAATGCATCATAATTCGTTGGCAGCGTTATATACTGAGCACCTTCAATTTCCTGCAAGGCGACAGAGCCAAACCCTTTACGGGAACGACTCCCTAATCCACCCAGCAGGCCAAACACCAAAATAGCTTTTTCTACTTGTTCTTGATATTTTGGCGATAATCTGACCAACCTTACTTTTAATTTGAATGCTGAATCGGTAGTTTCTAAATACTCCTCTCGTGATTTTAACCCTTGTCCAGCCAGGTACGTCATACCCTCTTTCCAACCCGTTTGGTTTTTGGTTTTCTTGGTAAATTTCCCCTCCACCCTCAACATCACACGACTCTGACCCACCGTCGATTGTGTATCGTCAGATCCTGCACCACCCCATATTTCACGTTCCTCTTGATGAAGTTTTTGCAGTGCCTTATTCGTATTGTTATTGGCGTCTTGATACACACGATGCCAGTTAAGCGCTCGCCACCAGAACATTAATGCGCCTTTGATGGCTGTTGGCGGAATAGTATCGGCACAGTTTTTGGAGTCTGTGCTGATAAAACAGGGCGTCACCAGTTTAAAGTGACAGATTATTTCTTTTGGCGGCATAAATGATTCCTTCTATTAACAGCCATACGTTAAAACCACGGCACTGTCGCACGCTGGCTCAGGCCATATTTGGAGAAGTCTCCGGGTTGGGGTTTTGGGTAGCAGGTGCTTTGGTCGATGAACAATGGAAATTGTTGACCGGTGGAGCTGCTTTTGAGTGTCAGAAATGGCTGACTGAGTTTTTTTTCAATTTCGTGGGGTATACGGGTCTCGGCCTGCTGGCTGGAGAGTTCGTGCCGGCGGGCCGCGCGGCGGCGCAGGCGTTCGGCGCTGGATTTGCTCTGTACCCGTTTGATCACGCGAAATTCTTTCACGTCGGGTACTCGGGCAATGGTACCGACCTGGGTATATTCACCCAGACCTTTGCGCCACGGTATGGTTTCAAGGGTTGTGAGGTTGGCCTGGCAACCATGTATTCTCAATACATCGCCCACGTTGCGGGTTTTGCCGGCTTCGGCATTGGGGAAACTGATGGCAATGGCGTTGTTGGGCAGGTTGACAAGGGTGCGGTGTAGTTTTGCGAACAGTGCGTTCATCAGCATGTGCTGACTGAACTCAGGATCAGGCAATACCTGAATTTCAAAATAGTATTCCATGTCTTCATTCCAATCCGTGGCCACTCTATAAGAGTTACCAAAAACTGCAGGAATTCGAGTTGCAAGCTTGCAACTGAACCGTTTCGGCTGACAAGGGCATCAGCATTTCAGACTTTTTGTGTGGAAGTGTCGGCGGTGGGTAATCAAGTTCCGTTATGCTCACACATACGGATTTGGATCATGGCAGGACCATCACTGTTCCTTAAATGACTGCTTCCATTTGTGGAAAATTAGTGTATTTACGGTCTCGCATCAACATCAGAAATTCATACATTAGTATGATCTTAAAAGTTTTCTGGTTGGTTACTATCGTATCTATCAGCTGACCTGGCGGGTTGATTATCAAGGTTGGTTGCTTATGAATACCCGGTGAAATATTCGTTGTTTGGTGGGCGACAGGCGATGTGAAGGTTTATGGTGATGCGTCCATGCAACACCAGAATTTCATTAACCGGAGGTGCCTTATAACATACAAACAAGGTATTTGAAGTGAATATGTTTTGTTTCAAATGTTATGCAGCACTCATGCTGCATACGCGCATATAAATTTATAAACGACGGGACTAAAACGGGGTGCAGCCAGCATTTTTTTTCCATTCGTATACTAGGGAAGCTCTGAAAAATGGACTATTTTCGCGCAGGACGTTGTCAGCCCCAGTCTCACATCCTCATTTACCCCAGTAAACTGCGGTGTTGCGAGTGGTGCTTCCTCGCCTGCATCAAAACTATTCGTGTTTTTCACAGGCCTCTAGGTAATGAATGCTATATTTTACCTTCATCGGACAGTTTCCAATATTTGTTAACTGGCTCATAGACTTTGTCTTGATCAACCTGTTTAAAGAGGCTTTCCAGCTTTGTTTTCAGTTGATCGCCTTTGGCCGTTTTTTGCACGGCAAAACCAATAGGAATATGGACTGCGTTACGATAATAAACTCCATGAATGCTTTGTGACTGCATCGTATTCATCACGGAGGCCCGCTCAAACAACAATGCATCTATCCGACCACTTTCCAGCATTTTTAGCAGACTTTCCACACTGTTGCCACCCACAAACTGACCCACAGGAATAGCAAGTATCTCAGAGAAAACCCCTTCATTACCTTTTGGTGTGCCAATGCGTTTTAATGTTCTAAAGCTATCTTCAGAAATTTTCGCGGCATCCAGTGAGTATAGATCCGCCGGTGAATTAATAGACCATTTCAGCTCCTGGGAATAGGTATAAAATTCCGGCACTTCCATCTCATAGGGTGTATGACCAATTAAGTCCACATTACCGGATTGCAATTCACTTTTGGCCCTGGCGTAGTTGACGATCATAATCTCAAATTTCAGGTCTGATATTTTTTCGACCTCCCTTAAAAAATCCACACTCAAACCCTTGCCATCTTCGGTAATCAGCGGTGGAAAAGGCTCCAGCATTACTTTGACGGTTTCCGAATTGGCATTCTGAAAACCAAACAAAACAAATACTGTCAGAGAAAAAAATATCTTTTTCACTATCAAATCCTCGCCGGGCATAAAAATATAATGTTTCTATATGATCAGGTTAGTCGTGGTTTCTTTGATATCAAGAAAGTCATTGTATTTTTGTTGTGCTCAGGAGGGTAGAAAGCCTTTTTTATGAAAACGAAGGACTGTTGGCGTTTGAGTGAAATCCGTGAGTCAGCAATAACTACACAATTTTTGAAGATTTTCTGAGTCAGTGATACATGTATTTCGAATTGTCTGGCATTCAAATGAAATGGTTGATTTGTTTGAGTACTTTCTCAATTCTCTAGCTGTGTTCATAAAACTATAACAAGCATATTGTTTTCATGATCACTGTCACCTGTATTAAACCAGCTTTTTGCCATCTGCCTGCTACGGTTTTTAATGCCAGGTACAGTTCAGCTGTTCTCTCGTCAGGTTAAGATTCTCTCAGACCAGTTCGCTGATTTTCTATGCAGCGCAGCTAAGCTATCCGGCTTCGATCTGTCATCCGGATATTACTGATCCAGAAAATTGATACTGGATGAGCATGCTTACAGAATGCAAATAAGCGCTACTGAATTATCCAACATTTAAACAGAAAACTGCTGTGTCACTGTGATGCGATGATTGCGGACAAATGCGGGATTTTTATGATTTTCGCACGTTTGTATAGCGTGTCGCTGTTATCATGGCGACGGTCAGACCTGCGGGATTTTGGGGTTTATATAAGCACGGTTTGGTTTGTGCAAAACGTCGGATTGATCACGCATGTATGTCCAGGCTGGTGTATTCAAACAATGCGCTCAATCCAAGTCCGCCGCCGATGCCGAGGGTGGCCAGACCATGTTGACCGGGGCTGTCGTTGCGTTGCATCTGGCTGAATAGCCGGGTCACGAGTACCGCCCCGGAAGCACCATAAGGGTGACCCAGGGCAATAGCGCCACCCTCCCGATTGATTTTTTCAGCGGGAATGCCAAGGCTGTAGAGGGCACCCAGTACTTGTGCGGCAAAGGCTTCGTTGAATTCAATCAGGTCGATCTCGGGCAGAGAGATATGCGGATTTCTACGCAGCAGCTTGCGGGTAGCAGGCACCGGCCCGAGCCCGAGCAGGTTTGGGTCAACACCTGCGGCAGTGGCATCACAGAACTTCATGGCTACGGGCAACCCCATTTTTTGGGCTCTCTTGGCGCTGACCACGAGCACCAGCGCCGCGCCATCGTTATGTTGGCAACAGTTTCCGGCAGTCACGGTCCCGGTGCTGTCGAATACTGGTTTCATGCGCGCCAGCAGTGCCTTGGAAAGGCTCGCTCGTGGGCCTTCATCGGTATTAATAACACCTGACGATGTATTGATGGCAACCAGCTCCCCAGCAAAGAGACCTTGTTGCTGGGCAGCGACAGCACGCTGATGACTTTGCAGGGCAAGCGCATCCTGTCGGTCTCGCGTGACACCACAGTGACGAGCGACATTTTCGGCAGCCACACCCATGTCCGGATCACCGATGCTGTCAGGGGCAAAACGGGCACGGCTGAAGAAACGGGGTTGGGCATCGGCGCTTTGCGGGCGTTCCATACGCCAGGGCGCGGTGCTGATACTTTCCACGCCACCGGCCAGATATACATCTCCGGCTCCGGCCTGTACCTGACGGCAGGCCTGGATGATGGCTTCAAGCCCGGAGCCGCACTGGCGATCCACGGTGACACCGGGCACGGTTATGGGCAGCCCGGCTGAGAGCGCAGCCAGGCGTGCAATGTTGCCACTGCTGGCGGTGGCATTGCCGATGATGACATCGTCGATTTCACTGGCCGGCATGGCGCTGTCTGCCAGGAGCTGGTGAATCAACGGGGTAAGCAGACCGCAGACATCGATACGCTTGAACAGGCCATGGGCACGGACGATGGGGGTCCGCCGGGCGGCGATGATAACGGCTTGATTAGAGGCGCTGGAGGGCTGCATGGTGTTGTTGAATCCAGAGTTCGAGGGTTTTACGGGCAATTTTGCCACTGACGGTCAGAGGCCAGTGTTGCAGGCGATAGATTTCCTGGGGAATTTTATGGCGGCCAATATGCGGGCGACAGGCATGTTTGAGATCGTCGGTGGTTAAAGGCCGATCCAATAGCGGTTGAACGATGGCGACAAGCCGCTGACCGGCGTAGGCATCTTTAATTCCAAGCACAACGGCTTCGGCAATGAGTCCGGTGGCTTTCAGCGCCCGTTCCACTTCACTCAGGTAGATGTTGTGTCCCCGCGAGACCACCATGCCGCCGGCGCGGCCGACGATGGTCAGGCGTCCATCTTGCAGATAGCCGAGGTCGCCGACCGTCGCTCCCCACTGATTCTGCTGGAAGGTGGCTGTTTCATCATGCCAGAGGTAACCCTGGCAGATCAGCGGACTGCGCAGGTAGACCTGACCGCTCTGGCCGTCGGGCAGTTCGTGCCCATGTTGGTCGCGAATGCTGATCTCGACACCGGGAAAAGCATGGCCAACGGTGTCGATGGCGTGGTCAATATTACCCGGTGTCAGCGGGTTCACGCTGACAAAACTCAGTTCTGAAGCCCCGTAGTATTCGAAGATGTTGGCCGCCGGAAACAGTTGCTGGCACTGTTGCCAGTGATGGCGCTCGAATTTGGCACCGGCGCTGACCACCTGAATAACAGCAGGAAACTGCAGCGGCTTGTTTTGCGCGTATACCGCCAGGGCCGCAATCATGGTAGGCACGACCACCAGCCGGCGAATATGGCCTTCAGCCAGTCGCCGGGCCAGCGTGATGACGTTGAAATCACCATCGGTGACGAATTCAGCGCCGGCATTGAGACTTTCCAGCAATGCAAACAGGGCAATGCCCTGGGTCATGGAGCCCGGTGCCAGAGTGGTCATATCGGCGTGCAGGGAAAAAACCTGCTGACTGTGCTCAAGGCTTTCTCGCCAGGATCGCCGCGAGCGGATAAAGGCTTTGGGCATAGAAGTCGTACCGGAGGTCAGGCCGATCAGAAAGGGCTGGTCATCCTGATGGGCCGATTGAACCGGCACAACTGACAGACTGGCGGATTCAGGCACTTCATGTTCCGGGTGATCCATACAATCCACGGTAATGCCAAGCTCACGGGCCAGCGCATAAAGCGGATGACGCTGTTCGGGCAGTATCAGCAGATCGGGTTTGAGCCGTTGCAGTACAGATTGCAGCACCCCCGCCGGTAACCCCGGATCAAGTACGGCCACCACGTTGGGGGCCGCCGAGGCCGTCAGAAACAGTTCGACAAAACGGTGATGGTTGCCCAGGCAGATGGCCGTCAGGCGAGCATGTTCGGGCAGTTCAAAATCCCTGCTGACACGATCCAAAGGCAGCTGGTTGATTCGATCCCGCGCCTGCTGGCAGCGCCGCCAAAGCTGACCATAGTTCAGACGTTGACGCCCCACTGTCAGGGCCATCCGGTCAGGATGCCGCCGACAGTGCTGTTCCAGCTGTGCATATACCGCCACGTTCAGGACTCCAGCAGCGGTATCAGAGCCTCGCGCACCGCTGGCGCAATGGCCTGGACCCGGATCTGACGATTCTGAACACAGACCCAGACGATACGCGCCTGTACCCGTGGCGTGGGTTCTTCGGTGGCGTAGACACTGACCCGGAATTCAATGGTGGTGCGACTCAGTTTCGCCGGTTGAACGTGGAAGTAGAGCTGCTGTTCAAAAAATGAAGGTCGATGAAATGTGAATTCGACCTTGTGGACATGGTAGGCGTAGTCATGGGCGGTGGGCGAAAAGACTTCGCTGAGGCCCTGTTGGCGCAGGTATTCGGTGATGGCGGTTTCGCAGTAGGGAAAATAAACGCTGTTGTGCACATGGCCGTGCATGTCCACATCATGAAATGGAATTCGCACCGTCCACGCGGCCTGCTGTTGAATATCGGTCACCGGTCACCTTTCCCGTTGAGAACACGCTACAATCCCGCTGCTTTTTATTAAAGGATGTTTGAGATGTCAGCAGCGGCCAGCATTATCCATCAATTCGGTCATCCCG
Organism: Gynuella sunshinyii YC6258; assembly: GCF_000940805.1. Taxonomy (GTDB): domain Bacteria; phylum Pseudomonadota; class Gammaproteobacteria; order Pseudomonadales; family Natronospirillaceae; genus Gynuella; species Gynuella sunshinyii. Next base: position 1,121,700 of record NZ_CP007142.1, on the reverse strand, counting down.
GCGAGGTGGTGGAGCTGTTTGATCAGCCCATGCCGGAACCGGCTCCCGGTGAGGTGGTGGTCAAAATGCAGCGCAGTGTGATCAATCCTTCTGATCTGATTACCATTTCCGGGGCCTACCGTTCCCGCATTGCGCTGCCGTTCCAGCCTGGGTATGAAGGTACTGGTATGGTGGTGGCCTGTGGTGAAGGGGTCACCTCTCCCACCGTGGGTACCCGGGTGTTACCCATTGGCCTGCCGGGTAACTGGAGCAGTTATAAGCGATCTCCGGCGCAGTGGTGCATTCCGGTCTCTGAAACACTTACGCTGCCACAGGCGGCAACCTTGTATGTAAATCCGGCCACAGCCTGGCTGATGCTGCATGAGCGTGCCCGGATACAACCGGGCATGCGGGTGGTGATCAGTGCCGGGGCTTCGGAGATTGGCCGGATGTTGATCCGCTTGTTGAATCAGTCCGGCATTGAGCCGGTGGTGACCTTGCGGCGACATTCGTCGCTGTCACGACTGCAAGGGCTGGCACTGGAAGCAGTGTTGTTCACCGAGGAGCCGGATTTTGATAAGACTCTTAATGAGCTACTGCCATCGGATTCGGTGGATCTGCTGCTGGATGCGGTGGGCGGCAAGGTGGGTATGGCACTGGCTCGCAGTCTGAAACCTGATGGGCATTTGATTCATTATGGATTGTTATCCGGACAACCATTGGCGGCCGATCTGCCATTGCAACTGAGTGGAGTGAGGTTCGAATTGTTTGTGCTGCGCAACTGGATACATCAAGCGGAAAAATCCAGTGTTCATGCGCTGTTTCAAACACTGGAGCCATTAATGCTGGCCGGTACGGTGAGCAGCGATATTGACTCGGTGTTCGCACTGGCTGATATTCACGAGGCGTTCAAACGGATCGAAGATCCGGACCGGGACGGCAAGGTATTGTTGGATCTGATGTGATCCCCGTTATTCACCAAGGAATCTGTTGTGAAAATTGATGCATTAACGTCATTGCGTTTTTTTGCCGCCTGTGCGGTGTTATTCAGTCACCTGCGCTTTTTCGGCGACAGCGGCTCGACATTGTTGAGGACGCTGTACAGCAAGGTATTCTGGGAAGGCTATATCGGCGTCACGTTTTTCTTTATCTTGTCGGGCTTTATTCTCAGTTATTCCTATCAGCAGCGATTGCATAAGGATCATGGCCTGAAGGCGTTTTATGTCGCCAGAGTGGCGCGGATCTATCCCCTGCATCTGCTGACGCTGTTGTTGGCCATTCCCTGGCTGATGCTGATCGACGAACACACGTCTGCGCTGGCGTATGGGCTGAACGCACTGCTGTTACAGGGCTTTTCACCGGCCCGCGATGTGCATTTTTCCATCAATCTGCCGGCCTGGAGTTTGTCGTCGGAGATTTTCTTTTATGCCTTGTTCCCATTGCTGATCCTGTTGAAAAACCGCCTGTTGCTGGGGTTATGGTTGTTGTGCCTGGGCTGGCAGGGAATACTGCTGTCGCCGCTTTTCGATGACGCGAACCGGCATTTCTGGATGTATGTGTTTCCGGTCTCCCGGTTAATGGATTTCTGTACCGGGATGTTACTGTACCGGCTGTATTGCCGCATGGTCGGGCAGATAAAGCCGACCCAGGCAACCCTGATGCAGGTTGGCGCGGTACTGCTGCTGGCGGTGTTCTTTGCGCTCAAAGGCAAGATCCCACAGACCTTGCGTTACGACCTGTATTATCTGCTACCCATGGCGCTGTTGATTCTGGCGTTCAGTTTTTCCAGCGGCACGTTATCACGCGCAATCTCCGGCCGGGTGCTGATCATACTCGGCGAAGTGAGTTTTTCACTGTATCTGGTGCACTATCTGGTGGCGCAGTACCTGCAATACCTGACCGACCGTTATCAGCTGTTTTATGGCACCAGCGGCGAACTGATTCATGCCGCGCTGGTGCTGGGCATCAGCTTACTGCTCAGTCTGGGGTTGTATTACTACTACGAAACCCGGATGCGCCGGTGGGTTAAACAGCTCTTCAGAGTGTGATGCAACCAAGTAAGCAAGACAACTGCCAGCCGGACATTATTGCACGGGAACAATGTGCATGATGCGCTGGTACAACTCGCTATCCTGGGAATAGTCGTTCTCCTCCGGCGGCAACCGCTCCAATACCGTCGCCGGAATACTCCCCTCTTCCACCTCGCCTTTGGTCCGCTCCCGATACTGATTGGGATCACCTTCGGCCACCGTGGCTTGAACTCTTGGAGTGAGTTCAAAATGGTCTCTTTCTGGCAGATCCTCGGGACAATGGGTTTCAATACAACCTACCGACCACCAGGCCTGCAATTCTCCCTGACCCGCAAAACCAACCGATAATTTATGCAAAAAAACGTTTGTTGGATAACGTTTGTACCAACGTTTTATCTCCGCTTGTTTGGCTTCGGGAATAACAACCGTTACCTCATAAAACGTCTGATTGCGATAGGAAAACCAGCGTGCTCGCAATGATGAGGGAAGCGGTTTATGACCTAAAGCAGAGGCAGAACCTCGCGGAATGTTATCAGGTTCACCCCCTGACAGATTACCGACTGGCACCTGCCAGGCTTCATTCACAATTAAATATTCTCCCCAAACTGGCCAGCCCTCGCCTCCAATGCCACCTTCGCTAAAGTGATAGTCGTAGGCTTTTTCCTGGCAGGCGGGGAGCAGTGAAATACTGAGTATGAATAGCAATATCCTTTTCATCGGTCTCTGTCTTGTTTATTCCTTCGGGACGATATCAAGTATGTCGTCATACTGGTGTTCATCGGGTGGATTTTCCATTACCGGCACAAGATCCAATACACTGGCAGGAATGCTGCCCTCACCGATCAACTCGCGCGTGGTATTGTAATATTGGTTGGGATCGCCTTCGGCCATCACGGCTGTGGTTCTTGGGGTAAGTTCGAAATGGTCTGTCTTAGGTTGATCTTTTGGGCAGTCAATTGCTTTGCAGAAAATCGTCCACCAGGCCTGTAGTTCACCCTGACCGGCAAAGCCGACAGCCAATTCATGTAAATAACGATCCGTTGGATATTGCTTAAGCCATTGTTTGATTTGCGCTTGTTTGGCTTCGGGAATAGCAACCGTCACTTCAAAAAAAGTCTGATTACGATAGGAAAACCAGCGTGCCCGTAAGGTTTCAGGAATCGGTTTGCGTCCCAGACCGGATTGAGAACCAACCGGAATATTATCAACCGTACCGCCAGGTAAATTTCCCACCGGCACCTGCCAGGCTTCGTTGACGATCAGATATTCTCCCCAGACAGGCCAACCTTCTCCTCCGATACCATCTTCGCTAAAGCTATAGTCGTAGGTCTTTTCCTGACAGGCGGGGAGCAATGAAATACTGAGTATGAATAGCAATATCCTTTTCATCGGTCTCTGTCTTGTTTATTCCTTCGGGACGATACTCATAATTCTTTTGTACAACTCTGGATCTTGCGGATAGTTATTCTCCTCTGGCGGCAACCGTTCCAATACCGTCGCCGGAATACTCCCCTCTTCCACCTCGCCTTTGGTCCGCTCCCGATACTGATTGGGATCACCTTCGGCCACCGTGGCTTGAACTCTTGGAGTGAGTTCGAAATGGTCGCTTCCAGGTACATCTTCATCACAGGCTTTTCTGACACAGACAACGGTCCACCAAGCTTGAAGTTCGCCTTGTCCCGAAAACCCTACAGATAAGGTGTGCAGATATTCGGGTCGTGGATAGCGACGAAACCAGTTTTTAACTTGCGCCTGCCGGTCCTTGGTGACACTGACAGTCACTTCATAGAATGTCTGATTGCGATAGGAAAACCAGCGTGCCCGTAACATATGTGGTATCGGTTTCTCACCCAATACAGATTGAGAAGTATCCGGGATGTTATCTGGATAACCTCCGGACAGATTCCCTACGGGTACCTGCCAGGCCTCATTCACAATCAGGTACTCGCCCCAAACAGGCCAGCCCTCGCCTCCAATACCACCTTCGCTAAATCCATAATCGTAGGTCTTTTCCTGACAGGCGGGGAGCAGTGAAATACTGAGTATGAATAGCAATATCCTTTTCATCGGTCTCTGTCTTGTTTATTCCTTTGGGACGATATCAAGTATGTCGTCATACTGGTGTTCATCGGGTGGATTTTCCATTACCGGCACAAGATCCAATACACTGGCAGGAATACTGCCCTCACCGATCAACTCACGCGTGGTATTGTAATATTGGTTGGGATCGCCTTCGGCTACCACGGCTGTGGTTCTTGGGGTGAGTTCGAAGTGGTCGCTTCCAGGTACATCTTCATCACAGGCTTTTCTGACACAGACAACGGTCCACCAGGCTTGAAGTTCCCCTTGCCCCGAAAAACCTACAGATAAGGTGTGCAGATATTCGGGTCGTGGATAGCGACGAAACCAGTTTTTGACTTGCGCCTGCCGGTCCTTGGTGACACTGACAGTCACTTCATAGAATGTCTGATTGCGATAGGAAAACCAGCGTGCCCGTAACATATGCGGTATCGGCTTCTCACCCAATACAGATTGAGAAGTATCCGGGATGTTATCTGGATAACCTCCGGACAGATTCCCTACGGGTACCTGCCAGGCTTCGTTCACAATCAAGTACTCACCCCAAACTGGCCAGCCTTCGCCTCCAATACCACCTTCGCTAAATCCATAATCGTAGGTCTTTTCCTGGCAACCCATGAGCAGCAAAATGCTGCTCAGGATTAATAACATTTCCTTAAAGCGATGGAACATTGATTTCTCCTATTTTACGGCCAGGTTTGGATGGTTATAGAACACAGCACGCTCGTATTGCTTGTGTTTTTCACGGGGTTTGTTGACTTTTGGAAAGGATTCATCGATTCGTTCCGATGTATGGATATAGCTATCAAGATGATTTTTAGCCGTCTCGATTAACCCTCCTGAGGCTTTCCATTTATTTAATTGCTGGTGCAAGTCATTCGGAATGATATGAGCACTCTTATTCATATCCATACTTCTTAAAGGCACCCCCGCAGCCTTGGCATGCTGATGCATCAGATGCAGATAATAAATCGATAATTCCTTACGGGTTGGTTTGTGTTGTTGAACATAGACATCGTTCAATCGCCGCTGCACAAATTGATGCTGTGCGGGTTTGTCGTATTGCTGTTTGAGAAAGGCCACGGCTTGGGCTTTGTTCTCCCGTGGCAGGGTAAAAATATGGGTGGTCAGCAGCTCCCAGTTTTCTGTGCCATGGCCGGTGGGGTTTTCATAACCACCACCGAGGTCCGCATGCACGCCGGGATAGACAATCTCAGTAAAGTTAGCGGGCAAATAGCCGGTTTCGGTGCTGATGCGAGTGGAAGGAAAATTCTGCCGGACCTCATGGGCAGCGACAAAATGCACGACCCGTTCGGCACTCTGTTCGTTCAGGTTCAGATTGATTTCCCCTTCATCATGATTACCCGGCATATAAAAGCTGCCGACCGTATCAAACAGACCGACAAACGCCGCCCGACCGGTTAAATGTTGTGGAAATGCCCGAACAGTATATAAATCATTTTCTGGAACCGGATCACTATGATCATAAGGATTATAGTATTCTGGCCATTGATTGACCAAGTTAGTAAAAAAGCGAGCTAATGCCGCACCTCGGCTAAAACCGAAGACGTCGAAGACAATTTCGTCATAATCGTTAGCTCCTAATTTGACCTTTAAACGCTCAAATACTTCCGCAATCCGGGCTTGTCCTCCTTCTGGCCCCAAGCCGAAACCGAGCCCCAGATTGCTTTCTTCTACCTCAAACCCCTTACTGGTCTGCTTGCCATCGGTAGTGCCTACACCTTTGATGTAAATGTGGTCGGTATAGGTGACTTCCATGCCCTGATCAATACGGGTTTCCATATACAAATCATCCAGCTTGGCAATATTGGAAATATCCCGATCCGGCAGTTGTGCATCGTTATAGCGGTTTTGGTCGGTACCATCAAAAAACACCCCCAGCCGCAGAATCCGTTTGGGTTGTGAGAGGTTTTTGGAGGGTTGGTAGAACCAGTTACTTCCAATCTCCGGAACTTTAAGCAGGCGTTTGACCGGTTTGTTGTTCGATTCACTCAGGGTGACCACTTTGTCCTGCTGACGTTGCAGCTCTGCCAATTGATACAGCTGCTGGCCAATCTGTTTCAGGGTGTGAAAATAGGGCGATTGGTTGCCGGCAGAGGTACCCGGACTGGGTTTGGCGTTGCAGTGGATCAGCGCTGTCAGTGCGGCTTCTTTAAGCCAGTTGTCAGGGTCTGAATATTGGCGTTGTTCGGCAACGGCGCGTAATGCGGTTAACTGGATATCACCGGCGAGCAGGTAGATCAGATCACACAGGCGTTCGCCGATAACCGGCGTCAATAGTCCGGTTACGCCGAAACTCTGACCTAATTGGTCGGGCAACAGCAGTTTATCGATAGTCTGCCAACGACTGAAACGGGTGGCGAAATCGCCGGGTCGCTGGATTTGTCGCTGCCAGATTTCAGAGGCGGTTTCAAACAGGTTTTGCAGTGGCTGGCCGGTTTCGAACAATGTCGCTGCCATATTGGCCGGGTCACCGGGATGGAGGACTTCGGTATGGATCAGGTGCAGTGTCTGTACCTGTTTGGGCCATGTCTGTATGGGAGCGGCGGCGTTCAGGTGGTCGCTTAACTCGCGACAGTGCTGAGCGAGTGCATCATAACCGGCCTGCCACTGTTCATCGGTGACGGCGGCGCCAATTTCATAGTGCACAATACCGGGAGCTGGCAGAGCCAGTTTGCCGGTACTGCCCAGCAGCTGACCACTATAGTGTTGTTCTGCGGAACTGATCCGGTAATGACTGACGACACCGGTTTTGTCGTCCGGATAACGATACTCCAGTTGGGCAAAGTAGTCTGGTTGGTCGATGGTATCGACACCCGGCGTACCGGCCGGCAAAGGATCATCTTCAACATATAAGGGTGCCGGTCGCTCAAGATTCTGTCGCGGTGCAGCTGGTTTGGTAGCGGTATGCCCCGAACGGGCTTTGAGTTCGTAGACGATGCCACACTGTCTGGGTTGATGGCGGGTTAACAGAGAGAGCTGTCCACCAGTTTGCAAGATAAAGAAATGCAGTGGCTGTTTTTGAGGTTCAAACGCCTTGGCATCTTCGGGATACCGATAGGTCGCTTGCCAGCATAGCGGATTGAGAGAGTAACCCTGACGGAGAATAAAGTCTTTGATGGTTTGCGGCAGCGCAGTAACGTCTTGTGGCTGAGTCTGGCTCATGAAGTAACCGTCCTTGTTATTGATCACTTTTTAGGGTGCATCTGAAAAATGGCCTATTTTCGCGCAGGACGTTGTCAGCCCCAGTCTCACATCCTCATTTACACCAGTAAACTGCGGTGTTACGAGTGGTGCTTCCTCGTCTGCATCAAAACTATTCCTATTTTTCAGAAGCCCCTTAGATTAGAAATCCGGAAGTGTTATCTCAGTATTCCCTGGGGCTGTCAAAGGCAGCATTAAAATGTTTGAAGTTGTTGGCAGATTTTCGGGCAGGGCGTTCTTAAGGGCGACTATTCCAGTCGCCACCAGGCTTCGGTCTCGCCGGGTTCATCAAGATCCAGTGGCGCACCGATCAGGGGAGTGTGTAGTGTAACTTGTTGTTCCTGCGCCGCTTTGGACACCCGCTCAAACGGTTCATCCCAGGGGTGAAATGAAAGGCTGAAGGTACCATTGTGGATGGGCACCATGCCTTTTCCCCGTAGATCAATGTGAGCCTGTACGGATTGTTCCGGGGTCATATGGACGTCTGGCCAGAGGTCACTGTAGGCACCGGTTTCAATAAAGGTGATATCGAACGGGCCGTATTCCTGACCGATATGTTTGAAGCCGGAGAAGTAACCGCTGTCACCACTGAAAAACAGCTTTTTCTGTTGTCCTTTAATGACCCATGAACACCACAGCGTACCGTCGCGATCACCCAGACTGCGACCGGAAAAATGCTGTGCTGGCGTAGCGGTGAATTCGGTTTCGCCGATTCGGATCGATTGCCACCAGTCACATTCAATAATACAAACCGGGTCAATGCCCCATTTTTGCAGGTCCAAACCAACACCAACCGGTGTGACAAAGTATTCAACTTTATCGGCCAGCTGAAGAATGGTGTGTTTGTCGAGGTGGTCGTAGTGGTTGTGGGAGAGAATGACCGCTTTGATGGGAGGTAGTTCAGAAACACTGATCGGCGGTTGATGAAAGCGTCTGGAACCCAAAAACTGTACCGGTGACGCGCGTTCTGAAAACACCGGATCGGTCAGCCAGAAATGGCCATCGAGTTTCAACAATAACGAGGAGTGCCCCAACCGATAAGCCACTGCTGCATCTTCCGCGAGGTTATCCAGTATGGCGGCAGTCAACGTCTGAATGGGGATATATTTGTCTGGTACCCGGCGGGGGTAGTTACCAAACAACAACGCCTTGAATATTTTCCACAGCTGATGTGGCACTTTTTCGGTCGGGTCCAGATTGTAAAAGCGGCCGTTATCATACCGACTGGATGTTTCTTTGCGGGCTGCCGCAGGCGTGGCAACCGGTTTAAGCAAGGATGTCGTCATAGTGCCCCCAGTGCTGAAGTGACGCATCCGGCGCAAATGCCAGCGCAGTCCCGTCAATATTACGCTGTTGAGTGAAAATGCATAGCTCAACATCATTGGGAGTCATGCTGTTTTAGGCAAGCGTGCTTTACGCTTTCATGGCAATCGCGCAGGGTCTATGGGGGACTGGTTTCAGGGAATACGCAGAAACATCCCTGATGATTTGGGTAACTCGGCTTTGGTGAAACCAAACTTCTGATAAAAATCCGGAGTGTGATGGTCGGCCATCAGGCTGACATAGGCGGTACTGGGGGCATTCTGATGCAACCAGTCAACCAGTGCAGTCATGATCATTGCCCCGATTCCTTTTCCCTGATGCTCTGGCAACACAGCCATATCGGTGATCTCAAAAAAACAGCCGCCATCGCCAATCACACGACCAATTCCGATCGGGCTTGACTGGTGATACACCACAACGCTGTAGAGGCTGTTTTTCAGGCCAATAGTTGCAGCCTGTTCCGATTTACGGGACAGACCGGCAGCCAGTCGTATTGCAATATAGTGTTCGACGGAAGGTATTTCCGCTTTCAGGGCGTAGGTCATCTGAAGTAATCCTTAGGTAACTGCGTTTTGACCGGGCGATTCTAACGCACCATCTGAAAAATGGCCTATTTTCGCGCAGGACGTTGTCAGCTCCATTCTCACATCCTCATTTACGCGAGTAAACTGCGGTATTGCGAGCGGTGCTTCCTGGCCTGCATCAAAACTATTCCTATTTTTCAGAAGCCTCCTGGCATCATAAACGCCCTGTTCGAAGTAGATTACTCGATATACCCTAACCGCCTCATTGCCAGAACGGCATTTTCAACACCATTTTCGGAGCGAATTTTTTGCCCCAGCAGTGCGGCATTCTGTTTAATCAGCTCTGAGCCAGCCAACTGAATATTATGTGCCAGCTGCTCAGCGGTGAGGTTTTCCAGATTCAGTCCACCCGGTGATACGTTCAGGCGTTTTAGATTCCATGCCCAGAACGGCTGATCCCCAAGAAACGGCAGGACCACAGAAGGGATACCGGCCCGCACCGTCGCAGCCGTGGTACCGGCACCGCCATGATGTACTGCCAACTCCACCCGAGGAAACAACCAATCATGAGGAGCATGCTGAATCACACAAATATGTTTTTCCATGCCTTCTGCCAACTCCGCTGACAGACCTCCCCAACCAGTGGCCAGAATGGCCCGATAGCCACTGAGACGAATGGCTTTTACCACTTTAATCGTCAGTTCCTGCGAATCCCGACCACTCAGCATACTGCCAAAACCGACGTAAATCGGTTTAGGGCCATCTTCCAGAAATGCCTGCAGATGTGGCGGTGGCTGCCATGATTCAGCCTGGTCGTAAAACCAGAATCCGGCAATCTCAATGCGAGTTGTCCAGTCCTGTGGTTTCGGGATGAGATGCTGACTGTAGCCATATATCAATGGCTGGTTTTTTACTTCTGTCTGATAATAAGGCCCGTACCAGGGGTAAGATCGCAGTCCGAGTTGTTTGCGTAGAACACCATTGATAGCAGGCCGCAAGGCTTGCCAGACCAGAAATCGGATGAAGTGATAGGACGCCAGGTTGATCAGCCCCGGACGGTTTTTTTGTGGTAATGGAAAACCCATAGGCGGCATGGCACGGGTTGGTGTTACCGGCTGCAAATGTGTCTGAACGTACGGTTTTTTAAATACTTCAGCCAGCGAAGCCACCAATGGCACGGTCATACCGTTACCCAATAACAAGTCGGCATCCTGCGCAGCCGTCTTACCCTGCTCAGCCCACTGTGAGGCCATGTTGAGCAGGCCTTTACGACCTGCGTTTAAAAATTTAAAGACGTTTTTGCCTTTTCTGACAGCTTCTGGCTCGGATGCCATGAGTTCCAGAAAATCCGCATTGATTGGTGCAAACTCAAGTCCGGCAGACTGAACCAGTTCCCTGAAACTGGGGTTACTGGCCAGTCGTACCTCATGACCGGCGCGTCTAAGGCCCGCACCCAAAGCAACCAAAGGTCTTACATCACCTTGTGTACCGATGGTAAATAATGTGATTCTCACATAGGCCTCATATTGGTTTGGACAATCTCGCTACCCTGGGTTATTGACCGAGATACTCGGCAATGATCGGCCCCACTTCATTCAACACTTCAACATCCATTATTTCCTGATGCATACATTTAATGGAGTGTATTTTCAGTTCTCCTGTGATGCTACTTTTCCAGGCTTCGGCACGATGATCCAGAATATCTTTCATCGAGTCATTCATACTTTCTTCCGCTACAAAGAACAGCAGGTCAGCCTCCACATATCCCGGCCGGAAACGACGCGCCAAGTCGAGATTATTCTGAATCACTGCCAGCACATGATCAATAATGTTGGCATTGTTTTTCTGCATTTCCTGAACCATTGGCATAGATGGAATATCGTATTCACGCACCAGAAATGCCGCCAGTTCCGTCATATCTTTCGGTTGCTCCGACAATGTAGACGGGTTATACCCAAGGAATGCCAGAGCTGCCTTCACCATGGATTCATTGTCCTTTTTAATGTCAGGACCAAAGAGATAGGGGTAGGTGTCCAGCATGCACAGAAACGAAACCTCTTCACCCAGAGTCTGTAACCGCTGTGCCAGCGCGTGCGCAACCATGCCTCCGAAAGACCAGCCCAGCAATCGATAGGGACCTTTCGGTTGAACGCGGCGAATCTGCTCCAGATAATCCTCAGCCATTTCTTCAATGGAGTTAGGCAGACGAACAGCGTGTCGCAACCCTTGAGACTGAATTCCATATAATGGAATGTTATCTGAGAGATGCCGCTGCATACCGGCATACGCCCAGGACAATCCAATGGCCGGGTGGATACAGAACAAAGGTGCTGCTGTACCATCCGTTTTGATGGGTAAAACCACTCCCAATGGATCCCAGGAATCGTCGCGCCGCAATTGGTCAGTCAGATCTGCGATGGTCGCAGAAGTAAACATGGCACTTAAGGGCACATCTATGGCCATGGTCTCATTAATCCGATTCAGGATCCTGGTGGCCGAAATGGAGTCTCCGCCGATTTCAAAAAAGTTATCGTATATCCCGACTTTTTCCAGTCCCAGAGTTTCCGCCCAGATAGACGCAACCATTTCCTCTGCGGGAGTACGCGGTGGCACATATGCGCGGGCGGCATGCCATACCGGTAACGGCAAAGCCTTACGGTCAATTTTGCCGTTCGGCGTTAGCGGCAATTGCTCCATCAGCATAAAGTGCGTCGGAATCATGTAATCCGGAAGGTTGGACAATAATTGTCTGCGCAGGTCATCGGTATTCAGTTTTTCATCCACCGGTACGACATACGCAACCAGCTGCTGATTGCCTTGAGGCGCCGTCTGGGCAACGACTACGCAACGGTTCACTTCGCGACAGGCCAGAAGTCGGGTTTCTATTTCACCGATTTCAATGCGGAAACCCCGTATTTTAACCTGATGGTCGCTACGTCCCTGATATTCCAACACACCGTCATCACGCCAGCGGGCCTTATCGCCAGTGAAGTACATGCGACTGCCCGGCTGACCAAATGGATTGGCAACAAATCGCTCATTGGTGAGATCGGGCTGACGGTAATACCCCAGGGCCAAGCCATCTCCAGCGATATACAGATCTCCGGTCACGCCCACTGGTACCGGCTCCAAAGCGTGATCCAGAACATATACCTGGGTGTTCCAGATTGGCCGGCCAATCGGTGGATGATCGATATCCGCCGGATTGGACAATGTCATGATAGTCGACCAGATGGTAGTTTCCGTGGGTCCATATACATTTATAACGGGATGCCCGAGTCCGGCCATCATTTTTGCCAACGGTCCGGACAGCGCTTCTCCGCCTACCAGAGTTCTAATGCCATGCAGTGCTTTGCTGTAATCCGGCAACAGAGCCTGCCACAATGATGGTGTGGCCTGCATAACCGTCGCGCCATGACGCGTCACCATATCAACCAGAGCCTCAGGATTCCGTACCACTTTACGCTCGGCAATCAAAACAGATGCGCCGATGACAATCGGCAGGAACAACTCCAATGCTGCAATGTCGAAGGAAATTGTGGTGACAGCCAGGAAACAGTCGTCTGGCGTCAGCTTCAGTTCTCCCTGCATGGCACAAAGGAAATTGGTAAATGCACGATGGGGGATTTCCACCCCTTTCGGGCGTCCGGTGGAGCCGGATGTATAGATGACGTATGCGGGGCTGTCTCCGTGAATGGAGGGAACCACAGGATTCACACCGTACTCCGGAGAGGACGGATCGAAGCCAGGGTTATTCAGCCACAATGTTGGTATTTCAACCTTCGGCAAGCTGTTCACGAGATCTTCGCTACTTAGCAGCAGTTTAGGTTGGGCATCTTCCAGAATGATTTTCAATCGCTCTTCCGGGAAATCCGGATCAAGTGGTAAGTAAGCTGCTCCTGCTTTAAGAACAGCTAACAATGCCACCAGCATATTGGTATCGCGATTACAGGCAACCGCCACCAGCTCACCCGGACGAACGTTGTTTTTGATCAACCACCGGGCCCAGGCATTAGCAAGCCGGTTCAGTTGCATGTAGGTCAGTGAGCGCTCATCTGTCGTGACGGCCACTTCCCATGGGCTGCACATGACCTGAGCATCAAATAGATCAACCACAGAAAGTTTAGGAACCGGCCAGGATGATTTGTTCCAGTCAGTTAATATTTTATGGCGCTCTGCCGCACTCAGCAGACTCGCTTTACTCAATGACTGTTGTGGCTCTTTAATAACCGCCAGCATCAACCGTTCAAGCCGTTGCATGTGTGCAATCAGTTCTGATTCTGAATAACGTGCAGGGTTCGCATCCAGATCCACCCGAAGCCCCTGGCCATCATTACGGTCATAAACAAATATCGTCAGATCTTCAATGGCACCGTTGCACATGTTGTGCAATGAAGTGCTACATTCCCCAAATCGCAGATCGTAGTCAAACGGTTCTATGTTGATCCCTAACCAGGAAATTTGCCGTCCATTCGCCATCAATCCGAGGTCTCTGCGCAAATCTTCGTAGCGATACTGCTGATGCCGTAAGGCACTACGCATCACTTTGCCAACCTGCTGAATCAACTGCTCGAGAGTTATGTCTGAATCCATGGCCAGACGAATAGGTACTGCATTGGCCATCATTCCAGGCACACTGCGCAATGCTTTACTGGTACGGGCAGTGACCGGCATACCAAACACAAGGTCATCAACACCGGTTGCCCGATAGTAATATGCTGCAACCAGTGAAATCAGTGTTTGCGGCAATGAGCCACCTGCTTGTTGGCCCACTTCTTTTATCTTTTCAGTCAATGCCTGAGAAAGATATAAGGTTTTCCTTAATAATCCACCATTGGAAGGAGCCAAACGCTGCGCCAGTGACACCGCATCCGGCAAATGGCTTAAGGTTTCCATCCAATATTCGCGATCACGCTGAAAACGGCTGGACTGTCGATATTCCTGTTCGCTTTCAACCAACATGGATAACGGTCCAAACGGACTTGGTGAAACTTCCTGACCAGCAACCATCTCCGAATATATTTCGGCAAGTCTGCGTGCCAACATTCCACCACTGAATCCATCAAATGCAACATGATGGCATCTTTGATACCAATAATAGCGATCAGAAGTAATTTTTATCAGCGCACTGAACCATAGTGGATCACAAGTTGGATCCAAAGGACGGTGAATATCTTCTCGCATCCACTCCAATGCCGCTTCATGTGCATCTTGAGAACTACTGAAATCAAAAAATGCATAGTGGTTGTCACAATTTTGTTCGATTTTCTGAAAGACCTTATCTCCCTGCTCCACGATGAAGCAACGAGTTGTATCTGCTTCCAAAATCAACTGTCTGCTTGCAGCGGAAAATAACTCAATATCGATGCTACCTTTTATTTCAATATATTCTGACAAATTGTATGTAGCATTCCTGGGACCAATTTTCTGACCCATCCATTGACCACGCTGGGGGGTAGACAAGGGCAAGAGAAAAGGCTGAATCTCGTTCTTAATTAACTTAGGGTATTTGCCCTCTGTTTCGATCATTTCTGCGTCCTCCCGCAATGATGTCAGTAGTATAAAACCGGCACAGTCGGTAGAGTGGATTTGTTCAGGTAAATTTAAACGAGCACCAATCTTTGTAAACGGTTGCCACTAAAAATTCATTATGGTAAGAGCTAAAAAAAAAGAGAGTTTTCTATTTTTTTTTACCGGAAAAAGTTATCCGCAAACCTTATAACTATCTAATTTTTAATTGATTTTTAAGTTTGGGATTAAGTGTGAAATCGTTTTTATTAAATTTTTTTGAGAGGATGATTTATGTTTTATATCGAGAACCACGTCACAATTGGCATTGTCAACAAATTGATAAAAAGTTTAAAAAAATGACAGTTTCTAAAAATATTTGTCACTTCATACTAAAGTACTAAAAACAAATAGTATGAGAAATCAATTAATATTTTTTTCGAAAGTGTCGTTTTTGCCGTTTGTGCATATATATTCTGGAAAATGTACGTGATTTGTTGTTTTTATTTATATTGTAATCGATTACATGGGGAGAACTATACTCCAATAAAAAACAAATGAACACCCAGAATATTCTTTCTTTTATCCAAAAAAACAGAAAGACGCTGAAATGTTTTCATTGATTGTACTGACGAATATTAGTCTGTTAAATATTTTCAGTCACTTTTAAACCCACAACCGCGACATGACTTCCTATGAAAAAATCTACCCTATTAAAATCTATCACTTGTCATAATGAAGACTTCGATCGATCAGATGAACTGGCAAACATTCCAGTGAAACCGGTTTTTATTATGGGGCTGCATCGTTCGGGTACTACATTTCTATATGATGCAGTCGCCAAATCTTTTCCGCTGGCACATCTGACACTTTATCATTTGTTTTATTACCCCAAATTGTTAAGCAGCTATCACCTCGGGCGCGAACAGGACGAAAGGAGTTATTTAAATCAATGCTTTGAACAACTGGGTATTCAAAACCGGAGCATTGATCATACTTCCATTAACGACCATACCGTGGAGGAGTACGGTTTTTTATTAAGGCGACATACCCGCTCATTTAAACTAACAGAAAATAATGTCGTTTTTTTTAAAGAAATATGTCGCAAGTTATTAGCGGTACAAAAGGACACTCAGGCGGTACTGTTGAAGAACCCTTGGGATACCGGTAATGCCCAGTGGATTGCTGAACAGTTCCCACTTGCAAGATTCATTTATATTTCACGGGAACCGATGGCAGTACTTAACAGTATGTTGAATGCGCTGATCGCTTACCTCGAACAACCCCAGGCCTATCTCGAAATGCTGTTGAGTGTTGATGGTTCCCGTCGGGGCTACCGCGCCGGTTATGTCGTCTGGTGGATATTGCGAAAACTCTATCGGTTAGTGGGTGAAAAAACGATTGCACTGATCGCCCGGCCATTACTGGCAAGAACGGTTGCACGTCAGATTGCCGCCTACAGAGCGGAGATACAACAGTTATCAGCGGAA
The DNA here is from genome assembly GCF_000940805.1 of Gynuella sunshinyii YC6258. Lineage (GTDB taxonomy): Bacteria > Pseudomonadota > Gammaproteobacteria > Pseudomonadales > Natronospirillaceae > Gynuella > Gynuella sunshinyii. The sequence continues at coordinate 1,105,542 of NZ_CP007142.1, read as the reverse complement.
CAGGCTATCGAATTGAATTATGACGAACTGGTTAAGGACCCGGTGGCAACGATGAAACGGTTACAGCCATTGCTTGATTTGCCATTAACGGGAGATCTGGAAGCGAAGATCAAAGTGCAACAACGGAAGAATCTAAATCCGGTACTCAATGAGTATCAGGATACTCTGGATCGTTTAATTGCCAAAGCCGTGCAGGCCTGATCAGTTCTTTAAAAATATCAAGTATCTGTGATAGACGTTCTGCAATTAGGCTGTTACTCAACATGCCGGATATTTCCGGCATGTTAACCGCTGGAGATAACATCAAAATAAACGCCACCGACTATATAAAGTACATATCTACAGCATTCGCTCCTGTTCAATGATGATTAACAGAATCGTCATAGTCCGATCATATTTTTGATATAAACACCTGTTAACACATGCGCATTGAATTTATGAGCAACCGTCAGATTATTGGGCAATTGTGATAACTCTTGTCACCAATCGCTCAATCAATACCATGTCACCAGGAAACCGATAACATTGCTGGAACAATACGAAGCTTTCCTGATCGTGATCACGCAACCATTTAAAACTTTGTTTTGATCCCAGATACCACATGGCACGTAACTGAAAATAGATTTCCAGCAACTCACAAGGTAACCAGCAACGGCGAAAGTGCGCCTCCACACTATCTCCGCCCGCCCGTTGCAGCATATTCGTGCTCCATTCGATCAGTTGATTACGGGTATTTTCCTGCAATTCTCCAGGCCCCTGGATAATACGAGCCTGAACACTGGTTAAAAAAGCGACACCATCAATGCCATCATTAAACAGGATCTCTCCACCGCCCATACGCAAAAAATCATTACGCTGCGGATCAAGTGCAGCTACGTCATAAATCCAGGCATCCAGCCTGCTGCCTTCAAATGTCTGGACATCCTGGGATACTTGTGGATTCTGACAGAAACAGGCGATATCAATATCGCTGTTTTCCGTCACATCACCACGTGCCACCGAGCCATATAAGATGACCAGCAACGCCTGATGTCTGCGCACCAGCATGTCAGCGGCACGAACAGCTTTTTGCCTCATCCGTGTTTTCAAATCATTGTCACTACTCATGACTGATTGGTCACCCCGAAAGGAATGTGGACCGAGGGAGCAACTTCACTGGCGGATCGCAGATGCCCGGACTGATCATCAAAAAAGATATGGGGTTTCAAAACGCCCAGTACCCTGCCTTTTTCGATACCACCTAGAAAGAACGCGTCATTGGCCATTACCCCCCAACTCTTCAAGGTCATCAAAGCGCGCTCATGGGAAGGTGCATTACGCGCTGTGACGATGGATACACGAACACGATTCTGATATTCCGGATGTGACTTTTTATATTGCTCTTCCACCGACTGAATTTTAGAAATTCTGACCAGCAGTTCTTTTAGTGGACCTGGATTGTGCGGTTGAGTGACATTACGCACCTCGTGCTCATGAAATTCCTGCAAGCCTGATGACTGCATCACCGATTCGGACTCATCACCTGCCAGGACGCCGTCAAAGTCAAAGGCAATCCGCAATGTCTGATCATTCTCATCATCGTTAAAGTGAGATTCCAATACCAGACCAGCTGGGTATTTGGCCTGAATAGCCGCTTCGACATCGTCCTTATTTCGGGATAAGAACAATGCAATATTCAGGGCCGGAATATATTCGTAAGGGGAGCGCCCCTGCATGAAGATTGCCCTCGTCATTGCAAGTCCGTAATGCTTGATCGTCTTCATCACTCTCAAGCCGGTATCAGGATCATTGCGTGACAGTAGCACCACCTCGACCAATGGGTCTTCCGGATCCTCACATAAGTCGTTCAGCGACAGCAATCGCTTGATAAATGGAAAAGCGATGCCCTTGGGCAAAGCATCATTCAGTTTTTCCTGCTGAAACTTGCGATATTCTTCTTCGCCTTTCTGCCGGAATACTTCATCTGATTCGCTTAAATCAAATACCGCGCTTGAGGCAACGCCTATTACCAGGCGATTTTCCAGTTCGTATGCCATATCAGATTCGATCACTCAATCGTTATAAAGTTTGATTAAGAGCATAACCGGAAAACCAGGAATTTCATAACAATGGCCGCCTGGTCGCACATTTGAACACAAAGATCGTTTTGGAGCTGTGGGCAGTGCCCTTCATCCTGCTATTCATACGACTGGATTTATAGTTCAATGCGTCGCTCTCACAATAGACACCAGCAATGCTCACTGTCAGACGACACAGTCTTTTCGGCTGAAGAGTCGCCAGATGGAAAAATACTTATGCAATTTACTGATAAAGACGAAAACAGACTAATGCAGTTAATGCTGCATCGAAGGGATATCAGAGGTAATAATTTTCTTAGCCAGGAACTGACGGAACAAGAACTCGAAAAAATTTTATTAGCGGCCACAACCGCTCCATCTGTCGGATTATCACAACCCTGGAAATTTGTGATAATCCGAGACAAACAGATCAGACAGATGGTATATAGAAATTTTGAATTGGAAACCCATCGGGCCAGACAAAAATTTTCTTTGGAAGCACAGCAACAATACCAGCAGCTGAAACTGGATGGCATCATCGAAGCACCGGTCAACATCGCGGTATACTACACCTCACCGGAAAACCCCATCATTGGCAACAACACTATTCCAGAAGTTGGTGAGTACAGTGTTGTTTGCGCTATTCAAAATATGTGGCTGATGGCCAGGGCTATGAATATTGGTATGGGCTGGGTCAGCATTCTTAATCCATCCGTTGTTGATGACATCCTGAAAGCACCTGCCGGCCACAAATTGATTGCTTATCTGTGTATTGGCCATGTTAAAGAGTTTTATGATATTCCTGAATTGGAAAAATTGAACTGGGAACGAAGGAAGTCCCTTTACGCTTCAATTGTTCATAATCAATTTTCAGAGGACTACGAAACTGCACATGACCATAGGCAAAAATGATATCACATCATGTTCACAAACATTGCTCGGGATATACACCTGCAGTCATCTTCGAAATGGTTCCAATAAACCAAAAAAACCGCTAAACCTGAAAAACTCACAAAAAGTAATGATCGAAACCATTTATAAAAATCAATATCGAAAAATAAACAGGAAAAACAAAAATATTTGCAATAAAGTCATAATGCGATAACTTTCAATATATTTGGGAATCAACAATACATGAGTACGATTGACGAAGTCGCCAACCTCGCAGGTGTTTCCAAAGCCACCGTATCCAGGGTTTTGAGTGGTTCAACACCCGTCAGAGAAAAAACCAGACTACAGGTCCTGGCTGCCGTTGAAAAATTGAATTACAGCCCAAGCCAGGCAGCACGCTCATTAGCTTCCAACAAAACCTATACTGTTGGCCTGGTAACCACAAACATCAATACACCCTACTATGGTCCGGCTGCCAGTGGTATTGAGACGGCTCTCCGTAATCATGATCGACATGTCATCATCGCCAGTGGTCAGAATTCACTCGAAGGCGAAAGGGATGCCGTCGACTTTCTGATAAAACGACAGGTTGATGCTCTAGTGCTGGTCACGAATTTTTTAACGGAGAAAGAAATCGCCCGAATAAATAAACGTTGCCCGGTATTCGTTATGAACCAGCATTTTCCCGGTGACCGGCAACAGAATATTGATTACGACAACTTTGCAGGCGGTCAAATGGCTATTCAGTATCTGCTCTCAAAAGGGCATACGAGAATTGCAATAGTGTCCGGTCCACGATGGAAGCGCGATGCCGATCAACGCTATCTGGGCAGCATTCAGGCAATGAAGGAAGCCCGTTTAAAAGTACATTGGCAAGTCGAAGGCAGTTTCGGTGTTGCCGATGGAGCCAGTCACATGAAAACCATTCTGCAACTCAAACAAAAACCAACCGCTGTGTTTTTTGCCAATGATATGATGGCGATAGGTGCTCTACGGGTCTGTCATGATCAGGGTATACGTGTACCAAAGGACATGGCCATTATGGGCTATGACAACTGGGAACATTCAAAGAACTTTATCCCCAGCCTGACGACTATACACATGCCACTATATGAAATGGCAGAAGCAACAGCCTTATTAGTACTAAATCGGGTTTACGGTACCCAACACAAGCCCAAACGACAGTTCCAACCATCTCTGATCACTCGTGAATCGGCCTGAAGTTTACTTTCGACATCTAAGGGGCCTCTGAAAAATAGGAATAGTTTTGATGCAGGCGATTAACCTGGCAAGTATACATGTCGGGTTAATAGTGTGACGCAGGGATGCACCGGGATGTCGGACCACACCATTAGCTATAGCCAATGCGAGCCCCGATAAATCAAGCGGTCCGACGATTCGGGGTTTCGCCAGATTTGTCGGGTTAATAGGAAGCCGTGGCATAAATTAGCGACCCTGTCCGCCAGACGCGGATTCGGGCGCTGCTGGTCAGCGATCAAAAGATAGAATGTGTCGAGCCAAAAGCCGGAGTTTATAAGACATAAATGACCGGTTTGAACAGATTTTTAACACGGCATTGGCAATCTAAATAGTTATTCAAATTCCCTAACAGATTTTCAGGTATCCAATAAGGGTCGTTTATCCAAATGTGAAGTCGTCATCTTGGTATTGACATGTAAACGGTTTCGGACTTTTTGTGTGCTATGAATGTTTAGTAAATTAAAAAAATTTTCAAATACGTAAAAGCAAAATATCAAAAAATTTAAGACAGAAGTTCGCTTTACAGGTCATTGATATAACAGATATTTTCTATCATGAGCGCAGTTTAAAAGTCTTCTTGAAAATGCATTCCCACTCTCATAACTGAATTCAAATGGCTTGACTTTTTAAAAAAATGAAGCCTATTATCCAAAAATGAAAGCGCTTTCATTTAAAATGAACGTTTTTTCCTGTCGTAACCTGGACGCCGGTTGCAGCAGGAGACCAGACCCATGAGGATAAAAATAATATGTTGGGTAAAAAAATCTTCGCGCTTACCTTCGGTGTGGGTGCAATCAGCATTTCAGTTCAAGCGACGGAATTAGAAGTCATTCACTGGTGGACATCGGGTGGGGAGCAACGTGCGGTCAGCATACTCGCCGAGGAGTTCAATAAGCTCGGTAAGGATCGCTGGGTCGATACCGCAGTAGCACTCGGAGAAAATTCCCGGTCTGTTACCATGCAGCGCATTCTTGGAGGAGATGCACCAGGAGCTGCCCAATTCAATACATCACGTCAGTTCGAGGAACTGATCGAAGAGGATTTATTACTTGATCTGACACCGGTCGCCGAACGCGAGGGCTGGTTTAAATCCATTCGTCCGCAGAACATATTGGATCCCTGCATCAAAGATGGCCGGCTGTATTGTGTTCCGGTCAATATTCATTCTTCCCAATGGTTGTGGACCAATAAAAAAATATTCTCTCAGGCAGGCGTTAAAGAACCGAAAACCTGGCCAGAGTTTCTGAAGGTGGCTCCAGCCATTCGAGAGGCCGGGTACATTCCCCTCGCTCATGGTGGTCAGCCCTGGCAGGATCGAAACCTGTTTGATGATGTCATGATTGGCATTACCGATGCGGACTTTTGGTATCAGATCTGGCGAGACAAGAATGCCAGTGCCGCCGCCGGCGCAAAAATGACTAAAGTCTTCGAAACGTTTGGAGCCTTACGTCAGTTTATCGATGTTGGCTCCCCTGGCCGAAACTGGAATGATGCAACCAACATGGTCATCACCGGTAAAGCGGCCACTCAGGTCATGGGAGACTGGGCACGAGGTGAATTTGCCGCAGCCGGACAACAGGCCGATATTGATTATGGTTGTATTCCTGGTCCTTCAAACCGTCCTTATCTCACGTTGGGTGGTGACTCATTTATTTTCCCCAAAACTTCTGATAAAGCGCTGGAAGCAGCACAGTTCAAACTGGCATCGATGCTGGTGAGTCCTGCGGTTCAGGCCAAGTTCAATAACGCCAAGGGCTCTCTGCCGATCCGTGCTGATGTAGACATGGATATCGCCGATGCCTGTATGAAAAAGGGAATGGCGTTATTGAATGATCCCAAATCCGCGATTTTCCCAGCAGTAGCTTATATCACTGAAGATACTAACGGACAAATACAGGACCTCGTCTCGACTTTCTGGAATAACCCTGACATGTCCGTTGCTGATGCCGTGAAGACATTCTCGGACATCATCGCCAACGCGGACTAAACGTCAGATAACCCGTGCATCTCTGAAGCTGGATGCGCGGTTTATACAGAGGATTTCGCAATGGAAGAAACTATGGTTAACACCGTTACCGAAACGAAAAAGAACAATCGAACCTCCAAGCGGATACAGTTTTCCGCATTACTGGCCAGTACCCCCATGATGATTGTGGCGGTCGGGGTATTTGTCATTTGCGTTAGTTATTCAGTGCTGTTGTCTTTCACCCGATCACGCCTGTTTCCCAATTTAAAGTGGGTTGGTCTTGATCAATATGAACGTCTGTGGGGAACCTCTCGCTGGATCATGTCAGTCGAAAACCTGTTTATTTATGGCGTTCTGTTTATTGCATTCTGTCTGTTATCCGGCTTTCTGATGGCGGTATTTCTGGATCAGAAAGTCCGCTTTGAAAGTACCTTTCGAACCTTATTTCTTTATCCCTACGCCATGTCTCTGGTCGTCACCGGCCTGATCTGGCAATGGATGATGGAGCCTTCTCTGGGTATTCAGAATGTGATTCAGAAACTCGGCTGGGAATCATTTCATTTTGCTCCCCTGGTCGATCCTCAGTATGCCATTTACGGGGTATTGATCGCCGCTGTCTGGCAATCTTCCGGCCTGGTCATGGCCATCATGTTGGCGGGCCTGCGGGGAATAGATGAACAACTCTGGAAGGCTACGAGAGTGGATGGCATACCTCCCTGGAAGGTTTATTTATTTATCATACTACCGATGATACGACCGGTGATCGTCACATCAGTTGTGTTGTTGGCAGTAGGTGTTGTACGTGTATATGACCTGATTGTCGCCCAGACAGGCGGCGGACCGGGTATGGCTACGGAAATGCCAGCCAAGTTTGTCATCGATCATATCACCCAACGCGCCAACGTAGGGCTGGGCATGGCCGCGGCTACCATGATGCTGTTGCCGGTATTGGTGGTGATAGGGCCATGGATCTACCGTGAATACGTCCGGCCAGCGACTCGGCAGGGAGGTTGATATGACAGCAATACATCTCTCTGGACCGCAGGGTCCCAAGCCTCGGCGATTATCCCCCTCACGATTGGGCATTTACGGTTTTTTAATCGGTGCCGCGCTGTTTTTCTGCATCCCCTTGTACGTGATGATCGTCACTTCATTCAAGGGCATGCCGGAAATCCGCCTGGGTGAATTATTTGCTCTGCCCAACAGTCTGGATTTTTCTGCCTGGATCAAAGCCTGGTCTGAAGCCTGCACCGGTATCGAATGTAACGGTATTCAGGAAGGTTTCTGGAATTCAGTCAAGATCACGATTCCAAGTGTTGTCATTTCAATTCTGATCGGATCCATCAATGGTTATGCCCTGGCATTCTGGCGGTTTCGTGGTGCCAATCTATTGTTTGGTATTTTACTGTTTGGTGCGTTTGTGCCGTTTCAGGTAGTGATTTTCCCGCTGATTATTTTTCTTCGTGAAGTGGGGGCATTTGGATCCCTGGCCGGAATTATTATCATCCATACCATTTTTGGTATGCCGGTGATGACGCTGTTATTCAGGAATTACTTCAGCTCGGTACCTGAAGAGCTGTTTAAGGCATCACGTGTGGACGGCGCTGGCTTCTGGCAGATTTTCATCCAGATCATGATGCCTATGTCCGTTCCCATCACAGTCGTTGCTGTCATTCTACAAACCACTGGGATCTGGAATGATTTTTTACTCGGTTTGATTTTCGCCGGGCGAGACAACCTGCCGATGACCGTTCAACTGAACAATATCGTTTCCACCACCCATGGTGTCCGCGAGTACAACGTTAACATGGCCGCAACGATTCTCACGGCCATCATCCCACTCGCTATCTATCTTCTGTCTGGCAAATATTTCGTGCGCGGCATTGCTGCCGGCGCAGTCAAGGGGTAACTATGAACAGTGTGTCCATCCGTCAATTGGATCTTAAATATCAGACTACTCATGTGCTGAAAGGCCTTAATCTGGATATTCGCAAGGGCGAATTTTTAGTGCTACTTGGTTCCTCCGGTTGCGGAAAATCCACGTTATTGAATTGCATTGCCGGTCTACTGGACATCAGTGCCGGACAAATATGGATCAATGATCGTAATGTCACCTGGGACGAGCCCAAGGACAGAGGCATTGGCATGGTTTTTCAATCCTATGCGCTGTATCCGCAAATGACGGTGGAAAAAAACCTGTCCTTCAGCTTGAAAGTGACCGGCATGGAAAAAGCGGAAATTGCCCGCCGGGTCGACCGTGCCGCTCGCATCCTACAGATTGAGTCGCTGCTCCAGCGAAAACCCTCAGAACTGTCCGGCGGCCAACGTCAGCGCGTTGCCATTGGTCGCGCACTTGTCCGTGATGTGGATGTTTTTCTGTTTGATGAACCGTTGTCCAATCTCGACGCAAAATTGCGCGCAGATTTACGTGTTGAGATCAAACGGCTGCACCAGCAGCTCAAGAACACCATGATTTACGTAACTCATGATCAGGTCGAGGCGCTGACACTGGCGGACCGAATAGCGATTATGAAAAACGGTGAAGTACAACAATTGGGCACACCAGGAGAAATTTATCACCACCCCTGCAATCTCTTCGTGGCCCGTTTTATCGGCTCACCAGGCATGAACATCATCGCCGGTCACTGGCATGAGGGAGTATTCAGTCAACAGGATTTTCGTATCGATCTGCATGGGTATGAACCTGAAACGGCTACCAATGATGAAGCCGTATTTTTAGGCATCCGCCCGGAACATTTATGCATTGAAGAGCGACCCGGCAGCATTCGTTTATCCACCGTCACAATCGATATTGTGGAGCCCATGGGGGACGAAAGTATTTTCTGGTTTGAACTGCTGGATTGCCGCTGGTCGATCAAAGTACACGGGGATCATGATTATCACAGTGGTGACCCTATCAACATTTTTATCGATCCCGGAAAAGTGCATCTGTTTTCCCAAACAACGGAGGACAGACTCTGACAAAACATAATCGCAGCAGTACCTTGCTATCCATTCAATCAACCATAAGGATTCGTCATGACAGCTTTTTCATTTCAGCTTTTCAGTGCCCGCAAGGCACCTTCTCTGGATGCGGTTTTGGCCATGCTCAAAGAGCAGGGTTATCGTCAGGTGGAGGGATATGGCAGTCTCTATTCCAACATCGATGAGTTAACTGCTCTGTTAGCCAAACACGAACTTACCATGCCAACCGGTCATTTCGACTTAACGATGCTGGAGACCGATATCGATCAGGCACTGACGATAGCCGAGCGTCTGAACATGCGGACAATGATCTGCCCGTTCCTCAAACCTGAACTGCGCCCCCAATCCCAGTCCACTCACGGCTGGCTGGAGCTGGGGCATAGACTGGAACACATTGCCGGTCAGGTACGGGCCGAAGGTTATGAGTTCGGCTGGCATAACCACGATTTCGAATTTCACCCTCTGGAGGACGGATCATTGCCAATGACTGCAATTCTGACCGGCGCGCCGACCCTTCGTTGGGAAATGGATCTGGCCTGGGTTGCGAAAGGCAAGCAGGATCCTCTCGATTGGTTAAGCCGATACCAAAACCGGATTTGTGGCGTTCACTTAAAAGATATCGCACCCGACGGAGAGTGTCTGGACGAAGATGGCTGGGCCGACTTCACCACCGGTATTTTGCCATGGTCGCAATGGTGGCCGGTTGTTCGCGCCACCCCGGCGACGCAGTTTATTATGGAACATGATAATCCGAGCGATATCACGCGCTTTGCTCAACGGGCTATCGAAGGTGCCAGAAAGCTCGCCGGGGAGGTCGCATGAATTCTGTACTCAATGCCGGGGTGATCGGTTGTGGCAACATATCCAACAGCTATCTCCAGCTGGCTCCGCTATTCAAAGGTTTCAGGTTTACCGCCTGCGCCGACCTCAACATGGATCTGGCACAGCAAACTGCCAGTCGATATGAACTACAGGCCATGTCCACCGATGCACTGCTGGCAGATGACGATATTGATATCGTTGTTAACCTGACCATTCCGTCCGCCCATGCGGATATCAGTCTGCAGGCACTACAGGCTGGTAAACATGTGTACACCGAAAAGCCGCTGTGCCTGAACCTGGCTGAAGGCCGGAAAATGCAGGCACTGGCTCAGACAAACGGGCTACGGGTTGGCAGTGCTCCCGATACATTTCTTGGTGGTGCACACCAGTTAGCCCGCAAACTGATCGATGATGGCACTGTCGGGAATATTGTTTCCGGTAGCTGTCATGTCATGGGCCGGGGAATGGAAATGTGGCATCCGAATCCGGAATTCTTTTTCAAAGCCGGGGGCGGTCCGGTATTGGATATGGGGCCTTACTATATCGCTAACCTGATTCAACTGTTGGGACCGGTCAGGAATGTCACCGCCCGCTCAAGCACACCTTTTCCCGAGCGTACCATTACCAGTCAACCTCATTATGGTGACGTCATCCAGGTCGAAACACCCACCACCCTGCACGCAATTCTGGAATTTGAACAGGGTGCACTGATCACTCTGAGCGCCAGTTGGGATGTTCAGGCACACGGCCACGCCCCAATGGAGCTATATGGCTCCAAGGGCTCGCTGTATCTGCCGGATCCAAACTTTTTTGGGGGCAAAGTAACGGTGACGGAAGGCAAACGCGAATTGTATCTGACGACACCGTGGGAACACCCTTTCGGTGTAGCCAACCAAATTCATGGAGACCGGGCACTGGCCAATTATCGCACCGCCGGGTTGGCGGAGATGGTGCTGTCCATCCATCATGAACAGGATCACATGTGTTCTCTGGATCGTGCCTTGCACGGTGTAGAGGTATTGCTCGGGATAATGAAATCGGGCGAAACCGGCACTACCGTTAAGATGACAACCACCTGCGAACGACCAAGAGCCCTGAACCCTGAATCGGCCGCATTACTATTGAACCGTTAATCAGAAATACCCTGAAGATATTTCTGATGGTTGCGACTTGGCATCGGGCTGCCAAATTCAATACAGCAGTATGAAATTAAGGGACTCGAAAATGCCTTATAGTATCTGGCAACACCTTTGGGTGTTGCCTGTTAACCATTCACACGTAGGAGACAGGATATGAACACCATTCAAGGACCTGCGATTTTTCTGGCCCAGTTTGCCAGCGACGAAACACCTTTCAACTCATTCGACAGCATCTGCCAGTGGGCCGCATCACTGGGGTATAAAGGGGTACAGGTGCCCACAAGGGATTCCCGCCTGATGGATCTGACCCTCGCGGCCGAAAGTCAGAGTTATTGTGATGACCTGAATGCCACTGCCGCCAAACACGGTATTCAGATTTCTGAACTGTCCACTCATCTGCAGGGTCAGTTGGTTGCCGTCCATCCAGCATATGACGATGCCTTTGATGGTTTCGCCGACGAGCATGTCCGGGGTAACCCCGAGGCCCGTCAGCAGTGGGCTACAGAACAAATGTATATGGCCGCCAAAGCCTCTGCCCGGCTCGGACTGAAAGCCCATGCCACGTTCTCCGGATCCCTGGCCTGGCCTTATCTGTATCCCTGGCCACAACGCCCGGCCGGTCTCATTGAACAGGCATTTGAGGAACTGGGGCGACGCTGGAAACCGATTCTGGATGCGTTTGATGAAGCCGGTGTCGACCTGTGTTTTGAAATTCATCCCGGTGAAGATTTACATGACGGCGTGACATTCGAGCGTTTTCTCAAGGAAGTCGATTTTCACCCTCGTGCCAATATTCTTTATGACCCGAGCCATTTTGTGTTGCAGCATCTGGATTATCTGGCGTTTATCGATCATTACCATGACCGCATCAAGATGTTTCATGTCAAGGATGCCGAGTTGATCCCCAATGGCCGCAGCGGTGTTTACGGTGGTTACCAATCCTGGGTGGATCGTCCCGGACGTTTCCGCTCCATTGGCGATGGACAGGTGGACTTCAAAGCTATCTTCTCCAAACTGACCGCTTACGATTTTTCCGGCTGGGCGGTATTGGAATGGGAATGTTGTCTGAAACATCCGGAAGATGGTGCCCGTGAAGGAGCGCAGCATATTCGCGACTTTATCATTCGGGTCACCGATAAGGCATTTGATGATTTTGCCGGCTCTGGCATTGATCAGGCAACTAATCGCAAACTTTTGGGACTGGAGAGGAAGTAATCATGCATACAGTATCTCGCCCCCTGCGTTGGGGGATGGTCGGCGGTGGAGAAGGTGCCTTTATCGGCGAGGTACATCGCTGGGCCGCCTGTCTGGACGGTCACTATCAGCTGGTGGCCGCCGCGCTGTCTTCCGATCCGGAACGCAACCGACGCTCCGGAATGCAGCTCAATATTGACCGTTTGTATGATGACTATCACCACATGGCACAACAGGAAAGTGAACGCGAGGACGGCATTCAGGTGGTTTCCATCGTCACCCCCAATCACCTGCATGCGGACATTGCCATTACCTTTCTTCGTCAGGGTATTCACGTTATCTGTGACAAACCCATGACGGCCACCATGGAACAGGCCCTGGAATTAAAACAGGTTGCAGAAAGCAGCCCGGCGGCCTTTCTGCTGACTCATAATTATTCTGCGTACCCCCTGGTGCGCGAGGCACGGCATCTGATTGCCCAGGGACGCCTGGGGAAAATCCGCTCGGTGCAGGTCAACTATGTACAGGACTGGCTGACAGCGGATCTGGAGCGGCAGGGCAATAAACAGGCCGGATGGCGCACAGATAAAAGCCAGGCCGGCGCGGGAGGTTGCCTGGGAGATATTGGTACACATGCTTATCAACTGGCCTGCTTCATGATCAATGCCCAGGCAGATACGGTTTTGGCCGATTTATCGTGCTGGGGGGAAGGACGCATACTGGATGATGAAGCCAATGTGCTGATTCGTTTTAACAATGGTGCCAAAGGTCATCTTTGGGCCACTCAGGTTGCCCCCGGTAACGAAAACAACCTGAGCATTGAAATTTATGGTGATCAGGGCGGGTTACGCTGGCAACAGGAAAACCCGAATGAACTGGAACTGTCCCTGTTTGGAGAACCTACTCAACGACTGACCCGCGGCGCCGGTTATCTATCTGACTCGGCCAAGAGCGTTACCCGCACACCAGGCGGACATCCGGAAGGTTATCTCGAAGCATTTGCAAACTTATATCGGGAATTTTCAGATTGCCTGAACCAGCAGCAGAGCGACTCGTTATTGCCGGACATCTACGACGGGCTGCAGGGCGTAGCCTTTGTGTATGCTGCCGTAAACTCTGCCAGTCGCGGGAACGTATGGACATCGCTCAACGAATTCATGCAAACAGCCAACACATGATCCAGCAATAAAACTTCAGACCAGACACAATAGAAACCTGATCAGAATGTTCAGGCATCGAACAAATAACAGGTTTCCACATACCATCATTTAAAAAAACTGATCCTTTTGCCTGACTCAAAATCATTTTTTCTTCGCTCTTTAGTACCAGTGTGCAGCAAGACAACCGAAAAATCTGTTAGCATCCGACCTTCCGATGGCAGACATAAATGAAACCGTCTTTTTTTGTCATTCGGTATCAAAACTTCATTCTGAGGTAATTACTATGAAAAAAATAATAACACTGTCGGCTGCTGTTCTTGCCTTTATTGCATCTTCCTGGATATTCGCAGCATCACTTAATATCCAATCAGGAACGATTTTACTGTATAGCGACCGGGCCAGCAGTACCTGGCAGCTGGTCACGTTTGACGAGCCCTTCAGCGCAGTTCCCGATGTCGTTGCGCAGACTGTCACCTATGCCGGTAGCGATGACCCCAACATCCGCATACAGAACGTCAGCAAATCAGGATTTGAAATCCGTTTCGATGAGCAAAATACAGCCAGCGGCAGTCGCGCAGACGGAAGCCACGCCACTGAATCAGTCTCCTGGATTGCTGTCGGGAAATAACAGGCTTACATAAAAAACGGTGTAAACACGAATCAATATCGTGCAGATAACTGGTTTTGGACTATGCGTTCAAAAAATAAGAACAGGCACTAATGTGCCTGTTCCCAGTTTTCACCAACACCAACATCCACGACCAGTGGCACGTCGATATCGGCTGCGTGTTGCATGCGCAGTTTTACGCCGTGAATAAATTCTTCAACATTGCGCTCCGGCACTTCAAAGATCAATTCATCATGCACCTGCATGATCATGGTCGCATCCAGCCGGGATGATCCCAGCCAGGCCTGCACATCCACCATGGCACGCTTGATGATATCCGCGGCGGTTCCTTGCATAGGCGCATTGATGGCCGTTCTTTCGGCGGCCTTTCGCAGCATCTGTTTACTGGCTTTGATGTCCGGCAGATACAGCCGACGGCCAAAAATGGTTTCGACATAACCGGTCTCGGACGCTTCCGCCCGGGTTTCATCCATATAACGGCGAACGCCGGGATAGCGGGCAAAATAGGTGTCCACGTATTCCTGCGCTTCTTTACGACCGATACCCAATTGTTTTGCCAGGCCAAAAGCGCTCATCCCATAGATCAGACCAAAGTTAATAGCCTTGGCATTACGGCGTTGTTCACTGCTGACCTGATCTTCGGCCACTCCCATGACTTCTGCTGCAGTGGCACGGTGAATGTCTCGGCCTTCACGAAAGGCCTTGATCAGATTCTGATCCTGACTCAGGTGGGTCATGATGCGCAGTTCAATCTGGGAGTAATCGGCGGCAACAATTTTATAGCCCTCCGGTGCAATAAACGCCTGCCGGATGGCACGGCCTTCTTCACTGCGTACGGGAATATTCTGCAGGTTCGGATCGTTGGAGGAAAAACGCCCGGTGGCGGCACCGGCCTGGTTGTAACTGGTGTGCACTCTGCCGGTATCGGGATTCACCAGCCCTGGCAAAGGTTCGGTATAGGTACCCACCAGTTTGTTCAGATGGCGGTATTCCAGTATGCGCTTGGGCAGGTCATAGGTCAGCGCCAGCTCGCTGAGCACTTCTTCATTGGTGGATGGCTGCCCCGTCGCGGTTTTTTGCAGCACCGGCAATCCCTGCTTCTCAAACAGAATGACACCGATCTGTTTGGGGGAACTTAAATTAAACGCTTCTCCAGCTTCTTCGTGAGCTTCGCGCTCCAACACCCCCATTCGTTGACGGAATTTTTCCGTCAGACTGTGCAGATATTCCACGTTGAGCATGGCACCGGCATCCTCTACCCTGGTCAGTACCGGAATCAGCGGCTGTTCAATACCGGTGTAAACTTTCTCCAGTTCGCCGGTTGCAGCCAGTCGGGCATCCAGCCAGATATTCATGCGCATGACCGCATCCGCCTGCTCCGCCAGATAACGGGTGCTTTCATTCAATGGCAGGCTGTCGATGGTTTTTTGTTTGACCCCGGTAGCGCCTGCGACTTCTTCGATGGTCTGAGGACTCCAGTTAAGATAACGACGCACCAGATTATCAATGCTTAAATGACCGAAATGAGCACTGAGTTCACTGACCCGGCGAATGGTACTGTCCGCCACAAACGCTTTCAGCATGGTGTCCTGTTTGCAATTGGCCAGCCGGATGCCATAAGGTTTGAAAGCATGGCGCAATGCCTTGATATCATGCGCAATTTTGGTGATGTCATAACTTTCCAGAACCGGCTTCAATAACTCCAGCGCCAGGTGGTCATCCAGCAACACCGGTGTATCTTCGGCCTGACAACTAAAAGGAAGGTAATATGCCGTACCAGGAGTCATACAGAACGCCAGACCGGTCAGTCGGGTTCGCAGATAGTGACCTTTTTCCCTGACCGGCACCAACGCCAGCTGCCTGGCGCTCCAGATCTGTTCAATCAGCTGTTTCAGCCCTTCCTGTGTCGCTACGCACTTGGCCTGTGTCGTCTGCGGGAACTCCAGTTCTGTTTCAACCGCTTCAGTCTGCTGCGATGAAACAGATTCCGCCGAACGGCCATTGGCCGCTGGCTTGGCCGGCATATCACCGCCCAGCTCGTTGACCCAGGTTTTGAATTCCTGTTCGAGATACAGATTCAACAGAGCATCTTTGTCAGGAGTATCGTGGCGAAGCGTATCGACTGCGTAGTCCAGCTCCACATCGCATTTGATGGTCGCCAGCTGATGAGAGAGATAAGCCAGCTCTTTATTATCTTCGAGCTTTTTGGCCATGGTCTTGGCACCACGAAACGTTAACCCGGCAATTTTATCCAGGTTGGCATACAGGTCGTCCAGACCGCCAATTCCGGCAATCAGTGCTTGTGCAGTTTTTTCTCCGACTCCCGGTACACCAGGTATGTTATCGACCTTATCCCCCATCAGCGCGAGATAATCGATCATGTGCTCCGGTCCAAAACCATATTTGTCGTTCACACCCTGAACATCCAGCACTTCGTTTTTCATGGTATTCACTAACCGGACATGCTCGGAGACCAATTGCGCCATGTCTTTGTCACCGGTGGAAATGATGCATTCCCGGCCCTGCTCGGTGGCCTGTCTGGCCAAGGTGCCGATGACATCATCGGCCTCCACCCCTTCAACACATAACAACGGTAATCCCATGGCTTTGATAATGGCGTGAATCGGTTCGATCTGGACCCGCAGATCATCCGGCATGGGTGGCCGGTTGGCTTTATATTCGGCGTACTGCTGGTGGCGGAAGGTAGGGCCCTTGGCGTCAAACACAACCGCAATGATGCTATCTGGATATTCCAGTACCATCGAGCGTACCATATTGATCACCCCTTTCACGGCTCCGGTCGGTTGACCTTTTGAGTTGGTGAGCGGAGGCATGGCATGGAAGGCCCGGAACAGATAGGAAGAACCGTCAATCAGAATGACGGGGACAGATGGGTTTGCTGATGTCATGTGCTATTGTTGCCATTTTTTGATGATTCAGATGAGAATCTTAACCTAATGAGTGTATTCACCCCAATTACTGAAGCTCAGTTACATGAGTTTCTGTTTCGTTATTCGCTGGGTCAGTTGATCAGTTTCAGCGGTATCGAAGCCGGCACAGATAATTCCAACTTTTTCGTTACCACCACCCAGGGTGAGTATGTACTGACTTTGTTTGAAAACCTGACAGATCGGGAACTTCCCTTTTTTCTGAACCTCGGCGATCACCTTAAGGCCAGAAACTGCAAAATCGCCCAGCCGATGCACGACAAAGCCGGTGATGCACTTCAGGTGCTGGCGGACAAGCCGGCGGTCCTGTTTGAAAAACTCGCAGGTCGCCACGTCGTGGTGCCAAGCCAGGATCATTGTTCACAAATGGGTCGTGCCATGGGTGAGTTTCACACTGCGGTCCAGGAGCTGAGCATCGAGCGACGTAATCCGTTCGGGCTCAACTGGCTGATGGCACACCGCCAATACCAGCACTGGATGGAAACCGAAGACCACGAGTTGTTTAACAAAACCCTGGATCAACTTGAACAGCTAAACGACATGGACCTGCCAACAGGTATCATTCACGCCGATCTGTTTCATGACAACGCGCTGTTTAAGGATGATCATCTGAGTGGCGTCATAGACTGGTATTTTGCTTGCAACGATTATCTGTTGCTGGATCTTGCCATTATGATCAATGACTGGTGCCGGCATGGGTTGACGTTTGATCAGAACCGGATCGATGCCATGATTCACAGTTATCAGAGCAAACGCCGGTTGACCGCAGATGAAAGGCGGGCCATGGTGCTGATGCGAAAACTGGCGGTCTGCCGGTTCTGGTTATCGCGCACGCTGGCCTGGAACGATCTGAAAGACCGGCAGCTTGAGCAGGTGACGGTAAAATCACCCAATGAAATGAAAGCCTTATTGAAAATCCTATAAGTCGGTCAATACCGGAATACCGGGCCCGATCATAGAAGGACATCCTATGCATACCATCGTCAAAGGCAAAGGTCAGCCATTGATCATTGTTCCCGGCTGGACCGGTGATTCAGCATTCATGGCATATTGTTACGAGCCAATGCTAAAGGATTCCGGGTTTCAACGTATTTATCTCGACCCACCGGGACACGGTGGCACCACCGGCTATCATAATCTGGAAAATATCGATCAGTATTTTCAGATCATGTTGGAGAAAATCAAAAAACTGACGGGTGGCGAGCCGTTCGCAGCCATGGGTTTCTCCATGGGCGCGTTCATGGTGCGCTGCCTGTCAATGGAACTGCAGCAACAGTCCATGGGCTTTGCCATGCTGGCACCGGTCATCACATTACCGTATGAACAACGGATATTGCCGGAACTGATTACCCTCAAAGATGAATTACAGCAGGAAACCCTGTCACCGCTGGAAAGCATGTATATGGAAACCCCCATGCGAACCCGCTCGTTGCTGCAATTTTTAAGAGCCGCACCATCACCCACTTTCAACGAAGCCAACATCCGGCTGCTCGATAAACTTTTCTTGCCAGAAAATTACCGTGTTTCATTCGATCCTGACAAAGACGCGGAACAATATACCCGACCCGTATTATGTATCGCCGGCAAACAGGACCATGTGGTCGGCTACCAACAAGCCGGACAATTATGCAACCGTTATCCAAGAGCCACATTCGCGGCTCTGGATCGTGCCGGACACTGGTTGGAAGAAAAAAAACCCATTATTACCGCGCTGATACAGGAATGGCTCACAGCCATAAAGGATGAGTTGTAAATCAGGAGACTTGCTCGTGTCCTGTCAGTAAAAATGTTTCTAACCAGGTTTTCTGCACAATCTTTGCGTCCGCAGAAGCGCGATGCCGTGTACCCCCCAATTGCCGGATGACACGGGCTTTGGTTTGGTCCCAGATCACGATCTGTTCTTCGCTCATGATCATTTCCAGCGCTGACAGATGAAATGAGGGATCGATACCGGCGGCTTCGTACAATGTCCGAAACCATGGGTAATCCACTACCCAGCCATCGCTGTATACCGTTTTTCCGGCCAAAGCCTGATTAAGCTCCAGAGCCACTTCCAGTGGTGGCTTTCCAGCCTGCAACAGGCGCGAATATTCAATACCATGTACGGCCTGTGCCTCCAGCGACCAGTAATGCCAGTCGGCATGCGGTTGAATCAAGGCGCAATAGCATTGCCCTTCCGATTGATAGTAGCCAATCTCAATTGGAAATCCCCGACTACCCATCGCGGATGCTTCTATATCAAGAATAACGGGAGGATGAGTTCCGCCATATGCATGCATAACTGACAAACCTTTTCACCGGAATGGTCTGATAAAACCGTTATCAGCCTTCCTTTTTTGCAGCATGCATGAGCATCACTGCAATATTTATATTTTTTCCGCCACAGACTCCTGCTTTCGTGCTGATAAAAACTGATGCAGAAACGCCAGTCCCAACAAACACAACCCAAGTCCCATAAAAGACAGGACCCGTAGCAAGCCGCTCAATCCGGACATATCAACCAGAAAAATTTTAGCAACAACCAGACCAAGTAACGCCAATCCAGTACGGTATATATTTTTGTTTTCCCGAATAATGCCCAGTATCAATGCCAGCCCGGCCATCACCAGCCACACAAGAGAATAGGTATAAAGTTCCGCATTCGATGTAAACCGCCAGAACACCAGTTGTTCCCCCGATTGCCAAATGTGGCGGATCTCTAATGAAATATAGAACCAGCCGGTGAATCCGGCAAACAACAAACAGTATTGGCGCACTGCCGGAAAAAAATATCGTGAGGCCAACCAGGCGATTAAAGCGGGCAAACCATAGGCAATGATCAACAGACTGAAGACAGGAATGGTCCCCACGGGCTGGCTCGAAAACAACGGATTATAAAGCGTTAGCATTGCACCAAAATTGACAACAGCCATCAGCATAAGCACCTTTGCACCGATCAAATAAATTCTGGCAAGTCGTGCGGAAAATTGACTGCGATAGAAATAGATAATTGCCATCGCGCCCCAGAGGCTGGTATTGATAGCCGCTTCAGTAAAGGAATATTCCTGTTGGAAAATCACGCCGTCATACAGCCAGTAGCGTATTTCTGTATTCAAAAACAGCACCAATAAATGCAGTGCCACTGCGGTCAGCCAGGGTTTTATGTTCTGGCCACTCTGACACAGCCATGCAGCGGCTGCGATCACCGCAAAAGACCCGCCATATGTCCACAATGACCAGTGCGCGTAATCCGGATAACTCAGTAGCCACGGGTTCATGGTTAACCTGATAACCACTATGGCCAGCAGGCCTTTGACGACAGACTCTACATTCTCCAGTTGATAGCGCCGACTGATCCACACCAGTGACAACACCTGCAGCGCCAGTGCCAGAGTTAATGAGGCCTGGGAAAACAGAATCACTACAGCAATGGAATAAGCCGCATGAGCCGCAATCACCAGCCATGCAGTGTTCACCCCAATATCACCGGATCTGACCCGCAATCCGACATACCCCATGAGCGACAATCCCAACAGCAACGCCATGACAAACCAGCCCCAGCTGCCATGAATCTCAAACACTGTGGCATAACAGACGGCCATCCAGATCACCGGCGACAGCCAGGTCAATGACGCCGACCGGCCTATATGTACAGCTCGCGTCTGATTCCACAGGGAGAACAGAAAAAACACCAGCGCTTCAAGCAGTATCATGATCAGATAACCCGGAGGTGCCGTATTCAGATATTGGCCGGATTCATACCAGAGAGCACGCATCCAGATCGCCACCAAAAATGCAGCCGCCTGAGTCAGTAACGCCAGCCATGGCAGCCAGCTGAAACCGGGATTATTCCGCGTCAACACAAACAGAATCACCAGCAGAGGCAACCAGTTGAACCAGCCATAAGACCAATCGGGCTGCAACACCAATGCAACACTCTGACCGATCAGCAATAACAGCAACGTCATAACGCGCATATCGAGACGTTTGAGAAGGGGATCTGTGGTCTCAATCAATAATGGTTGCAGGGTGCGTTGTAACAGAAAATTATGATCTTTCAGGGCCGCCATCAAATAAGCAAAGATCGTGAGATAGATGCCCAGCCAGCCAGGATTCTGCATCTGCGGCAGCAGTCCAACCACAAACCAGAGCCCCGCACCAGCCAGTGTACCCAACCACAACCAGGGACGATAAACCCAGTGCATCAACGCAAACGCTGATGTGGCAACAATCAGGCTGTAGATTAAGGCACCATTGACATTGTGACTTCCGGTGCTGACCAGTACCGGCACAGCAAAAGCCCCCAAAATACCAATAATCGCCAACACCGGTCCTTGCACCAATGCCAGCAACATGGTTGCCATCGAAACGATTACCAGGCCGGTAAACACCACCATCGGTGGCCATAACTGATAAAGATGCAGTGCCGCCAGCAGGGCGGCAAAAAGGGTAATACTGGCTCCTCCCGCCAACGCGGGTATCGACGCATAATGATGGGATGCCTTGCGGCGCCAGAACTCAGCCGCCAGATGCAGTCCCACTCCCGAAATCAGACCTACGATGACGCGGGCCAGCGGCCCCAGCAATCCCTGATCAATCGAATATTTAACCAGGAAAATACCGGCCAGACCGATGCTGGCACCACCGAGCCAGACCATCCACATGGACTTGGCCTTTTCCAGCCAGGCGGGCCGGGCAGCAGGCTCAATATCCACCGGAGTCTCGTGACTGCCAACCGCTTGCGGTAAGGGCTCAGATAATGTCTCAGGTTGAGATTCCGGATAATACTCAGGGGTATCAATCGGCGGTAATGGCTCCGCATCCGACCTCTCAGGTTTAACCCAGTCAGGCCGCTGTGACGTCACCACCTGCTGACCCGTCAGTTCCGCCAGACGTTTTTCCAGAGCCCGTATCCGATGAGCACTTGAGTTGACTTTCAACAGAGCCACCCAGCCGAGCACCGCCCCTATGAGCAAAAACAGCGCAATCAATACTCCCAGAATGCCCAGTACTTCCATGAATCTCTCCCACCATCAAACGGTCTGTCAGAATATATTATTAACCGGAATTGCCAAGTAACCTACATCGATGCCGGTTGTTCAGTTAGAATGCCCATTCCGGTTTCACCAGATAATTGACCCAAAACCGTAAACACTTGTTTGCATTAACACTGGCAAGAGAAATCCTTATGATCATACGGACCAAATACCTGTTCGCACTGTGCCTGCTCAGCCTGTTTCTGTTGACTGCCTGCGGGCAGAAAGGTCCGCTATATCTTCCGGCCCCAAACCCTGAATCAACCGATACTGGACAAAAGTGAACGACGCTAAATGAACCCATTCCAATACCGAGATAATGAACTGTATATCGAAGAGCTGCCACTCACGGAGGTTGCTGCTCAACATGGCACGCCACTATATGTGTATTCCCGTCAGGCTATCGAAACCGCGTGGCACGGTTATGCAGATGCATTGAAAGATCACGGCATGGTTTGTTATGCAGTCAAGGCCAATTCCAATATCGGAGTTCTGAATCTGCTGGCCCGTCTGGGATCCGGCTTTGATATTGTCAGTGTCGGTGAGCTTGAGCGCGTGCTGACCGCCGGAGGTGATCCATCCAAAGTCGTGTTTTCCGGTGTCGGCAAGCAGGTCGATGAGATTCGCCGCGCATTGGAAGTGGGTATTCACTGCTTCAATGTTGAATCAGTGGCCGAACTTCAGCGCATCAATGAAGTCGCCGGCACCATGGATATGCAGGCACCGGTTTCGATCCGGGTAAACCCTGACGTGGATGCCAAAACCCATCCGTATATTTCAACCGGTCTGAAGCAGAACAAATTCGGTATCGACATCAACTCAGCGGAACAGGTGTACGCCCTGGCAGCGAGTCTGGCGCACATCAACGTCATTGGTGTGGACTGCCACATTGGTTCACAGATTACCGATGTCACTCCGTTTCTGGACGCACTTGACCGGCTGCTGGCACTGATTGATCGTCTCGCCGGCAAAGGCATTCAGATCAGACATTTGGATCTCGGTGGCGGTGTCGGTGTGCAGTATCAACAGGATGAACCGGTTGTCTCACTGACAGACTATGTACAGCAAATTGTCTCCCGTCTGGGAGCGCGTGCCCTGACACTGATCATGGAGCCCGGGCGATCCATTGTCGCCAATGCAGGGGTGCTGCTGACCCGGGTTGAGTACCTTAAACAAAACGATGAGCATAATTTTGCTATTGTTGATGGCGCCATGAATGATCTGATCCGCCCATCGCTTTATCAAGCCTGGCAGGATGTCAAACCGTTGCAATTGCGCACTGGCACCAGTCATACCTGGGATATCGTCGGCCCCATCTGCGAAACCACAGATTTTCTTGCAAAAGGTCGTCAACTGGTCATAGAACAGGGTGACATTCTGGCAATTATGGACTCCGGCGCCTATGGTTTTACCATGGCATCCAATTATAATTCCCGCCCTCGGGTGGCGGAAATACTGGTCGATGGCCAACAGACACACGTCGTTCGCCGCCGTGAAATTTTTGCTGACCTGATTGCTCATGAATATCTGATCGAATAAGGAAAATATGATTTTGGCTCCCGACAGTAGCAGCGCAGGCAAGAAAACCCTGCGATTTACCAAAATGCATGGTCTTGGCAATGACTTCATGGTCATTGATGGTGTTACTCAGGATGTGCACCTGACAGCGGCGCAGATTCAACGCTGGGCCGATCGCAATTTTGGTATCGGCTTCGATCAGTTGTTATTGGTGGAACCGCCTGCCGAACCCAACGTCGATTTCCGTTACCGTATTTTTAATGCTGATGGTGACGAGGTGGAACACTGTGGAAATGGTGCCAGATGTTTTGCCCGTTTCGTTCTGGATCAGGGGCTCACCCACAAGCGCGTCATCCGGGTGGCAATTCAAAAGGGTACGCTGGAATTGCATGTTCATGACGATAATACCGTAACAGTGGATATGGGCAGGCCGCAACTGCAACCTGAGCACATTCCATTTATTGCCAATGAGCAGCATTCTGTCTATCCACTGCTGATCAGCGAGCATGAACCGGCACTGGAAATATCCGCAGTCTCCATGGGTAACCCCCATTGTGTCATACTGGTCAATGACGTGGACAAAGCTCCGGTTCAGGCGCTTGGTCCATTGGTGGAAAACCACGATGCATTTCCAAAACGTTGTAACGTTGGTTTTTTGCAGATATTGAACCGTCATGAAGGTCGTCTACGGGTATTCGAAAGAGGCGTGGGCGAAACTCTGGCCTGTGGCACCGGAGCTTGTGCG
Source organism: Gynuella sunshinyii YC6258 (assembly GCF_000940805.1). GTDB lineage: Bacteria > Pseudomonadota > Gammaproteobacteria > Pseudomonadales > Natronospirillaceae > Gynuella > Gynuella sunshinyii. The sequence continues at coordinate 1,081,214 of NZ_CP007142.1, read as the reverse complement.
GCAATGGTTGCCGGACGCCTGCGAGGATTGTTTGATACAAATGTCACTCTGCACTTGTTAGGTGGCGATCTGGAAATCTCCTGGTCCGGCGATGGCTCTGTTCTAATGACCGGCCCAGCGACAAAGGTATTTGAAGGTTATATCCCTTGGAACAACCCAACACACAACTGACTGAAGAAGATATTGAACGCTTTTTAAGCTTAAATCCCCGATTTTTTCACGGGCGTGAAAAGTTGCTTCGCAGCATGCGTATTCCTCATGTGTCCGGTAAAGCAGTCTCATTACTTGAACGGCAAAATGCATTACTCAGAGAGGACATTGCGGAACTTAACCAGCGACTGGAAACCTTAATCAGTCATGCCCATGAAAATGACCGGCTGTTCAACCGTCTGCGCAGTCTGGTACTGGAGCTCATGGTGGTTAGCTCACTACCTCAATTGGCAGAGCAGCTGCACCTGCATCTGACTCGCCACTTCAACGTCGATGAAGTCAGGCTATTGTTATCCACTCCGGGAACAACTCATGCACCATGGATCGCTCCACTACCAGAAGCCGAAACCCTTGGAACCCATAATGACCTGCTAAGTCAGTCAAAAGCCGTATGTGGTACATTTGACCAACCACTAACCCAGTTACTACTCGGCCCCGACACTCAGAGCCAAAGCCTGGCCATGGCTTCCATACACTATGATCAGTGTTATGGTTTATTAGTACTTGGCAGCACTCAGAAGGATTACTTCCGTAATAGCATGGATACTTTATTCCTGACTTATCTTAGCGACGTTACCGCCCGCGTTCTTGCACACCTCAGCAATCAATGATGAATTGATATTTATCAACCCCCAACCACGAACTTGTCATGTGGTTGGGGTTAGAATGAGTTGTATCAACTTTTCTAACATCAACTCATTCGACAATGACAATAAGCGGATTTATTACTTATCTGTTTTTACCTGTACGCCCCTTGTTCTTACAGCCTAGCCTTGAGAGGTATTTATGATCCCATGGATTGAACTGTTTATCGTCCTAACCTGCTTATATGTGGGTGCCCGCTATGGTGGTATCGCCCTTGGCGTCATCAGTGGTATTGGCCTGGCAATTCTGGTGTTCGGTTTTCAAATGAAACCGGGAACACCGCCAACAACGGTCATATACATTATTATTGCAGCAGTCACGACAGCAGGGATTCTCCAGGCTTCCGGAGGCATGGATTTTCTAATTCAGATCGCAGAGAAGCTGTTGCGCAGACATCCTAACCGAATCACATTTCTGGCACCTTATTGCACATTTTTCCTGACAGTCTTGTGCGGCACCGGACATGTGGTATACACCCTGACCCCAATCATCGCCGACATCGCCCTGAAAAAAGGCATTCGTCCGGAACGTCCGGTTGCGGTTTCCTCCATTGCCTCTCAAGTCGGGATTACCTGCTCACCGATTGCCGCTGCGGTAGTGTCGTTTGCCACCATGACTGCTGACAATGGTTTTGGCGTCTCTATCCTTCAGATCCTGTCTGTCACGATTCCATCCTGTATGCTGGGTCTGTTCTTTGCTGCTCTTTACTCCAATCGTCGCGGCCTGGATCTGGACAAGGACCCGGAATACCAGAAACGGCTTCAGGATCCTGAGTTAAAGCATTATATGTTTGGTGAAACTGCGACTTTGATGAACAAAGAACTTCCTAAGTCAGCCAAAACCTCTGTACTGATGTTCTTCGCCGCACTGGTGGTTATCGGCTTACTCGCAAGCTTTCCTGAATTACTGCCCAAGTTCGGAGAAAAGGCCAAACCGTTATCCATGAGTCTGGTCATTCAGATTGTCATGCTCTGTGCTGGCGGCCTGATCCTGCTGGTTTGCAAAATCAAACCCAAAGATATTGTTGCCGGCTCCGTGTGGCAGGCCGGGATGGTCGCGGTGGTGGCCATTTACGGGATCGCCTGGCTGTCTGACACCTATTTCAGCACTCACATCAGCTCTATGAAAAGTGGCATCAATACGATGGTACAGGGCGCACCATGGGCATTTGCATTTGCATTATTCGGGGTGTCTGTGTTGATTAACACTCAAGGCGGTACCGTACTGGCAGTCATGCCTCTCGGCTTCTCTCTGGGTATTCCGGTGACCGTTCTGGTGGGTATCCTGCCATCTGTGTATGGTTATTTCTTCATCCCGAACTATCCATCGGATATTGCATCGATGAACTTTGACCGTTCCGGTACTACCAAAATCGGTAAATACTTATTGAATCACAGCTTCATGGCACCAGGGCTGATTTCGGTAATCACATCCTGCATATTTGGCTATTTCTGGGCCAAAGTCATTATTGGCGCCTGATTCATACCACAGGACAAGGCCATTGCCTTGTCCTGCCCTTCAAAATTACTCGCAATCTTCGATCTTCAGCGTTTCAGTAAACAAAATATCCTGAGTCGTATTGATCGATACAAAAACGTATGGATTGGTCAGCGCCGATGTCACCATACAGCCCTTGCCGGGTACCGATGTGACAGCCGTTACTTTCAGATAACCCTCTTCGGATTCCGTATCAGTAACATTGACACTGTAACCACCCGTATTTTTCTGGCCGATATCAACCAATACCACCTTGTGAGTCGTAAAATCGATCAGCTGGGCATCATCATTTGTATAACTCAGCAAGGCGGCTTTATAACTTTCCTGATCTTCGAATACCCTGAGTGTTTTGGAAGTGTACACGCCACTATTGATATACGTTCCCTGGTGCAGTACTTCGACATTACCCGCCAGCGTATCGGCTTCAGCATCACAGCCGGAGAACATCATGGAAGCCTCTAGTGTCAGGGCCAGAGCAATTGTTGCTTTCATATCTATTCCTTTATGCTTGTGTGTGGGGTATGCAAGGATATAAACCGTGGTCATTCATGACCATCATCTTTTAGAGCGGTCAGCCAGGTTTTATCAATAACACTACTGTTGACATTGAGGGCAATAGACACTGGTCCTTCCCCCTAATCGAATTTCCTTTAGCAGTTGAGCGCATTGTTTACATGGCAAAGACCCGCGACCATAAACATTTAACTGTTGTGCAAAGTAACCTGGTTTGCCATCAGAGTTCACAAAGTCTTTCAGGGTGGTACCACCACTGACAATGGCTTGTTGCAGAACGGTTTTCACCGCTTGTGCAAGCAACTGATATCTGCTCCTGGTAATTCGCCCGGCCGCTACTGCCGGCCGGATTCCCGCACGGAACAGCGCTTCATTCGCATAAATATTGCCAACGCCAACCACCACATGGTTATCCATTAAAAACAGTTTGACCGCCTGTTTTTTCTTACGTGACAAAGCAAACAGCCGATCACCATCGAATGCTTCCGACAACGGTTCCGGCCCTAACCTGTTTAACAGAAAATGTTCTTCATCGGGCTCCTGATAATATAACCAGGCACCAAATCTGCGGGGATCGTTGTACCGAAGCACTGAACCATTACCAAAACTCAGCTCCACATGATCATGAACTTCAGGCGGCATCGGCTGACTCAGAATTCGCATGGATCCGGACATACCAAGATGAGCCAGAACGGTTCCCTGCTCAAAACGAAACAGCAAATACTTCGCTCTTCGCTCGATCCGCAACAACCGCTGCCCTTCTAACCAGGAAGGTAATTCCGTCGGAACAGGCCAGCGCAATGCAGCATTACGTATGACAACAGCAAGAACCTGCTGCCCAACGATATGCGGCTCCAGTCCACGACGAGTGGTTTCAACTTCGGGTAATTCAGGCATGAGAACAGCTTTTCAGTAGACAAAAACGATACTTGTTAGAAGCCATGTTAACGACGCAGAAAATTATGTCCATGAGTTTTCAATAGACGAAAAAAAACCCGGCGAACCGGGTTTTTATGCCATTGAATCAATTACTTGATTTTGGCTTCTTTGAATTCAACGTGCTTACGAACAACAGGATCGTACTTTTTGAAAACCAGCTTGTCTGGTGTAGTACGCTTGTTTTTGTCCGTAGTGTAGAAGTAGCCAGTGCCAGCACTGGAAACCAGTTTAATCTTATCGCGTGGCATATTTCAGCTCCTTAAATTTTGTCGCCACGGGCACGTACATCAGCCAGTACAGCATCGATACCTTTCTTATCGATGATGCGCATGCCTTTTGATGAAACCCGCAGTTTTACAAAACGATTCTCACTTTCTACCCAGAAGCGATGTGTATGCAAATTAGGTAGAAAGCGACGCTTTGTCTTGATGTTTGAATGAGATACGTTGTTACCGACAGCTGGACGCTTACCTGTAACTTGACAAACTCGTGACATCTTTCTATCGCCTCCGATGAAAATATTCAGCACTCGTCAGATTTATATCTGCCGGGCACCCGAAATTAGGGTGCGGATTTATACCAGAACACCGTAGTGCCGGCAAGCGTAATTACTTAGAAACTGTTATTTTTTTAGACAATGCCGCACCAGCATTACAATAACCCCTTCTGTGCCAGCGAGGTTACATACCCATCACCAATGATCTGGTGATCCAAAACCCTCACGTCCACCAAAGCCAAAGCCTCTTTCAGGCGACGGGTAATGGCAATATCCGCAGGACTGGGTTCTGCAACACCTGAAGGATGATTATGAGCGAAAATCACTGCGGCTGCATTGTGAGACAATACCCGCTTCACGACCTCACGCGGATAAACACTGGCCCCATCAAGCGTTCCGGTAAACAGACACTGATGCTTCAGCAACCGATGTTGATTGTCCAGAAACAATACATGAAATTCCTCATGGGGAGTGTCTCTCAGGTGGTGTAGAAGGTAGGTTCGGGTAGCATCAGTGGAATCGAATACATCTTCCCGCTGCAACATCTCTCCTGCATGCCTGCGGGCCATTTCCAGTACTGCCTGCAACTGCACGTACTTGGCCTGCCCCAACCCCTTATGAGAACAGAACTGCTGCTGATCAGCTCCCATCAACACCCGCAGACCGCCAAATCCGTTTAACAGTTGTCGGGACAAGTCCACTGCGGACAAGCCTTTAACCCCGGTACGCAGAAATATGGCCAGCAATTCTGCATCAGATAACGCTGCTGCCCCGCGAGCCAGTAATTTCTCCCGCGGACGTTCATTTTCAGGCCAGTCACGAATGGTCACTCAACTCTCCCTGTTACAAGGTTTTTTGCAATAATATACTGTATATAAAAACAGTATCAAGAAAAAACCACTCGTCTGTCAGACCTCGGAATACGACAGCGCCTGAATGACCACGCCCTTGCTGGTCAGATCCTCCTGCCAGGGTAGAGTTTCTATGACTGTACCAGCGATCAGGTCTTCAACAAATGAGTCCCTGACGCCGGCGAAAATTCCGGATTCCATCAAATCATAGGTTCTGATACCCGAACCGGTCAGAATGATTTTTTCCGGTCCCAGCAACGCAAGCAGGTTTCCAATCCCCACACCAAGTACTCTGCCGGCATCTGCATATAGACGTCGTATTTTTTCGTCACCCTGACGCGCCCGTTCGGCCAGATCCTGCATTTGCTGTTCGGAAGGGTGCATGACATCGGTCTCAGGCAATTCCATCATCAGGCAGGCGTCCCGATAAATGGCATAGTCACTGACATAGGCTTCGATGCAGCCACGTTTGCCACACCGGCATTGAGGCCCTTCATGAGAAAATTTCGTATGCCCGAATTCGGCAACAGCACCAACACCCCCAAGGTACAGTTCTCCGTTCATGATCAGGCACATACCCACGCCGTAATTGATCATGATAACCGCCATACTTTTAACATCTTTGTATTGTGGGCTCTGTTGAACGGCAACACCGATACAATCGGTATCGTTGGCGACAACGACAGGAACGGAAAAAGCGTCCGATAATGGTGTTGCCAGATCCATGTGGCGAAAGCCCAGTGCAGGGCTCCAGACGATGGTTCCACTGTTGCTGTCAACAAATCCCTGCACCGCAATACCGATGGCCCGAAATTGTTCATATTCGTGGCCATGCGTATCAATAATGGAAGTCACTTCGGTTTTCAGAATTTCAATCAGCATATCACCGGAAAGTTTGCGTGTATTAAGATGCCGGGTCCGCTGAAAGTGGATATTGCCTTTATAGTCTCCCAACTCAAATTGCAATTCATTGATAGAGAGTTTTATAGCGATCACACAGGCTGCCTTCGGGTTCAAATCAATAGCCACTCTCGGGCGGCCTCTGACTCCGGAATCCTTGTCCTGATCAGCCAATTCATAGATAAGACCAGACTGTTGCAACTGGGCAGTGATGGTCGTAACAGTGGAAGGACTCAAACCAAGATAATTACCAAGATCGATGCGGGCCATCGGTCCGGCCTGGCGCAAGGCATTTATGATATCGTTCCGATTAACCTGCCTGATTTTCTCAGTATTGGATATTTTTGTACTCATGCGCGGGTATCAAACCTCTAGCGTCAATATTAGAATCTCCTGGAAAGCATAGCCAAGAAGCATAAACTTCAAACCTGTGAAAAGAATAGCACGACTGTTCATATGGATAACCATGACACGTGAGCACGGTTAAGTTAACCTTCCGGAAAATCTGTTTCAGATGATCGAACCCATGAATTCTCTCGCGAATGAACGAATACTGGTTGGCATTACCGGTGGCATTGCTGCTTATAAGTCAGCCGAATTGGTACGCCTGCTAATTAAACGTGGTGCTGAGGTTCAAGTAGTTATGACTCCAGCTGCAGAAGCTTTTATCACGCCACTGACATTACAAGCATTGTCCGGCAAAGCCGTCAGGACCTCCCTATTGGATGAGCAGGCTGAGCTGGGTATGGGCCATATCGAACTGGCTCGTTGGGCTACGTGTGTGATTGTGGCCCCGGCAAGCGCAGATTTCATCGCCCGCATGGCCACCGGCATGGCCAATGATCTGCTTTCTACGGTTATGCTGGCTTTCAATGGACCGATCTTCCTGGCCCCGGCAATGAACCAGGCCATGTACAGCAATCCAATGACCCAGAAAAACCTGCAAACACTGTTGGATTTGCGAGCGGATGTTACCATTTTGGGACCGGACAGTGGCGAGCAGGCATGTGGTGATACCGGCCCTGGAAGAATGCTGGAACCAGCTGAGATTGTGAACCGGATAAATGCTTTTTCCTCTCCTCTGCTGGCGGGGAAAAAAGTCGTGATCACCGCCGGCCCAACGCAAGAACCCATTGATCCCGTGCGTTATATCTCCAATCACAGTTCGGGCAAAATGGGTTATGCCATAGCCGCCGCCGCCCTGGCTGCCGGTGCAGAGGTCACTCTGATTTCCGGTCCGGTTGCCTTGCCATCACCCGCTGGTGCCAGAATGATCAATGTAACCACCGCGATTGAGATGGCTGATGCGGCTCTGGAGCACAGTTGTCATGCGGACATTTTCATCGCCACTGCCGCTGTCGCAGACTTTCGTCCGGATACTGTTCATCCGCACAAACTCAAGAAAACCTCCACATCAGCAGTCATGGATTTACATCTGGTGCAGAATCCGGACATTGTTGCTCAAGTTGCCGCGTTGGGCAGCAAACGTCCGGCCAGAGTGGTCGGATTCGCAGCAGAAAGCCGGGATGCTGAAAAATACGGTGCGGAAAAAAGAATTCGCAAGCAACTCGACATGATCGTTATCAATGATATTTCCGTCGCCGGTCTTGGTTTTGGCAGCAACCATAATAAAGTGACTATACTGACCGGGGAGTCGCGTACCGAAATCGGCCCCAGCCTGAAAACAGACATCGCGCGGCAACTGATCTCTTTTATGGCGGAACACTGGCAACTCAATTCATCTGACTTAAAGGAAAACAATGAAGTCTCTACAAGTTAAAGTACTCGACGAGCGTATCGGCGGTGAAATTCCGCTTCCGCATTATGCAACAAGCGGTTCTGCCGGATTGGACCTGAGGGCTGCTCTGCGACATGATCAAGTCATTCAGCCTGGAGAAACGATCCTGATTCCCACCGGCCTGGCTATTCACATCGCCGATCCTGGTTATGCCGCCATGATATTGCCACGCTCTGGATTAGGTCATAAACATGGTATCGTGCTGGGGAATCTGGTCGGCCTGATCGATTCTGACTATCAGGGAGAACTCATGGTCAGTTGCTGGAATCGCGGTAACAAGGCCTTTGAAATTGTAGTTGGCGAGAGAATTGCGCAATTGATTATCGTACCGGTGGTACAGACAGAGTTTGAAATTGTGACTGATTTTGATGATTCTGATCGTGGCGCTGGCGGTTTCGGCTCTACTGGTAAACACTAACCAGAACTGAAACATGCTCAGAGCGTAATGAGAATAAGGGCTCTATCGTGAAACGACGTACAAAAAAACAACCGAATAAAACTGAACAGTCATCACGTGGATTGATGAGATATATTTTCGGCGGAGTGGCGGTCTGCCTGGTTCTCCTGGCACTGCTAGGTTACTGGTTGATCGATTTTGTCGTCAAACCTGCAAATGAAAAGCATCGGCAGGAACTGACCGGCATTTATACGCAGCAATATGAAACCTACTTCACCAATATGCTCAAGCTGCTGCATGAACGCGTCCGTCAGGTGGCGGGTTCTGATCAGGTTGTCCGGGCGGCAAGTTCAGGGAACCTTCTGTTGCTGGAAAATCTGTCAACGGCTCTCAATTCACAAATGACCGGTGCCCTGGCAACACATATTTTTGCAACGGATCAGGCGGATGTGATGTCGAATACAGTTCCGCCAGTTGGCTTCGCCCAGCTTGACATGATCCGCCGCGCGGAACAGGGTCAGCAGGTACCGGTCGAGGCTCTACAGCACGAAAGTCGCCCTTATTTGCAAATCGTCGAGGCTATCCGCAGCAACGATGTGATCGTTGGCACCATTTCCGTCAGCATGAATCTTAGCGCGCTGAAAGACGGGCTTGGAAGTTTCGATGTGGCCGCCGGCAGCGTCTCGCTGGAACAAAAATTCAACAATGGCCCCAAACAAACCCTTATGCAGTATGGCACCAAGAATGCCAACCCCACTCTGACAATACGAACCGATAACCCGAACTGGCAGCTTACTTTTCAACCCTCAGACCAGCTGTATCGGTCTGATATTATCAACCCCAACATCATTATCATCCCACTGGCGGTATTTGGCGCAGCGTTGCTTGTTGTCATGGCCATTGCCGGCTACAGCCTACAAAAAACAGTTCGTAACGATGCAGGGGATTTCACCCGTTATACCCAGAAACTACTGTCAGGACATAACATGGATCTGCCCAGTTTCAAACTGAGCCTGTTTCTGTCCATGGCCAAGAGCCTCGCGAGAGTGAGGGTCAAACAACGACCGCCCAGTCCCAATGAGGTGACGAGCCCTTTTAGCTTACCTGTCGGCCAATTAGATCTGGAGCCGGTCGCACAGGATAATCAGCCTCTGGCTCCACAAGACGAAATTCTTGATATCGATATGATCGAAGAGGATCAGGACATACTCGGTATTGATGCCCCTGAAGCCGAACCGGTTATCAGCATGCAGGTGGAGGAAACCATATTCCGTGCCTACGATATTCGAGGCATTATTGGCGAAACACTGGATAACACCGTGGCCCGGAAAATTGGCAGAGCCATTGGCAGCGAAGCCTATGAACGGGGCGAACAAACGATCATTGTTGCCAGAGATGGCCGTTTATCCAGCCCTGAGCTGGCTCGTAATCTGGTCATTGGACTGACAGAAACCGGTCGGGACGTCATTGATCTTGGTGCAGTACCAACACCGCTGATGTATTACGCCACTGAAGTACTGGGGATCACGTCCGGTGTCATGGTGACCGGGAGTCATAACCCAGGCAACCATAATGGTTTCAAGGTTGTATTGTCAGGTCAGGTACTGTCGGGCCAGGAAATAAAAGGGCTATATCACCGCATCAACAACCAGAACTTTCTCAAAGGTTCCGGGTCAGTAACACAAAATGAAATTGTTGGTAATTACATCAATCGAGTCGCCGGCGAAATCCGCCTCGGTAATCGACAGTTAAAAGTGGTGATTGATGCAGGCAATGGCATTGCCGGCAAAGTCGCGCCTTCGCTATTTGGAGCTTTGGGATGCACGGTACACCCCATCAATTGTGAGGTAGATGGTCGTTTCCCTAACCATCATCCCGATCCAAGCGATCCGGCCAATCTGCAACAACTGATCAAAGCCGTCACAGAGACACAGGCTGACATAGGTATCGCTTTTGACGGAGATGGTGATCGCCTGGGTATAGTCAGTTCATCTGGAAAGATTATCTTCGCTGACCGTCTACTGATGTTATTTGCCAGAGATTTGCTGACCCGAAACAACAGTGCAACCATCATTTACGATGTGAAATGCAGTCGTCACCTGCATGACATGATCAGTGGTTATGGGGGCCAGCCGGTCATGTGGAAGAGCGGACATTCACTGATCAAGAAGAAAATGCGTGAAACCAATGCCCTTCTTGGCGGAGAACTGAGTGGCCACATATTCTTCAAAGAACGCTGGTATGGGTTTGACGACGGCTTATACAGCGCCGCCAGATTGTTGGAGATACTGCAAAAAACGGGTCAAACGATTGATGAGCTGGCTAACACTTTGCCCAATGACATCAGCACACCGGAAATACCTGTTTCCGTGGATGAAAGCTCGAAATTCAGAATTATGGAGAGGATGGCACGAAATGCGGTGTTCAGCGGAGGGAAAATGAGCACGATTGATGGTGTCAGAGTCGAATTTAATGATGGCTGGGGCGTGGTAAGAGCATCAAACACCGGTTCCAATCTGATTTGCCGGTTTGAAGCAACTAATGCAGCAGCCATGGCCAGAATACAGGAAAGCTTTAAGCAGCAGTTGTTGTCCATAGACAGCTCATTACAATTTCCGTTCTAATATGTGAAACTATTCAACAAGAAATCCAAGGGTTACGTAAATGCCACTTGATATAAACAGTGCATTAAACTTTGCACAAGTCCTTAGTGAAGCCCTACCTTATATTCAGCAGTTCCAGGGAAAGACCATCGTTATCAAGTACGGTGGCAATGCCATGACCGAGGAACATCTGAAATCCAGTTTCGCCAGAGATATCGTATTGCTCAAAACCGTTGGCATTAATCCGGTGGTGGTACATGGCGGTGGCCCGCAAATAGGCAACCTGCTGGAAAAGCTCAACATCAAATCAGAGTTTGTAAATGGTATGCGGGTTACCACCTCTGAAACCATGGATGTCGTGGAAATGGTTCTGGGCGGTTTGGTTAATAAGGAAATCGTAACCTTGATCAATCAACATGGTGGCAAAGCTGTCGGCCTGACCGGTAAAGACGGACGACTGATTCACGCTAAAAAAATGAAAGTCAAAACCATAAGCCCGGATCTTCAAAAATCAGAAATTGTCGATATCGGCCACGTTGGTGAAGTCGAAAAAGTAGACCCTAACGTTTTACAAATGTTAATCAAGGGGGACATCATTCCGGTTGTTGCCCCTATCGGCGTAGGACATGATGGTGCCAGTTATAACATCAACGCGGATCTGGTAGCTGGCAAAATTGCCGAATGCCTGCAGGCAGAAAAACTTATCCTGCTGACCAATATATCAGGATTACAAGACAAGCAGGGGAATGTCCTGACCGGGCTTTCAACCGGCGAGGTAGATGCATTAATTGAGGATGGAACCATTTATGGTGGCATGCTACCCAAAATCCGCTGCGCACTGGATGCCGTCAACAACGGCGTTACCAGCTCTCACATAATTGATGGCCGGGTATCCCATGCCACATTACTGGAAGTGTTCTCCAATGAAGGGGTAGGCACTTTGATTACCAATCATAAGCAAGCTGAGTCATGATCCAAGCTGTACCAAAAAAAATAAACCGAAGAGAACAAATACTCCAATCACTGGCACAGATGCTGGAAAACCAGCCGGGAAGCCCAATTACCACCGCCAAACTGGCCAATGCCGTAGGCGTTTCTGAGGCGGCTCTGTATCGACATTTTCCTTCCAAAGCCAAAATGTTTGAAGGACTCATAAGCTTTATTGAGGAAACACTGTTCAGCCGCATCAATCGTATTCTTCAGGAAGAGAAACAAACAGAAATCCGATGCAGTGCCATACTGACACTTATTTTGACATTTGCAGAAAAAAATCCTGGCATGTGCAGAATATTGAATGGTGATGCTCTGGCTGGAGAAACCGATCGCCTGCGCCAACGGGTGGCTCAGTTGTTTGATCGCCTTGATACACAGCTTAAGCAGGTGTTCAGGGAAACCGAAATTCGAGAGGATGCGCAACTGCGGCTACCAGTCAATGCCAGTTCCAACCTGGCACTTGCCGTTGTACAAGGACGCATTGGCGAGTTCGTTCGAACCGAATTTGCACACTCTCCTACTCAATACTGGAAAGAACAGTGGCCTGCGCTCGCTCACGCACTGTTTGTCTTTTAGCCCCTCAACCTGAAATGCTGACTGGCAGTTATGACCCATCACCTGTTCAGTCAGCCTCTACCAAAAAAGCCATTACCGCAAAAACAACACCCTACTTCTGTTTATTCTTGATCAGTTCCGCAACCCGTTGCTTATCCAGTTCAAACTGTTTTTCATCCTCAACTTTGCGAGCTTCAACTTTCTGAATATCAACATTAATGGCTTCCATCAGCGACTGTACTTCCTGCATTTGCTGCAACAAAGCTTCGGGGATGGGTTTATTGACGCGTTCCAATGAAGCGGCCTGAGAACGCAGCTCGTCCAACTCAGTCTGTCTGATGGTCAATTGATTACGCTTCAGCTTGATCTCAACATCCAGCCGACTCATCCATGAGGCTTTCGCCCGATCCACGTCTTCTGGTGAACGGTATAACTTCATTAATTCTGCATCTCTGGCACTCTGCATTTCCAGCCGTTCTTGTTCAGCTTTCTTTTTGGCTAACTCTTCAGCAGAAGGTGCCGGAGGAACCACTTTAAGCACCTGTCCCTGCTCATTTAGAATTTCATATCCTTTGGAGACAAACTCAGGAGGTATCATGCTTTCCAGCACCAAGGTGCCGTTTTGGTCGGTATAACGATAAAGGTTCGCTGCAGCGGTCCAACCGGCGGTCATGAACACTACAATGCAAACAAGCTGTTTGCCCGATTTCATACTCGATTCCCAATATTAAGATACTTGATAAATATGTCAGGAAAATCCGAAATTCCCCAATAGCTTCGTTAATAATGTGGCACTGATGTTTGTGAGATCACTATTTTCTTTGCAGGAAATATAAGAGCTTTAGACAGTCAGTACGAAAACAGTTCGTTTATTGTGGTTTTCCTGATTCTTAAACATAGCAACCATCGGACAAGGAGAAGAGTCTGTCAAGGTCAATCCAAACCCTGGACAGCCGCCAGTCACCGGTATTTATCGGGTCACGCCGTATTGCTCCCGATAAGCAGAAATACTTGCCAGCTCAGTCTGCATATCCGGACGCTTACGCAGGTATTCCACAATGTTATCAAGGGAGATGATACTGATGACCGGAGTACCAAAATCACGCTCAACTTCCTGAACAGCCGACAGATCTGATCGACCTTTCTCCTGCCGATCAATCATCACCAGAACACCCGCCGGTGATGCCGCTGGATAATGACCGATAATATCCATTACTTCCCGTATCGCTGTACCTGCAGTAATTACGTCATCCACAATCAGCACCTGCCCCAGCAACTCAGCACCAACCAGTGAACCTCCTTCACCGTGGTCCTTTTTCTCCTTACGATTAAAAACATATGGCGTGTTTATTTGATGATCACGCTGCAGCGCCACGGCGGTCGACACCGCCAAGGGAATGCCTTTATAAGCAGGCCCAAACAGAATATCGAAAGAAAGACCCGATTCTATGATTGCCTGGGCATAAAACTTTCCCAACTGAGATAATGCAGCACCATCCTTCAGTAATCCGGCATTGAAAAAGTACGGGCTTTGCCGTCCGGACTTCAAAGTAAAATGACCAAACTGCAAGACTTTCTGGGCCAGTACAAACTCAATAAATTCTGTCTGAAAAGGTTTCATAATCTTTCTACGGTTCCAGTTTCAAGATACGGATTATGCCATTATATCTGAGCAACCGACTCAAATCCTGCCAAACAGATGAGCACCTAAAAAGAGATTAAAAAGATGTGTCAAAATGTGTATATTACCGGACTCAAAACGTGTGGATAATCTTGGGAGTTCCTGATTCAATCTGTTTTTCAGGCTACAAACAGGAAAATTGAGCTAAACTGAAATATGAAAATTTTTCTAAGCTTCTCCAGCACTAAATATCAATGATATGCCTCCAAACAGGATGGTCGACTTGTATTCATATCTGCGCTCATGCGTATGATTAATCGGAAATAGGAACAGATGAAAATCATCACCTTGAATTTGAATGGTGTCGAAAACGCAGAGGAAAGAGGTTTCAGTGAATGGCTGAAAAACTGTGATGCGGATATCGTTTGTGTTCAGAATCTGCGTTGTAAAGAGTATCAGATACCTCAGCATGTTCTTGAAGTGCCAGGTTTCGAAGCTTTTTTCGCAGATGCCGAAGAAGATGATTTCAGCGGTGTAGGGATTTATTGCCGCAAAATGCCGAAGGCTGTTATTCGTGGACTGGGGTTCCCCCAGTGCGACATTGAGGGCCGTTTCATACAAGCTGATTTTGATAATTTCAGCATCTGCTCTGTCTTGTTTCCCTATGCCAGCGATGATGAAGAGCAGGAACTGAAGTTCCAGTTCATGGAACAGTTTAAGGCACATCTGAAAAAAACCCGCCGCAAACGCCGCGAGTACATCTTTGTGGGTACTTTTCACATGGCTCACAGAACCATTGATCTTGGCAATTGGGAAAACCATCAGCGTAACCCAGGGTTCCTACCCGAAGAACGTGCCTGGATGGATCAGGTAGTGGGACCACTCGGATATGTTGATGCCTTCAGACAGATCAACAAACGCGAATTACAACATACCTGGTGGCCATTCGATGAAGCACAGCGCTTCGGTATGCGTATCGACTATCAGATTATCACGCCGGAGCTGGCTCCCTATATCGACAGCGCGAGAATTATTACTGAGCCCCGCCTGTCTCCTCATTGCATGTTGGAAGTGGATTACGACCTGGAGCTGTAATCCATTCCGGTATTGCCGTTGCACAATTCATTTGCACTACTCCTGACAAAGACCTAACATAAGTTTCACAAATCAAACTTTTGTTAGAATCATGACTCCTCAAGAACTTAAAGTCCTCCAGGCTTTGCGCCATAACCCTATGGCCAGCCAACAGGAAATTGCAAATCAGCTGGGGCTCTCGCGCGAATCCGTCGCCGGTCACATTATGCGCCTGACACGGAAAGGCAAAATCATTGGGAAAGGATATATTTTTCCACCCCCAAAAAGCATTGTGGTGATAGGAGGAGCCAATGTTGACCTCATCGGTTCCAGTTTCCATACCTTTCTGCCGGCAGATTCCAACCCAGGCAGCATCAGCCAGACGGCTGGTGGAGTTGCCCGCAACATTGCTGAAAATCTTGCCCGTCTCGGAACACAGGTACAGCTGGTTTCAGTAATTGGCAATGATGCAAGAGGACGCTGGCTGCTGGATGACCTGGTTCGTTGCCAGATCAGTACCGAACACTGCATGGTAAAACCCGGACTCTCCACCGGTACCTACATCGCTCTGAATGATTCCAGCGGTTCACTCCAGGGCGCCGTTGCAGACATGAGTATCATGGATAAATTCGGCCCGGATGACCTGACCAGCAGATTACCCACATTACAGGCCGCCAATCAGATTCTGGTGGAAGCCAATTGTTCCGAAGAATTAATCCAATGGCTTGCCGAACAACAGTTCTCCAGCCCGATTTCCGCAGATGCGGTGTCTGAAACCAAAGCACCACGATTAACAGCGCTACTGCCCAAGCTCAACATTCTGAAAACCAACCGGTCAGAGGCGTTGGCCATTCTGCAGCGATCTTCATTATCCAATGATGAAATTCTGGACGCTCTGCTGGAAAAAGGTACTCAAAAAGTACTGCTAAGCCTTGGTGCAGAAGGCGCCATATTGGCGAACAGCGAACAGCGTATACAAGCCGCTCCGCCTAAAACGGATCATATTATCAGTGATACCGGTGCGGGCGACGCATTGATGGCAGCAGTGATGTATTCGGAGTTGCAGGAACACTCTCTGCAACAGCAACTTCAGCTGGCCCTGGCGTGTGCCACGTTTACGCTGAAATCCACACTCGCCGTCAACCCCGAACTCAGTTACGAAAAGATTCAACTCTGGATGGAAAACTCATGCACAGACATTTAGATATCAGCGCCGAAGTACAGCAAGCTCTGGCAGACAACAAACCCGTAGTGGCATTGGAGAGCACCATCATCTCCCATGGCATGCCCTGGCCCGATAACGCCGAAACAGCCCTTAAAGTAGAACAGGTTATCCGGGAAAACGGTGCCATTCCTGCCACTATAGCGGTTATCGATGGACGCCTGAAAGCGGGACTTAGCCATGACGAAATCAATGTTCTGGCTAAAGCCGGTCTCTCTGTCACCAAATGTTCCCGTCGCGATCTGCCCTATGTCGTTGCAACGGGCAAACATGGTGCGACCACCGTCGCTGCCACCATGATTATTGCCGCCATGGCCGGTATCAAAGTGTTCGCGACTGGAGGAATTGGTGGAGTACACCGGGGAGCGCAACAGACATTTGATATTTCTGCCGATCTTCAGGAACTGGCACATACCAATGTTGCCGTTGTATGCGCAGGCGCCAAGTCGATCCTTGATCTGGCACTCACACGTGAATATCTCGAAACCCAGGGTGTACCGGTAATTGGTTATCAGACTAAACAGTTACCGGCATTTTATACCCGTGACAGCGACCAGAGTGTGGATTATCAGCTGGATGATGCACAGCAAATCGCAGCGTTTCTGGAAGCCAAATGGAGTTTGCAGTTGAACGGTGGCGTGGTCATCGCCAACCCGATCCCAGAGCAGTATGCCATGGACAAAGCCAAGATTAATGAGGCCATTGAACAAGCGCTGGAGGAAGCCACACAGAAACATATCAGTGGCAAGGACTCTACGCCATTCCTGCTGGAGCGGGTAGCGCAGCTGACCGGTGGAAACAGTCTCGAAAGCAACATCCAGCTGGTATTCAACAACGCACGGCTGGCAGCACACATTGCAACCGAACTAAGCCATCTGTAATACCAAATGAACACTGTCTGATACAGGCTTTCGCCTGTATTGGAGAGTGTCGTGCTCTCCATTCCAATCTCACGACACAGCACGCCAGTATCTGTAATCAACCCATAATCGGGTAGCTGGCGCTTATAACGCTCCGATATCTCTGCGCAGGTTCTCTTTAGGATCCGTCACGATTCGTTCCAACACTCTGATCCGTTCCTCCAGCTCATCGATACGGCGAATCTTCTGCTCCAACTCTTTCAGCTGCTCACGACTGATTTTCTGTGAGCGCATTCGTTGTCTGATGAGCTGTCCTATCGTGGAGATCAATACGATCAACACCACCATCTCAAACACAGTAATTTGAAACATTAGCCACTCCAAAACCCAGAATGTTCCGTTAGACGTTCAATTTCCACTGTGGTTTAAAGCCGTTATCAGGCTATCTCATGGGAAAAATATAGATCATACGCCGGTTCAGCAGCTTATGTGAGTCAGAAATTATCGGCTTCCATTGGCTGAAAGGACTAATTTCAACTACGCTAAATCTAAAAATTTGATGCTGGCAAACCATGCATTATATGTTGGAGTTATAGTGTGACATTACCTACGATTGCCTCAGAGGAACGGTTACTGTTTGCTAATGAACCAACAGAAACCGAGCAAAAGCCATCCGATAGTGGCGTCTGGAACATACTAATCGTTGACGATGAACCGGATGTACATCAGGTTACAATGCTTAGTCTGCGCTCTGTGCGAATATTGGGGCGCGAGCTGGCGTTACATCATGCATATTCCGGAGCACAGGCGGAACAGTTACTAAAAACCAGGCAACACTTTGCGGTGATTCTGCTGGATGTCGTCATGGAATCAGATGACACCGGACTTAAGCTGGTGGAGTTTATCCGCAGAACGCTGAAAAATGACGAGATTCGTATTATTCTGCGTACTGGACAGCCCGGAATGGCTCCAGAGTCCAAAGCCGTTGCCAATTACGATATCAATGATTACCGGGCCAAAACAGAGCTGACCCGTACCCACCTGATTACGTCACTCACCTCTGCGTTACGCTCATTTCAACAAATTGTTACCCTGAATAATACTCAGCGGGATATGGCTAAAATTGTTGGCACCGCCAATCTGTTGATGCATACCGGTCCCCTTTCCAGTTTTGGCATGCAGATGATTAAACAGGTTCGTTCGCTGCTCAATATTGAGGTGCCGGCCGCCTTGTGCTGGAAAGACCTTGAACCCTCAATACAGGAATGGCACGTACTGGCAGCTGATGAATATTTCCAATGCCTGGAAGGAAGCATTATCGATGTTCAGCACCCGCTGTTTGACCGACTCAGTCAGGCAGTTGATTGTGAACAATGGTTCGACAATCAGTTACAAACAAGCTTAACGATTGGTTACACACAAGAGCGTCAATTCGTTCTGATCATGGACAAAAATTTCAGACCGGAGTGGCACCATGTAGAAACTCTGCGGCTGATGCTGCTGACTCTCACTTCCAGCCTGGAAAACCAACTACTGCTGGAAAACCTGAAAACCCAGGCATGGGAAGATAGCCTTTGTGGCATACCAAACCGCGCCAGACTGATGACAATCCTGGCTTCCACTGTTCACTCATCGGTCAACTACGATCTCTACCTGCTGGACATCGACGAATTTTCCAATATCAACAGCGGCCTTGGGCAGGAGGTTGGAGACCATGTGCTGATTCAACTCAGTCATCGGCTTAATTCACTCATAACCAATACCGGCATGATATTCCGAATATCCGGAGACACATTCGCCATACTGGCACCACGTAACTACCTGTCCGCAGACAAACTATTTGAGTTATTTGAAAGCCCCATTCAAGTTGCTGATTCAGATCTTCGTATTAGCGTGTCCATCGGCAAACTGGCAGATCTGTCTCAATGCAACAGCCCTTCCGATGCCATGCGCAAAGCCACTATGGCACTGAGTCAGGCTAAAGCCTTTCAACGAGGCGAACTGGTGACCTATGCAGACCATCTGGATGAAATTGTCAGCGCCCGTCTCAAACTGCTCAACAAACTGAAAAATGCCATTCACAACAATGAACTGTGTTTGTATTACCAACCCAAAGTCTCCTTGGTCAATGGTCGGACAGACGGACTGGAAGCGCTCATGCGATGGCCCACAGACGATGGATTTATCCCACCACAGGACTTTATCTCCGTCGCGGAATCATCCGGGTTAATCTTTGAGCTGGAGAGATTCTTAATTCGTCAAACCTGCCGGGACCTCAAGGAAATAGAAAAAATCTGTCCCGATACCGTCATTGCTATCAATGTATCGGTGCCAGTGGTTGAAAGTGAGGATTTTTTTGAATATGTCAAAGACACTTTAAAAGAATATAACGTCCGCCCGGAACAACTGATGATTGAACTGACCGAATCGATCATGATCCGCAACCACAAACTGATCAATAAACGGCTGAATCAATACCGGAACTTTGGTATTCAATTCTCCATCGATGATTTTGGCACAGGTTATAATTCACTGACGTATCTGCATAACCTGCCAATTGCCCAGATCAAAATTGATAAATCCTTTATCGATAACATGACCCAATCAAATAACGGCACATTCCTGTCCAGTGTCATCATATCCATCGCCAATCATTTCAACTTTGAATCTGTTGCTGAAGGCGTGGAAACAGCCGAACAGGTTGCTGCATTGAAACACATCGGCTGTAACTACGCACAAGGATACTATTTCTGCAAACCGTGCTCACTGGAAGACATTTGCGCATGGATGCACCAGGCAAATCATCCCTGATCAGAGACGATAAAGCACTGTTGAAAAGACTGCCTGACGCAGTCTATATTCGATCTTCTGTGACCGGATCAAAGAATACGGCTTTGTCCATATTGAACATCAATACCATATTTTCTCCAGGACGACCGGCCTCTGCCGGATGTACCCGACAATTCACCTCCTGATCACTTAACCGGATCAACACCAGAGTATCCGCGCCGGTAGGCTCTGTAACTTCAATGTGACAATCAAAAGAGACGATATTGTCACCGCCGACCTGATGAGGTAATTGCTGAGTGATTTGTTCTGGACGTATTCCCAGGATCACTTCTTTGTTTAAATAGGCCGAAACCGTAGTCATGCTCTCAGGCACAGGGAGGTATTGTTTTTGCCCATTTGAAGATACTTCAGCAGATAAACGCCCATGATGATCAACCAACGTGGCATGGATAAAGTTCATCGACGGCGACCCCATAAATCCAGCCACAAAGATGTTGGCTGGATTGTCATACACCTCCTGAGGACTGCCAAACTGCTGCAAATATCCATCTTTCATTACTGCAATACGATCTGCCAGAGTCATGGCCTCAATCTGATCATGGGTTACATAGACAATCGTGGTATTTAAACGCTGATGCAACTTCTTGATTTCGGTCCGCATTTCCACTCGCAGCTTAGCGTCAAGGTTGGAAAGTGGTTCATCAAATAAGTAGATCTTGGGTTTACGGGAAAGAGCCCGTCCCATAGCCACCCGCTGTCTCTGACCACCGGACAGTTGCGATGGCTTGCGATCCAATAAATGCGTAATCTGCAACAATTCAGCAACGCGTTGTACTTCTGCCTCTATTTCCTCTTTGGGAAACTTGCGGATCTCCAATCCAAAGGCAATATTTTTCCGTACAGTCATATTCGGATATAACGCGTAACTCTGAAATACCATTGCGATATCCCTGTCCTTGGGCGTGACATTAGTGACATCATATTCACCAATGGCAATACTGCCGGAGGTCACATCCTCCAAGCCGGCAATACAGTTCAGCAGGGTTGATTTCCCACAGCCGGATGGACCGACCAGAATAACAAACTCACCATCCTGAATATCCAGATTGATACCCTTGAGAATATGAGTATCCGCAAATGATTTTTGCACATTATTAATTGTTAATGTTGCCATGTACTTTCACCTCAAACAGCCATCCAGACAACGACTGCATTAAATTTAGCTAGCCTTTAACGGAACCCGCCGTTAATCCTCTGACGAAATATTTGCCGGCCACGACATACACAACGATCGTTGGCAGTGCAGCAATAATGGCACCGGCCATATCGACGTTATAACGTTTTTCACCAGTGGAACTATTCACCAGATTATTGAGCCCAACGGTCACAGGCTGGGAATCCGGATCACTGAATACCACACCAAACAAAAAGTCATTCCATATCTGGGTGAACTGCCAGATCACCGAGACGACAATAATGGGAATACTGACGGGCAGGATAATGCGCCAGAAAATGGTGAAAAATCCGGCGCCATCAAGTTTGGCGGCCTTAATCAGTTCACCTGGAATATTTACGTAGTAGTTGCGGAAAAACAGCGTCGTAAACGGAATACCGTAAGTCACATGAACAAAGATCAGACCTCCCAAGGTCCCGGATATTCCCAACCACCCCAAAGTCTGAGACATGGGCAACAGGATCGCCTGAAATGGCAGAAAACAACCAAACAACAAAATGGCAAAAAAAGCATCACTGCCTCGAAAGCGCCAGAAACTCAGAATATAACCATTCAAAGCACCCAATATCGTAGAGATACTTACTGCCGGGATAACCATCAGAATCGAGTTGATAAAGTAAGGACGCAAACCTTTTTCGTCTCTGGCCCCGATCTGCGCCTGACTCCACGCCTCACTCCAGGCTTCGGTGGAGAATGACTTTGGCCACTCGATCAACTGCCCGAGGCGAATCTCATTCATGGAACGAAAAGAGGTCAACACCATTAACAGCAGCGGTACCAGATAATAGATCGCGACAATGATCAGAACGGAATAGACAATCGTTCGGCCGGTGATCGCAGCGTAGCGCTTATCCGCCAGAGGTTTGCTAGACATTTTTGGTGGCCCTCAATTCGGAATACAAAAACGGAACAAGGATCGCAATAATCCCCATCAGCATGACCACTGCACTAGCTGCACCTACCCCCATCTGACTACGGGTAAACGAAAACTGATACATGAATATTGCCGGTACATCGGTGGAATTTCCTGGCCCCCCACCTGTCAGCGCGACGATCAGATCGAATGATTTGATGGCAATATGAGCCAACATAATAATCGCCGAGAAAAATACCGGTCTCAGGCTGGGAATGATAATACGGGAATAAATAGTCACCATGCTGGCACCGTCTATCTGAGCGGCCTTAATGATGGAATTATCCACACCCCGCAATCCGGCCAGAAACAATGCCATGACAAAACCGGATGACTGCCACACTCCGGCAATCACGATGGTATAAATCGCCATGTCAGGATTGACCAGCCAATCGAAACTGAAACTTTCAAACCCAAGTGACTGAACAAAACGTTCAATACCGACAGTAGGGTTCAACAACCATTTCCAGACCGTTCCTGTCACAATGAACGATAACGCCATCGGGTACAGGTATACCGTCCGTATAAAACCTTCAGCACGAATTTTCTGATCCAGCAGAATCGCCAGCAACAAACCGACAAACAGGCAAATGACAATAAACAGGATTCCAAATATCGCCAGGTTCTTAAGTGCCAGCATCCAGCGATCGTTCAAGAATAACTTCACATACTGCTGAAAACCGACGAAATCATAAACCGGTAAAATTCTGGATTTGGTAAAGGACAATACAGTTGTCCAGATAATAAACCCATAGATAAACACCATTGTCAGAAAGACAGTCGGAGACATAACTACCTTTGGCAGCCAGTACTCAATTTTGTCAACCAGACGGGGTTTCATTTTGATTGGTTGGGACATAATGATTATTACCCTGCATGAACACCATTTACAAAGAAAAGCATGCAATGATTCAAATGCCGGCCGGGGTCATGCCCCGGCCATTTTGGACACCAGCGTAAACCAGGTTTACATGGCGGCTTTGACTGAACGTGTGAGTTTTTTCACAGCATCTTCTGAAGACATGTCGCTGTTGAAGAACTCAGTAATCACGTCATACATCGCACCCTGAACGGTGGATGTGGTTGACATACCGTGGGCCATGGATGGCTCCAGACCTTTGCCTGCTTTTGAGGTGGCAATGAAGGTTTTCATGGATGCCTCGGCACAACTGTCAAATGGCGACATATCCTGATCGATACGAACCGGGATGGAACCCTTGTTCAGGTTGAATGTTTCCTGGAATTTCGGTGACAGTATCAGCTTGGCCATAACTTTCTGAGCTTCTGCATTGTCAGCGTTTTTCTGTTTGAACATCGCCAGAGAGTCGATATTAAAGGTGAACTCACCGTCTGTACCCGGGAATGCCGCGCAGATAAAATCTTTGCCAGGGGCTTTGTTGGCTGCGGTGAACTCACCTTTAGCCCAGTCACCCATAAACTGCATACCCGCTTCACCTTTAATCACCATTGCCGTGGCAACGTTCCAGTCACGTCCCGGAGATCCGGCATCGATATACTGTTTGACTTTCCGGAACTGATCAAAAGACTCTTTCATGGTATCGCTGCCCAATGCCTTCTGATCCAGTTTGACAAATACCTTGTCAAAGAAATCGGAACCGCCAACAGCCAATACGATCGATTCGAATGTAGTCGCATCCTGCCATGGCTGTCCACCGTGAGCGATGGCGGTATATCCGGCCGCTTTAATCTTGTCAGCAGCAACCCACAACTCATCAAGCGAAGTCGGAACCTTGGCTCCGGCTTTCTTAAACACTTCAGGGTTGGCCCATAACCAATTAACCCGGTGTACGTTGACAGGGGCTGCCACATAATGGCCATCATTTTTCATGACCTTGGCAACGACTGGAGGCAGAACGTCATCCCAATGATTGGCGGCAGCGACATCATCCAGATTTGCCAGGAATCCCAGATCACCCCATTCCTGAATTTCCAGACCTTTAATCTGAGCAGACGCTGGGGGATTACCGGAAACTGCGCGAGAACGCAGAACCGTATAGGCATTTTCACCTGCGCCACCGGCAACCGCGAAGTCTTTCCAGGTGTGACCTTCCGCCTCTACCATCTGCTTTAACACAGCGATAGAGCGGGCTTCACTACCGGAAGTCCACCAATGCAGTACTTCAACTTCGCCTGCCTGGACAGCAGAAACGGACATGGCTCCAGCTATTGCCAGGCCTAAAATCGATTTGGAGAATTTCATTATGTTCATCCTTCGCGTTGTTATTTTATTTGTATAGCGAGCAATCGCCTGTTGTTGGCGAAAACCGAGCCGGCGGTCAAAAAGCTCATACTATTTGACGATCTTGACTCGTTCCCAGCAGTTTAGGTTGAGACTGAGAATAAAGACGTAATTTAAGTAAACCTAACGTAACTTAGTGTTACATCTCATCAACTCTGATAATTTCCCCATCACAGCTACGGTCTTCGGGTCCAGCTGATGCTATATTCCAAACCACCAAACGGTTAGAATTGCGGCTTTTAACAACACCATTCAGAGCCGGACTACATGACCATAGAAGACACTATCGACTTTGGCTACCAGAAAGTACCTGTCGCCGAGAAACAACAAAGAGTGGCGGAAGTCTTTCATTCCGTTGCCGCCAGGTATGACTTAATGAATGACCTGATGTCCATGGGCATTCATCGGCTCTGGAAACGTTTTACCATTGAACTGAGCGGTGTGCGCAAAGGGCATTCAGTACTGGATATTGCGGGCGGTACCGGCGATCTGACAACTTTGTTTTCCAAGCTGGTTGGCCCTCAGGGCAATGTTGTGCTGGCGGATATCAACGCGTCCATGCTTCAGGTTGGTCGCGATCGCCTGCTGGATCGTGGAGTGGCCGATAATATTGAATTTGTTCAGGCCAATGCTGAATGCCTGCCCTTCCCGGATAATCACTTTGACTGCGTCAGCATCGCTTTTGGTCTGCGCAATGTCACCAATAAACAGGCTGCACTTGAAAGCATGCTCAGAGTCCTGAAGCCGGGTGGTCGTCTGCTGGTATTGGAGTTTTCCAAACCCACCAATCCGCTGCTGAGCAAACTGTACGATCAATACTCATTCTCTGCTCTACCCTTTATGGGCCGTATGGTTACGCAGGACGCGGATTCTTATCGTTATCTGGCGGAATCCATTCGCATGCACCCAGATCAGCAAACACTTGCCGGCATGATGACAGAAGCAGGCTATGAACAGGTTAAATATCACAATTTTACCGGCGGTATTGTCGCTCTGCATCGGGGGATCAAACCCTGAATGAAGACCATTACGCTCGCCATGCTCAGTAGTATGGAAAAAATCGTTAATCAAGCTCTGAAGTACGATCCGGCCACACGGGATAAACTGACCGCCCTCGGGGATTTCATTTTCTCCATCAAAACCACAGAGCCAGCACTACATCTATACGTCCGTCTCCTGGATGGTGAGGTTATGCTGCTAACCGCGTGGGAAGATCAAGTCGATGCCTCTATGGAAGGGCCGTTAAGAAGCTTCATTCATCTGGCCAGGGAAACGGACAAAACCAAGGCACTGATGGAGCACAATATCCGGGTCAGCGGTAACAGTCAGCAACTGACCCGGCTTCAACATCTGCTGATTGATCTGCACATTGACTGGGAAGCGGCACTGGCTGACCGCATCGGCGATTTGCCAGGACACTTGCTGGCCGATGGAATACGTTTTACCGGTTCGCTGTTCAACAACGCATGGCAGCATTTTAAGCGCTCCGGAGAAAACTTTATCCGCGAGGAAAATGAATTACTGGTAAATCCCGCCGATTTCGCGCAATTTTCTGAGCAGGTCAGTCGTCTTCGCTTCGATACTGACCGTCTGGAAGCGAGAATTCGACAGTTGTTGAACCGCACCGGGGACACTCAATGAGGCTGTTACGCCTGATACAGGTGCTGTGGGTGATTGATCGTTATCGTCTGGACAGATTTCTGCCCAAGCGTCTGCCTCTCAAAATTCGCATGCTGCTATGGCCTAATTTTTGGCGCCATTTCATTCGCCCCCCCAAAGACCCGGCAACCGGACTGAGGCTTGCGCTTGAAGACCTAGGACCAGTATTCGTCAAATTTGGCCAGATGCTTTCCACCCGCAGGGATCTGCTGCCTATCAATATTGCCAATGAACTGGCCAAGCTACAGGATCAGGTCCCCCCTTTTTCTGGGGAATTGGCACAGGAAATCATTGAAAAATCCCTGGGCAAACCGATTGAGCAGATTTATGACAACTTTGATCGTAAACCTCTGGCTTCAGCTTCAGTTGCCCAGGTTCATCCAGCGCAGCTGAAAAATGGTCAGGAAGTGGTCGTAAAAGTAATCCGCCCGGGAATCGACAAGATCATTGAAAAAGACCTCGCGCTGCTGCGAATTCTGGCTCAGTTGATCCAGCTGATCCCCGATGGCAGGCGTCTGCGTCCTGTCGAAGTTGTGGAAGAGTATCGCAAAACCATTCTTGGAGAACTGGACCTACTGGCAGAAGGTGCCAATGCAGCCACACTCAGACGTAACTTCCAGGATTCACCGATGCTGTACGTACCTGAAATATACTGGGATTTCAGTCGCACATCGGTACTGACTATGGAGCGCATTTACGGTATTCCGGTATCAGGTATCGACGAGTTGAAAGCTCAAAACACCAATATGAAGTTACTGGCTGAGCGCGGAGTGGAAATCTTTTTTACCCAGGTGTTCCGTGACAGTTTTTTTCACGCGGATATGCACCCCGGCAACGTCTTCGTATCCCGCGAACACCCGGAAAGCCCTCAGTTCATCGGCATAGATTGTGGCATTGTTGGCAGCCTGTCAGAAGCGGACCTGAACTATCTGGCACTGACGCTGCTGGCATTTTTCCGCCGCGACTACCGCGCTGTCGCCCAACTTTATGTCGACTCTGGCTGGGTGCCTGAAACCACTCGGGTGCATGAGTTTGAAGGGGCCATCAGAACCGTCTGTGAACCCATCTTTGAAAAACCATTATCGGAAATTTCCTTTGGAGTAGTACTGATCCGCCTATTTCAAACTGCACGCCAATTTAATATGGAAGTACAACCACAACTGGTATTACTGCAAAAGACCCTGCTGAATATTGAAGGCCTGGGGCGAGAGTTGTATCCGGAACTGAATTTGTGGGAAACCGCCAAACCATTCCTGGAAAAATGGCTGCGTGATCGGTATAGCCCGAAACGGGCATTTCGTGAAATTATGCAACGGGCTCCGTCCTGGCTAGAAAAAGCTCCACAAATGCCTGACATGATTTACCATGTACTAAACTCAGGCCAGTTATCCCTGAATCAGCAGGCCACATATCAGCAACAAATCATCGAACTCAAGGCAGAGATGCATTATCGTAACTTTGCCCAACAATGGCGGTGGCTGGCAAATATTCTGCTGATTGGTGCTGGCGTTGCCTGGTTTGGCTTTGGCAACCAGCCACTGACAGGAATCTCTGCGATGGCGGCAATTATTGCAGCCTTAATCAGCTTTAAGCGAAAAAAACATGGCTAATGACGTATTAAAAACACTGACAGAAACCCTGGAGGCGCGTAAAAATGCCGCTCCGGAAAGCTCATACGTGGCTTCATTACACCACAAAGGCCTGAATAAAATTCTGGAGAAAGTCGGAGAAGAGGCAACCGAAACCATCATTGCCGCCAAGGATGCCCAGTCTTCCGGAGTAACCAAAGACGTTATCAGTGAGACTGCCGACTTGTGGTTTCATTCACTGGTGATGCTTTCACATTTGGGGCTCACAGCCGATGATATACTACAGGAACTGGCCCGGCGATTTGACATTTCGGGCCTCGAAGAGAAAGCGAGCAGAGGTCATTCAAAATGAGCGATTGCCTTTTTTGTAAGATAGCCAGTGGTGATATTCCGGCAACGATCGTTTATGAAGATCAGGATATGGTCGCGTTTAAAGATATCGCCCCCAAAGCACCGGTACATATTCTATTGGTGCCCAGGGAACATATTGAAAGTCTGGAACAGGCTCAGCCAAAGCATTCAGAGCTGCTGGCCAGATTAATGTTGAAAACCGCCGATGTGGCACAACAACAGGGATTGGAGCAAGGTTATCGTCTGATCACCAACAGTGGTCCGGGTGGTGGGCAGGAAGTCCCGCATTTACATTTGCACATTCTTGGTGATGTGCGCTCAAAAGACTACAAAGGCTTTTAAATATTTAGCGGAGAAAAATTATGTTGGGTGGAATCAGTATCTGGCAACTGGCAATACTTCTGGTCATCGTTGTACTTATTTTTGGCACCAAAAAGCTCAAAAATATCGGTGGTGATCTGGGTGGGGCCATCAAGAGCTTCAAAACTGCCATGAATGAAGAGCAGAACAAACCTGAAGAAAAAACCGAACAAAGTAAAATTGAACAGAAGGATGCGGATTTCAATACTCAGGATTCCAGCAAAAAAACCGATAAGAGTCATTCATAGACCATGTTCGACATTGGTTTTTTAGAGCTTCTGTTGCTCGCCATCATCGCGATGGTCGTCATTGGCCCTGAACGCCTGCCGGGCGCAGCGCGTTCTGTGGGTCAGACCATTGGCAAAGTGCGGCGCTTTTTCAATTCCATCCAAAACCAGATTGAGCAGGAAATCCGACTGGAGGAACTCAATAAAAAGATAATGGCAGAAACCAAGGAGCTGGAAATAAAAGCCAATAATCTGACAAACAATCATCAAAAGCAGGCGCACAACACCCATCACCTGACAGAAAATCCTAACGCAGAGTCTGATGACTCAGCCAAAGAACCCCGAACATGACCGATAACCCCAATGATGTAGCCCAGCCGTTGGTTGCGCACCTTAAAGAATTGAGAGACCGACTGATCAAAACGATTATCGTCGTGATCGCCATATTTGCCGTTTTATATTATTTTGCCAATGACCTGTATGTCATTGTTTCAAAACCGCTTGAGCGCTTGTTACCCGAAAACATCGCTGATGTAGGGCTCATCGCAACAGGTGTGACAGCACCATTCCTGGTACCGCTAAAACTGACGCTGGTTACCGCTGTTTTCATTGCTATCCCGTTTATTCTTCATCAGACATGGGGTTTTATTGCACCTGCACTTTATAAACATGAGAAGAAGTTTGCCGTACCTTTATTAATTTCCAGTGTACTGTTGTTTTATTGCGGTATCGCTTTCGCCTATTTCGTGGTGCTTCCCATCATCTTTGGTTTTTTTGCCGCCATCTCCATTGAAGGCATTGCTTATCTGCCGGACATATCCAATGTTCTGGATTTTATTCTCAAAATTTTCTTTGCATTCGGAATTGCATTTGAGATACCTATCGCGACGTTTCTACTGGTGTGGGCAGGTATCGTTGAAATTGAAAGTCTTAGAAAAAAGAGACCCTATATTTTTGTTGGCTGTTTTGCTGTAGGCATGTTGGTCACCCCCCCTGACGTATTCTCACAAACCATTCTGGCATTACCCATGTGGCTGCTGTTTGAAATTGGCCTGATGTTCAGCCGATTTGCCACCAAGAGTAGAGAGTCAAACACTGCCAGCGCAGAAAATTAGCGGAAGAAGGGAGCTTCCTTCTTCCGCATCTGATCAGGGACTGGCTCGTTTCTTATGCACCCTTTCAAGATAAATGACATTTTTCTTCGGCGCTTTAAAGCTCGATTCCTGATGCAATTTAGCCAGATAACCATCAAGGTTAATATCATTGCGCAGGTGTTCGGATAATCCCTGAGTCTGATAGCGGATACGAGCAATTTTTTTCAGTTGACGATGACGCTCAAGACGTAGTTCAAAATGTTCACGGATTGATTTCAAAAACATTTTCATTTCTCCTGGTTTAGTTTAGATAAACACACCGGGAAATGACGACGGAAATCGGGATACGATTTAGTTTATTGAGGAAGATATCAAATCGATCTCAAACCGCGGTCATTTCCGCGGTTCAAGTTAATTTCAGATTAACGACTCGCGGATGTGAAAAGCTGAATTGCTATTGCAATGCAATGCTGGGCTTTGTCGGCATGTCATCACCATGCCAGCAACAGAGCCAGCGTTTGCAGCTGCGCTTGTTTTAAGCTGGAAATTGATCATGAAATGCCTCCATCGGCGAATAATGCGAATCGTGGTCGCAGAATAATTCAGGTGAAAAAACGGATCAAGCTTTTTGTTATATTTATATGCCTATTTAAACATGATATTGCGGACTCAATTCAACAACAGCATCGATAAACGCCTTCGCATGATCAGGATCCACAAACTGTTGAATACCATGACCAAGGTTGAAAACGTGTCCACTGCCACTTCCATATGCCGCCAGAATTCTGCTGACTTCGTGGTGAATTTTTTCTTTGGAACCATATAGAACAGCTGGATCCATATTCCCTTGTAACGCCACCTTATGGCCTACCTGCTGCCTGGCCTGACTCAGGTCTGTAGTCCAGTCGAGCCCTAGAGCATCAGCGCCGGTATCAGCCATGGCCGATAGCCATTGGCCTGCACCCTTGGTAAATAAAATAACAGGAACCTCACGCCCTTCATGACTGCGTATCAGGCCTGCGACAATTTTCTGCATATATTGCAGAGAGAATTCCAGATAGGCATCGTGAGCTAACGCCCCACCCCAGGTATCAAATATCTGTACCGCCTGCGCCCCAGCCTGGATCTGAGCATTCAGGTAATCAATGACGGAATCAGCCAGTATGTCGAGCAGTGCGTGCAGGGTTTGCGGATCACTGTAGAGCATCCCTTTGCTGTAACGGAATTCCTTCGAGCTGCCTCCTTCGATCATGTAGGTTGCCAGAGTCCAGGGACTGCCACTGAATCCGATCAATGGCACCCGGCCATTCAATTCCCGGCGAATCGTTTTGACCGCATTCAAAACATAATCCAGATCTGCAGC
Organism: Gynuella sunshinyii YC6258; assembly: GCF_000940805.1. GTDB lineage: Bacteria > Pseudomonadota > Gammaproteobacteria > Pseudomonadales > Natronospirillaceae > Gynuella > Gynuella sunshinyii. Next base: position 1,050,200 of record NZ_CP007142.1, on the reverse strand, counting down.
AGTGTTGAGCACTGTCAACGACTGTACATCGGCAGCCGTTCGAATAACCTTTTTGAACCTGGGCCCCTCTCCCGCTTCAAAATAAAGACCCAACCCCATAGCATCAGGAATCGTCAGAATATCCGAAAACAAAATAGCAGCATCCAGAGCATAACGCTCCAAGGGCTGCAAAGTGACTTCACATGCCAGATCTGCATTTTTACATAGACTCAGGAAATCCCCGGCCCGTTCCCGTGTAGCGCGGTATTCTGGCAAATAGCGCCCGGCCTGACGCATCATCCAGACAGGCGTTCGATCCACCGGTTGACGAAGAAGGGCTTTCAGGAAACGGTCATTTTTGAGTTCTGACATCAGAATAGGCTCTTGTAGAATTTTCGCGCTGCATTGTAACGAAAATTCTCTTGAGAGCTAAAGCGAAAAGCCATTTTGAGATGAAGCAAACATTCTTAGACGGTGGCCAAAAGGATGATCAGAATGAGATCGAAAAGCTCACAGCCAGCTGAAAATTCACCCCCCAACCAACTTTTATTTCGTATTTGGTTGGGAGGCAAGCAATCGATGATACCTTAAGGCACCAAAGTAATACTCAGATCCCCGGTTGAAATACCCCCACCAGTGTATCTCAAGGTCAATGTTTCCGAGGATCCACTGATAGCATTAACCGTCACAGATCCATCGGGATTCACCTCAGAGCTGGCCGGTCTAGAAACCCAGGTAAACGATGGACTCTGTATACCGTCTACCCATCTTAATTTCGGATAAAACCGATTTACATCCGAAATCGAGACCCTATTTGTCCCCGCAACCGGATCGGCGTTAGCGATATAGGCATCATTTGCTCCGGTAACTTCCAAAACAGTAGCCAGTTCTTCATAAGGCGTTCCCAACGGAGGGACGTACTTTTCATCTGTTGGGTCCTTTATTGTTGAAACTTTAGAGGTCAATGAGAAACTATTACCCGCACTATTGGATGAAAAGACAACCGTAAAATCTCCTTCCCGACCGGTGAAAGCAAACCGATATACGTACTGGTTATCCGCTGTTACGCGATCTGTGATAGCCCGAATCTGATCCTGTATCAGGGTATCTGCAAAATCCACAGTGCTTTGCGCCAGATCGATTGTTCTGACCACTTCGGAGTTTTCTGCCAGAGTCGCATCCTGCTCTGCGACTGCGAACTGTCCTTTAGGTACATAGTAAAACACCGGTTTTTTTAGCAGATCCATTTCATCAATGCTCAAGTTGGTAGCCGTTGTTCCTGGGTACCTCAGCAGTGACTGTGACTCAATCGCATCCTCAATCAACTCCTTATTAAATGTGGACTGATATGCCGTGTGTTTGCCGGTGGAAAACAAAATCAGCTGACTCAGATTAATGCCATTGGCGGTTATACGGTCAACCAAGTCATTGTCACCATCATCCCGGAAGTTATAAATTGGATCGTCTTCATTGTCACGATATCGTCCCATCGCTTCTATCACACCACGGTATAAATTAGTGGTTAGCGAAAATTCTGTTTTTAGGGAGGTTGCCACAGAATCCAACACTGCTTCGATATTGGTACCGTTATTGGGTGTGAAGCCACTGGTGAGTTCAGTACCTTCATCTGAAAAAGTCCAAACCGTAAAAATTTGATTCTTAATGGTGGAATTACTGCTGGCCCTGGCTTTGGATAGGTAATCTTTGAGTTCAGCAATTAATTTATCAATCTCATTATCTGTTAAATCATCTGTACTACCTGATAAATCAAAGACCAGCGCGGTATTCAGGGTGATAGGGTTACCTACAACTTTCTGCAGCATGGGAAAACTTTCAGACGAAATAGACTCCGGATCATCACCATCAGCAGATACCGTGGTCAGAAAGTCCGACTCTGTTGCCGTAGAAACAGGTGCCAATGTGGCCGCATCTACCGGGTTAACCATGTAATGCCATATATAAGGATCCGTGCCTTCTCCCTGAAAAAAATCATCTTGATCTGACCCTGAAAACTCTTTATGCCGCTCCAATACCATCAAGGGCAAGTAGCTGATACCTTCAGCTCCAGAACCAGTTCCGCCGCCATCAGTACCACCACCGTCACCGCTGCCGCCATCACCACCACCAGATGATGTTGTACCGTCATCGCCATAAACAGAGTCACCACCACAGCCAGAGACAAACAGCGTCGCTACCAGGAAAAAGATTGAGGAAAATCTAAACAAGAGTTGCATAAGCCTGCCCTTCATCAAGTTATACGTCCATGAAGACTGAAGGCGTCAACATACTATAAAAAATATAAACCCGCCAAAAAAAGCATACTCAGTTCCATCAAAAACGAGATCAAATCGTATTTTTTCTTTTTGGGGTTATCAAATGACCGACGTTAGAGTGTTAATCGTTATGCAATACGACAGACTTCGACCTTAAATGTCACTTACGTCACAGTAAGGATTGTGAGAGCGGAAAAACTCAGAATATGTTCAATGAGTTTAAAAAGAACGCCGTAATTTGGCTTTGACGGATAGCAGAAATACTGGCAGAGACCTCCTTGTCTCCTGCCGACTTCTTTGAAAATTAAAACTGACTAAAAAACGTCCAAATTGCTGAGGATTGGAAAGGTGGCGTCGAATGTCCGCCAGACCATGGACACCACACAACTGGATACCCAGCGTCACACCCCTGATATTCCACACAAGGTGATGGTTCGACCGGTAAGGTTGTATTCGAGCAATGATTGGCAGCAACATAACTATCTTTGGCGGCCACACCATTGTCGTATCCGACGAAATCGTCATAGATGCCATGCGCGATCCATGCTGCCATCGGTTTTCCACTGTCGCTATAGGGTGTCCAAAGTGCTCCGGACATTGGTGCAATGGCGCGAAACACTCCGGCCATTTCATGACCGACCGCAAAAGACATCATGCCACCGTAACTCCAGCCAACGGAAAAAATCCGGTTCTTATCAACACAGAGTTCGTTTTCGAACTGCTCAAGCATGGCTCGCAGAAAGTTCATATCACGGCCATTGGTATTCGGCCATCCGTTATCATCTTCACCATTAGGCGATACATATCGATCTGCTGCTACAAAGATCGCTGAACCATTCGAAAGGTCTTTCAAACCGTAATAGGCACCATTTGCAACATTATCAGCAGAACCACCCAACCAATGCCAGCCGAAGATAAGCCGATAGGGTTTGTTGCTATCATAATTACCTGGGATATCGAGAATATATTCCCGCTTTTGACCATTAACATCCATGGAATGACGGCCGGATGACAATGAAGTAGTAACACCACAACCTGCCGAGCTGTCCGTCCCAACCGGTGGTTCATACGATCCATCGTCCACTGATACGGGAACCAGCGACCATTTCTGCCCACTCTCACCCTTCCATGTATTCATTCTAATATCACCACCGGCCTCGGTATTGTTCTGCCAGACAGAAACCACTTTATTACTCAGAACAGAAGTAATTGAATACAAATCATTACCAACATTATCAATATGCCAGCGCTGATTATCTGTTGCGTTAAAGGTCCATTGCAGCAACTCTGCCCCATCTTCGGTGGAGTAATTATATACATCCAGTGATTTACCACTATGAACGGCTCTTATAGAGTAACTGCCATCATCCATTAGCTTGATATCAAATTTCTGATTATTAGCGCCGGTATAACTGAATTGAAGAATGTTGGCACCATTGTCGGTACTTTTTTCAGCAACATCCATGTATAGACCACTTAGAGATGAAACGATGTTATATCGACCTGTTATATCAGGCGTTTCAGTGTTATCACCTGATCCACCGTTACCATCATTTCCTGTCGAGCCACCGTTACCAGTATCACCTCCAGTGTTATTGTTGTCGCCAGTACCGGTATCATCTCCATTGTCACCATTGTCATTTCCGGTATCAGATCCCCCCTGATCGCCCTCGCCACCACTGCCAGTATCACCACCAGTGTTATTATTGTCGCCAGTACCGGTATCATTTCCATTGTCACCATTATCATTTCCGGTATCGGATCCACCCTGACCGCCCTCGCCACCACTGCCTGCAGATCCACTGCCACTGGAGCCTCCTGTATCATTGGAAGCATCATTATTGCCGTTATCATTACTTTGATCAGAGTGATTCTGATCATTCCCAGAATCACTCTGATCTCCGGATGTTATATCAACATTACAACCGGAAAATAGCATAGTAACTACCAAAAACAGAATTGAAGAAAATCTATATATCACTCGCATGTCTCTGCCTTTTTTTTGTTAACTGTCTAACATTTTTAAGTGCACATCTTTTTACCTGCATCGAGTATATAAACCAGCTAACAAAACAAGCAGAGCACAAATAAAAAAACGCGACATAGTCGCGTTTTTTTCAGAATGAATAACAATTTTTGATAACTAAATATCTAAATAATCCAGAATGCCTTCGGCAGCTTTGCGTCCTTCATAGATTGCCGTCACTACCAGGTCAGATCCTCTTACCATATCTCCTCCAGCAAAAACTTTTGGATTACTTGTCTGGAACGAAAACTCAGATTCTTCTGCAGCCTGTACACGCTGCCAGTCATCCAGGTGAACATCATTACCGACCAGCCATTCAGGAGGATTAGGTTGAAAACCGAAAGCGATAATAACAGCATCTGCTGGCAGAATTTCCTCACTGCCGGGAACAGCTTGAGGCCTGCGACGTCCTTTTTCATCCGGTTCGCCCAACTCGGTCGTAATGACCTTAATGCCTTCAACCTTACCGTCACCCACAATTTCCACTGGCTGCCGGTTAAACAGAAATTTCACACCCTCTTCTTTGGCATTCGTAACTTCACGTCTGGAACCCGGCATATTTTCCTGGTCGCGACGATAAGCACAGGTAACGGTTTTGGCACCCTGACGAACAGCTGTGCGGTTACAGTCCATCGCAGTATCACCACCGCCCAATACCACCACTCGCTTACCTTTCATATCAACAAAATCGTCCAGGCTTTGTTCCCAGCCACGACAATGATTGACATTGGAAATAAGGTAAGGCAGTGCCTCATGAACACCTGGAAGATCTTCACCCGGAAAACCTCCTTTCATATACTTATAAGTGCCCATCCCAAGAAACACAGCATCGTATTCCGCTAACAGGGATTCAAAACTGACATCCTTGCCGATTTCAGTATTTAGACGGAACTCTATACCCATCTCAGAGAATATTTCGCGACGCCGCGACATCACTGTCTTTTCGAGTTTGAATTCTGGAATACCAAAAGTCAGCAGACCACCGATCTCCGGATAGCGATCAAATACTACTGGTTTGACACCATTTCGCACCAGCACATCCGCACAGCCTATTCCAGCGGGGCCGGCACCAATTACAGCTACTTTTTTATCAGTCCAGACCACTTTGGACATATCCGGCTTCCATCCCATCGCCAGAGCGGTATCAGTAATATATTTTTCCGTTGAACCGATGGTAACTGCACCAAATCCATCATTCAGCGTACAAGCACCTTCACACAAACGGTCCTGTGGACACACCCGCCCACACACTTCAGGCAAGGAATTGGTTTGATGGCTCAATTCCACCGCTTCCAGGATGTTGCCTTCTGAAGCCAGCGCCAGCCAGTTGGGAATATAATTATGAACCGGACATTTCCATTCACAATAAGGATTACCGCAATCCAGACAACGATGAGCCTGAGCTGAGACCTGCTTTGGTTGAAATGGCTGATAGATTTCAACGAATTCATTTTTACGGACTCTCAGCGCCTTTTTCGTGGGATCCTGACGACCGACATCGATAAACTGAAAGACATTATTGAGTCTTTGTTGAGACATAATTCTGTTCCTCTAAGTCAGATATCAGTTATTCCGGACGAGCCCGGGTACTGCTTAACAACTGCTCCAAGCTGGCAGCTTTGGGTTTTACCAGCCAGAAGCGATACACATAGTCATCGAAGTTATCCAGCAGCTCTGCTCCCCAGGCACTGCGTGTTTCTTCAGTATGCTGAGCCACCACTTCATACAGGTATTTGCGATAATCTTCCATGGCCTCAGAGCTGACCCTGTGAATATCCACCAGCTCCCTGTTGTAACGGTCAGGAAAACGATTATCGAGATCCAGTACAAAAGCGAAACCACCGGTCATACCTGCACCAAAGTTGCCGCCGGTTTTACCCAGTACAGCCACCATTCCACCAGTCATATATTCGCAGCAGTGATCTCCAGCACCTTCTACAACCGCATGCGCTCCTGAGTTTCGGACAGCAAAACGTTCTCCCGCGGTACCTGCAGCATAAAGGTGTCCACCTGTCGCACCGTACAAGCAGGTATTACCGATAATGGAGGTCTCTTGTGTACTGAATGAACTGCCTTTTGGTGGCCGGATAACCAATTTTCCGCCGGTCATCCCTTTGCCAACATAGTCATTGGCATCCCCATCCAGAATCATGTGTAAGCCACCGGCATTCCAGACACCAAAACTCTGTCCGGCAACCCCCGACAGATTCAGCGTGATCGGCTGCCCCACCATCCCCTGATTGCCATAACGCCGGGCAATTTCACCGGAGACTCTGGCTCCGATTGATCGATCACAGTTGCAAACATCAAAACTGAATGTGCCGCCGCTTTTTTCAGCTATCGCAGGCAGGACTTCAGCAACCATTTGTTCGGCTTTTTCACCCTGATCAAATGGCTGATTTCGATGAACTTGCACAGTGTGCGGTTTATCTTTCATGACCGGATCACTGAACAGGATCGGACTCAGGTCCAGACAAGCCTGACGATCCGTCACGCCTTTTTTAGCCGTCAGTAATTCAGTATGGCCAATGATTTCCTCAAGCGTTCTGAACCCTAACTCTGCCAGCAGCTCTCTGACTTCTTCTGCAACAAAATGGAAATAGTTTTTAACCATTTCAACAGTCCCACGGAAGTGGTTGGCCCGCAGCGCATCATCTTGAGTCGCCACCCCTGTGGCACAGTTATTCAAGTGACAGATCCGCAGATACTTACAACCAAGGGCAACCATGGGAATAGTGCCAAAACCAAAACTTTCGGCACCGAGAATAGCAGCCTTTATGACATCCATTCCGGTTTTCAGCCCCCCATCTGTCTGCAGCCGCACCTTATCGCGAAGGTCATTGCCACGAAGAGTCTGATGAGCTTCACTCAGCCCAAGCTCCCAGGGCGACCCGGCATGCTTGATGGAAGTCAGCGGACTGGCAGCGGTACCACCGTCGTAGCCTGAGATGGTAATCAAATCTGCGTACGCTTTGGCAACACCGGCGGCCACGGTTCCAACACCTGGCTCTGAGACCAGTTTTACTGAAATCAACGCCTCAGGATTGACTTGTTTTAAATCGAAGATCAACTGCGCCAGATCCTCGATAGAATAGATGTCATGATGCGGTGGTGGAGAAATCAGTGTGACACCCGGTACAGCAAAGCGTAGCGTTGCAATTAGCTTATTAACTTTACCACCCGGTAACTGACCGCCTTCTCCTGGCTTGGCTCCCTGAGCAACTTTGATCTGAATAACTTCGGCATTAACCAAATACTCAGCAGTCACACCAAAACGCCCTGAAGCCACCTGTTTGATCTTGGAGCGTTTAATAGTGCCATGACGGGCCGGGTCCTCACCACCTTCTCCTGAGTTTGAGCGACCACCCATTTCATTCATGGCAACAGCCAATGCCTCATGAGCTTCGGGAGACAATGCTCCCAAGGACATGGCTGCCGTGTCGAAACGCTTCAACAGACTTTCAGCGGATTCTACCTCTGAAACCGGAATACGTTTTTGAGGATTTAAGGCGAATAAATCCCGGAGAGTTGCGGGGTGACGTTCATTGACCAACGCCGCAAAATCCCGATATCGCCCAGCATCGTTGTTCTGTACAGCATCCTGGATCGCCATGACCACATCCGGATTGAAAGCATGATATTCACCATCGTGAACATACTTCAGAAGACCACCGGTGCGGATAGGCTTGCGTGCTTTAAAAGCATCTTTGGCCAGTAACTTGAGATCCTGTTCAAAATGTTCAAACCGGGCACCTTCGATACGACTGGTAACCCCTTTAAAACAAATACCCACAACCTCTGAGCTTAATCCCACGGCCTCGAACAATTGAGCTCCACGATAAGAGGCCACTGTCGAAATTCCCATCTTCGACATGATTTTGAACAGCCCTTTATCGATGCCTTTACGATAGTTCTTATATAAGGCCGTTGGATTACCAATCAGGTCCCCGGCTTTGATCATATTATCCAGCACTTCATAGGCCAGATACGGATATACGGCCGTGGCACCAAAACCGATCACCACCGCAAACTGGTGCGGATCTCTTATGGCGCCGGTATCAAGCACCACATTGGTATTGCAACGCAAGCCCTTGTCCACCAGACGATGGTGAGCTGCGCCAGTCGCCATTGCCGCGGGAACCGGCAAACGACCAGCTTCGATATTGCGATCAGACAGGATGACAATGGCCACGCCTTCTCTGGATGCTTGTTCAGCCAGATCGGCAATTCGAATCACAGCATCCTTCAGAACTTCCTGACTGGCATCATAAGTAATATCAATGACGCGGTGGCTGAATTCTTCCCGATCAATATGCAACAGCGCCTGATACTTCATTGGCGACAGCACCGGCGAACTCAGAATAAACCGCCGGGCACAATCCTCAGTGACATTAAACAGATTACGCTCAGGACCAAGACAGGTCTCCAGAGACATAACAATAGATTCCCGAATCGGGTCAATCGGCGGATTAGTAACCTGGGCAAACTGTTGACGAAAATAGTCTGTCATAGGACGAACCCGGGTCGACAATACGGCCATAGGTGCGTCATCACCCATAGACCCCACTGCTTCCTGTCCGGTTTCTGCCAATGAACGCAATACCTGCTCCCGCTCTTCGCGAGTCACCTGGAACATTTTCTGGTGAATACTTAATTGCTCTGCAGACAAAGATGCGCCTTCTGCTTCTTCTGAGTGCTGCAGGTTTGAACGCAACCGTACCGCATGTTTTTTTAGCCACTGCTTGTATGGATAGCGTGACTTCAAACGGTTATCGATTTCTTCGGTTTCGAGAAACTCACCAGTGTGAGTATCCACTGCCATAATCCGACCGGGACCAACACGACCTTTGGAGATCACGTCTTCTGGTTTGTAATTCCAGACACCGATTTCTGAGGCCAGCGTAATGTATCCGTTTTTATGTATCATCCAGCGAGCTGGACGCAGCCCATTACGATCCAATAAACAAATGGCATAACGACCATCCGTCAATACCACACCCGCCGGCCCATCCCATGGTTCCATATGCATGGAGTTAAGTTCATAAAACGCTTTTAGATCCGAATCGATATGCTCCACGTTCTGCCAGGCAGGCGGAATCATGGTCCTTACTGCACGGAATACATCCATTCCACCAGTCAGTAGCAGATCCAGCATGTTATCCATTGATGACGAGTCAGAGCCGGTAATATTGACGACTGGCTGCAATTCTTCGAGATTTGGCAACAGATCGGTCTGGAATTTCGGCGCACGGGCTCTGGCCCAATTACGGTTTCCCTGAATCGTGTTGATTTCACCGTTATGAGCGAGGAACCGGAACGGCTGGGCCAAGGGCCAGCGAGGCATGGTATTGGTCGAAAAACGCTGATGGAATACGACAATAGCGGTTTCAACCAAGGGATTACCCAGATCAGGATAGAAACTAGGCAAGTCCACAGGCATCATCAGCCCTTTATAGGACAGTACCTGTTCAGCCAGAGAGCAAATATAAAAATGATCTGAATTTTCTTCGACAGCAATTTCTGCTTTTCGGCGTGCCGTGAATAACTTAACCGCAAACTGTTGCTCCGACAGACCACTACCAACCACAAATATCTGCTCAATTCTTGGCATACAGGCCAAAGCCATTGGTCCAAGGCAATCTGGATTTACGGGTACTTCCCGCCAGCCCACGACTTCAAGCCCCTGATCAGTAAGGGTCTGAGCCAAGGCAGCTTTACCCTTACTGTAGATGGCAGTATCCGGATGCATGAACACCATGCCTACAGCATAGCGTTCCCCTAATTCAACATTAAACAGAGCTTTGGCTTCCGAACGCAGAAAGGCATCAGGCCGCTGAATCAAAAGGCCGCAACCGTCACCTGTCTTACCATCTGCCGCAATGCCACCGCGATGGGTCATACATGTTAATGATTCGATAGCTGTTTGTAATAACTCGTGGCTGGCCTGCCCTTGCATATGGGCTAGTAAACCAAAACCACAGTTATCTCGAAATTCCTGAGGATTAAATAGACCTGCATGCATAAACTTGACTCTCATGCGCTGAATTGAAACAGACCAGAAGAGGCGGATAGAGACCCGCTATATTCAGGTATTTATGCCCTTTTTGCCTTCAGCAGCTCCAAGCGTTCCGACGGTAAAATGTTACCCGGTAACTACCTGATTAATACTTTTATATCGACATCGAAAGAGCTTTCGACCGAGGACGCCCATCAGACAAAGGGCCGACAATCATACACATCTGGCCAGGGACACTCAAACTTATAACACAATTTTTGAAATAATAAAAACTTGATTCCAAATAGGAATACATTGAAGAATAAACAGTTATAGGCTTCAAAAAAGACAATGACGACTCAAACTACTTAGTTATAGGAACAGATGCATTTGGGAAGAATAAAAAATTCTAAGGCTCCATCAGCAGTCGGATATCCGCAATGGGGCGCACCCATGGTTTCAGTTTTTTTAGAGACTCGGGTAGTTTTTCCACAGCTGACAGGGCATCTTTCCGGCTACCGTATTCACCGGTGACAGCAACGTACCAGTCTTTTTCCTGAAAAGTGGTCTTGTAGTAGGCAAAACGTTCAGGATGGTTTTGCCCTGCAATAAACTCTTGGATCGCAGCTTCTGTACGAACACCAAGCAACTGTATGGTAAAAGCTTCATCTTTAGCCAATGCAAACCACTTGCCTGCTGAAGCCACTGCCTTTTTAACTTCTGGCACCTTCGGTTCGGTTTTGACCGGCACCGCGTTCTTTGGTGTTACCGGCTGAGGCTCAGGTGGAACAACTGCCGCTGCGTTTACTTCGGCTTCGGCTTCAGGTCCAGGTTCAGGTTCAGGTTCAGGTTCAGGTTCAGGTTCAGGTTCAACAGCCGGAGTATGAATTTCTGACTTTGGTGCTTCAACAACAGGCTCTGGCGTTTTGGACTGCTGTCGAGCCTCCACTTTGGCAACCGCCTGCTGTAAGCGCTCACTTAGCCCCTCATCATGGACAATACCTTGAGGCACAACCGTTTTAGGTTCGGATTGCCAGCGTTGATAAAGAAACGCCACACCAACCAACACCACCAAAGCACCGATTGCAATAAAATGGGCGACTGGAATGGAACTCTTTTCGGTGACATGAGAGCGTGCTTGCTGACTCATATATTCTGCAGCCACACGTTTGATATGAAGAGGAATGCCTTCTGTGGAGAGGTATATTTTCTCAACTACATCTGGTGAAAAAGGAACGCCACGCTTATGCCCGACAAACTCAAAATGATCTTGTAAAAATGCAAACACTTCCTTATTGGATAAAGCTGTTAGATGGATACTATGAATCATATTTGTGGGTTTGAAATAGGCCCGAAAATCCACTACCCCCTCTGTTGCAAACAGCGTCAACCCAATTGACTGGTCTTCCGGTAACCCCGCAACCAATTGATATAAGCTTTCGAGCGACTCCTCATCCAACTGATCAGCGTCATCGATCAAGATACAGTGGCGAATCCCCATAATCGACTGGGAGAGATGGTGACTGCGAATAGCCCTCAGAGCCTGATCAATATCACCAGTTTCAATTTCAATATCCCAACTTCCAGCAATCTGCTGAAGTATGGTTTCGGTTGTCCAATCAGGACCTGCTGTGAAGGATACTATTCTCACAACTCCCAACTGAAGGAGCTGTTTTTTCAGAACATTAAAAAGAGTTGTTTTCCCATAACCGTCTGGAGCCAAAACGATTAAAGCGAGGTGAGAAAACTGATTGAGGTGAATGAGCTGTTCGAGTACATCATGACGTTTACCCACTGCACAAAATACATCAGTGTCAGCAGCAAACGGATCTTTGCTCAACCCATAGAATTCGAGGTAATCAGGCTCATAAGCGGGGTTCATGATAACCGGCTCCTTAGAATCCTCCCCTTGTTAATAGGAAAGATTAACTAAGCTGCATTAACTTTGTCCAATAAAGCTGTCAATCAAACGGTTCAAAGTAGACATGGGATACTCCGAAGTAACCCTGGCCTGACCAAGCTTATCCAACAACACTAAACGAATATCGGCATTCAGGTTCTTTTTATCAACGGCCATATGGGTCAAAAAGTCATCCCTATTCATCCCATCAGGTGGATAAACAGGCAATTCAAACACCTCCAACAATCGAACCAAACGAGCCTCCAGTTCCTCTCCTAAACTCTCATTCAACCAATTGCTCATTCTGATCGCCATTCTCATACCTACCGCAACGGCTTGCCCATGCAGCCATACGCCATAACCAGCATGTGTTTCTATTGCATGCCCAAATGTATGCCCAAGATTGAGAATCGCCCTCAATCCTTGTTCAGTTTCATCTTCGGCAACGATACCTGCTTTAATCTCACATGATTTTTGAATGGCAAAGGTCAGAGCCCTTGGTTCAAGTGCTTTCAAGGCTCCTGCATTTTGCTCGAGCCAAGTGAAAAAATCCTGATCCCATATCAAACCATATTTGATAACCTCTGCCATCCCTGCTGCAAATTCAGCAGCAGGCAATGTTGATAAGACATCAATATCAATCACCACTGACTTAGGCTGCTTGAAAGCACCAATCATATTTTTACCAAGCACGTGATTAACACCGGTTTTACCACCAACCGAAGAATCCACCTGAGACAACAATGTGGTTGGAATCTGAATGAAGTCAATGCCACGCTGATAACAGGCCGCAGCAAATCCGGTCATATCACCTACCACACCGCCACCAAGAGCAACCAAGCAGGCTTTTCGATTAAATTTAGTCTGCAGTAAACAGGTAAAAATCTGATTTAGAGTATCCAGATTTTTGTATTTTTCACCGTCAGGAAGAATACAGGTTTCCACCTGTAAACCGGTTAGAGAAGAGCGCAACTGCTCCATGTAGATAGGAGCAATGGTTTCGTTGGTGACAACACAAACCTGCTGATAAGCAAGTTTATTACGAACGAATGTTTTGATCGTATCTGCATCATCCAGCAGACCCGACCCAATGACAATAGGATAACCTCGATCACCCAGTTCCACTTCAACACATGCTAAGACTTTACCCATTCCCGACTCGACAACTGTTCAATGATCTCTTTAATCACATTCTTAGGCAATTTGTGGTCGGTGTCTACCACGATATCCGCAGTCTCATCATATAGTGGAGACCGGGCAGTCAACAATTTTCTCAATACTTCTTCACGATTATCGGTTTGCAATAACGGACGGTTTCTGTCTTTTTCAGTTCTTTCTATTTGCTGTCTGACCGATGCCTTCAGATAGATCACCACACCACGGCTGCGTAAATTTCTGCGGTTTTCCTCTTTCAGGATAGCTCCACCACCCGTTGCGAGAATAACAGAGTCCAATTGGGTGAGATCCTCAATGACCGATAGCTCACGCCGACGAAACCCCTCTTCTCCCTCAAGATCAAAAATCCAGGGAATATCAGCACCAGCGCGCTCTGCGATAATTTTATCGGAATCAATGAAGGGAAGATTAAACTCTTCAGAAAGCAAACGCCCGATGGTGCTCTTACCAGCTCCCATCGGGCCAATTAAATAGATATTTGGAATTTTGGACATTAATGGCTCGTAAGCTGATCCTCAACAAGCTTAGGTGTAATAAATATCAAAAGCTCGCTTTTCTCCTGGGAATTCGTCGTACGACGGAACAGCACCCCAATGAATGGTAAATCACCCAACAATGGAGTCTTATATATGCTCTGTACGTCTGAACTTTGGAATATACCACCCAAAACAACTGTCTGACCATTATCCACCAACACTTGCGTGTCCAACTGGTTACGATCTATGGTTACCAACCCACTGACAATATCGCCAACCTGATCCTGAGTCACTGTCAGATCAATAACAAACCGATCATCCGGCGTGATGTGTGGCAACACAGACAAAGACAACTCAGCATTACGAACGGACAGAGTATCACCAGTAACATACGGAATTTCAGTGCCTGACAGAATCTTCGCCTCCCTGCCATCTGCCGTCATAATCTTCGGTTGAGAGATAATTTCCGCTTTACCGTTGGATTCAAGAGCAGATAGCTCAAGATCCAGTAACAAGTCCGCAGTTCTAAATCCAATAGTAAACGAAGAGGCTTCTGAATCCTGTGCCGGTAGATTGACCGCCAGCGCATTAGGATAGGTTAAATAATCATCCTCTGTTCCTGCCAGATAATTGTTGATCTCAGTATTTGACTCGATTGAACCAGAACCAATAAAACCACTGCTATCACCGGAATTGATAGTATCTCCGCCACCGCCCCAACGAACACCCAACTATTTACCAACGGTTGAGTTGGCTACTACTATACGGGCCTCAATCAACACCTGCCGAACAGGGACGTCAAACACAGCAATTGCCTGACGGATTTTTTCCAGATTACTTGCAGTGTCACGCACCATGATCTTGTTGGTACGCTCATCAACAGCTATCGTGCCCCGAGCGGATAATAAGGTAGAACTGGCCACAGAGGCGCCAGTATCCGCTCCCGTAGCCTGACCAACAGCTGCATCAGCGGCTACTTCGGCCTTAGACTGTTTCTGGATAATATCGACAATATCTGTGGCTTTGGCATAGTTGATCTGGATAAACTCTGTTGACAGAGGTGCCAGCTTCTCAATTTGAGCCTGAGCTTCAAGCTCCAGTTTTTCTCTCGCTGCAATTTCTTCAGCAGGTGCGACCAACAAAACATTACCGATCTCACGTTTATCAAGTCCTTTGGTTTTCAGCACTAAATCAAGCGCTTGATCCCAAGGAACATTCTTAAGCCGCAAGGTGATATTTCCCTGAATTGTATCGCTGGCTACAAGATTCAACTCCGTAAAATCTGCAATCAACTGTAGAACTGAACGGACTGCAATATCTTGGAAATTAAGAGACAGGCGCTCCCCGTTGTATGGGAATTTTTCTTTTAAACGCTTCTCCTGCTCTTCTTGAGTCACCTCTTTGACATCAATCGTCAACACCTTATTGGTTTGATAAGCCAGGTATTCATAATTGCTACCGGGTTCAATTACGAAAACAGCATCTTTTCCTTCGTTATAAGCATTGATATAGCGAACCGCTGTTGCAAAATCGACAACATCCAGGCGACGCTGTAGAGTCTCCGGTAACGTAAAGCCAGGCACACGCACAACAATGTTGCCACTTTCTTCGTGAATATCCGCATTGGCTGTAGAGTCAGAGAAAGCAATGATCACTTGACCATCCGCTTCTTCTCCGCGTCTGAAATCAACTTGCTGAACACTTTTGGAAGCAGAAGCCGCTGGCTTGCTGGCCTGAGAAGCAGTTCCCTGAGTATTGGCACCAGCAATATCAATGACTTCATTCTCTTCATCACCAAGCAATGAAATTTCCTGATTATCACCCAACATCTCTATCGGGGAATCTGAAACAAGCTGTGCAACTTCAGCTGCACTGCCACTTTGTTCGCCAATTAAAATAACCAGCTGATTACCGGTTTTCGCCAACGTATAAGGAACAAGCTTGGTCAAATTCAGCACTACGCGAGTTCTATCGCCAGCGTTAAGAACCGTGGCACTACGAGTATTACCAGAACTGACCTGATAATACTTTTGCAGAGAAGAAGCCACATCCGGCAAGTCAATGGATATTCTCGCCGGCTGTTCTACCGAGTATGACTTCGGGCTTTGAAAGCTTCCATCAAAGGTCAACCTAACTTCCGTCCTATCACCAGCCAATGATGAGAATTCAATATTCGTTACATTGACAGCCAATGCACCAGTTGCTGGCACCAACAGTAATAACACTTTGATTAATCTGTTTAAAACTCGCATTTTTTTATCCCAAATCGCTTAATTGCTGCCAATTCTATTAAGGCTCAAAACCATTCAACATGATTGTTCTGGGGCGCTCCAGCCAGCCACCCTGACCATCTGGCACAATCTCCATCATATCTATCTGTGTCGCGGCAATATTCAGCACTTTACCGTTGTTTTTGCCCATGTAATTGCCAACATGCACTCTATGAATATCGTTTTCCGGATCTCTTATTAACGCCCAGAGATCACCATCACTCATGGCAATAGTACCCACCATAACCAATGACTCGATACGGAAATCCTCCAGGATTTCACGCGGCCGATCGAGATCTGGTTTCACATCACTGCGTGGACGCTCCTGAACCTGTGCCTCTATTTCAATCGGAATCTCAAAAGGAGCTCGCAAGCCGGCTGCACTATAGGTGAAAAACTCGTAGGGCTGAAATTCAGGCGGAGGAGGTATTCTGCCTTTGGCATTACGTTCCACTTCCTGAACAAACTGACGCAGATCAGCATAGTTATCATTGGCGCTACAACCCAATAGCCCCACACATACCAAAACCAGTAGAAGTATTCTCATTTGTCTTCTCCTGGATTATATCGATAAGTCTTTGCCTCAATTTTCATAATCAAAGGTGATGTGCGGGAGCCATCATTCTCCTTCGTCTTCCTGTCTTTACTGCTGGTAATCGTAAAATCATGAAGGGTCACGATACGCGGCAGCGCTGATATACCACTGATGAATGTACCCATCTCGTGATATTCGCCGCGCACCGCAATTGCAATCGGGGTTTCAATATAAAACTCTTTTGGTACATCACCACTCAATTCGAGGGAGTCGAACTCCAGACCACTCTGGACGCCAGTAAAAGTAATATCATCCAACAGGCCGGATATTTCAGTCTCGTTCGGCAACTGCTCTAATAGCGCGCCAAATGTTTCCCGCATTTCAGCCAACTGAGTTTTGAACGCCTCCAGATTGGAGACCTTAAATGCGTTTTTGGAAAACTGATCTTTAAGGGATACTTCTTGCCCTTCTTCTCTGGCAAGACTTTGATACTGCTCTTTTACGATGAACCAATAGCCGGCAAAACCAATGATGGCCACGAGTAATATACAAGCCACCAGTTTGATACCGGCAGGCCATGAGCCCATATTCTCAAAATCAGGATTGTTATAATCGAAACTCTTGAAACCTTCAAAGAATCCTTGCTTGGCCATCACTGACCCTCCGTTTCAGTCGCTTTGCGGGGGGAGGATTGCTGCACAACAATATTGAAACTGTTGCCGGTCTGCTCGCCGGACGCATCTTTGACAGCTTTTATGTCTTTCAGGAATGCATTATCAAACCATTGCGAAGCATCCAGATTCCTGAGCAGATCCGATATACTACTGGGCTTGTCAGCAACTCCATTCAAAGAAATGATGGCACCTTTTTTACTGACTTCCTCGTAATACACACCATCAGGTAGCGTCCGAACAAGTTCATCAAACACTCTGACAATAACCGGACGATCACCCTGCAAGGCCTGAATCACATTCATCCTCTCAACAAGTTTGGTTCTTTCTTCCTGCAGAGTTTTGATCTCGTCGATCTTTTTCTTCTGAATATTAATCTGCTCAGTTAAAAAGTTATTACGGTTTTTTTGTACTGAGATCAGCTCATCAACATACTTGTTCCAACTGTACACTGCCGCGACAGCAGCAACACAAACAAATAACAATACCAGGACAAACTGCTGCTGCCGCTCTTTGCGTAACTCGGCGCGCCAAGGTCTTAGGTTAATATTGGCCATGATCAGAAGCTCCTCATCGCTAAACCACAGCAAATCATTAATGCTGGAGCATCATTGGTCAGATTAGCGGCATTTACTCTGTTCGCCAGCGTCATGTTAGCAAATGGATTGGCAACAATCGTTGCAGTACCGATTTTGTCCTGAATTAACTGAGCCAATCCGGGAATAGAGGCGGTACCTCCGGCCAATACGATATAGTCCACGTCATTGTATTGACTGGCAGCAAAGAAAAACTGCAGAGACCGGGTCACCTGTTGAACCACTGCCTCTTTAAAAGGCTCAAGAACCTCAGTTGCATAGTCATCAGATAAACCACCCTGTTTTTTGGCCAGTCCAGCTTCCTGAACAGTCAGTCCATAGCGGCGCATGATTTCCTCAGTCAATTGTTTACCACCGAAGAGTTGCTCGCGGGTATATATCGTCTTGCCATTATTCAATACGCTTAGCGTGGTCATTGAGTGACCAACATCTACAACGGCGACCGTCATGTCCTCATCGACGGATTCAAACTGCGGCACCAGCAGCTGAAATGAGCGCTCCAAAGCAAATGCCTCAACATCTACAATAGCGCTTTCCAGTCCACCGATTTCCAGAGAATCTTCCCGAAACTCGACATTTTCCCGTCGGCAGGCTGCCAACAATACCTCTACCATGCTATCTGTATTCGGTGATGATCCGATTACTTCAAAGTCTATGGCAACTTCGTCAAGTGGGTATGGAATATATTGATCTGCCTCAACATTAATCTGTGTTTCCATCTCATCATCCGTAAGACCAGCATTCATTTCGATGGTTTTAGTGATGACAGCGGAACCAGCTACTGCAACGGCAGCCTTCTTGCGACGGGTTTTCGTTTTAGCCACAAGTTTGGCGATCGCCTGGCCGACACCTTCAACATCATTAATGTTCTTCTCAACAACAGCGTTTTCAGGTAATGGCTCGACAGAATAGTTTTCTACCCGATAACCATCGTTATTACGACTCAACTCCAACAACTTCACAGAAGTGGAACTGATGTCCAGACCCAAAACGATGTTGTCCTTTTTCTTGAAGAGACTCACGACACTTATTTTCCTATCTGAAACCGATACTTACGAACGATTCATTGGTAATTACTTTAGGTATTAGATACCAGAGCTGTCAAATCCGCAATGTGTTCTCATACACAAATCTATCTATAATATGCCGCTTTTCCGACCGAAAAACCGCTAACCCATTCATTTATTAGGAAAAATATGAAATTTCTGGCCGGCTCGTTTCGTATTATTATTTGGGGCTTTATTGCCTTAATTTGTGCAATCGTTCTCATTTGCTCTGCTATCTACCTTTACCTGGGTCCTAGCCTACCTTCAGTTGAATCACTCAAGACCGTTCAACTACAGACTCCTCTGCGTATTTATTCGGCAGATAACAAACTCATCGAAGAGTTTGGCGAGCTGCGGCGAACACCTCTCACGTATGAGGAAATACCTCCGAGATTTGTTCAGGCTCTTATATCCGTCGAAGATCGATCCTTCGAAACTCATGTCGGCGTAGATGCCAAAGGTTTCATCCGGGCGGTGCTGGAATTTGTTTCTTCTGGCGAAAAAGGTGGCGGCGGCAGTACCCTGACCCAGCAGGTTGCCAAAAACTTTTTCTTCAGTAACAAAAAACAATTCACACGCAAGTTCCGGGAGATCCTGTTAGCGCTGCAAATGGAGCGCATACTGACCAAACGTGAAATCTTTGAACTCTATGCCAACAAGATGTTCTTTGGTCACCGGGCTTACGGTATACAAGCCGCAGCCCAGGTTTATTACGACAAGGACATCAATGATTTAACCTTAGCAGAAATTGCCATGATTGCAGGTTTACCTCAGCGACCTTCACGAGCAAATCCTCTTAGCTACCCAGATGCAGCACTTAAACGGCGCAATAAAGTACTTTCTGACATGCTGGAACTCGGCTATATCACGGAGCCATCTTATCAGCGCGCTATCAAGGCACCATTAACTGCCGGCAACCAACAGAACACAGAAAAACGTGATTTTACTGCTCCATGGGTTGCAGAAATGGTTCGCGAGGAAATGCTTAAACGTTATGGTGATGACAGTTATAGTGCAGGCTTCCGAGTCTATACAACCATAAACTCAAAACTGCAGAATGCTGCCAACGTGGCTGTACAAAGAGGTCTGCTTGATTATGATCGCCGCCATGGTTTCCGTGGAGCCTATCGCAAGGTTCCTGTAGACGCATCATTGTCTCAGACCGAACAATGGGAAAAATGGGAAGGTATTCTCTCTGATGAACCCGATTTTGGCGGACTTAGCCCGGCAATTGTTACCCAAGTTGAAGATAGCCAGCTGACTGTCTTGCTGGCGGACGAAAATACCGTCACTCTCCCTCTAACGAAGCTAAAATGGGCACAACGATATCTCAACCACAGCCTCAAAGGAGCCGCTGTCAGCAAGGCTTCCGATGTTGCGGACATAGGTGACATGGTCTGGCTTGAGAGACGCGACAATCAATGGCTACTCGCACAAATTCCGGCAGTGCAGGGAGCTTTTGTCGCCACAAACCCAAACAATGGTGCCATTCAAGCCCTGGTCGGTGGTTTTGATTTCAGACAAAACAAGTACAACCGGGTCATACAGGCTGAACGGCAGCCTGGTTCAAACATAAAGCCTTTTCTATATTCGGCAGCTCTGGCAAAAGGTTTCACACCCGCAACCATTATGAATGACTCTCCAATCACCATTGTAGACCCGGTATTGGAAACCACCTGGAGACCCAAAAACTCAGGTTATGTATTTGATGGTCCAATTCGCCTCAGAGAAGCTCTGTATCGATCAAAAAATGTGGTTAGTATCCGGATACTCCAAAATATCGGAATTAATTATGCCATTAACTACATTAGCAAATTTGGATTCGATCCAAGTAAATTGCCAAACAACCTGACCCTGGCACTGGGGAGCGCATCGATCACTCCGATGAAAATCATGGAGGGATACAGCGTCATAGCCAACGGCGGCTATAAAGTCACACCATACGTCATCCAGAGAATAGAAGACGTTTCTGGTAATATTTTATTTGAGAACCACCCTGCGACCGTTTGCCGAAGCTGCAGCCAATCTGCTGCAGCTGAGCCGCCACCAGTATCCGTGGAACCTCTAAATCCTGATGGAACTCTGGTCAACAAATCAGTATCACAACCCAGGGACAACCCGGTAGCACCGCGAATCATTGATGAAAACACCATGTACATTATGAACTCCATTCTTCGTGATGTGATCAAAAAGGGCACTGGCAGAAGGGCATTGTCGCTGGGTAGATCTGATATAGCCGGGAAAACGGGTACCACCAACGACGGTGTCGACGCTTGGTTCTCCGGATTCAATCCGGACATAGTAGCTACTGCCTGGGTCGGCTTTGACCAACCTCAATCTTTGGGTGGCATTGAATGGGGTGGTCTGACAGCTCTGCCAATATGGCTGGATTTCATGCAGGTAGCACTGGAAGGGAAACCGGAAAAAATCCTGCCACAGCCATCTGGCATCGTCACCGTCAGAATTGATCCGAAATCCGGATTACTGGCCCGACCCGGCCAAAAAGACGCCATTTTTGAGATTTTTCCAAAAGATCGAGTGCCCACAGAGCAGGCATCTGAAAAAGTAAATATAACGGTGGAAAGAGAGCCTACCGAAGAAGAGCTGCAGCAGGCGATTGAGGGACAAGGCAGCCCTCAATCGGATCAATCACAAATTACTGCGCCTGAGCTGCTGTTTTAAACACTAACCTCTGCGGCGATGTGCTTATCAATCATTGACCGCAGAGCACTTGCCGGCTGGGCACCGACGGTAACATCAACCGGCTGCCCATCCCGAAACATCATCAGAGTCGGAATACCTCTCACACCAAAGCGGTTCAATATTTCCGGCTCATTATCAGCATTGACTTTAACGATGTTGATTTGACCTTCGTAGTCTTCTTTCAGAGCATCAAGCACTGGTGCGACCATTTTACATGGCCCACACCAGTCCGCATAAAAATCGACCAGAGTCAGCCCTTGGCTTTGCTCCACAATGCTTGGGAATGTACCTGTTTCCAAAATTTCGACCTTAGCCATTGATTATTCTCCTCATGTCTTGAATGAATGAGGGCTATTTTATATGTTATCTTTTGAACAACCAGTCACCTTAAACACAACCTTTCGTTCGAAATATGAAACATGAACCTTGATCACGTCAAACGCTTTGTCTATGTAGTGAATGCCGGCTCACTCACATCCGCAGCCCGGAAACTGGGAGTTCCAAAATCGTCGCTGTCCCGGCAAATGAATTTACTGGAACAGGAACTCAGTACCAAATTAATGATTCGTGGCAGTAGACAGCTGGAGTTAACGGAAGCCGGGGAGCTCTTGTTCAATCAGGCTCAGGACTTGATCCTGGGATTGGACGAGGTCGAAGACAATATTGCCCATCTGATTACCCAGCCATCCGGCACATTACGAGTACAGACCCCTTCAGAGTTTATGTCCGACGAGATCGCCCAACTGGCTGTCGAGTTTGCACAAAACTATCCCAAAATTCAGTTGTGTCTGAACCAGTACCCTGGAGCCGTTCCAAGCCCGGGAGACATGGATATTACGATCGTCAATCACGATTTTCAGTTGGCTTTCAATGACTTGATTGCCCGACCTCTAATGAGCATCCCGCAAAGCCTTTATTGCAGCCCGCACTGTGCTCAAGGTACTCCCAACATAGAGTTTGACGCTTTGTCACAAAAACAATTGATCACCCAGCCTGGGGAACAGTACTGGTATTTCAGGGAGCAAAATAACCGGCTTAGTATCCCAGTCAATGGACGCTTGATATTGAATAGTCCGGAAATGCGAATTATTGCGGCTATAAGAGGAATGGGTATCGCCAAACTTCCCGATTATCTGGTTCAGCATGCAGTGAAACATGGATCACTCATTAAAGTCAGGACGTCGCTGCCGGTTTGGGCTGAAACCGTTACTCTGCTGTATAAGCATCGCCAGCCGCCACGTAAGATTCAGGTATTCATCGAGTTTGTGCAGAACTTTATTGGTCGTATGCAATCGCGGCTATAGAAAAGGCCATCCATGGCCTTCCGAATTACATATCAGCAGGAACTTTGATCCGAAACAGGATCAGGTAAAATGCCGGAACAGCCAACAGTGTTAAGATCGTGGCGAATCCCAGGCCAAACGCAATAACAACCGACATGCCCTGAAAGAATGGATCAAACAACAAAGGAATCAAACCAAGAATAGTGGTTGCTGCTGCCATCATCACAGGACGAACACGACTGACGGCCGAATCAAACACGGCATGATAGGGTTCGACCCCATCAGCCAATTCATGATTAATTTGCTCGATAAGTACAATGCCATTTTTTACTACCATACCCGACAAACTTAAAAATCCCAGTAAACTCATAAAGCCGAATGGAACATTTAATGACAACATGCCAACGACAATACCTACTATCGTCAATGGTACACATAACCAGACAATCACGGACTCCCGTACCGAGTTGAACAATAATACTGTGATAATGAACATGAACAGATATCCCAACGGCACACTGGCCATTACATTCTTCTGAGCATCTCCGGAACTTTCATATTCCCCTCCCCATTCCAGTGAATATCCATCAGGGAGATCAATAGCTTCAATCACTGGCCGGATTTCTTTAAACACCTGATCCGCAGTTTTGTCCGTATATAGACTCAAATCTGCCTGAACAGTCAGCGTCCGACGTTTGTTCTCACGTACAATTCGGGCATCTTCCCAAATCAACTGATAGTCCGTCACCAGTTCAGAGAAGGATACATATTTTTCGGTATATGGTGCATAAACCTGTATATCATTGATCTGCTCAATGCTGCCTCGTTCCTGCTCCGGCACGGTGATAATAATTGGCAACAGATCAGTTCCATCACGATAAACACCTACGGTACGGCCCTCAAGATTGGTCAGCAGAGCCTCATCCAGTTTTTCCTTGGTAATGCCCAGGTCAGCTGCTTTTGATTCATCAAATATGGGCTGATAAACCTTGGCTTTTTGCTTCCAGGTATCGCGAATACCAACCAGCTCATCGAAATTACGGAATTTTGCTTTATATTTCTCAGCGATATCACGCAACACATCTGAATCCTGACCCACAATTTTCGCTTCAATTTTTGCACCTTTTGATGGCCCCAATGCCAACCGTCTCAAAACAAACGATACTTCCGGCTGAGATGCTTTGAGATAACTGTCGATTTTCTCCAATAACGGCTCTATCTGTTCAACCGTTTTTGTTCTAACCACCATCTGAACATTGCTGGGACTCATTTCCATAGCCGTATAAGTCAGCATAAATCTCAAAAATCCCTGATTAGCTGTCGTAGCTATGTAGGCAACTGAATCATCCTGTTTGAGATAACTTTCGAGGGCCATCGCCTGCTTTTCACTGACATTAATGGAGGTTCCCTGAGGATAACGGAGCTCTACATAAAACAGTGGAGTTGCTGAGTCAGGAAAGAACGACTGCTTAATAGAAGTCACATTGAAAACAGCCAGAGCCAGCATCACGACAAGACCCAAAGAAGTCAGCCATTTGTGATGCATGGCATGCTTAAGAACCAACCTATATGCAGAAAACAACACGCCCTTGTAAGGATCTTCACGCGGGGCACCGTTACCTGTATCCAGCTCTTCCTTCATGAACAGATCACAAAAAAATGGTGTCAACGTAATTGCCGTTACCCAACTCAAAAACAGTGAAATCAGCAATACATAAAACAGCGAACCAACAAACTCACCCACGCTATCCGGAGAAAGACCGATTGGTGCAAAAGCCACAATAGCAATTACCGTTGCACCAAGCAGAGGCCAGAAGTTCTGTTTAACGACTTTCCCCGCAGACTCAAGCTTCGATTTACCCAGCTTAAGTTCCACCAGAATACCGTCTGATACGACAATAGCATTATCCACCAGCATCCCCAGGGCAATAATCAATCCACCAAGCGAAACCCTTTGCAAACTGATGCCAAAATACATCATAAAAATGAATGTGCCGAGAATGGTCAATAATAGAATAAGACCAATCAGGACACCGGATCGTATTCCTACAAACAGCAATAATACTACGATCACAATGCCTACAGCTTCTGCCAGATTGACCAAAAAGCCTTTAACAGAATTGGAAACTTCCTTGGGTTGCTCATAAATCGGATCAATTGATATTCCAGCCGGCAGCTCTACAGACAACTGTTTCAACCGTGCTTGAATCGCTTCTCCTACATCCACCACATTGGAACCGGACACAAATGAAACACCTATATTGATAGCCGAATGTCCGTTATAGGTAATTATCTGATTGGAGGGGTCTTTGACAACGCGGCGAATCGTAGCAATATCTTTTAGCTTGACTGAATTCCCATTACTCCCCACCAGAGTCAACTCTCCCAGAGAGGCAATGCTAGACAGCTCTCCGGTAGGACGTATCCGAATTCTCTCAGTACCGCTATTGGCATATCCGGCGTTAGAAACCACGTTATACTGAGCCAGCAAACTGGCAATAGTATCTGTTGACAACCCTAGTGCACTTAACTCGGAATAAGATAGCTCAATTGCAACCTGATCAATCTGCTCGCCCGCAATATCAACCTTGGCAACACCATCAACAATAGAAAGCTCCCGATTCAGATAATCGGCGACATCACTGAGCTCCCGCACTGTAAAGCCGTCGCCATAAAGCGCGTACGACGCTCCATAAACATCAGCAAAATCGTCAACTATGGTCGGAGTCTCAGCATCACTAGGAAGAGATGATGCTAAATCACGGATTTTTTTCCTAACCTCGTCAAAGGCTTGGTTAACCTCTTTAGAACGCAAAGAATCCTGAAACTCAACTTCAAGAACCGACATACCGGGCTGACTAAAGGAAGTAATCTTATCAATATACGGAAGCTGTTGAATTTCTGTTTCCAACTGGAAGGTAACCTCCTCTTCCACCTGCTCAGCCGAGGCACCAGGATACTGAGTAATCACATTCATTTGTTTAATCGTGAACTCAGGATCTTCAAGCTGCCCTAGAGATAGAAAGGAAATACTCCCACCCACGATCAAAACCAGCGTAATCATCCAACTGGTGACTTTATGTCTGATAAAATATTCACCGATATTCACTATTTATCTCCCATCGAAGTCCAGGGAGTAATCACCTGCCCCTCATAAAGCAGATAAGTGCCGGCCGCAACAATTTGATCGCCTTTGCTTAGACCCTCGGTAATAACGATGTTGCTACCTATTACCTCATCACCCTGAACTGCCCTGGAAGAGATAGTGTGGGTGCTTGCATCATATAACCAGACATATTTGTTTTCAGAACCAGGACGATAAAAAACAGACTCCACCGGCGCCAGCACACCTGCTTTTTCACTATCAAGCAGTTCACCGATATCCACCAAAACCTTGGCAGTCATTCCTGGAAGAATAATACCGTTGATCTCCGCCGGCTTTGGTAGTGACAGAACAACACTGTAACTACGGGTTCCAGAATCAGGAATAGCTGTCATTTCTTTAAAGGTTGAAGAAAATGTCCGGCCAGGCAGCTGATCGAATATAACGCCAGGATGATAGCTTTTGGCTTTAACATGGTCGGACAAGCGCGCCAACAAACTAGCGGGGGCATCGAAAGAGACATTCAAGGGCTCTACCTGAATCAAAGTCAGAACAGGGGTTGCCGCGCCAACGTATTCCTCCTGATCCTGATAAGTATCAGCCACCATACCGTCAAAAGGTGCTTTAATTACTGTATATGTCAGTTGGTTAGTTGCGTCGTCCAAAGCAGCCTTGGCCTCTTCGAGAGAGGCTCTGGCCTCGTCGAGCTGCGATGCTGTTGTAACCGCCTTTAGGGCACTTTCACGTATGCGTTCATACTGAGCACTTGCCAGCGAATAACTGGCGTTGGCACTATCCACCTGAACACGGTAATCTGTATCGTCAAGCTTTGCCAATACCTGACCTTTTTTTACCATTTCACCCTTTTTAATGCTCAGAACTTTTATTTGACCAGGTACTTTAAATGACAAATTGGCACTGTTTTCAGAAACGATATCCGCCGGAAAAGTTCTGATACCTGCTATGCCATTTTGTTCAACACGGTACAACTTGACCTTGCGAATCTGATTTGAGGCGGTTACCTCTTCTTCAGCCATGGCGAAAGAACAAAAGGAACACAATAATGCCGCAAAAAACAGCAACTTAAACTGATGCATAACTGCTCCAGGAAGATAATGTGGGAAGGAATGAAAAGAAGGCTAGAACCCTTGCCACAGCTGGTCAAGTGGCATTTTTATTAACGAGACGAATATCTTTAATATGTATCAAGAAACTATTGATAAACGAGTCATTCGCACCAGATTAAAGTTGTTTGATGCATTACAACAACTTCTGGAGCACAAACCCCTGCATGCCATAAGTGTTATTGAGGTAACGAAAATTGCCAAAATTGGCAGAGCTTCTTTTTATCGACACTTTAACAATCTGGAAGATATTTTGAAATGGCGGCTCGAATATGAAGACAAAGCCATGTCCTATGAATTTCTAGCGGCTCAAAACCAGCCATTTGCTGACTTAACCCTGTTTTTCCTCAGATCATGGATGCAAAGGAGCTCATTGCTGGCCTGCCTGATCAAGGCCAACCGAATGGATATACTGGAAGAGTTATTGTGCAAAGACCAAAAGGCTCTGGAGTTTGTTTTTGAGGGCCGAATTACCGATCCCAGAATACCTTACCGCCCCCAGGCATCATCTCACTCCATTCTCGCAGACAACAGAGCAACGGGGTACATTACCGTTATGTTAAGCGGACTTTTATCTTCCATCCTCGTTAAATGGGTGACTGAAGGCAAAAAAGAAACGCCGGAAGAACTATCACATATTGCCACCACAACCATTAGCACACTAGCTAAGAGGCTAAACAACCAGGCATAAAAAAAGCAACCGAAGCTGCTTTTTTTACCTGTTAGAATTTGTCTATCAGGCCATTTTATTCTCAACCCAGGAAACCAGGTCTTTTACTGCATCAACAGAAACATCAAAGGCTTTACGTTCTTCTTCGTTCAGCTCAACCTCAATGACTTTCTCAATACCACCGGCCCCCATAACAACCGGGACACCACAGTACAGGCCACCTTCAACACCATACTCACCATTCAACTGAGCAGCTGCAGTTAACACACTTTTCTTATCAAGCAAGTATGCTTCGGCCATATGAATAGCAGAAAGACCAGGAGAATAGAAGGCAGAACCGGTTTTCAGCAGAGCAACAATCTCACCACCGGCTTTGGCAGTACGTGCAGCCAGCTCATCAAACTTCTCTTTGCTCATTAATTGAGACAAAGGAATACCGGCCACGGATGCTGCACCATAAACAGAGACCATCGTATCACCATGACCACCCAGAACCAGCGCACGTACATCTTCAGCAGATACGCCCAATTCATCGGCAATGAAGCAGGCCAGACGGGAGCTATCCAGCACCCCAGCCATACCAACCACACGATTGGCTGGGAAGCCGGTCACTTTCTGCATGGCATAGACCATGGCATCCAATGGGTTGGTGACCACAATGACCAGAGCTTCAGGAGCATGCTCT
Source organism: Gynuella sunshinyii YC6258 (assembly GCF_000940805.1). Classification (GTDB taxonomy): domain Bacteria; phylum Pseudomonadota; class Gammaproteobacteria; order Pseudomonadales; family Natronospirillaceae; genus Gynuella; species Gynuella sunshinyii. The sequence continues at coordinate 1,021,689 of NZ_CP007142.1, read as the reverse complement.
TTAATAGCCAGACCTACTTTTTCGATAATACCGAAATTAACATCCAGCAAGTCATCGCGACTCATGCCTGGCTTACGAGGCAATCCAGCAGTTACGATAACAACATCAGAACCCGCGAGATCAGCATAATCGTTAGAACCACTCAGATTGGTAGCAGTTGGAATGACAGAACGCCCTTCCTGGATATCCAATGCTTTACCCTGTGGCATCCCTTCAGCAATATCCAACATCATGACATCGCCCAGCTGCTTTTGAGCCAGTACAAGAGCCATTGTTCCACCGATCTGACCGGCACCTACAAGTGATATTTTTTTTCTGGCCATTTCTCAATTTCCTTCTAATTAATTGTGAGTTGAGAAGAAATTACGAGGATCAATTGTAAACTGTAGAGCGTCCGCCTCAATGCTCCGTTAGTCAATAAACGTTATGGTCGCGAAAATATTTCCCATCAGGCGCATTCAGCAGACCATATAAAGTAAAAAGGCGTCATAGTTGACGCCTTTTCTGAATCTGAATTCTTATTTGCTGACTTTGCGATTGCCAAAACGCTGTTTGAAACGGTCAATACGACCACCGGTATCCAGAACTTTCTGCTTGCCGGTGTAGAAGGGATGGCACTGAGAACATACGTCCAGGTTCAGCACTTCAGTTTTTTTGGTAGTGTTGATGCTCATTTCATTGCCGCAGGAACAAACGGCTTTAACATTGTGATATTCGGGATGGATGCCCTGTCTCATGATATTGATCTCTTATCAGGTGAGGACGACTGCTTGTGAATATGTGGTTAGCAGGTCCGGCTGTTTTATGTGCCGCCACTTCGTAACCAGCGAAGTACCGCACTCGTTTATACCGGGTTGCCAACAGGGCTCAGGCTCTATAGCCTTGCCCAACCAGTTTACAGCCCGATTTTGGGAGGGCGAATCATACCAGAGTCCATAACAGATACAACTGAAAAACACTCCTCACAGGCCTGCTTTGTCGAAGTAGCCCTGGCATTACCCATGCGCCAGACCTTTACCTATTGCCTTCCCAGTGGCAATGAGTCCAAAGCCCAGCTCGTTGGCTGTCGAGTCAGAGTACCATTTGGTTCGCGGACCCAAACCGGACTGATTACCCAGATAACCACCACCCCTTCGCAACAAGCGCTGGATAAAATCAAACCCGTCAGCGAAGTGCTGGACCAAAGCTCCCTGCTCGACCCGGCAGTTCATTCATTATGCCTGTGGGCTGCCCAGTATTATCAACACAGTCTGGGCGAGGCGTTGATGCTGGCGCTGCCCACTGCCTTGCGCAAAGGTCAACCCGCGCGCAGAAGTATGCAGAAGTATTGGCTATGCACCCATAAAGGCAGAACCGTATCGCCCTCGCAATTACAGAAAAAATCCCCCAAACAGGCAGAACTACTGGCGCTGTTACAAGAACTCGGTGCGCTGTCCACGGCCGAACTGAAAGCATCCTCTTTCAGCCCAACCATCCTTAAAGGCCTGGCATCCAAGCAGCTCGTAGAACTTAGCGAACAGTTTCCGGAGCTAACAGCAACCACCGCCAAGACAGTTCCCGGTCATGTACTCAACGAACAGCAACAACAGGCTGTTGATACCATTCATCAAAGCCTTGGCAGGTTTGCCGCTCTGGTACTGGAAGGAGTAACAGGTTCCGGAAAAACAGAAGTATATATTGCAGCCATCCAACAGGCTTTGGATCGGGGACAACAGGCCCTGCTGCTGGTACCTGAAATCGGCCTGACCCCTCAGACCGTGGAACGCGTTCGCCGCAGTGTAAACCAACCGGTTGCCATACTGCATAGTGGGCTCAGCGACAAAGAAAGGCTGGATACCTGGCTGGATGCCCAATCCGGCAGAGCCAGAGTCGTTATTGGCACCCGCTCAGCCGTATTTACCTCTATGCCCGAACTGGGGCTGATCATTGTGGATGAAGAACACGACGGCTCATTCAAACAACAAGACGGTTTTCGCTACCACGCCCGGGATCTGGCCGTCAAAAGAGCCCAACTACAAGATCTTCCTGTCATACTCGGCAGTGCCACTCCATCACTGGAAACCCTCAACAATCTGGATAAAAAGCGCTATCAGCATCTCTCACTGTCTGTCCGTGCCGGTAACGCGGTGCGGCCGGATATTCAACTGATTGATTTGCGCAAAGAAAATGTCGATGGTGGCATCAGTGAATCTCTCTTGCTAAGAATGCGCCAGCATCTGACAAGCGGCCACCAGGTTCTGCTATTTCTGAACCGCCGGGGCTACGCTCCCACGCTTATGTGTGAACAGTGTGGCTGGATTGCCAATTGTGACCACTGCGATGCCCACATGACCCTGCATCGCCAGCCTGCGCGGCTGTTATGTCATCACTGTAATCACCAGCAGCCGATTCCTCATATCTGTCCATCCTGCCAGAGCCGGCAATTACAACCTCTCGGACTCGGTACCGCCCGAACCGAAGAACGGCTAAGCCAACTGTTTATGGATACACCCGTGGTACGGATAGATCGCGACAGTACCAGCCAGAAAAACAGCTTCGAGACCAAGCTTGAGCAAATACACAGCAGTGACGCCATGATTCTGATCGGTACTCAGATGCTGGCCAAAGGACATCATCTGCCTAAAGTGACTCTGGTGGCGGTGCTGGACGCGGATGCCGGACTCTTTGCCAGCGATTTTCGGGCAGCAGAAAAAATGGCTCAGATGCTGACGCAGGTTGCCGGCCGCGCCGGGCGGGCCGAACTGCCCGGTCAGGTACTGATACAGACCTGGCATCCACAACATCCTTTGTTCGAAAGCTTGTTACTGGGGGGCTATGGCTATTACGCTCGAGAGCATTTATTACCACAAAGGCAACTGGCTGGCCTGCCACCATTTCAACCGATGGCAATGATCCGGGCTGACAGCCGAAAAGAAGAGCATGCACAGGTATTTTTAGCCAAAGTCAGTCAATATCTGGAAAACTTTTTACACATTACCGGCCCTTTGCCGGCACCACTAAGCCGTCGTGCCGGGATGTTTCGATTCTGGCTAACAGTGCAGCATCCCAGCCGGCGTCAGTTGCAACATTATCTGAACTGTCTTGCCGAAGTAATTGAACAACAACGCTGGGCATCCGGCATAAGCTGGGGTATTGATGTTGATCCTCATGATTTGAGTTGATCCCTGCCATCCAGTAACGATAATAAGCGCCCCCGGAGTGCATCTGTGACAACACGTTAAAAGCTCGATTAATGCTCAAAACGTCGTTCGTCCAGCCACTCACATTCAAGACTGGAGAAAAACATTTGACCAGGGATTCAGCCACCCGCTCCAAACGCAAGAAAGAGGAACCCGTCATGCAAAGCCGCATACCCGGTTGGGTATGGTTACTGACCCTGGTACTGGCAGGCGCATTTACTGCGTTTCTGTTCGGCTTAACTCAGGTCCAGGGATCAGATCAGATCGATTCCAGCAATACGCCATCCATCAAACAGGTCTTACAGAAAAAACCGGACGCTGAAAATAATGTAAAAGGCCCCAGCGAAGAAGAACTGCTGGAACAGGCCAACAAAGCATTGGAGTTTTACAGAATTCTTTCGGAGCCGGAAAAAGTCAAAGTCACGCCACCCGAACCAAGCAAACACCAGCAGACCGGCACACCTCCCAAAAATCAGGCCTGGATACTGCAAGCCGCCTCATTTCGCAGTGTCGCTGACGCCAACGAGCTCCGGGCCGATCTGGTACTCCGAGGACTGACCGATACCTACATCGAAGAAATTGACGTTGCAGACAAAGGCACCTTCTATCGGGTCATGGTCGGCCCGATTCAGGATCGATCAAAAATGAATAAAGCCAAGGATATTTTAACTGAAGCCAGACTCTCACCACTGGAGCGCAGAGTCACCCCAAAACAATAGCAGAGCTTTTTTTCCGGGTTTTTGTCCCCACTTAGGGAAAAATCCAAACAATCGGGAAAAAGAATGACCACTATAGTTTCAGTTCGTCGTGATAACGATGTCGTACTTGGAGGGGACGGACAGGTTTCTCTTGGCAACACCGTCATGAAAGGCAACGCGCGTAAAGTCCGCCGCTTATACAACAATGAAGTCATAGCGGGTTTTGCAGGTTCAACCGCCGATGCTTTTACATTATTCGAGAAATTTGAAGGTTATCTGAACAAACATTCCGGCCAACTGACGCGAGCTGCCGTGGAACTGGCCAAAGAGTGGCGCAGTGACCGCGCATTACGCCGTCTTGAGGCCATGCTGGTTGTCGCCAATAAAGAAGCATCACTGATTATCTCCGGCAACGGCGATGTGGTAGAACCGGAACATGGCATCATCGCCATTGGTTCTGGTGGCAACTATGCACTTGCCGCTGCCCGTGCTCTGTATGAAAACACCGAAATGAATGCTCGTGAAATCACCCAGAAGGCCCTTGATATAGCTGCCGACATTTGCGTGTTCACCAATCACAACCAAGTGATTGAAGAGCTTTAACCCCACTGAATTCAAGCTTAAGAGAAACCCCATGTCACAGATGACTCCACGTGAAATCGTATCTGAACTCGACCGCCATATTATTGGCCAGGACAAAGCCAAACGTTCTGTTGCCATTGCTCTACGTAACCGCTGGCGCCGCATGCAACTCGACGAAGACATGCGCGAGGAAGTCACTCCAAAAAATATTCTCATGATCGGCCCGACTGGCGTTGGTAAAACAGAGATCGCCAGGCGTTTGGCGCGATTGGCTAACGCCCCATTCGTTAAGGTGGAAGCGACCAAATTCACCGAAGTGGGTTATGTTGGCAAGGACGTAGAATCCATTGTGCGTGATCTGGTGGAAACCGGCATCAAAATGTTCCGCGAGCAAGAGATGGAAAAGGTCTCACATCGGGCTCAGGATCTTGCCGAAGAACGCATACTGGATGCACTCTTACCACCAGCCCGGGTGGACGAAGGGCTTGGAGAGGAAAAACAGGATTCCTCAACCCGGCAGATCTTCCGTAAAAAACTGCGCGAAAGTGAGCTGGATGACAAAGAAGTAGACATTGAAGTAGCGGAGATGAAACTCGGCGTAGAGATCATGGCACCTCCTGGCATGGAGGAAATGACTTCACAACTGCAAAGTATGTTTTCCAACATGGCACCGCAAAAGAAAAAGAAACGCAAAATGAAAATCAAAGATGCGTTGAAAATTCTGAAAGAAGAAGAAGCAGCCAAGCTCATCAACGAAGAAGAGTTGAAACAAACTGCTCTGAAAGCGGTTGAACAAAACGGCATCGTCTTTATTGATGAAATCGATAAAGTTGCCAGGAGTGAAGGTCGTAATGGTGGCGATGTCAGTCGCGAAGGCGTTCAGCGTGACCTTTTACCATTAATCGAAGGTTCTACCGTCAACACCAAATACGGCATGATCAAAACCGATCATATCCTGTTTATCTGCTCAGGTGCATTTCACCTCAGTAAGCCTTCAGATCTGATTCCTGAGCTCCAGGGTCGCCTGCCCATTCGGGTTGAACTGGAAGCACTGACACCTGAAGACTTCAAACGCATCCTGACAGAAACCGAATACTCGCTGACCGAGCAATACAAAGCGTTGTTGCGTGCCGAAGGTGTCACCCTCGATTTTTCTGCGGATGGTATTAGCCAGATTGCTCAAATGGCCTACAAGGTGAATGAAAACACAGAAAACATCGGTGCCCGACGTCTGCACACACTCATGGAAAGACTATTAGAGGAAGTCAGCTTCAAAGCCACAGACATGTCAGGTGAATCAGTCAGTATTGACGAGGCATATGTAAACAACGTCCTTGGCGAATTGACTAAAGACGAAGATTTAAGCCGTTTTATTCTGTAAACACCTCCAACCTCAATGAATGCCGACCAGTTATAATGGACGGCATTCCTTTCAAGCTCTTCTGAATCCAACCATATTCTCTCCAAAACATACGCCCGAGTCTGCTGAAAATAAAACACTGCCTATACGATTACAGGTTGCATATTTACAGCTCAAGGGAACCTCTGAAAAATGGACTATTTTCGCGCAGGACATTGTCAGCCCCAGTCTCTCATCCTCATTTACTCCAGTAAACTGCGGTGTTGCGAGTGGTGCTTCCTCACCTGCATCAAAACTATTCCTATTTTTCAGAGGCCCCCAAGAAGAAAATCTACCAATATACTAATTTCTAATTCTTTGAACTCATAAACTCATCCAACATTGATAGCCAGGTGACCAATCATTCTGACTACCAACCACCCATCACCATTAACACGACATTAAAACTAAGACAAACATGGTTCACACTGTTTCAGACTTCAGTCATAAAACTGATAATCATGAACAGATTTCTGTGATCAAATTTACATCTCAGATAAAACCATCCAACAAATGACCGGCGGTCAAAATCCAATTAAATAAAAATAAAACAAAAAAAATATGGACACACTTTTGCCGACCAATGTTCTGAAATCAGACAACCTGATTCCATATATTACTTTTTAGGAAAATAAAAAAAACCTTCAATACCCTTACGGAAAATATGTAGTTCAATGAGAAACTAACTTCCCATACCTATTAAAATCAAATATCAATTAATCAACAGAAAAATGTAAATAATTTGATTGCGCAGTAATTTCCGGTTCCCAAAATATTATTACTTTCATATCAATAAATTTATCAAAAAACATATTTACAATAGAAAATTTCCATACAACCGACCAAAAACCATCAGAATTCTCATCAAAAATGATGAGCAAAATAAACTAACCTTTATGATTCAAAAGAAGGAAAAAATCTTAACAATAATTTTCCATCACAAGTGACCGGAATATTTACTACAAAAGTACGAATGTTTTTAGCTAACAATTAGCCGATTATAAAAAAGACCTAAAAACACAAACCGAATTAAAAGCTAAGGATCTAACATGACAAAAAAAACAAAAGCGCTGGTTGTTCTTTCCGGAGGACAAGACAGCACCACCTGTCTTTATTGGGCAAAAGAAAATTTTGACGAGGTTCTGTGTATTACCTTTGACTATAACCAAAGACATTCTATTGAGCTTGACTGTGCAAAAAAAATATCTGAAATCGCAGGAGTCGAGCAGGAAGTTATTAGAATGGGTGAAATATTCAAAGGCCTCAGTCCTTTGACGGATAAAACAAAATCAGTCGAACAATATGAATCCGCAGATACATTACCGGGCGGTCTTGAAAACACGTTTGTACCAGGTCGCAACATGATGTTTTTAACGGTGGCAGCCAATCGTGCTTACGTACATGAATGTGACACCATTGTTATCGGCGTCAGCCAGGAAGACTACGGCGGCTACCCGGATTGTCGCAGCGAATACATCGAACAAATGGAAAAAGCGATTGAGTTTGCACTGGACAAAAAAATTAAAATAGCCACTCCTCTTATCAATCTAAATAAAAAGCAAACTGTTGAGATGGCAAAAGAATTTTCAGGCTGTATGGACGCTCTTTCATATTCACATACATGTTATAACGGTGTTTTCCCTCCATGTGGAAAATGTCATTCATGCCTGCTCAGACTTAGAGGTTTCGAACAAGCAGGTGAAACTGATCCCATATATCGCAGAGTAAGCTGAGATAAAAACTGACAATCAACATCAACCAAATACACCCATGCTTCAGGTGCTCTAATGAATATAAACCCGATAGATGAAGGTCGCTATGGCAGTCTGGAGATGAGACGACTGTTTAGTAAAAAGTTTAAATACCAAACCTATATTGAAATCGAAAAAGAACTCGTGATTGCACTGTTCGAGGCAGGGGAAATTGCCAGGCATGATGTTGATATCATCATTCAAAAGGCGGAGCATTACGACCCGGACCTGAAAGCTATCAGCGATATTGAGTCTTCCACTCGCCATGAAGTGGCAGCCGTAATAAAACATTTTTCCTCTCTCTGTGGTGAAGCTGGAAAATATGTTCATTTTGGAGCAACCAGTAGTGACATCCTTGATACCACCACTGCGATACAACTTAAGAAAGCCAGCACGTTGCTTGAAAGACTGCTCACCGAGTTATGCGAATTAGCATGCAATCATGCATTCGAACATCAAGACTTGATCATGATAGGTCGTACTCATGGTCAACAGGCATTACCTATTACACTTGGGTTTAAATTTGCCAATTGGGCTGATGAACTGAGCAGACACCTGATTCGTTTTAGGCAAATCAAAAGTAGATTATTTGTTGGTAAGTTGGCAGGCGCGGTTGGCGCTTCGGCAGCTATTGAGACTGATGATATAAGTATTGAAAGCAGGGTCATGCAAAGGCTCGGTATCACCGCCGGTAATATCTCCACTCAGATAGTTCACAGAGACCGAATTGCGGAATTTATTTGTTTCTCAGCACTGCTTGCCAGTTCTCTGGATAATATCGCCACAGAAATCAGAAATCTCCAGAGAACCGAGATTGATGAGCTGCGCGAACCATTCGGACTGGCACACCAAATTGGTAGTTCTACCATGCCGCACAAACGAAATCCTGTACTCTGCGAAAATATTTGCAGCTTGGCGAGATTACTCAGAGGCATGGTCATCCCGGCGATGGAAAACATGGTCAGCTGGCATGAGCGTGATCTTGCAAATTCAGCCAATGAACGATTTATCATTCCACAGGCATGCCTGTTACTGGAAGAGATCCTACAAAAAGCCGTCACTATCTTTAAAGATATTAGTATCAACAGAGACAGTATCGAACGAAATCTACGTGAGTTCGGTCAGAAATATATGGCAGAGGCGGTTATGCTTGAATTAATAAAGCACGGTGTTGACCGGCAAGTTGCCTACCATGAGCTGAGGTCTCTTTCTCACCTCCAAGATAGCGATGAGTTCGAAATGCTCGTTAAAAATAACTTACTAATAACCAATACGTTATCAATTTCGATCATTGAAGAGCTATTAAAGCCTAAGAACTACATTGGCCACTGCGCAGAAAAAGCAATTTTAGTGGCACAAAATGTTTTGAACGAAATAAAAAACGGCTAACGAAAAACTCACAGATCAACACGAATTGTGTGGTTTTAGAAAACCGTTTACGTCAAATAACCCAGTTGAAAAATCAATATAGTTTCTTAATTGGTTATTAATGACATATATATAAATAGTATTTAAAGGAAAAAATTATGCCATGCACAATCATATCAGGTGGGCAATGGGGTGATGAGGGTAAGGGCAAGATTGCCAGTTACCTGGCTCTCAGAGATCAACCAAATATACTATGCCGCGCAGGACTTGGTCCTGGTGCGGGCCATACGGTAGAACACAATGGAAACACTTATAAATTAAGGCAGATTCCCAGCGGTTTTATGAACTGCGATGCAAAACTACTGATAGGTGCGGGCGCGCTTATTAATCCTGAAGTCTTATTGGGCGAAGTTGAAAAATACTCTCTTAATGGTCGATTAAGAGTTGATGGTCGTGCCACCGTGATCGAACAGAAGCACATCGAACAGGATACCCAACAGGATCACCTTACTAAGGTCATCCAAAGTACAGGCAGTGGCCATGGTCCCTGTTTGATGGACAGAGCGTTACGAACTGCCAAGATGGTTGCACAGGTTGACGCTTTACAACCTTTGGCGATTGATGTTGCAACAGAGGTCAACGCAGCTCTTGAACGTGATCTCTGTGTTCACATCGAAGGAACAAACGGGTTCCAGTTGTCTGTCTTATACGGAACCTACCCATATACTGTGAGCAAAGATTCAACCGCCAGTACTTTTGCTGCAGATGTTGGTGTCGGGCCGACTCGGATTAACGATGTGGTATTGGTATTCAAAACCTTTCCAACCAGAGTAGGTCATGGACCATTTCCTCATGAGCTGAACGATAACGAACATAACATCCAGGAATTCGGAACGGTGACAGGTAGAAAACGACGCGTGGGACGCTTCGATATGGATGCGGCTCTTCAGGCAGCACGTATAAATTCCGCCACTCAGATCGCTCTTTGCTTTATGGATCGTATCGATCCAGACTGCACCGGAAAAACATTTGAGCAACTTAATCGTGAAGCAAGATCTTTCATCGACCAGCTGGAATCGATCACAAATATCCCTGTGACGCTCATTGGCACTGGCCCCAAAACCACTGACATTATCGATCGAACACAATAAGGTAAGACATATGAAACCAGAACCAATCTGGAAGAGACAACAGCTTTTGAAAATCAGCTGGTCAGCCTTGGGAGAGAAAATACAATACCTCTCCGAGCAAGTAGGCAAGCGTGATGATCTACCTGAAGTAGTGATTGGAATATCCAGGGGTGGATTAATATTGGCACAGTGTCTCGCCCATACCCTGGATACAAAAGAGTGCTACTGCATCGGAATCTTCAGGAACACTTCTGAAACCAAATACAGTCAGCGAGGTCAGCCTTTTTTTAAATGGGGTTTATCTGCAGATATCGTCAATAACAAGTCTGTCATCATTGCTGATGATATCGCCGGAGACGGTGGCACACTGAAATCCGCCGCAGAATATCTTATAGAACTTGGCGCAGCATCTGTCACGACCTGCGTTATTGTCAAAAACAAAGGTTGCAGGAAAGATCCTGACTATTTCGCAACTGAAGTTGATGACTGGGTTGTGTTTCCATGGGAACTGTTAAATGAAAATGAACAGACTCCTGTTACCACTATCGCTTAACACTCAAACATTTAACGGGAATTTCATATGTCAATAAAACTGCTCTTTCTGGATATGGAAGGAACAATATATGCCAAACAGCACGTCAGGATGTCTGATGGAGAGATCAGCGATCACAATAGTCTGTGGTCGAGATTAATGAAAGAGTTGGGTGAGAATGCTATCAGCGACAACGAAAAGACCATCGAGAAATGGGAGAATGGTGTATATAAAAGCTACCTGGAATGGTGTGATGAAAGTGTTCGCAATCTTGCCAGGCACGGTCTCACCAAAGAGCTTTTTCAAGAAATCATGTACAGCATCGATTATAACCCGGAGGTAAAAGAGACTATCTCCGAAGTACATCGGCGTGGTATCAAAACCGCAATCATTTCCGGCGGTTTTGCCCATCAAACCAAAAGAGCCCAGGTAGACTTAAAGATAAACCATGCATGCTCTGCTGTGGAAATATTTTGGGACGAACAAGGAAAGCCATCTCATTGGAACATTTTCCCATCCGACTTCGAAGGCAAAGTTGATTACGTAAAATTACTATCCAGAGAATATAAACTCTCACTCACAGAATGTGCTTTTATCGGTGATGGAAAAAACGATGTACAAATAGCAAAAGAAGTCTCTGTTTCTTTTGCTTATCAAGCTCATGAACAACTCAAAAAAAATGCTACTTATACAATTGATCGATTCTCAGAAATATTAAAATTTATCTGATCGACAGTAAAAATAATAATTTTTTAAAAACCATGTAAGACTCATATATAAATATCAGTTAAAACAAAATAAATATTAGCTCACGTAATATCGGGAGAAGGATAAGATGATTCCAACCAGAAAGGGTTTTGCGTTTGACGACGTATTGCTCGTTCCCAAAAAAACTCATGTAACATCAAGAACTGAAGTCAGTATAAAGTCTATGCTGGTTCGCGATATAACGGTTAACACCCCAATTCTATCTGCCAATACCACTTGGTGTACGGAAAGTGCTATGGCGATTGCCATGGCCGCTGCTGGCGGCCTTGGTGTTATTCATCGCATGTGTTCAATTTCATATCAAAGTGACGAAATTCGTAAAGTCAAGAACAGCAAAATCGCGAATACCGAGAATGCCTTGCGGGATCGAAACGGCAGGCTTCTGGTGGCTGCCGCTATCGGCACCAATCATGATTACGCGGAAAGATCCGTCAGTCTGGTGGAAGCGGGAGCAGACATTCTGGTCATTGATGTCGCTCACGGTCACTCCCAACAGGCCATTGACGTTCTCAGGGAACTCAAACAACGTTTTCCAGATATACGGTTTATTGCCGGTAACGTCGCAACTGCAGACGCTACCAGGGAATTGATCGAAGCCGGTGCTGACGCTATTAAAGTTGGAATCGGCCCAGGATCAGTATGCACAACCAGAATCGTAACCGGTGCCGGTGTTCCTCAGGTCACGGCTATCCACGAGTGTGCCACTGCAGCAAGACCTTATGGTATCCCGACAATTGCAGACGGCGGCATCAAGACCTGGGGCGATATTGCAAAAGCGATTGCAGCTGGCGCGGATACTGTCATGTTGGGTGGAATGCTGGCCGGAACCACAGAAAGCGCAGCCTCGCTAGTCGAAAAAGATGGACAGAAATTCAAGGTATCTGACGGCTTTTCCACTTTGGGTATGAAGCACTATCGCGAAGTAAAATCCAATGTTCAGGCAGACAAGAAAAAACCGGACAACTACGCTTCTGAAGGCATTGAGATGGTCACACCATATATCGGAGATGTTACGCCTTTGATAGATGAAGCTTCTGCCGCCCTAAGGTCTGCCCTCAGTTATTCTGGTGCCCGTAATCTGTCTGAGTTTCATAGCCAGGCAGAGTTTATAGAAATAACCCCTTCCGGATATCAGGAAAGCAAGCCACACATTTATGATCGTCATTTCAATACATACCAAAAGTCCGATTACAAAGATGGTATCTATCGGAATATTCAATAAAAAAACCTAAACAGCCAAGCAACACGTATCAGGAATATTATAATGACAAATACCAACTATATTAGCCGTGCGGAAACTAACGAGAATCATCATACAAGCCAGGCGAGCATCGAAGACGCTTGCAAGTGCATGCTAAACAATCTTGGGGAGAATGTTGAACGCGAAGGGCTTCTGGATACCCCGAAGCGCTATGCCAAAGCCATGATGTATCTCACTCAAGGTTATAAAGCCGACATAAAAGAAGTAATAAATGGCGCTCTCTTCAGTTCCACGGCCACTGGAGTAGTGGTGGTAAAAGACATCGATTTTTTCAGCATGTGTGAACACCACATACTGCCATTTCACGGAAAAGTTCATATTGCTTACATCCCGAGCGGTAAAGTACTGGGCCTGTCAAAATTCGCCCGTGTCGTCGAAGTATTTGCCAGACGCTTACAGATTCAGGAGCAGTTAAATGAACAGATTGCAGATGCCATTGAGGACATCCTGGAACCCAAGGGGGTTATCGTTTCTATCGAAGCAGCACACATGTGCATGTCCATGCGTGGCGTTCAGAAAATTGGTTCAAAAACACTGACCACCGTTGCCAGAGGTGAACTGAAAGACGATCAGAAGTGCAACGAGACACTGTTTAAATTTTTTAACAGCAGCGTCAGCTAACTATAAAACCGGCAGGCATGATTTGTATGAAATACCAATGGTCTGAGATTTTTTTATCGATTGAGGGCGAGGCCAAATGGTCTGGCCACCCAACCGTCTATATCCGTTTTACCCGTTGCAATTTTTCCTGCAAAGGCTTTAACAATCCAGACAATATTGAGCCTGCCTCCGAACGTGCGCTGGGATTTTCTCCGCAGCACATCAACACTATTTCAGAAATACCGGAAATCTCAATTGGTTGTGACAGCATCTATTCCTGGCACAAAGATTTCCGGCATCTCTGGCATCAGGGTGATGAGCATGTTCTGGCGGCAGAAGTTACCAAAGTACTTCCTTCTTATGGTTGGAAATCCAACACCGGCCAGGAAGTGATATTAAGCCTCACAGGTGGCGAGCCCACCTTACATGCCAAAACCATTCCTCACCTGTTATCGACACCGGAATTTAATCAGGTAAAGCATGTACTGATTGAAACTAATTGCAGTGTTCCCTTGTCTGAAACGTTTATCACGGCACTGGATGACTGGGCCCTGAATCGAAAAGGCCGTATTACCTGGTCAAACAGCCCCAAACTCAAAGCAAGCGGAGAACCTTTTGACAAAGCAATCAGGCCCGAAATCGCGTTAATGCAACGACGAGTAACTCAGGATCGCTGCATTCAGTATTTCAAATTTGTCTGCCGTAATGATGATGACTTTCAGGAAGTCCAGTACGTTATGGAACAATATTACCGTGCGGGCATTCCCCGCAACGTAGAAGTCTACATTATGCCTATGGCGTGTACTGAACAGCAGCAAAAAAAAGTTATGCAGGATGTCGCAATGAAATGCCTGGAATATGGATTCATTTACTGTCATAGAATTCAAAATACTGTCTTCGAAAATGCCATCGGCAAATAACCGAACAGAAGGAAAACATATGTGGAGAATAGATAAACAGTTTTCGCTTTGCTACGGACATAGAGTCTGGAGCCAGGAGCTTCACTCCGAATATTGCGAGAACTTTGACGATCAATGCAAATGCAGACATTTGCACGGCCATGAAGGACTGGTACATATTTTCCTTGAAGGTGAAAACCTGACCAAGGGAATGGTTACTGATTTTAAACACCTGGGATGGCTCAAAACTTTTCTGGATGACTCATTGGATCACAAATTTATTATTGATCGTCATGACCCGAATTTTCAGAAGATTATGAATACCGCACATCCGATAAGCAGCACTAGCCAGTCATTCGTAACAGTGGATGACCACCAGCTGTCTTTTCAAAACATCACCATACCCGGCAGCAACGATATTGTCGCCTGTCGTCTCAATACCGATACTCTGGATTCACCTCTGGAGCAAGAGTTTTATCAAAGTTTTGTGATTGTGGATTTTGTGCCAACTTCAGAAAACTTAAGCAAGTGGATATTTGATATTGCTACCGTCCGGATGGAAAAACTCGGTATAAAAGTCTCACAGGTAGATTGGTTTGAAACGCCTAAATCCCGCTCAACCTATTACAGATCAGCCTGACGCAACAAATAGATTTTTTAACTGATCCGGACAGAAAATTTCATCAATTTCACTAACACCGAGGTTTTTCACATGAGTGATAGACACACACTAAGTGTCGCTGTTGTGCAAACGGCACCTGTTTACTTCGATAAAAATGCTTCCACAGAGAAAGCCTGTCGACTGATACGGGAATCAGGAAAAAAAGGCGCGAAAATTGTCGTATTTGGAGAATCCTGGTTACCAGGTTATCCATTTTTCACCCATGCACCACCATTTTCCAGCATATGGCAAAATTCTATGAAAATGTACCTGGAAAATGCCGTGGAAGTACCAAGCAAGACAACAGATAAAATCTGCAAAGCAGCCAAAGATGCTTCCACGGATGTGGTGATTGGTATCGCTGAACTTGATGGACAAACCAAAGGTACGATTTATTGCACTCTGCTTTATATCAGCCACGATGGAAAAATTATCGGCCGACATCGTAAGCTCAAACCAACATTCGAAGAACGGATGGTATGGGGAGATGGTGATGGAGTAGGGCTTACAGCCTTCGAGCGACCCTACGGTCGTATCAGTGGCCTTTCATGTGGAGAGCATAATATGGTATTGCCGTCATATGCATTGATGTCCCAAGGCACTCAGATTCACATTTCTGCCTGGCCATTTCCAGACTTTATTTCTGATAGTCATCCAGCGAAGGGACTGGCCATGGCCAGGGCATTCGCCATTCAGGGTCGGTGCTTTGTCATCGCATCCGCAAGTCTGTTACAGCGATCAGACCTTCCAGACGAGTATCATACACTTGTCGATGGTTGGAAATTTGCACCAGGGGAGGGAGGAAGCTGCGTAATCGGCCCTGATGGAGAAGTAATAGAGAAGTTGCGCGACAACGAAGACAACATTTTACAGGTCGATATTTCACTGGAAGCAATAACACCGTTTAAAGCACTATTTGATGTCGCAGGACACTACTCCAGGCCCGATGTATTACAACTCCATATCAATCGCGGTCCCCGTAGATCAACGTTGGATATCAATACAACACCAGAGCAGCTCTGCATCCTGCCTGAATGATTGGAAATATTGATATTTGGAATAAAGACATTCTTCGTCAGATCAGACAAAAATGATTCTATCCGATCTGACTTTCCAAAAGGTGAGAGGTTATCTACAGATATTTATTAGCCCGACAATTAAATATGTCGGGTTGATAGATAACCACTGAATGGCGCAGGCAAGGAAGCAAAGCAAAAATCTTCGATCAATCCGCCAGAACCGAATTTAGGTAACTCCGCTAGTTACGGCAGAGGTACGGAATCTGTTCGAGCCAGCAGAAAGTTATAAGAGGGCTTGCATAGATTCTTGACGCCGCATCGGCGGCGCAGATAACTATTCAGAGGAATCTTTAGAAGGAATAGCTGAATATCAACCTGGGATCATTCGTAGTAGTGGACAACATACCGCCTAGAGTCCAGTGTTGCGATACTTCATACACCGCACCAACAACTGGTCCAAACATTGTCCGGCTCCGATTTTCACCTTGGTGTTCATAATCGCGAAAGGCTACAGATAAACCTGTAAATAATGTTAATTTTTCCACCTGATCCAAACCAGGAATTTGGCGGCTGTCAAAAGAGATGCCACCATGAAAATCCAGCACGCTTTCAGTGTAGTTTCCATAACCATTATCAGTTTCATCATCCAACAATAATGCGGCACCGCCCCAGAATCCTTTAATGTATTGAATCATCTCCGGCTTATCATAAAACGCGCCGGCACCAATGCCCACGCCATATGGACCGATAAAACCAAACTCACCAAACGGCTTTAACTGGCCAGATGCCTGCGTATACCCTCCCATTCCAAGCAGAGCAGCAAGCAGTAGCAAAGGTTTAAATACTTTCATGGATGACTCCCGATAACACAACGGCCTGATTCAGAAACATGCCACGCTAACCAATAACCATGGCCACTGCAACTTTATCTGAAACCATGTTTAGGCGTTATTAACCTTAGTTATCATTCCAACACGGCGACGGACTTGATCTGGGCCCAGATACGCTGACCGGCTTCCAGCCTTAACTCATGAGCAGAGCGAGACGTCAATCTGGCCAGCAACGGACTTCCGTCTACATTCAGACGTAGCAGCATCACCGCAGGATCATCAGAAACAGCCAATTCCGTTATCGTCGCCGGCAACCGATTTTGAATACTGACCTGATCGATAGGATGCAAACCAATACTGACATCCCGGGCCAGTACACGCAGACGAATGGACTGATTCAGCTGCAAACCGTGACCACGAACCCACAAACTGCCACCAACAAATTTTGCCCGGGCCAGATGCCAACGTTTATCCTGTTCAACAATAGTTGCCGGCAAAACCACTGCAGCATGTTCATCCTGGCGGATATTGAAGTCCAGTCGGGATAAAGTCTCTGTAATATTTCCGGCAGCCTGCACCTTACCCTGTTCTAACAGAACAATGTGATCCGCCAGCCTGGCGACTTCCTCAATCGCATGGGTTACATACACAACCGGTATCGAAAGGCGCTCATGCAAACGCTCCAAATACGGCAAAATATCCTGTTTACTCTGGTGATCAAGAGCTGACAATGGTTCATCCATTAACAGAATTCTAGGTTGTGTCAATAATGCCCGACCAATGGCAATACGCTGTCGTTCGCCCCCGGACAACCTGGCGGGAGATCGGTCTAATAAAGGTAAAATACCCAATAGCGACACCAGCTCATCGAAGTCGATGGGATACGGGGTATTTGTTTGACAACGTCTGGCGCCATACAAAAGATTCTCTCTGACCGACAAGTGTGGAAACAGACTGGCT
Source organism: Gynuella sunshinyii YC6258 (assembly GCF_000940805.1). Taxonomy (GTDB): domain Bacteria; phylum Pseudomonadota; class Gammaproteobacteria; order Pseudomonadales; family Natronospirillaceae; genus Gynuella; species Gynuella sunshinyii. The sequence continues at coordinate 1,004,052 of NZ_CP007142.1, read as the reverse complement.
TCCTGAAATACATAACCGACTGAACGCTGATATGGTTTCAAAAAAACCTGCTCGTCCTGCCATACTTCGCCAGCGATGGTGAACCGTCCCTGAGGCAGATAATTGAGCCCGGCCATACAACGTAACAATGTGGTTTTGCCACAACCGGACGGACCAAATAACGCAGTCACTCCACGAACGGGAAATTCAAACGCAGCATCCAGAACAAAATGTCCTTGTGTTCCGGAAAAACAGGCCTGTACCGTCATATCAAGCGCTTCCGTAAGCGTTTTTCAACCAACATCATGGATAAGATCACCAGAAATGAAAACACCAGCATACCGGCAGCCAGCCAATGCGCTTTCTGCCATTCCAGTGTTTCGACATAATCATAAATTGCAATGGACAGAACTTTGGTTTCGCCCGGAATATTGCCACCTATCATAAGCACCACTCCAAACTCGCCAACGGTATGAGCAAAACCAAGTATGGCACCGGTTAATAATCCTGGCCTGGCCAAAGGCAAAGCAACAGAAAAAAAACTGTCCCATGGAGAAGCCCGGAGCGTTGCCGCCACTTCCAAAGGGCGGTCTCCCATGGCTTCAAACGCATTGCGAATCGGCTGCACGACAAATGGCAATGAATAAATGACCGAACCAATGACCAGCCCTCCGAACGTGAATGGCAGGCTATGACCGAACACTTCTTTGACAACCCGCCCGACGGGTCCTTCCGGCCCCATCAGCAACAACAGATAAAAACCAAGCACCGTTGGCGGCAGCACCAATGGCAGAGACACAGTGGCACCAATGACCTCCTTCCACCAAACCTGCGAACGGGCCAACCACCATGCGATCGCAGTGCCGATAACCATTAAAATCAGCGTCACGATACTGGCCAGTTTAATTGTCAGATAAATAGGCTCCCACATAAGCGGTTATTCCAGGCCGTAACCGTATGACTCGATAATATTGCGGGCGATGTCACTTTTTAAAAACTGCATAAATGCTTTGGCGGCCTCGCTGTCTGCAGCATTGCTTAATAACACCGCATCCTGTCGAATTGGATGATACAGATTCTCCGGTACTATCCAGCGGGATCCGCCATCCTGATCCACCACCTGCGACAGCGCGACAAAACCCAGCTCAGCATTTTTGGTCGCGACAAACTGATAAGTCTGGGCAATGCTATCTCCCTGAACCAGCTTGCCTGAAATCAAGTCATAAACGCCCATAGCATTCATCGTTGCCACCGCTGCGGCCCCATAGGGAGCGGTTTTAGGATTGGCAATCGCCAGCTTGTTAAATTTTTCAGGCTGTCCGAGTACTTTACCATCGGCATCGATCAATGAAGTGTCAGTGCTGTACAACACGATTTTACCCTTGGCATAGGTGAAGCGAGAGCCTTTCACCGCCAGCCCGGCCTCCTCAGCCTTCGCCGGTCGAGCATCATCAGCGGCGAGAAATACTTCAAAAGGCGCACCATTGGCAATCTGTGCGTATAACTTACCAGTGGAGCCAAAGCTCAACACTGAGACATGCCCGGTCTCACGACTGAACGCAGCGGCTATTTCTTTGGCCGTTTCGGTAAAATTGGCTGCAACGGCCACCTTGGTTTCCGCCGCCCAGGCACTTACGGACAAATACGAAACAATCGATATCAAAGCTCTTAACCACAAACACTTCATGTATCTTTCCTCATTGCAAAAAAGGCTCGTCTTGACGATAACGGATGGAACTTATTCGACACCAAGAATGATCTGCGATGACTTGATCAACGCACATACTCGTTCCCCCGGTTTAAAATCCATCGATTCAGCGCTGTCATTGGTGATGATGGTTACCAATGTTTTTCCGTTGCCAATATCCATTACGACTTCTGAATTGATCGCACCTGGCTCAACGGACACAACCGTACCCGGCAGACGATTGCGGGCTGAAGTACGGATATGATCATTGTCCGGCATCAGGATAGGGCTGCTGGCCTTGATCATGGCAAATGCCTCTCGTCCAGGATGAATCCCCAATGCCAGAGCACTTTTGATGGTAATTATGACAACCAACGTTGTAGTGGAAGAAACCTGCAATAGAACTTCAGCATTGACAGCACCGCAGTTCACTTCACTGACAACACCGTGAAAGACATTCCGGGCACTGGTTTTCATAGCCAAACTCCAGAGAGAAGAGGATAAAGGTGGTGAATCCTGTGTATGTTCCGACAATGACAGATCCAATTCTGCCAGTACATTGGCAAGCTTTTCACTCAGCAGTCGATGCATCGCAATGGCTCTTTTGCCTTCCGGCGTTACCTCGGCATTACCACCATGACGACCACCCGGACGGGCCCGCACCAGTGCCTGAGGGAACAGATTATTCAACGCATTGACTGCATCCCAGGCTCCCCGGTAGCTCACGCCAATCGCCTTGGCGGCCGCAGAAATCGATCCATGCTGGTCAATGGCTTCCAGCAGGTGAAACCGATCCTCCCCCACTCGTTGCCCCTGTTGCCCCAGAAAGGCCAGGATCGGCTTAACAGCATTGTCAGGCATAGTGTTCTCCATTCGTTATGCAATTAATTTGCATAATGCTTTGCAGCATCATACCTCAATATTCAGAGCAAAACCCAGACCCGAAATTTTTATCTTTAATATCAATAGCTTAGGTGTTTCGGGTCATGTAGGACTCATCACCAGTGTCATAACCTCAACATATTTTTCGTCGTAATCCTTACCTTATTCAAGCGGTGCCAATCGTTATACGACCCCAACACCCTCAAAGGGATTGCTGGCTTGCAAAGGTCAGATCGTGGATGCCTGTTTTGTAGAGAACAGACAATAGCGCTCAAGATCTTTAGTCTCGAAAGCTGCATCCATGGTGGCAGGTGTTGGTGGCAATGGAAGTGGATATAAGCTTCAAATTTACGAACTTACTTTTTATTTTTTATACGATTGAACAGTAACCTTAATAATCAAAAACTCGACAATGAAATGTCGCCAGACAGACGTTCTATCAGCAAGTCGAGAAATTGCCGTGCAGCAACTGTTAAACCACTACTGCTCGAATATAGCGCAAATAGCTGACTGGATTGTGGTGTCCATGGTTCTAAAATCCGAACCAACTGACCGCTGGCAATATCGTTTGCACATAAACTACTTGGCAGTGACGCAACACCTAACCCCTCGCGAGCCGCTTCCAATAGCGCAATCGGAGTGGTCGTCGTAAAAACCGGAACAAAACGATGCTCTGCCACTGTTTTACCCTTGTTAAAACGCCATACCCAATGGGTGCTTCGGTTTCCTAACCCAACGCATCGAACGGCTTTTAAATCACCAGGTGCCTGAATTGTTTTTGCCGTCAACAGGCGGGGGTTGGCAACCAGAGTGTATTCGATGTCCATCAGCTTTCGTGCAATAACGGAACTATCCGGTAAAGGAGTGAAACTGGGGAAAATGATCAGGTCTGCCTGGGTTTTACGCGGATCGACTTCATCCATTGTAACTTCCAGATGCAGGCGGACCTCCGGCACCTTGGTAGCAAACTCAATGGCTAAAGTGTTAACAATAGCCGCGCTGAATAATGGTGGACTGATTACATGCAGCTCCCCGGCTGGCTGATTTCTGACCCGCTCTGCCAGTGCAAAAACCTGCTCGGCTTCAGCGGTTATTATCAGACAATGTTGATAACAATCGTTGCCGAAATTCGTTAACCGGAAGCGGCGAACATTACGGTGATACAGCTGCATACCTAGCTGTTTTTCCAGCTCACCTATTCGTCGTGCCAGAGTTGATTTTGCAATGCCAAGTCTGCGTGATGCAGCTGAAAATCCACTGCATTCAACCACATGCTTCAACAAATAAAAATTATCCAGGCTATTCATTATGGACTCAAAATTGGGACGATAGATGTTTGTAATTAGAACAAACTACAGTCTTAAACAAAAATATAATGAGGTAAATTCCAACCAGAAGTTCAAGGAGTATTCATGGCAGCAAATTCCAGTGTGATCATTGAAACATCATTTGGCAGGCTGAGAGGCAAAAATGTTAACGATGTTTACTGTTTCAGGAAGGTACCTTATGCTGAACCTGCCACCGGGCCGAACCGCTTTAAATTGCCGCTGACTCCGATGTATTGGAGTGATGTTTATGATGCGATAACAGATGGTTCGGCTCCACCACAGCCGCCATCTGGAACCAGTGCAATTATGGGTGCTTATCCCATGTCTCAGGATGAAAGCTGTCTGCATTTGGATATCTGGTCACCCTCTAACGTCAATGTCTCCAAGCCCGTACTGGTTTTTATTCATGGCGGCGCATTTATCACCGGTGGTGGTTCTCTGTCTTGCTACGATGGTCATGCACTGGCACGAAAAGCCGGCATGGTGGTGGTCAATATATCTTATCGCCTTGGGCCGTTAGGATTTCTGGCACAGCCTGATTTGGCCCCTCCCAACCTGGGCATTCATGACCAGATTGCGGCGTTGAAATGGATACAGAAAACGATTGGCAGTTTTGGTGGTGACTCAGACAATATCACAGTTGCCGGACAATCCGCTGGTGCTTATTGCGTGGCTGTCATGCTGGCAAACACCTCATGCCGGGGATTGTTTAACCGGGCGATACTGATGAGCCCTCCTTTGGGGATGAAACTATGCAGAGCTGAACAGGCAAAGCCACTGGCGGCCGCTATGTTGCGAGTTCTGGGTTTTGACCCCAATGACGTTAGCAAATTAAAAGAACTACCTGCTGATCAATTGATGAAAGCACTGACGCTTTTACAAGCTCAACCCGCGACATCGACGATTCCCGGTGAGTTTACCCTGCCATTCACGCCAGTAGTGGACGATGATTTAATTTCCTGTGATCCCATCGATGCAATTAAGGAGGGCGCAGGCGCCTGGTGTGATACGCTCATTGGCGCAACAAGAGAAGAGTTTAATGCTTTTTCATTCCAGAATCCGGTGTTCATGTATTTAACCGGTGAGCAATTACAAAAGGAGTTTGAGCGCAGTTATGGTGAAAAAGGAGCAGACAAACTGGCTGTTGCCCGTGCTGCCCGTGTGCCATCCACTCCCGGCCAATTACTCGCCGACTTAAGAGGCGACGCTACATTCAATCAACCTGTCATGGAATTTGCCCGCGCACAGGCGAAACATGGCGCGAAATCTTATTTATACCAGTTTGACTGGCAGTCACCTGTTCATGAGCTAGGGGCCTGTCACTGCATTGATCTGCCGTTTTTATTTGGTCAATGGGATATTTGGCAAGCAGCTCCAATGGTTAATGGGGCAAACAAACAGGAATTACGAGATCTGTCATTTTTGTTTCAGGGCGCATTAACCGAATTTGCCCGCAGCGGAAATCCAAACAATCAAGGGTTGCCATTATGGCCGGAATACGGTGCCGATAAAATGCAGCTGCATTTTGACCGTCGGATTCAATATTTTTATAAACACGATTAACCCAACACGCATTTATATCGGGTTAATCGTGTTGATGCAGGGACGCACAGAGAGATTAAACGATCCGACGATTCGGTGTTTCACGCAACACCATCAGGCGCAGATTTGGGTAGCTCCCGTGAAAATGCAGATGTGGCTATCCAAATAACCTTACTTTAAAACTCCCTCTATGCACCTGCCAGGGGTTAATTTAGGTCAACCGTTAAAAAGATTGACCCAGGTAGTCATCTCACACACCGGTTCTTTAGTTGAATAGATCCAGGCTGATTGAACGCTAATTACGCCCAAACCTCACCAACCCATTTACTCCCAGGCATGAGTGATTAAACTCTAGCACTCAAATTACTTTGTCCATATGGAGCATTCATGCCTGCATTTCTAACCAATCTTATGATCGATTTCAGCCACTGGCTGCGCCCCTGGATGCCACAGCTGTGCATGGCAGTGATCGCATCATTACTGGTCATTTACGGCAATAATATCAACCGGGCTGTCAAACAGTTGGTTCAGGGCTCCCATTTCATCATTCGTACCGCAGTCTTTGTGCTCCTCTGTGCCGTTGGCTATGGCATGGCCACTGTCTTGTTGGCGCCTTTGCTACTAAAACTGCTGTTGAATCTTGGAGCACAATGGTATGGCCTGGTTATCGTACTGATTTTCATTGTGATCGGCATGCTGGCACAAAAACACAATTACCAGTAAACCGGACAACAGCTGCTACACTAAAATTCATAGTTTTAATAATTCGAGTCGCCATGCAATTAAAAGTTTCTGCAGTTTTGTTAATAGCGCTGTTTTGTCTCAGTACACGGACCATGGCTTTCAGCCGTGAAGGTCATGAGGTGATTGCCGGCCTTGCATTCACTATGCTCAGCGATGAGTCCCACAAGGCACTCAGCTCATTAATGGGAAGTCAATACCGTCTGGAATGGGTCGGGTCGTCTTATTGGGCACATGAGCTTTCCCAAAGACCCGGTAATGAATGGATGCAGAGTCTTCACGAAGTTCAGTTCGATACTGACGCAACCGCATTCTCCCCAACCAAAGACTGTGCTGATAACAAATGCGTGGTGGCAGCCATTCTTGAATCGGAAAAAGTAATCAAGGAACGGGCCAAGTTCACTCTGGTCCAGCAACGCCATGCCGTTAAGTTTCTACTGAATTATGTCGGTGATATCCATCAGCCAACTAACTGCGGATTCAAGAGAGACGATAATGGTCGGAAGATCCTGCTCGAAAGTGGTGACAAGAAAGTTAACCTGCATTGGATCTGGGATACAGGAATCCTTCAGCTGACGGGAAAAAAGTGGTCAACTCTGGCCGGAGAGTTTGCCAAACAGATCAAGCCGGAACAAACCGCTGCCTGGACCGCGGATATGGACCCGCAACACTGGGTCTGGGAATGCCACCAGGTCGCCCGGAATGTTGCCTACCAGTCGGCATTGGATAAGAAAAAGTGGGATATGGGCTACTACAAAAGTGCATGGCCGACATATGAAGAGCAACTGAAAAAAGCTGCGGTTAGGCTGGCATATCTGCTCAATGATCTGTTTAAGGATAATACTGCTGTAAAGTAATTTTCTGTGCCATAAATGATAAGGGCAGTACCATCAGGTACCGCCCCAGAGCGAGTCATTAGCATTACTTCCCGTGTCACAACTTCCTTGAAATTCCGGACTATCCTTTATCCGGTCATCCCTGATCCCTAGAGTTATAGTTCCTTTTGGAGCTTCCCGCTCATTGGTGTCCCTAAAAATCCTTTTCCGTCCATTCCTTTTGCAATCCCTGCATTTCCTTTTCCCTGATCCTTATACATTCCTTTGCAGCGTTATCCTTAACACTTACTTCTGCCTTGAAGTCAGTCCTTGTGTTCGCTCCGTCGATGGGGAGAACTATAGCAAAGGAATCAGACGCTGTGGGTTACATAAATGTGTCACTTCACAGCCCATTTCTCAGCCACCTGCCGGAATGGCTGACGGAATGCGGACACCTGCGATAAGAAGACATACAAAAGGATACAAAACCACAGAAAATAACCACCTTGGCTGACAACTATGTACGAGATATCTTACAAGCCAGTCAGAGATTTGCTATTTATCACTCACGACGCTGTTCCAGTTCTTTGAACGGAATCTCCGGAATCAATATCACCGCAACCAGGCCACATAGCACCATGACCATGGCCGTTAGAAAAATAGTTTTCACAGCTTTGGTCCAGGTCGCCTTGAATGTCTGCGCCACCTCAAAAATCTGAGTTTCTGTCTGTTCCAGCCTCAAATGAATCTGTGCATTCAGAGCTGCAGCATCCATAGTGGCCAGCACCTCCGGTTCAACTCCAAGCAGTTGAAGATCCGCAGTGGTGAGAGTCTGACGGTTCTGTATCCGGCTGGATAAGTGGGCATACTGTTTTTTCGCTGTGGCGATCATCTTGTCTGCGTCAAAGTGACTGGTGACCGACGCCCCTGTTTCTATCGACAAATGCGCTGTGTCGGTTTGACCCAGGACCGAAGCACCACCAATACCCATCCCGACCGTCAGGATAGAAGTGAGAATGGTTCCAAAAACCGCCAGTCCCACAGTATTCCCAAGTTGCCGGACAAATGCAGCGGTACTGCTGACCATGCCGATTTTCTGGCGATTTACGCTGTTGATCATCATCTGGGTCAGCATAGGGATACTGGGACCGAGTCCAAGTCCAACCAGGAATAGCCTGACACTGATCGACCAATGGGGCTGACCGACATTGAGAGTCAGAGAGACAGCCAATAACGATACAACTGCAAAGCTCAGGGCTGGAATCAACACCGGTTTATAACTGCCGATATGGCTGGCCAAACGCCCGGACGCGACATTGGCGGCAACCAGTCCAAAAGTTAATGGCATCACCGTCACGCCTGCCCGAGTGGCGCTGAAATCATAGACATTTACCATATACAGGGGAATGAATACGATAGCGCACAGAAAAGCTCCTCCGGTAAAAAATGCACCGAGCGCCATCAGTCGAAAGCTTTTGTCTGCGAATAACATCAGATCAATAATGGGTTCATCAGTCCTACGCTCATGGACGATAAACGCAGTCAATGCCAACAATACAATGGCCACCATAATCAGCACTGGGACAGAGATCCAAGCATAGCGCGCAGGTGCCAATGCGAAGATCAACAACAAAGGAATCACCGTTGCCAGTAACAGTACTGCGCCCGTGAAATCGATACTGCCACTATTGCGATGCCTGAGCGGCGGCATCTTTTTCAGAATAAATGGTAATACCAGCGCCAAAATCGGCACATTCACCAGAAAAACCCAGTGCCAGCTGGCCATATCGGTCAAAATACCACCCACCCAGGGGCCAATAACGGAACTGACGGCGAATACCGACCCGAACAAGCCCTGATACCGGGGCCTCTCCTGAGGTGTGAATATGTCACTGACCAGGGCAAACACGGTCGACAGGATCGCAGCGCTGCCAATTCCCTGAAGAGCCCGGAACAACACCATGGACAACGGCGAAAATGCCAGAGCGCACAAGACACTGGCAAAACAGAACAGCAACAAACCCGTGACCAATATGTTCCTGCGTCCATACAAATCAGACAGTTTGCCCCAGATCGGTAAAGTTGCAGTGCTCAGTACCAGAAATGCTGTGGTCAACCAGGTAATCCAACTGGTTGGAAACGCCAGATCTCTAACAATGGCAGGAGTGGCCGTGGAAACAATGGTCTGATCCAGCGCTGCCAGAAACAACGAAACGAGTGCTCCCAACAGAATCAATCGTTTCTGGGCCAATGGCATTAAGCGTGGATCATTTATCATAGCAACCTCATGTTTATTGATTAGCGCCAAGCGGTAAAGAACGGCCTTTTATACCGAGCAGATCATCCCTAATGCACAGGTTCACAGCAGGGCTCGGCTGAACATGATCTGGCCCTCAGCGAGCTCTTTCAGCAAACTGCTCACGATACTCACTGGGACTGACCGTCATATATTTTTGGAAATTCAATCGAAGATTTAATGCACTGGCAAACCCACACTGATCAGCAACCCATTCCAGTGACCGCCAATCCGACAGTTCCAGCAAAGCTCTGGCCCGTTCTACGCGCTGGCGGTTTAACCATTCTTTGGGACTCATATTAGTGGCAAGCCGAAAACGGCGGTCAAAGTTCCGGCGCGACATCTTTGCCTGCCTGGCCATATCATCAACATCAATAGGCTGATTAAGGCAGGCACTGGCCCAATCCAGGGTGGCAGAAAAGTGACTGTGCAATTCAGGCATCGGCGTCTCTACAAACTGAGACTGGCCACCGCTGCGATGGGGTGAAATAACCAGTCGTCGGGCAACCTGATTGGCCACTTGCTGGCCATAATCCTGGCGTATCACTTCCAACCCCAGGTCCAGCCCGGCAGCACTGCCGGCGGAACAGCCGATTCGACCATCAAAGCTGTAAAGTACCTGATCCAACAGTTCGATATCCGGAAAACGCTCTCTGAACTGCGCCTGATAACGCCAATGGGTACACGCCGGACGCTGATCCAGAACACCACAGTCAGCCAGCAAAAAAGCGCCCGAGCAAAAAGAAATCATCCGGCCGCCACGATGTGCCAAAGCCTGTAATTCCTCTTTCAGCATATCAGGAAGTTCTGATGGTGCGACCGACCAGGCAGGTACCACCAGCATGTCATAGGCCTGGAGATTGTCTGTTTGAACAACCTGAAGAGAAATACTTCCCAGTCCTGTCAGGGGAGACGGGTGGAAGGTCACAACTTCCGTCCGATACCAGTGGGAATATTCCTGTCTGGGCAAGGCAAATAATTCCAGCGCACACCCCAGCTCAAACATGGCTGGTTGTTGATTGACCAATATAGCGACTCGAGTCATTGTCTATACCCTGATATGGCTGATTTTTATCGATAGATGTCTTTTAAGACAATTTCGAGTATCCACTGGACCTCCTAAGATAGCAACGTCTTGTCACCAATCGCTTAACAGGAGAACACTATGTCATCAGCCGTTGCCAGACCTGCCGCCGCCAGCAGTACCGATGCGCTCGCACATTTCAGTCATCTACTGCGTTTTGAAACCGATTGCTGGGACGTACACCATGCCATCAACAATCAGCGCCAGGACTTCATATTACTGGATGTTCGGTCAGAAACATTGTATCAGCAGGGTCATCTGCCCAATGCGATTTGCCTTCCTCATTCCCGGATATCGTCTGCATTATTGAGCAAATATTCGGCAGAAACACTGTTCGTCGTCTATTGCGCCGGCCCTCATTGCAACGGTGCCGACAAGGCAGCAGTTAAACTCGCTCAACTGGATCGTCAGGTGAAAAAAATGATCGGGGGCATAACCGGATGGCTGGATGAAGGTTTTTCATTAATCAGCACTACCACGGCAGATAACTGATACCGCCCAGAGCGCGCATGGCCTGCCGAATCTCATAAGACCGCGACCAGACATATGCAGAGGGTTGACTCGCTGACATGCGCTTGGGATTTGGCAGTACCGCTGCCAGCAGACTGGCCTCAGTTCGGGTCAATCGGGCCGGTGACTTATGAAAAAAGCGCTCGCTGGCGGTGGTCACTCCATAGACTCCGGGGCCATATTCAATCACATTCAAATAGACTTCCATAATTCTCTGTTTAGGCCACAACCACTCCATCCACAGCGTAAACCAGGCCTCCAAACCTTTACGGACATAACTGCGCCCCGGCCACAAAAACAGATTTTTGGCCAGTTGCTGAGTGATGGTGCTGGCACCTCTGGGTCGTTTGCGCTGCTCTTCCAGGGCATCCGCAATGGCTTCGAAGTCAAACCCCATATGGTCTGGAAACTTCTGGTCTTCTGAGGAAATCACGGCCAGCGGTAGCTGCGCGCTAATATCGTCAAGGTCGGTCCAGCGATTTCCCAGCCAATGATCAGCAACCAACGGATCTCGCATGATCATCGCCGTGGTCGGCGGGTTTATCCAGCGCAAGGAGAACACCCCGGCAATCGTCAAAAGACAGAAAGATATCGCGATAACAAAAAGCCAACGGATAGTTCTGAGTATCCATGAACCACGCTTTGTATTTCTGGTGCGATGTGACAACGACCTTACACCCATTCCCATAAATTACGGAAAAAACCCGTCAAACTAACGAACAGCAGTACGCCACCCATGACACGATAAAACCGGCGAGAACTGGACTTCAATAGATATTCATGCACTTTTAAGCCCAGATAATGGCCAATGCCCGCAGCAGGTAATAGCCACAACTGATGCCACAACTGCAGGTCAATATTAAAATATAAGAATGCACTCAGCTTGATGGAAACCAAAATAAACCAGATGGCAAATAAGGTATCCCGCAATTGTTCCCGCGACACCTGATTGGCTACAACTGCAATAATCAATGGTGCACCAATCAAAGAAGTACCACTCATGTAACCACCCAGTATCAATAGCACGATCCCTCCCCAACGACTATTGTTGGAAAACGAAAATCCGAACAAATAAGAACAAGCGTAAAAACCGACGATCACAAATATCACCGCACTCATCAGGTCGTTGGGTAACACCACCAGACCGAACACACCCACCAGCTTCGGGACAATCATAATAGCAATGGCATATTTGAGATAACGCCAGTCAATGGTACTGTTGGAATTCTGACTATTTGCCAGCTGTTGACGTGTCCGCCGATGACTGGAAATCATGGTCAATGATGAAAAAAACAACAATTGTATGGCGATGATCGGCAGATAGACGAGCGGTTGGTTATTCACCAGTAACAAAAATGGCAGAGATAGCGCCGCGCCTCCGAAGCCCAGACCGGATCGGACAAATCCACTCCAGACAAATATCAGAAACACTAATACGTATTGATACCAGTGAAAATATTCCATTGCAGAAAATATTCCGTTTCAAATCATCAAAAACTGGCGATTAAAAATTATTGCAGGGTAAATGAATCCAGGAAGGTCAATACCCGATTGGTTTGCTCATCACTTTCTTTTTCTTTGAAAGCAACGGTCCATTTGTAGATATATTGGTCGGTGAACAGTACTCTGCTCATGTTGACAAAATGATTGTCATTGCTCATAAAAAACTCATGAATGGTATGACCCCCTTTTTCAAATTTATTCTGAACCAGGGTATTACCTTCAGCAAAAGCTTTCTCATCATTTTTTCTGGAAATCTTTAACCATTCACTTTCTGGCAGAGTGCCACGATTAATCACCTGAACCATAAAATTAATACTCTTACGTTTCAGGGTAAACAATTGCACATGATTGTCCCCTTCGGAAATGGATTCTGACTTTGGTTCAGCTTCAAATTTAATCGTGAAACCAAGACCCTCAGGCGACCATTGAAGATATTCTTCCGGCAACGAACTAGTGACATGAGTAGGCCACTGGACCCAGATAAAAGCGATGGTCAGCACCAGCATTATGGCAGCGGTGGGATTGATCTTTTTCAATTTCTGCAGCATGGATAATCCAGATAAGCAATAGACAGTTTGTTGCGGTTATGGTTCAAACCGGGTTAAAAAAGTTTCAAACAATTATCGATCAATTTCCATCCCTGCGTAACACCGTATCAGACAAGACAATGTGTTTTTCCATCTATCATTGATTGATCACCCGAATCTGACGCTGTCAATTTAGAACAAATACAACAGGTATCGCTATAAAAAGGCCCCCTTGATAGGAGGCCTGAATACCTTAACGAATGGTGTAGCGATATACGGCCTTCTCTCCATCACCGTAGTCAAACAGGCAATCGAACCCATTATCTGAAGAGTGAACGATGGTACATTCATAGCCATCCGGTTCTACTTCCTCAAAAGGTACATCACATGAGTCACGGCTAACATTTTTGGTTTCTGTGAATGCCAGAACATTACCGTTTTTCTGCCACTGATATTCAGCTTTGAATATTTCACATTGCTGAGCATCATCTTGCGTAGCATAAAAACCGGTACCATCCTTACGGATCTCTTCCTGACCAAACTCAAGCCATTCGCATCCCCAGTCCAACATCGAAACATTGTATTTGCCGGGTGAGAACTGGCCAGTTTTAGCATTTTTCAGGGTTTTACCATCAGCCTGGATATCGGTGAAGATTCCGTACTGATTAACCCCCTGCTTCATCATCAGCTTCATGTCTACTGACTTGAGACCAGTCAACGACATATAAACGTCCGCACAGCTGCTAGGCTCCATATCGGTCTGCTGTCCAACGACCGGAATAATGTCTTCAACCAGAGCCGAGAGCTTGGCGTAATCCAAAGCAAAGCTATACAGACCATTGGAGTTCAACTTTTCCTTGCCCAGGTCGTCAGCAGCTTTACCGGCCTTATCCCCTGAGAACACTGTCAGGTTATTACCTTTTATAGCAGCTTTAAGTTTGACGCCTTCAGGCAGGTAGGGAATGTCCAGATCAACTGCAGTGCCATCCTCAGGAATATGAACATCCTGCAGGTAAGGAACATTTGCCAGCAAACCAACCAGTGTAGCAGGACTGGTACTGCTCAACGCTACCAACGCATCGATACCGCCCAGAGCCTGATTGGTCTTATCAAACTGCACATCAAACAACTGCATCGATGCACCTTTGAGTCCCTGAACCATCGCTGTCAAAATGGACAACGTTGCAGGGTTGGTGTTTTTGGCTTCCTGTTGGGCCTGCTGCAGAACATCACAGTTGAATTCAGCTTTTACAAAACGATTCCAGAAATTGGAGATCACAGGAGTCAGATTAGCGACATCCAGTCCTACGGCCAGACTGACAATTTGACCGTTGGCTACAGATGCTGCCGGCGACAAATGGCCATTCAGTTTCTGCAGATCGGTGACAGATTGCTCATCGGTAACCTCCAGCAAAGTTGTCAGATCAAACTTAAAGCTGTCTTTTGAGGTTTTAAAGTCCCGGTATCCTGCAACAATACGAGGGGCTCCCTGCACCATACCAATCATTTCATCTGCACAGACTGCTGAGACCAGAGGTTCATATTCATCACCAAAAGCCACCAGTAAATCTTTACCTGCGCTACTTTGCTCAGGTTTCAAGATCGTTCTGGCCACTTCCACCAGATTGATGAAACCAGACATCGGATCGCCAAAACCATATTTCTTCTTCAATTCAGCAACCTGTTTGCTGTCTTTCAGAGTATTAGGATCTTCCTCCAGCGCCAGCCGTTGCATTTTTCGGGTATCGCTATCAGTACCGAACAGAAAACTGGCAGTCACATATTTCTTTTCCGCCGATACAGCGAAATGGAGACCAGGATCTTTGTTTTCCACTTCCCATACCCAGATGGCGTGCCCATTTAAATCCTGCACCTCGTGCTTATAACCGGTTTGCTCTTCGAGTTCCTGTAGAGTATCCATAAAATTCTGTGGTTTTTTGACCGCAAACTGAAAAACCGGCAACAGTCCATCCATATAAATTGCCATATTCATTTGCGAATTCAGACCATAACGCTCAATTACAGCGTTATCGCCCTGAGCAGCGGTCTCTACAAAATCATCCAGTAATGCCAGAAAGAACCTGGCCTGATCACTATCGCCAGCAATGGTATCAACCAGTTCCTGGTAAGTTTGTTGCCATTGTGCCAATCCTGCTTCGGAGGCATACGCATTATTACCAGTACTCAGTTTGCCATCAAAATAGAGCACAGTGTCTGCTGGCGCATTTGCCTGAAAATGGTCAGCAGGCTTACCGCCAAAATTAAACAGACTGAAGGCGTAGCCGGCTTGTGACCAAGTCATAGTAGCCAGGAGACAGAGATACAGTTTCAATTTCATCTTATAAAGGTCCTTGTAGATAACGGGCGAAGGTAGATCATCTGGATTTACCCCAGTTACCACCCAACGGCAGCAGATTTTATCACAAGGAAAGAAGGAATCCGGGATGTTTTCGTTACAGAATAATGATCTGCGGAGCAATTCAACTTGTCCGCAGAATCACATATCCTGCCCGGCAGGGTTAGAGCGCAAAGCCGTCAGGCAATAACTCGAACTTGGTCCATTGCTTGAACTCCGCACTATCGCAGAACGCATAGATCACAGCATCTTCGGCCATTAGTTCGAGGATCATCTGACGACAGGCGCCACAGGGGGAATACAAGGCTTCACCGGGCATATAAATCCCCATGGTTTTCAGTGTTCCCGGTGGAACACCTTTGGCCACCGACTGCACCAGCGCATTACGCTCGGCGCAGATGGCCATGGAGTATGCAGAATTTTCGACGTTACAACCCTGTAAATACTGACCCTCTTCCGTCAACTCAATCGCGGCCCCCACCGGGAACCTGCTGTAGGGAACATAAGCATGAACGGCTGCTTCCTTGGCAGCCTCACGCAGCTTGATCAGTGCTGCATTCATATATCACCTTTCTCACGAATCAACACAGAATCCAGGGCAATTTCGATCATATCATTGAAGGTGCTTTGACGTTCTTCCGGTGACGTTTTCTCACCTGTAATGATGTGATCGCTGACGGTACAAATAGCCAATGCATTACATCCGTTGTCAGCGGCAACGCCATAAAGTCCGGCAGCTTCCATCTCTACACCGTAATGTCCTTTGCTGGCTGCCAGCCCCAGAATCTCATTGTCAGGAGAATAAAACAGATCTGCCGTGAATACGCCACCAACATGTACGCGTGCACCATGTTGACGAGCCGCCTGTACAGCCGGCTCAAGCAGACTGTAACTGGCAGCAGCAGAGAAGTCATAACCTCTAAAGCGGGTCCGGTTAACATTGGAATCAGTACTGGCAGACTGGGCAATCACCACATCACGGATTTTAACGTCTTCATGCAGACCACCACAGGTACCGACACGAATGATGTTTTTTACACCAAACTGGCTGTACAACTCATGGGCATATATCGAGATCGAAGGCACACCCATACCGGATCCCATCACGGATATCCGATGCCCTTTGTACAGACCGGTATAACCAAACATATTTCTGACTTCATTCACCTGTTGAATTTCAGTGAAAAAAGTTTCAGCAATATACTTGGCGCGTAGTGGATCGCCAGGCATCAATACGGTTTCAGCAAAATCGCCAGGTTGAGCTGCAATATGAGGTGTTGACATAGTAGTTCCCGTTAGTAATTGATGAATGACTTGCCATATTCCATGGCAGGTAAATTGAAATAGGATGCCAATGACTGGCCAATATCAGCAAAGGATTCTCTTTTGCCTAAATCCCCAGGCTTAATACGCTGTCCGTATGCCAACACCGGAATATGTTCACGGGTATGATCGGAACCTGGCCAGGTCGGATCACAGCCATGATCAGCGGTAAGAATCAGAATATCGTCTGAACGCATCGCTGCCATTATGCCCGGCAACATGGCATCGAACTGCTCCAGAGCTCTGGCATATCCGTTAGCATCACGACGATGGCCATACAACATGTCAAAATCCACCAGATTGGTGAATATGATTGTGCCTTTCTCGTGTGCTGGTTGCTGCATCTGTCGCAGAGTCTCCTGGACTAACGCCTCCAAACCGTTGGCTTTGAATTTTTTAGTAATGCCCTGATGAGCATAGATATCAGCGATCTTGCCAATAGAAATAACTTCCCCACCTGAGTTGTGCAAATAATCCAATACCGTGGGAGCTGGTGGTGGCACCGCCAAATCACGACGATTGCCGGTGCGTTCGAAGTTACCCGCATCAGTGCCAATAAAAGGACGCGCAATCACCCGGCCAATATTGTAAGGGTCCACCAACTCACGGGCGATTTCGCACAACTCATATAAACGATCAAGACCAAAGGTTTCCTCATGAGCTGCAATCTGGAAGACTGAATCGGCGCTGGTATAACAGATCGGCCGGCCGGTCTTCATATGCTCTTCGCCGAGCTGGGCAATGATGTCGGTACCGGATGCATGACAATTTCCCAGAATACCGGGTAATTTTGCTTTCTCCACCAAAGCCTCAAGCAACTCCTGCGGGAATGAGGCTTCTTTATCAGCGAAATAGCCCCACTCGAAAAGCACCGGCACTCCGGCAATTTCCCAGTGCCCAGACGGAGTGTCTTTACCGGAACTCAGCTCTTTCGCATAACCGTAAGCACCAACAATGTCAGCATTCGGATCCAGCCCCTGAGGAAAGAAACCACTGCTTTCCTTCGCTGCCTTGCCCAGCCCCAAACGGCTCAGATTGGGTAATGTCAACTTGCCGCTGCGGCCATTTTCACATTTCCCCGTGGCACATTGCTCAGCAATGTGCAGCAGCGTATTGGCCCCTTGATCACCAAATGTTTCGGCATCTTCGGTTGCTCCAATGCCAAAGCTGTCCAATACCAGAATAATTGCTCTGCTCATATGCATACCCGCTAATCAATGATCGTATTAATTCGGTCCACCCGTTTAATACCGCTTTCCTGCGTCAACGTGACCGCAGCAAGAAATCTTCTTTTCGCATCTTCCCAACTTGCCTCATCACTGGCCAGGATAGTCACCAGAGGATCACCAGCGTTAACCGTTGTACCAATTTCCAGAATGTCCGCATAACCAACGGAATGGTTAATCGGATCCTGCGAACGAACCCGTCCTCCGCCCAGAGCAACAACCCCCATACCGACAGCACGAGTATCATAGGCACTAACGACACCAGCCTGCTCTGCCAGAACCGGTTTTACGACAGCCGCCTGAGGCAGATAATTTTCCCGTCTTTCGATGAAATCCGCTGGTCCGCCCAGCCGCGTGACCATCCTGGCAAACAGTTCCAGAGCCTTACCGGAAGCCAACGCCTGCTCAGCCTTGGTAAACCCCTCTTCGCGACTTTGCACCAGATTGCCTGCCAAAAGCATTTCCGCCGCCAGGGTCATAGTGACCTGTTTTAACCCCTGATTCACATTTTCATTACGCAGGAAATCAATGGTTTCCCGAATCTCAACGGCATTACCCGCCGTCCATGCCAGTGGGCTGCTCATATCAGTTAGTACAGCATGAGTTTTCACTCCAGCCTGGCGGGCAACGGCAACGATGCTTTCAGCCAGTTCCATACCCTGACCGATATCGGACATAAACGCACCGTTCCCAAACTTAACATCCATAACCAGACCATCAAGACCTTCTGACAGCTTCTTCGACAAAATGGATGCAGTGATCAAGCGTACTGATTCGACTGTCGCAGTGACATCGCGAGTGGCATAGAAACGTTGATCTGCAGGTGCCAGACGCTGGGTTTGACCGATAATACAGACTCCCAGCTCGGTTACACATTTACGGAACAGATCATTATCCGGCTTGGCATTAAAGCCTGGAATACTTTCCAGTTTATCCAAGGTTCCGCCACTGTGACCCAGACCACGGCCAGTAATCATTGGCACATAGGCACCACAGGCGGCGACAATTGGACCCAGCATAAGACTGACCATATCACCAACACCACCGGTGGAGTGTTTATCCAGCACAGGCCCGGGCAGATCCCACTGCATCGTATCTCCGGAGTCCCGCATGGCAAGGGTCAGATTGGCCGTCTCTTCCAGACTCAGACCATTGAAATATACCGCCATTGCAAATGCCGCTATTTGCGCTTCGGTAACGGTGCCGTCAGTAATCCCTTGTACAAATGCATCAATATCCGCTTTGACCAGTGATTGTTGATCGCGTTTCGCGCGAATAAATTCCTGCGGGATAAACATACTAGTAACTTCCACCCTGATTGTTTGTCTGCAGACCCAATGTCTGCAATAAATTGTTCAGAAGACTGCTGGCACCAAACCGAAAGTGTCTGGCAGATATCCAGTTTTCTCCCATAATCTCGACAGCACTGTCGAGATAAATCTTTGCTTCTTCAACAGTTCTGACACCTCCGGCTGCCTTGAACCCGACATCACGTCCGGACGCACGGATACATTCCATCATAATTCTGGCTGCTTCCGGAGTCGCGTTAACGTGGACTTTTCCAGTCGATGTCTTAATAAAGTCGGCACCTGCTTCAATACTGATTTCACTGGCCCGGCGAATCAACTCGGGCTTTTCCAGCACGCCGCTTTCAATAATCACTTTGAGCGCAGCATGATCTGCACAAGCCTCACGGTGGGCTTTTACCAGTTCGGCGCCGATGCCGGCATCGCCGGCTATCAGGCTTTGATAGGGGAATACAATATCTATTTCATCCGCTCCATCAGCCACGGCCTGCAGCGTCTCTTGGACTGAAGCTTCAATATTATTACTACCGTGAGGAAAATTCGTGACTGTGGCAATTTTGATGTCACTACCCATCAACTCTTGCCGTGCTGTTTTGATAAATGCCGGGTAAACACAAACTGCCGCAACATTGCCAGCGGGTGTTCTGGCTGCACGGCACAGACGGACAATGACGTCATCTGTATCATTATCATTCAGAGAAGTTAAATCCATTAAGGAAATAGCAGTTTTCGCTACCTGTTGTATATCACTCATTGTCTGTTCGCCTTCAAATTTGACTATTCAACTGATGCACAGAGAGACCAGCTTGACCCATTTGTGCTTTCATCTCTGAAAAACCAGGCAAAACCATCTGTTTTAAGGATTTTCAGAAGTTTGTCTGAACTTTCCGCCCACGAAAATGCTTTCCTAGCGCTCATCATTAACCGGAACATTTTGCCGCGACCTCAATAACCCAGCACGGTTTGGCACCGTGATTCTACTGAAGGCAACAAGAAAATCGACATCTTTTGACCGATTGGTCAAAAGTTTAGTCTATTAATCAATCAAACGTTGATATAAACGCTACTATAACCAAGATAAAGGATAACTATAGGAATTGTGCAGGGATAGCAATTGACTGGGAACAATCTACTGAAAAATGGTGAACAGCGATAAACCAACCATTTATGCTGTAGATGAAAGGAAGTTGCTGTGGTTGTGACTACCCGCCAAGACGGACTGATCTACTGCATGGGAAACTTCGGCTCAGATCCCGAAGTCTCTCCCTTTAATAAGTATAGTCGCTCAGACTGCTTGTGAGCTTAGCTGATCAATGACAGTATCCAGAGCCCGATCAATAATCGGCTGATCATCAATCTGCCGGAACTTGCCATTGGCCATTGCCGTTGCCAAACCATACAGCGAACGATCAGCTACTTTCTCACCGGTTCTATCGGTGAAAATAAAGCGCTCACCATCACCAAGAACGGTTAACAGGTGACAACGTAACCACTTACCGTTCATCTGCAACAACTCATACCACAACCCCTGCTGCAATGAACGGGCGCGAGCAAGATAATCAACAGATTCCGGCACCACCGGCTCAGGCTCAGGCTCAAAACTGCTGGCAGGTTTGATCTGTGCCTGCTTCAGTTCATGCTGAACCTTCTGAAACTGTCTGGTCACTTCCGGTTTTGGTGCTTCATGTTTGGAAATCTCCTGCAGATGCAGATCGTCGATCATGCTCATCCAACGGGAAATCTCACCATTATCCAGCTTCAAGGCCGTCAAACCTTTCCGCAACGCCAACAGAATTTTGGGGGTAACCGCAAAAAACCGTTCACGGGAATGAGTTGTTACACCGGGCTGCAGGCTCCAGACCAGCTCCGTCACCACCCGCTTGGCATTGCGCCACTGATCACCCTCGCCATGTCGGGAATAGGTGTGATACAGCACTTTATACCAATGAGTCGATAACAGTTTCTGAATGGCTTCGGGAATCACAGCCACATCCAAAACCTCATTCAGAAATTCACGGGCCCAATCTCGCTGTTTTTCCTCTTCATAACGCTGCACTTCTGCAGTCGTCAAACGGGCCTCATAAATTACCCGCTTATGCTGATATTCATCGAGGAAGCTTTCAAATTTCTGCAATTCTTCATGAAAAATCTGGAGATCATCGTCAAACTCTTTGGTAAGACGAGTCACAATGTCTTCCATATACGCCAGCATAGGATCTTCGTCGATTCTTTCATCGGCCTGCCAACCAACCGCCGAACGGGTCATTATGTTCAGCAACCGACGAGCAACATGCTGGTTATCATCGAAGAAAGAACGCTCAAGTAACGCTACCTTAATAATAGGTATCTGCATACGTGCCATGAGCTGCTTCATTTGTGGCAGCAGATCCCGCTCCTCGAGAATAAACTCGAACAGCATAGCCACTAGATTAATAATGTCGGAATCAATCGGCGACTTCGCGCTTTCCAGCACCTGCTGGGTGATGTTCTGAGACCATTGTTTCAGCTCAGCGGGTGCCACAGGTAAATTGGATGAAGTGGAAACAACGCTCTGCTGCAACTGATTCAGGTTTGGCATCAGGTAGGCCGCCTGAAAACCGGCACCTCCTGTCACTGGCATGGAATCACCCTGCCACCCATTCTGCTGACCGCGCTCCATATCCAAACTGCCCTCACCACGGCTGGCAGCCATCAGGTTCTGCAGATAATTAGCGTTAATAGCTGGACGACGGGCGCGACTACGCAAATGACTGATATCAAGATCCGGTAAGATACCCTGATCGCGCAGTTTTTCATTGGCCTCGAAGTACATCTCCGGTAACTGCTTGCCTATATGATGGTCATACAGCTTGAACAGAATCAGTTTGACCTTCATATCCCAGTCATCAAAATCGATCGAGCTGAAGAAACTGTCGCCAAATTGATACGGGCTGAGAGGACACTCGTTTTTGCTGTAGGATTTAACCGGCAATACCTGATTTAAACGTTCACGAAAAGACAACCAGGCATCACCTGAGGCATCAATTGCTTTGGCGGCCATAGACTCAATCGCAACCGCCCGTTCCATTTGATCATTATCAACGATACCCAACTCAACAGTACGTTCCTTCAGACCTGCGGCATCATTCAAAACTTTATTCAGGCAATCGGATACCTGTTCGCGAACCTTGCTCGCAAACTGGGCATCGATAATCTTCCGACGGACTCTCAATCCACGCATTGCATCAAAATAACGCGCCTGCTCGCTTCCGGAACCTGCTTTTTCAGCAATCTCAAACAACAAATCATCTGCGTTCTCGAATAAGTCCTTCAGGCAAAGCTGCATCTGCTCCAGTAAATAATCCTGAATCAATTTTGCTGCAGGCGTAATGCGAGCCTCCGGTAGCTTGTCGAGCTTATGAGCCGTTTTCAGCATGACGATGTTGGTGTCGACATTACTACTCATTGCACACACTCTAAGGAATTGGAAATACCATTATATTAGCCGAAACAGGTATTTTTTTTGGATATAAATCATCAAACTGAGAGACACGTCATGCCTTTTAGCAATAATGAACAATCAATCTGATAAAGCATAAATATGACGTCCGAAAACCCAAACATGTGATATTTTTTTGGCACACAACTGACATTTGTAACCACAAATTTACAATTTGTTCAGTACCGAATTGATCCGTGACTCAAGACGGTATTTATATTGAAAATAATGAATCGTCTGTACCCTGCCGAACGGCAGATCGGCTTTGATTTCATCAGCCAGCTCCAGATCAGTTACATAACAAAGCTGCCTTTCATGCAGCTGGTTCGTCTCTGACAATGCCTTCGCAACGGTTACATAGAACGACTGCCCAAGAGTCAATGAATCAAACTCCCGCTCCCCCACCAGTACCGTGTAATGAATATTACCGTCATGCTCCTTTCTGACCAATGCCCGGATATTGTAAAAATCCGAATCCGTAAAATCCGACTCGGTTCTGCGCCGTATCAGCCTGGCGGTACGGTCCTGCGTGTTTTCCAGATACTCATAAAAGAATATTTCCTGGGCAATGGGTGTTTCGGAACCCCCATCTGTATTTTTTCGATACTCAATAATCCGTAAAAAACGGTATAACGGTTTAATCAACGTCTTTACACTTAGAAACGGTATCTGATAAGAAAACAGCGAACCATATTCATCCACTACATGGATTATCGCCCGTTGCCCGGCCAACCGGCGAAAATACACCTGAATCCCCCGAAGGTGACTATTACTCAGGATCATACGCAACTCGCGGTTCTCAGACAGTGAATACCGGTCCAACCTTATTGGTGAAAACTCCGGGCGCTCCTGAGCTAACATTTCGATAAATTCCTGCTGGGTATCCACCTGTATCGAAGTGAATTTATGTCGGTCAAAACTGATCACACAGATTTTATCTTCGTAGCCGAATACATAACGGCCTGGCACGTTCTGGTGGTCCAGAAGGAAATACCGCAAGACATCACGAAACAGCTGCTGAACGCGATTGGCAATCGCCGCCGGACGAGTCACGCTGAAGCACAGCGCTTCAAATTCCGGCATTTGCTTTGAAGCACTCATAGCGATGCTGTTCAATAAAAAAAGCAGGCACTGCACCAGCGTATCGTCATGCAAATCGAAGCGGGATACATGTACTTCGTTCCAGCTATTGAGCACTACCAGGTCAAGGGTTTGCACCAGATTTTCACGCAGCGAGCTGAAATCCAACGAATCCGTTCGGTTACTGATTTTTTGCAGACCACGGGCACTCAGATGAGCCATGGGATCACGGGCGACATTAACATAAAGAATAGTTTTGACCGGACACGACTTATAGACGAACACTTCCTGCGGAACGGCTTTCAATGGTTTACGGAAGTGATAACGAAAACTATTGATGATCTCTTTCAGCTCGTAATCGGTCAGCGTGATGCTGTCATCTTCCAACAGCGTGAATACTGGTATATTGATATGTGCATCGAGCAGCCCATTAAAATAACTCCAGATCATGACTTCAATAAGACTGCTTGAATGTTTTAATGGCTGCGGTGGATTGCTGCCCATGCGGGTTAATTGATTACAGTAAGCTCCCCACAGTGATTGTTCAGGCTGCTCGCTCTGCAACTGATGCACAGTCAGCTTTTCGCGACTCAGATCAGCGCTGACGGTAGAGTTGATGATTTCAATTTTGCCGGGCTTTCGATCAAATGCAGCCGATAACTTACGGCCGAGTATCAGCATTTCCTGTTTTCTGAGTTTACTGGAGGCTTTAATCTTCTGGGCAATCTGAGTCAGAAAGCGGTAGCTGTGAGTCAATTCAGCAATCAGTACTTTCTGCTCCCGAATCACATCATCTATTCCCCATTGCTCTTTGTTGTCGAGATGGGCGATGTGTTGGGCCGACCACCCCCATTCGACCGTCAGACGATCAATCAGTATCCGGCGCCAGCTGGGGGATCTGGATTTCCGTGACAGGGAGATGCCGATTTTGAAATAAAATGCCCGTCTGACCAGTTCAAGTCGCACCGTCTGTTTTCGACTCAGCAGATAGCGCTCCAGCCGCCGGTACAACATGACATAAGGATCAAGTTCATCCAGATTCAGTTTGAAATCATAAACTGCCTGTTTGAAATCCAGACACAGACACTGGGCTTTAGGAAAACTGAATGCATAGAGCTCCAGCAACATCAGTTTCAACAGTGATTTATAGGGCGCATCAATGCCTTTGTACAAATGCCACATGCCCGCACCGACAAACTCATCCACAGGTATTCTGGGCACTCCGCCAAAATCAATAGTGGCGCCGTAATTCAAA
The DNA here is from genome assembly GCF_000940805.1 of Gynuella sunshinyii YC6258. Classification (GTDB taxonomy): domain Bacteria; phylum Pseudomonadota; class Gammaproteobacteria; order Pseudomonadales; family Natronospirillaceae; genus Gynuella; species Gynuella sunshinyii. The sequence goes on along the minus strand of NZ_CP007142.1, from coordinate 979,133 downwards.
AACCCACTGTCTATATTATGTCTGACATGCTGATTGTAGAGATGCTCCTCATAAGGCGGCACCAACCACCAGGCGGGCTCAGCCCCGGCGATCAGAATATGGGAACGATAAAACTCGTCGAGCAATAGATAGTGTTGGGTAGATCCGGCATTTTCGGAACTCAGCCTGCCTTTACTGCCAACTTTGAAGGCATGGGCATCCATGACAAAGAAATGCACCTCCAGATTCATTCCCATGGCCCATTCGGAAATCAGTTCGGCTTTTTGCTCAAGCAGATATATTTTTTCCGCCGACAGACCAGCAACATGACATACCCAGATATCCAGATCACTCTGGCTGCTTTGCCCGATAGTCCCGGTCGACCCCATCAGAAAAATACTGGAAATATCACCATTCAACTGATTTGGCTGCTTGTAACGGTAACTGCGACTGATCTGACCCAAAGATGACAGCACCGTACGATCCGGATAGTAAAAGGACACCCCCTTGGGCACATCATCCTCAATCCAGCCTGGCAACAGATGATGATTGACGTGGAACAGCATTGGCAGCAGTTCCAGAAATTGCTGCTGGGTATTTTGCATACCGCTACGCAAGCGCTCCAACCGACCTTCATTGACGGCACGAAAACGCTTACCCAATTCAGTCATAGAAGGGTAATCCAGACCACCGTCGGCAATTTTCTTTACGATATTGTATGCTTGCATAATCTCAGTATAGGCATTGCTGTTTGGCCTACAGAAAAAAGTGAATGACAGGCAAAATCAACGGCTTTGATATTGATCCACATTATGGCTAAACAAACTGAATACATGGAGAATTTGACAGCTTGACGGAACTCATGAATATTAGCCCGGTGCCTATTGAACAGCAGATAAGCCGGCACCGATCAAAAATAAGAGAAAAAGCCCTTACATGACTCACGGTCTAAAATATAAAACCATTCTGGTCGTTGATGACGATCAGGAAATTTGTGAACTTCTGACCCAGTATCTGCAACAAAATGCATTCACCGTTCATACCGCACTGAATGGCGAACAGATGTTCAATCAACTGGCGATCCATCACTACGATTTGATCGTACTGGACGTTATGATGCCTGGTGACGATGGTTTCATCCTGTGCAAAAAAATTCGCGCAGAGTCGAACATCCCAATCATAATGCTGACCGCCGGATCCGACGAAACTGACCGCATTATTGGCCTGGAGCTTGGCGCCGACGATTATATGATAAAACCATTCAATCCGCGTGAGCTGCTTGCACGTATCAAAGCGGTATTACGACGAATGGACGATCAGAACCCCCAACGTAAAACTCAAAAACGCAGAATTCAGTTTGGTCAATGGATTCTGGATGAGGCCAACCGGGAACTCATTGACCTGGAGGGCACAACCTATCCGCTGAATGGCGCAGATTATAACCTGCTGCAACTGTTCCTGAATAAAGCCGGACAAGTGCTGAGCCGTGATGAGCTGTCCAATCTGACCCGCGGCCGTGAAAGCAGTCCGTTTGATCGTGCAATCGATGTTCAGATCAGTCGTTTGCGGCAACGCCTTGGCGATGATGGCAAATCACCGCAACTGATCAAAACCGTTCGTGGAGCAGGCTATATTCTCACGTCTCATGTTGAGGTGCTGTCCTGAATCGCTATGAATATGGATCCGCTGGACTGACATCGACGGGACAGCCATGCTAACCAGTAGCCAGGCGCTTACACTGTGAAACCCACACGTTTTTTTTCCAACCTGTTCAACTCCCTGTTCAGTCGTTTGTTTTTAATTCTGTTTCTGGGTGTCATCAGTGCCTTGATGATATCCAACGCCGTCTGGGTCAGCTATTACGAGCAGCGGCGTTTGCAGGAAGCCGACAGCGCTGCCGTAGAACTGGCCAACAGCATGGCATCGACAGTTTCCTTTTTTGGCACACTACCAAGGGATTATCGTCATGTGATCCTTAGTCAGCTCCGTAACATGGGAGGGGCGCGGTTTTTTGTCTCTGTGAATGAGCAGCTGATCGATATTGAAGCCATCGAAGCCGATGCGATTGCCAGCAGAATCATCCGGGTTTACACCGATACCATGCGCCTGAACCTTGGTCAGAAAGCCAAAAATATCCAGGTGGAATTTGCCCGACCAGAATATCTGAAAGTCTTTAATAACGATGTCATGTTCAACGAACTACCGGAGCGTTGGGTGCAAAACTCGCTGATTCTGCCCAATCGCCCACCATTGCTGGTGGCCCAGGTAGAGTTCAGCAATGACGAATGGCTTTATCTGGCCGCACTACTGCCTGACCCATATTTTCTGCAACGAACGGTATTACTGAAACTGGATCAGGTCATTTTTATCAGCCTGCTGGTATCGATTCTGATGCTGATTTCCTGGCTGCTGGTGCGCTGGCTGACCAATCCGCTGTACCAACTGGCCCAGGCTGCCCGTCAACTGGGTAAGGATCCGTTGCACAAAGTGCAGGTTCCGGTCTCCGGCACCACCGAGATTCTGGAAACCGCGCACGCATTTAATGCCATGCAGGAACGACTGATGCGGTTTATCGAGGACCGTGAACGCTTGTTCTCCGCCATCTCCCATGACCTCAAGACGCCGATCACCCGACTGCGATTACGCGCGGAAATGCTGGAACAGAGTGATGTTCGGGCGAGAATAATCCACGATTTGCTGGAACTGGATGAACTGGTCAAAGGTGCACTGGAATTCTCCCGCAGTACAGATGTACACGAGTCTCTGGAAACCATCGATGTGATGGAACTGCTAAATGATATTCGCGAGGAGATAACCCTGACGGGAGGGCAAATGGACGTACATGGCCATACCGACCGCTTGTTCGAGGGGAAATCCCTGGCGATCAAGCGCTGCCTGTCAAACCTGATTCACAACGCTGTTTTTTATGGCAACACTGCGACGGTGACGGTGGAAGACAGTGAAACCCAGCTGTGTATCATGATCACCGATTCAGGCAGCGGGATTCCGGAAAATCAGCTGGAAGCCGTGTTCGAGCCTTATGTGCGGCTGGAAACATCGCGCAGCCGTAATACCGGCGGTTCGGGGCTGGGTTTGAGTATTGCCCGTAACATTGCCCATGCCCATGGCGGCCGGCTGGAATTACAGAACAATCCGGGAGGCGGACTGACAGTTACAGTCCACCTGCCACATCGATAACCCAACCCCTCACCTCACATGGGGGCAGCTGTGCCGGCTGCCCGAATCAGCTGTACAAACTCACTGCGATAGCCGTAGGGATCATCACCTCTGTTTTTAAGAGCCAGTTTGATGGCATCCTCAAAATTCCACTGCTGCAAATAGCGGGGATCCTTCAACAATTGAGCAAAACCTGCAACGCTGGCAGCAAACCCGGCATCGGTAGCAATGTCATCATTGCTGTTCACTCTGACGGCTTTTTCAATCAGACGGGAATGATCTTCACCCGGCAACTTATAGCGTAGTTTGATAAACGCCAGCTCATCACTGACTGAATTACTGCTTATCGGTGCCGATGGGGTATAACGCAGATCATCCAACATGGCCGCTTTGGAACCCACCGGGGTGATTTCATAAATGGCCGTCACGCTATGACCGGAACCGATGTCACCGGCATCTACTTTGTCGTTATTGAAATCTTCGCGGTTCAGCATGCGGGTTTCATATCCGAGCAGCCGATATTCACGCACCCGCGCGGGGTTGAATTCAATTTGCAGTTTCAGGTCAGTGGCAATGGGAAACAGACTGGAGCTGGCTTCCTGCACCAATACTTTGCGGGCCTCGCTCAGGGTATCGATGTAGGCCGCAATGCCATTGCCATTTTGCGCCAGTGTCTGCATCAGATCATCGCGGTAGTTACCACTACCAAAGCCCAGAATGGAAAGGTAGATGCCACGATCACGCTTACGCTCAATGTAATTCTTAAGCTCTTGCATACTCTGCAGGCCTACGTTGAAGTCGCCATCAGTCGCCAGGATGATACGGTTCACGCCATCCTTGTCGAAATGCTCTTCAGCCAGCTGATAGGCCAGCTCAATGCCTTCAGCTCCGGCAGTACTGCCACCAGCACTGAGGTTTTTAAGGGCCTGATTAATAGCCACTTTATTGGCTGCCGGCGTGGGTGGCAACACGACGCCGGCGGCGCCGGCATAAACGACAATGGCCACAGTATCGTCATCCTGCAACTGACTCAGCAACAACTGCATGGATTTTTTCAATAATGGCAATTTATCAGGTGCATTCATTGAGCCGCTGACATCCAGCAGAAACACCAGGTTGGCATGGGGTTTGGCGGTTTGAGGCAGTTCATAACCCTGTACCCCAATGTGAATCAGCTGACGCCCTTCGGCCCAGGGGGCATCCTGTACATAGGTACTGATACTGAAAGGCTTATTAGGATTTTTCGGCAATAGATACTGATAGTCGAAATAATTCACCATCTCTTCAAGCCGTACCGAATCCTTATCTGGCAAACGACCATCATTGAGGGAGCGACGAACATAACTGTAAGAGGCGGTATCGACATCTGCGGAAAACGTCGAAACCGGTTCAGCACTGACCAGTTTGACAGGATTGATATCGGTATGGGTAAAGGAGTCGGAACTTTCCGGCATCGGCATGCCGATCATATCTGCCATCTCGGGCGCAGCCATCGAATAGGCCATCTTTGCATCCATCCTTTGAAGAACCAGTTTCTCCGTTTGTCCAGAGGTATCAGATTCCTGTTTGGATGCACAACCGCCAATCAACGCCATTCCCGAGCACGCCAAATACAGTGCGAACATTGGTAATTTTTGTTTTTGAAACATGAAGACCGTCCATTTCTCAGATAGAGATCCGAACATAAGCTTTTGACGTGAATAGCGACTGAATGAGCGTCCTGAAAACCAACCATAACGTTCTAAATCATGATTCAGAACGTTCGAATACCTGATTTCGGGCTCTTCTGCAGCCGCCCCTTCGTAAAGTGCTCCCTGACACAGCCAGACTGTGACCAATCCTTCCAATCGATCAAGGAGTTATTATGTTATCAAGACAATTAACAGGCATTCATCTGATAGGGCTGGCGCTGATCAGCTTTATGATGACTGCTTGTGAAGCACAGAAACAACAACCCTTCCTGTCACTGCAAACGGAGTCCGGTTATATCATTCCTCCCGGAGCCCATGGGATCGCGATCATCAGCCGTCCACGTGAAGCCACACTATTGCAACTACGGGGAATGACCGGCAGAGGAAATGTCATACTGAAAGACAGCCAACATGGGAAATGTTTGAAAATACCCGTACGTTTTGCTGCCGGCGATTTTGGTGGCGGAGGCATCGGCATTCATCAGGCAAAGCCGGTACTACTCGAAATTCGCAGCGCTCAGGCTGCAGAAGTCCTGGCAGGCGACAAAGATATCGTCAGTGACCAGTATCGGATCGGCACTGACACCTCTGCGGACATTGTTATCCTATCGGGTCTGGCCATGTCTCAGGGGTTCGTATTAAATCCCGGACTCTCATTCATGGCCGAAATCATGGGCACTCAGCACCAGCGTGTTGACTGCACAGGCGGTACCTGAACGAACAGGCGATATTGCAGTGACAACGGATTCCAAACCATTAAAGCTGAGCCTGGAGCGATATATCCGTACTTTATGTTTTGCGATACTGAGACGGGGTCTGGCCCGTTAAACGACGAAATTCGGTGTTAAAGCTCGATTTACTGGAAAAACCGGATTCCAGCATGATTTCAGTGACAGGAAGATCTGTTTCGCGTAACAGTTGCTGAGCATGCCGAATCCGGTACCCATTTACAAAGCGGGAAAAGTTACTGCCGGCAACACGGTTGGTGGCATGGGTCACCTCACGGGCCGGCACCCCCAGACGTCGCCCCAGTCGAGCCACGGTCAGATTATTATCGCGATATAACTGTTGCCCCGACATCAGCTCATCCAGTCTGGCCAACAGTTCATGATCCGCAGCAGTCACCATCTCCGGACTACCGCTAACCGCTTCACTATGACGACCAACCGCTCCCCGCAATGCCATCGGCAAACCAATCAACATCGTCACGAACACAAATGCCACAGACAACCCGGAAATACCACTCAATAACCGCAGCACCGGGCCATTGCCCGCAACCATACCGACGACCATCACCAGTCCGTCGGTCATGATCATCAGGCTCAATAGCGCCAGAGTAATAATCAACGCGGTTCGTAGCAGTTTCAGTGCATGAGGCGGAACATGCATGAAGTCGTCATCCTGCAGCCGCAACAACAAGGCCATTCGTGACAAGTAAAAGATCGTCACAGACACGACTACCAGATCTACCGAGATCGGCCACCAGATCAGTATGGCCGAATAGGCAATTACAATCAGAAGGATAGTTCGAATGATCATCGCTGTCGGAAGTGCTGCGTTTTCGCGGGTAAGACTGAAGAATCCAAGATAGGCCAGCACCGGTATCACCACTGCCACCAATGGCTGAAAATGGACAACCCAATCTATCCCCAGAGACAAGCGCATTCCCAGCAAGATGCCGGATACCGCCAGTGCCACCAAAAAACCACACAGACAAACACGTGCCGTGAGCGGGATCCGCGGGCTCTGTGCCAGCGCAACCGCGGCAATTATCATCAACGTCGTTACCAGCCAGCTAACAGGTATAGACATATTCTCAAGCTCTCTGGAAAACGCAGTGAATGATCAATGCTACTCAGGATGGCTGACGGGTCTGAAACCAGTGTCTGATATCTTCAACCAGTTGCACCAGCATCTCTGCCATGATGGTAAACGAGGCATCAAACTGACTGGCTTTATCATCTCCGGCATCATTGAGCGCCTGCTCGGTCAACAGGTCAGCAAAGCGCAATCGTTTGATCTGTGCCTTATGGTTAATCACACAATCGATGCGTTCCTGCCATGACAGAGCGATCTGTTGTACCAGCGCGCCTTCTGACAAGTGCATCTGCAACTCATCGGATTCCAGTTCAAGGTTTTTCAAACGAACCTTGATATCCGGATTATGACTGTAGCTCAACTCCAGATCCGGCAGCAGCAGTACCTGTTCAGGTGCGGTTTCAGGATTTTCCAGCCAGCTGGTCAGAACCGGGGCCGGCTGACAATCAGACGACAGCATTTTCACCGGCAGGGAACCTAAAGAATCGCGCATGAATGCCGTCACTTCATCGGACCGTTTGTCTGATGCCACATTCACGATCAACAGTTTCTTCACCGGATTCAAAAACACATAATTGAGAGTGCTGCGCAGGAATGCCTGTGGCAGCAGCTCGAAAATAACCTCATCTTTGAGCGTCTGGCGTTCTTTGGAACCCACCCGGCGGTCTTCATTCAGCTGGATGGCTTCAACCTTTTCTGCCAGAACCTCATTGACAACAGCCCCAGGCAACAACCGCTCCTGTCGTTTCACGCACAGCAGGTAGTTATTCCCGCTACGGTGGATCAGAGCATCCGTATCCGGAATCGCCGGAACCCATCCGAGACTGACAGTCTGCTGTTTCTGACAGGGCCCGAACAAATGTTGCTGCAGTTGCTCCTCCGCCGTTGTTTCATCGAATTCGAAGGAGTCTGACAAGGTATATACCTGAGCATTTTTAAACCAAAGCATGAACTACGCCTAACAAAAACAGAGAGGCCGGCAAGGTTAGCAGCGGTCATCAAAATATCAACTGCCATACGGTTAACATTACGATTTTCGGTTACGACGCTAATAGAGCCAGTTCTCTATTTCATCAAAATTGAGACAGATGAGCTGCTGGGCTTCAGGACGAAGTTCGATCATCTTGGTTTTGATTTGCAGATCATCGATGGTGTATTTCACCAGTGGCCCCCGGACGGTCAGAGTCAAGTGACCATTCTGCATACCGTAGTCACTCTCAATTACCTGTTTCTGTCCGGCGCTGAGTCGGGAATCCGGCGCAACGATGATATCCACCCACGTGTTCCAGTCTTCATCATGCGCTTCACCATATACCGCTGGACCTTCAACCTGCGGTTCACCCTTAAAACGACTCAAGACAAAATCAAGAAAACGCTGCCTTTTCTCACACCAGGCCCGCACATGCCAGCGGGTTGCGGTTTTAACCAGACTGTGAGGCGAAATGATCCTTCCTTCCGGATCATTACTGGTAATAGAGAGATAATCAATTTCCAATCGCTGTTTTTCACGCATTGCCGGTATCAGTTTGCGTGTGATCAGTGGCGATACATAACGCCGGGGTGGTTTCAGCTGAGTAATGCCAAACGGCGTTTCAGGGGAGCTCGGGAAAGTCCGGCTGGTCAACCAGTCAAAATACTCATCGACAGATTGGTCAATATATTGTGGTTTGAAATCTGGTTTGGCGACATAAGCCTTGTCATGCGTACCATACTCCAGATTTCCAGGATTCTCGGTACGATATTGTTTAAGCAGATTACTGCTGGTCTGACGGCTCAGGCCAAATTGGTGCTGAATTGGAAGAGTATTTATTTTTCCTTCCCAATAAGCCAGTAATTCGATAAACCAAAATCTGGCATAATTCATAGAGACATCCTTTTAACAAATAGAAACGTCCATAAAGGTGAAAATAATCAATTGCCTGCTGGACAGCAATACTGGAACCTTCATCCATTAGTACGGCGGATATTGTGTCTGGATCATCCGGACAGCGATGATTATTTTCCACCCATTTATTAATACAATAACTAAATTGCAGTCCCAGCACTCCCATCATCACAAAAAAACTGGATGTTCCAGGTTATCTGTTTTCCAGGACGAATAACCGGAACTCAAGCAGCGAACTACCCTATCAAGCCAACCGGGTCTCTTTTATGCCGCAACGCTTACATTGCATCACAGTGACGAGTTTGCCGCTTTTGACATCAAACTGTTTTTTCTGCCAGATTTCCCATTTGTGAAAGCCATTTTTGCACAGGGTTTTACCCTGTGCTTTTTGCTTCAATGATGGCTTTTTAAAGGCAATCACATTACTCATAGACAATATCAGGATTAGGGCCCAGCTCACGCCGCCAACCAAGTCTTTTTTCAACTGAGGTGATAATCATTCCGGCGATATCCTTGCCGGTGGCAGATTCAACCCCCTCCAGTCCGGGAGAGGAATTGACTTCCAGTAACAACGGCCCCTTGGATGAACGGATAATATCGACTCCGGCTACTGACAATCCCAGAGTTTTTGCAGCTTTGATCGCCAGTCGTTTTTCTTCAGGCGTGATTTTGACGACCGAAGCGCTACCGCCCTGATGCAGATTGGCGCGAAATTCTCCCGGTGCAGCCTTACGTTCAATGGATGCTACAACCTTACCGTCGATCACAAAACAACGCAGGTCTTTACCCTCGGCTTCTTTGACAAATTCCTGCACCAACAGGTTTGCATGCAAAGATTTAAAGGCATTAATGACACTCTCACCGGCTTTGCGGGTTTCCGCCAGAAAAACGCCCCGCCCCTGAGCCCCTTCCAACAATTTGACCACCAATGGTGCGCCTCCCACCATATCGATGAGATCACTGGTATCCATGGGCGAATTGGCAAATCCGGTGGTCGGAATATCGATGCCACTTTTCAACAGCAGTTGCAAAGAGTAGAGCTTGTCCCGTGACTGGGCGATTGCAGTGGAGCTGTTGATGGTGGCAATATTCATACTTTCAAACTGGCGGGTCAGGGCGCAGCCATAAAACGTCATGCTGGGTTTGATACGGGTCAGCACGGCATCGAATTCGCTGATGTTGGTACCACCGCGATAATGCACTTCAGGATTGGTGGCATCAATACGCATATAACAGTAGCGCATATTCAGAAACGTCATGTCATGGCCGCGTTCTTCGCCAGCTTCGATCAGACGCTGATTGCTGTATAGATCGGGATTACTGGCCAACAGCGCAATTTTCAGGCCACTCTGATTGGATTCAGGGGTGCCGTAATAACCGATCAAATCGGCTTCAGAAAAATTACCCAGATTAAGCCTGGCCTCAGGATCCACCAGCATGCGGCCATTCATGGCTTCACGCCCCAGCAGCATGCGATAACCCATGGAATCGCGATTGGCCAGAGTCAACTCGATCTCCCATTCGTTACCACCGATCGACAACAGGGTTTTGATCACGTAACGACGCTCGCTGTCACCACTGGAAGACTTGACCGCCCGACGGTCCACGACAGGTGCCTCACAACGCACCACAGTGCGGCGGTCTTTCTGGATCGGGTGTACTTCAAAACTGACCCAGGTGGTACCGGCACGCTTGAACGACGTGATATTGAACGCGTGGATGGAAGAGGTCTTCGCACCGGAATCAACCCGCGCCTTAATTGCAGGGATGCCCAGACTGGAAAAACAGCACCACTCTTCACTTCCTACAATCAACTTATTCTCAGGCATTTACATGCTCCAAACATAAATAATCATCAGCGACGGCAATATTATTCCAATCGCATATCATCAATAAAAAGATCACCCGGCGGTTGTTGCCAGATAAACAGATTAATCCGGGTGATGTTGGTCATATCCATGGCCCGCGTATGTGGAGCCTGCTCAATGGACTCCAGGTCTATCGCCACCGTGTTCCAACCCGGATCAAGCATCACTGAGCGCTCATAACGATCCGTCAGGTCGCGACGATGGCGGATATTATCCAGGTCAGAGATTGCCACATACAAGCGAAATTGAGTGGTTGCAGGATTATAAGCATGAAAGACAAAGTGCTGGTATCCCCGCCAATCGTGTGCAAACCGATAAACCAACAGCCCCTGATGCCGATCCGCATCGAAATGCACTCTGACACTGCGACTTCCCCGATAGGCACGTTCCTGGGTCAGCTCTCGGGTACCGCGCATCTGATCCAGATCGGTATCGTGTTCCATGGCTACCAGAACCGGCAGGCTGTGTTGAATTCGCTGCTCCTCCTGCCAGACCTGCCAGGCTGGTACCACTTCATAAAGCAGCGCCAGCAATAATGGAACCCCGAATAACCAGCGCCGCAGCGGATGTTCAAAGCGATACAGGGCAAAGAAAACCAGCCATACGCCCATAAGATCGCGCCGCACATCCCCCAAGTCAGCATCACGTCCCACACCGCCTTGAAACAGCTCAATCCCAACACCGATGACCAGGACAATAAGACTCATCCACAGCAATAACGACACAGGGCTGAATCGCCGGCCCGGTTTGAGGGTGGTCAGAACAAAAAATGTTAACAATCCAAAAAAAACAAAATGTCCACCGTCGCGCAGCATCTTCAACAGAGGATACGGCAGACTGTAAATGCCACCAATGAAGAAAAACGGACATAGAGCCAGGATGAACATTAGCACCAAAATACGATAACGCAGAGGAACATCAATAAAGCGCATGAATAACCATCAGATACAAACAGGAGACAGACAAGTGACCAACTCAATCCCGAAATAGTCAGAAAGAAGGAGTTTGTTACTACCTATTCTTACATAGAATGCCAGCTAAACGTATCCAGATAACGAATTCGGAGCTTCGATTCACTTGCCCGAATGGTTTGCATCCGGGCTTTTCTGTCCGGAACGAACAACTGTGACCAATACTCTTTCCCCTAATACCGGTAGCTATCTTTCTCATATTCATGCATTCCGAGGTTTTGCCATCATTAATGTAGTCGGTGCGCATTCCTGGTCCACGTTGATGTATCTGATCTGGGGATCGGATATCCTCAAACATATGAACCTACTCTATGCAACAACCAAAATGGCCTTTCATGGTTCCACACTCTACTTTGCTTTTATTTCAGGTTTGTTGTTCAGCAAAGTTTTAAGAAATAAAGGCTGGAAATCATTTTTCAAAAACAAGGTATTGAATGTAGTAGCACCCTATGTGGTCTTAAGTTTATTTTTTCTCACCACATTCTGGAACTGGTATCTGAAAAGCGCGGCAGACAAAGGGCGACCCACAGAGTTTATTCCAGCCCTTCTCGATGGAATTGTGTTTGGCCGGGTATTACCACATTTCTGGTATATTCCAGTACTGCTTGTTATTTTTTTATTTACTCCGCTGTTCCAGTACCTGCTACATCAACCCCGTTTTAAATGGATCATTCTTGTCCTGATTGTGGCACCGTTGATCATCTCCAGAACCACTATTCCTGCATTTTTAAGTCTGCAAACGCTGATTTATTTTTCCGGAGCTTACGTGTTTGGCATGTGGGTCGGGAAGGATTACAACCGGACATTGGCCATCATCAGCCGTTATCGTGGCTGGTTATGGTGCATCGCGGTTGCCGGCTCGCTGGCATTGACACTGCTGATTCTACAGCGGTATGAATCCAGTCATCTGATTGCCTGGGACCAGACCATTGTGTATCTGCAAAAGACCGCACTGATCTGTCTGATCCTGCATTACTTTTCCAGACACGAGGCGGTATTACCGAGATTTCTGAACCTGCTGGGCACGTACGCATTCGCCATTTATTTTCTGCATCTGGCATTCACTTACCTTGTTGCCAGAGGGCTTACCGGTCTGATATCACAGCATCAGGATTTGTTGACACTGGCATTGAGCGGGTTATTGGTACTGACAGCCAGCATTGCTTTGAGCATCGTTATCAGCAAAATTATTCGCCTGTTGTTAGGCCGTCGTTCGCGAATACTGATTGGCGTTTAGGGGGCCTCTGTAAAATAGGAATAGTTTTGATGCAGGCTAGGAAGCACCGCTCGCAACACCGCAGTTTACTGGCGTAAATGAGGCTGAGAGGGGATGCCGCCTTCGGACGGGGCTGACAACGTCCTGCGCGAAAACAGGCCATTTTTCAGAGTTGCCTTAGAGTATTTTTTCCATACAGATGGAAACATCACTGCTCCGGTATTTACCATAGGGTTCACAATGGCGATAACCCATCTTGTGATAAAAACTGATAGCGTTGTGATTGACCTGCCGGGTAGCCAGTATCAGCTTTTGATAGCCATACTGAAGTGTCGCCTGTTCAACCGGTATCAATAGTGCCCGCCCCCCGCCAGGAATCCTGGAATACATACGTTTTAGCTCGGCCACCCCCGGTGCATGGGAGCGTACCACACAGCACCCCACGGCCTGCTCTTGAACTCGTAGCAGATACCCTTGTTGCGCCAGATCTTCGGCCACAAAGGAACCTCGACCATCGTCTCCCGTCATTCGCTGCAATGTCTGCGACAGTTCATCCATCAACACCTGCAACTCGGGATGGTCCGGTGGGCAGCTCTCCACACTGAACATAATTATTTCCCCTGCTGAAAGTGATCAACAATACGATCAATCTGCTCTGCCAGTTCAAAATCCCGCTGAGTGATGCCTCCGGCTTCATGAGTGGTCAGATCGATCGTGACCCGCTGGTATTGATTGGACCAATCGGGATGATGATTAGCTGCTTCGGCGGTCAGCGCCACGGCAGTCATAAATGCAAACGCCTGGACAAAGTTTTCAAATACCCACTGGCCATGCAGTTTCTGATTGTGTACGGTCCAGTGAGGATGGCTATTTAAAAACGCCTGCAAGTGTTGATCCGAAGCGGGTTGGATGGTCATGGTGAAACCTCTTCCTGTTTTACGCAGTCGTTACATTCTATGACTTCATCAGCAATGATACAGTAGACCTTATTGAGGACAGGAGCCGCTGACATGTCAATGATCGAATTTTCCAATGAAGAAAAAGCCATCATCGTCAACAAAATCAAACTGTATTTTCGGGATGAACTGGAACAGGATATCGGCCAGTTTGAAGCAGAGTTTTTGCTGGATTTTTTTGCCGAGGAAATCGGCACGTTTTTTTATAATCGGGGTCTCTATGATGCACAGGCCATTCTGGAACAACGACTGGAAAGTATCACTGACGCTATTTACGAACTCGAAAAGCCGACGCCTTTCAGCCGCTGATCCACATATAAGCCAGACCATTGCTGCCCGAAGCAGCGAGGTCCGGCATGCCGGCATTTAACCTTCCAGACCTTGGCCGGCACCTTTGGCAGCAATCAATTCGATAGCATATCCGTCGGGGTCACGCACGAATGCAATCTCGGTTGTGCCACCTTTGACCGGGCCCGGTTCGCGGGTGACCTGACCACCGGCAGCCTTGATCTGATCGCAGGCACTGTAGACATCGTCCACTTCAATGGCCAGATGGCCAAAAGCGTTCCCCATGTCGTAGCTTTCAACACCCCAGTTATAGGTCAGTTCGATAACCGTCGCTTCAGACTCCTCACCATATCCCAGAAACGCCAGAGAATACTTGTACGCCTCATTATCGGACTGACGCAGCAATTTCATACCCAGTACATTGGTATAAAAATCGATCGAACGCTGCAGATTGCCCACTCGAATCATAGTATGTAGTAACCGCATAACAAAACTCCTCTCGTTGCACTCTGACGAAGCGTTATACCTGAATAACCCGGAATATGCACCTATCCGCTGTAACACAACACCAAAACGGACACAAACAACACCACAACCGCGCTCGCGAGTGAGGTACTGGAAATGAGTACATCTTGTTTCGGACCGAATGCAGCGTGAATGCTGCATTCAAGCCTATGGGAATATTTTGACGGCGGGTCTGAAACGGGGCTTATTCACAATTGCTTTCCCAGTCGTATATATATTGCTTGATGATGACGATCTTGTTTCAGCGATTGGCGGGAAATTAATCACGTCCGGCCTGAAAGAACTCGACAAATGGCTGCTGGTCGAGAGGCGGGGAAATATAATAACCCTGAGCACTGGGAATACCCGCTCGTCGCAGGAAGTCCAATTGCATCCGGTTTTCAACACCTTCAGCGACAATTTCCATATCCAATATGCTGGCGATCATTCGAATCGCATTGATAATGGCACGGGCAGTATCGCTGTTAAAGTCCTCTTCACTGACAAAAATCCGGTCGAGTTTGAGGGTATCAAACCGGAACCGCTTCAGATGCCCCATAGAGGAATAACCCACGCCAAAATCATCCAGTGCGGTTCTAAAACCGAACTCCCGAACCAAGTTCAGATTGCGGGCAATTTCACCGCTGTTTTCAATGATCTGATCTTCCGTCAGTTCCAGTTCGATCTGATACGGCAGCACCTGATAACGCCACAAAATATAGCGCATCGCTGAAAGAAACCGAATGTCATTAAGTTGCTGGGGACAGATATTAATGGCAGCAACCATATGCGGCTGCCCTAGTTGCTGTAACAACTGACAGGATTGTTCCAACACTGAAAAAGTCACCAGATCCAACACTCCCTGCTCCTGAGCAATGCTGATGAAATCATTGGGCGGAATGGCCATCCCCTCTTCGTCGGACAACCTCGCCAACGCTTCGAAACCGATGATTTCGCGGGTATCGGTATCCACCTTGGCCTGAAATTGTGCATGAAATAATCCCTGATCAATCGCCTGCCGCACCCGGTACTCGACATATAAGCGCCGCGACTCAATCTCTTCCAATTCGCCATTAAACAACTGATATCGCATCTTGCCCTGACGTTTGGCGGAATACATCGCCAAATCAGCCTGTTGCAGCAGCCGGGAGGTTTCAATGGCGTGCTCAGGACAGATGGCAATACCAACACTGGTACCGGCATACACCAACTGATCATTAACATTGAAACCATTCTGAAAGCTTTTGATAATTGCGTCTGCCACGATGGCAACCTGTTGGGGATCGCTGAGCACCACCGTGAACTCATCGCCGCCGAGCCGGAACAGATAGTTTTCCGTCAGCGACAGATCACGGATATTGAACTGCTGATCCGGAGCAATCAATCCGCGCAAGCGCTCCGTCACCCGACGCAGAAACATGTCACCAAATTTGTGACCATAGAAATCATTGATCTTTTTAAAGCCATCAAGATCAAGAAACATCACCGCAAAAGATGCCTCATGCGGCCGGCTCAGATGATATTCCAGTAATTTGTATAGCGCTGCCCGATTGGGCAATCCGGTCAGGCTGTCGGTATAGGCTTGTTGCTCCAGCACTCTTGATGAGCGATTCAGCCGTCGCATCAGTTCCTGAAAACGGGTTTGCAGCAGCCCAATTTCATCGTCCCGCTTCGGCAAAAAATCCGGCACGTCAGCAATCGGATCAGCTTTCAATAACACTCTGCTGAAGTTTTCGATCGGGGCGAGGATCTGTCGACTCAGCAGCACAAAAAACAACAACATCAACGCTGCGGTGGCCAGCACAACCAGTGATGTGGAGCGAATCGATACTTCCCACCCTTCTGCCATCCATTCGGCCCGTGATGTCATCACCACCAGTTCGATGCCGCTGCTCATAAGCCCAGTCGCTATCTTAAATGGGTGTTCCACCATCTGATCAAGTGAGGTCACCGCCTGTAATAATTCGGCATTGCTGGAAAGCGGATCGAAAATGGTTTGATGCCCGGTAATAAAAAACGCTTCATAACGAGGGGAACGCAATTCGTTGAAAATTGACTCCATTTCAACGGTAATTCTGACCATACCTGCAAGTATTAAATCCTTTGGGGTACCAGTAAAAACAGGATAGTAAGCAGACAAAACATTCATGTTATGTTGCTTGGAAACAAACAGATGAAACTGGGTGAGTGGCTCCTGGTCAAATTTGTCTACCAATGTCTGTGCATAAGAATCCATACCCTTTGCCAGATAGTCATTACGATTACGCAACACTATTTCCTGGCCATCCAGCATTAACACCGCCACCGACAGATAACTTGGGTTATAGGCGATATAGCGCTGCAGTTCCCGCGATAAATCACTCTGAAAGATAGGATTATGGTGCTCGTCTGGAACCGCAAAAAAATCCACAATCAAATTGTCAGAAGCAATCAGGTTGAGGTGATTGGCCATGGTGTTCATGGTGTTCTGAACGATGGCATGGCTTTGCGAGAAATAGTTATGAAGACTCTCGTCAAGTTCCTTGCTGATACGATCATCGATCATGTCCTTGACCAGAAAACCGAACACCAAAACTAACAATACTGCGACCGTACTCAGGTTGATCAGAAACCGAACTCTTAATTTCATTTTTTTATTCCAAAGACAATACCCGGCCTATCGCCAACCTAAGGAGATATCAGACAAAACGGCGCTTTCAACAGTCGAACCTGCCAAATACAGATCCCCATCCAGTCAGAAGAAACATTGTCATATCGTGCACTCGTCAACCATCTTTCAGTGTAGACGAAAAAACGCTGCCGACAGATCCAGCAACCGGTTTGTCACTCAGCCCCGTCAGTCAGGCAACTCTCCAGCTGTTGCTGCAGAGAGGTAAAACCGCTGTCTTCTTCTGCCAGACATTCGATACGGCTATCTTCCAGTTCATTTAAGACCGGGTTCATACTCAGCACGCCGTCACTCAGGTTGTAGGTACAACCGCCCCGATCAGTTCGTACCACGGCTTTGAGACGTTCAACATCCAACGCCATAAACAAAGAAGCCAGTGCTTCCTGATCAAACTGATAACGCCGATCAAACACCCAGCCAATACTGTGATAACCACTGCCATGGTTGCGACGGAGAAGTACACCGTTGTCCGGCAGCTCTGCAGATATGGCAAACACATCATCATGATGATGGTGATGATCATGGGAATGAAACGCATGAGGCCGTTCCAACCAATGTTGTGGTAATACGCCAAGGCTCACAGGGACCGGTTCTACCGATACCTGCCGCAATTGCTGAAGATAGGTTTTGAGGTTCACCAGGTCACCGTCTGCATACAGGTCAGCTTTACTCGCCACCACCACATCAGCCACTTCCAGTTGTTGTCGGAAAATTTCATGGGAAGCATAGCGGCTGTCTGCAATTCGCCGGGCATCCACGAGGGTCAGCGTGGCGCGGATATCCAGCACATCGATGTAATGCCGGCCATGTAAGGTCGCCAGAATTTCCCGTGGATGGCCCAACCCGGTAGGTTCGATCAACAGGCGGTCAGGTCGGGCCTGACGGATCAGCTGGTTCAGAGCCACCTGCATAGGCAGGCCAGCAGTACAACACATGCAGCCACCGGGAACCTCGCGAATATGCAATTGCCCGGGGTCTGTCGCAAGACTCTGCACGATACCGGCATCAATGCCGATTTCACCAAACTCATTGATCAAAACTGCCCAACGTTCACCTGTCGGCCGGTTTTTCAGCAGCTCAAGAATAACGGTGGTTTTGCCAGCGCCCAAAAAGCCGGTAATCACATTGGTGGGAATCAACTTACTCATCAGGACAGCTCCTATCGATAAATGCAGAGGTTATCGACAGTACCTCCACCCGCAATGGCGGCCGACTATAGAAGACCCGCATCGTAAAAACATCTTTATTTTCTGTATAACGGCACTGTATCGACCAAATCCGGCAGATCATTATTACAAATATCCAGGCAGGCCAATGCTCTCCAATGTGCGTATATTTTACGTTTTATTTAATAGCTGAATTACGGTACAGACTGGATACTGCACAGCTCTGACAATTAGTATCCCGACTCTCATTTTTCAGCTGTGACCTCCCGAATGCAAAACAGCTCTCGTCTGATCACGATTCTGCGAATCTGCAGCTTTCTGGTGTTGCTCTACAGTCTGTCCATGCCCCTTCCTGTTTTTGTCGGGCTATTGTTCGGTGAACACCATCTGCACGGTTTTCTGATTACCTTTGCATTTGCATTCATCGCCGGCCTGCTGGGCTGGCAGTTGACCGGCCGGGATGAGATGAACCTGAAAACCCGTGACGGGTTCCTGGTCGCAGTTCTGTTCTGGGTGATTTTTTCTGCCATCAGTACCATGCCATTGTATCTTGACAGTCGTTTGGGGCTGTCACTGACTGATGCCATCTTTGAGGGTGTCTCCGGTATTACCACCACCGGCGCTTCTGTGCTGGATGATATCGACCACCTGCCCAAATCCATTCTGTTTTATCGCGCCCAGCTTAATTTTCTGGGAGGTCTGGGGATCATTGTGCTGGCCATCGCGGTGATGCCGTTTCTGGATATCGGCGGTGCCAAACTGTATCAATCTGAAATGCCGGGGCCGATGAAGGAAGAGAAGTTCACTCCCCGACTAACCGACACCGCCCGTGATTTATGGATGATTTATGCAGGCCTGGCCGCCTGTGGCATGGTTGCTTACCGGCTGGCGGGCATGAACTGGTTCGATGCGGTGTGTCACAGCCTGTCAACGGTTTCCCTGGGAGGTTTTTCAACCCACGCAGACAGCCTCGGGTATTATCAAAACCCCGCCATTGAGCTGGTCGGCGGCACTTACTCTATACTCGCTGCACTGAACTTCTCGCTATACTTTCTGGCCCTGCACCGGCGCAGTCTGCGGCCGATATTTCATAATTCCGAGGCACGTTTTTTCATGCTGATCATCAGTCTGGTGATCACCCTGGTGTGTCTGGAGCTTGCGCGTACCCAGACATTTGCACTGCCACAGGCATTCGTACACGGCTTTTTTCAGACCGCATCCATCATGACAGACAACGGCCTGGGCGCCGCCCACTATCCGGACTGGCCGGCACACATTGTCATCTTGTTACTGGGAGCGAGCTTTTTTGGTGGTTGTGTCGGCTCAACCGCTGGAGGCATCAAGGCCATGCGGTTTTTGCTGCTGTATCGTCTGAGCAGTCAGGAAATCAAACAGCTCATTCACCCTGATGCGGTTTTCCGTACCAAAGTGGGCCGACACTCGGTATCGGACCGGGTGATTCGTTCAGTCTGGGCATTGTTTTTTCTGTATATCTTCTTCAGCTGTGCATTTGTGTGGGGGCTGATGATCATCGGCCACGATTTTGCGACGGCATTTGGAACCGTGGCCGCATGCATCAATAACATGGGGGTCGGATACGGTGATACCGCGGCAGGATTCGGTCCTTTGAAAGAACCTGGCAAGTGGCTGATGTGTGTCGCGATGATCTTTGGCCGACTGGAAATATTCCCGATCCTGATCGTTTTCTCCCGCACCTTCTGGCGTTTCTAATCAGGGATAGGCCGGGTTCATCAATCGCCCGTCAGATCGAACATTTTCCGCAAAAACACCACACCCTCATTCAACGCATGCTCTCCGTCCGGATTGTTAACATGGTCTTTGAAAAATTGTATGAAGCCATGCTGATGTCCTTTGTAGAGCCTTAGTCTGACTTCGACTCCGGCGACCTCCAAAGCTTCGGCATAAGCCATATTTTCATCTCTCAGCGGATCCAGCTCACCAACCTGCATCAGTGCTGGAGGCAGGTCGTTGTGACTCCCCCATAGCGGTGCCACACGTGGATTATCCAGGCTGATCCCTTCAGGCACATAGGCATCAATAAATGCCTGATTCTGTGCCCGGGAGGGAAAACCTGTTTCGCCGTATTGCTGCCAGGAGGCGGTATCCATACGATTGCTCAGTGACCCATACATCAGCCACTGGGCGATGACTTTGGGGCCATGAGTATCACGCACCAACATCGTCAGCTCTGTTGCCAGATTGGCACCGGCGCTGTCCCCGGCCACTGCAATCCGATGACGATCCGCACCAATTTCCTCAGCATGCGCCTCAACCCACATAGCCGTTGCATATGCATCCTCCAGCGCCGCCGGAAAAGGATATTCCGGAGCCAGCCGATAGTTCACCACCAATACCAGAACCCCGGCCCGGTTGGCAATGGCCCGCACCAGTACATCATGGGTATCAAAATCGCCGGATACAAAGCCGCCGCCATGAAAGAACAGCACAACGGGCAGTCCGGACTGGCCCTCCATATCTTTGGGGATATACAGCCGCGCTTCCAACATCCGCTGCGGATCAGTAGCCGAAAACCGGATACTGCGAGCCTCCGCGACCTCATCAGGCGTTCCAGCGGCCGGGATCATGGCACGATAACCGGCTCGCATGTTTTCAATTGTTTGCATATAGACTCTCCATCAGATCGGTGACCCATCTCGCCTGACAATCAGGTACCTGACCTTCATCATTGAAACTTACGAACACGCGATGACATAATCGTTGACCCGATAACGATGTTCAGCCCTTTGGCACACCTGAATCAGCTTGTGAACTTATGCATTGCCTGCACTGTGATGACTATGGCATAAATGATACTCTTGAAATCACATTACGACAGCAGAAATGACTGTTCGAATTCAGGATTTATCAGCACCGAAAACATTATTCATATTGTTGCCGAGGCAGCGAAAACGAGGAATGAGTTTGGTGGATTTATCACTGCCGGATGGGAACGACTGCATTCTGCACAGGTCATTTTCAATAATCAGACCGTTATGACGCACATTTTACGATTAATGTCAGAATAAGTTTTTTTCCATACTTATCAAAAAGATATCTGATCGCAAGTGTGGTTATATTCTTCATAATCATGTCAGAGGAATAGTTACTTGAACAACCAGCATTTCATTGGCCAATACGAGGTCGAATTTAAATACCGCCTGCCATCAAAAACGTTATTTTGGCAAACGCTCACATCCATGCCATACGAGACCATGCTGGAAAACAACATCGAGCAGGATCTCTATTTTGACACGCCGGACAGAGAACTCACCCGTCATCACAAAAGTTTATGTATTCGGCAAATGCGACCCTCAGATATCTGCTTGTGGATTGTTAAAGGACCGGAACCGGACCGCTGCGAAGCCGTCAACATTACCGATACCAGCAAGGCCGCCAGCATGCTCAAGACCATGGGTTATGAGGTCATACAAACGATGACCAAAACCCGCAGCATATACTTTCTCGGGGAATACCATATCACCCTGGATCATCTGGAAGGTCTGGGGGATTTTGCCGAGTTCGCCATCATGACGGATGAACAAGTACTACTGGAGCGTTACAAAGTGGAACTGAAGGAACTGGCCGCCCGTTTCGGTCTGACGGATGCCGATCTGGAAACCCGTTCCTATCGCAATATGGTTGAGGCCGGTTGACCTGGTTGGGACGGTAATCGATCGCCGCCAGAATCATCCGGCAAAATAATAAGATTGCCAAAAATCTGAAAAACAGGGCAGACTCATGAGCCTGCCCTGACCATCAGGCGTTGGCAACCTGTGGTTCGGCATCTTCGATCGAAGCAAGGCGTCCATAGTTATCCTGCAAACGAACAATATCGTCTTCGCCCAGATAACTGCCAGACTGAACCTCGATCAGTTCGAGCATAATTTTGCCAGGGTTGACGAGGCGATGTACTTCACCAACCGGTATATAGGTGGATTCGTTTTCTGCTAACAGGAAGGTTTCCTGACCACAAGTCACCTGAGCGGTTCCCTGTACCACAATCCAGTGTTCGGCCCGATGATGATGTTTTTGCAATGACAGGCTGGCACCGGGTTTGACTTTGATCCGTTTGACCTGGAAACGCTCTCCCATATCCACCGAATCATAACTGCCCCAGGGTCTGAACACTTCCCGATGCATCAGGGTTTCACTGCGCTGCTGTGTCGTCAACGTATTGACCAGCGTTTTGACCGCCTGCACGTTGTCACGATGCACTACCATGACAGCATCCTGGGTATCGATCACCATAACATCCTCGACCCCTACCAGGGCGACCAGTTTATCGTGCCCCCGCACCAGGCAGCCACGGGCTTCATGGGTAACGACATCGCCCAACAGCACGTTGTCCTGGGCGTCCTTTTCATGCACATCCCAGAGAGAAGACCAGGCACCGACATCACTCCAGCCAGCCTGTAACGGCACAACTACGGCTTTGTCAGTCCGTTCCATCACGGCATAGTCAATGGAGTTTTCCGGGCAACGGCAAAACTCTGCTTCCGGCAACCGTTTAAAATCCAGATCGCTTACACTGCTTTCAAACACTTTTCGACAAGTTTCATACATGTCCGGCTCATAGCGTTGTAACTGTTCCAGATAAATAGTTGCGCTCATCACGAACATGCCACTGTTCCAAAGATACTCGCCGCTATCCAGATAATTCTGTGCCGTCGCAACATCGGGTTTTTCGGCAAACGATGCCACTTTGAAAACCGATTCAGACAAGGTTGCGCCCTTATGAACATAACCATAGCCGGTTTCCGGCCCGTCCGGTTCGATGCCAAATAACACAAGGTTGCCGTCCCTGGCAGCATGCTCGGCTCTGGTCAAGGCGCTCCAGAATTTGTCGATATCGGCAATATGATGATCTGCGGGCAAAACCAGCATTAACTCATCCTGCCCGCGTTGCAAGATTTCCATTGCTGCAATTGCCACGGCTGGTGCGGTATTTTTACCTACGGGCTCAAGCATAATGGCACCGGCCTGATAGCCGATCTGTTGTAACTGCTCGGCGACAATAAAACGATGTTCCTCATTACATATGACAATGGCAGGTTCTGATTCAACCGGCAACCGTTCCAGAGTTTGCTGAAACATGGTTTGGGAACCGGTCAACGACAGAAACTGTTTGGGGTAAAGCTTACGCGAAAGCGGCCACAACCGAGACCCGCTGCCACCTGAAAGTATCACTGGAATCATGTGCTTTTCTCCTGACAATTAACCTGGCACTCAAACAGATCATCCTGATGCATTTGAATATCCTCTTTTAATACCCGGAGGGTATATGTAACCCTGCGGGCCTTCACAAGCCCGCACGAACCTTCGATCCATAGCGTGGTCCGACACCTCGGTGTATTCGTACATCACCACAGTGTTAGTGAGCTTCTGCCGATTCATCACTGGGTCTGGTCGGCAGATTGACATTAAATTGCCAGCTCAGATCACCACCGAGACGGGAGTTGGTAAGTTTGGAAAAACTTTCCAGGCCCAAATCCGATGGCCACTGCATGGAAAAATATTTATGAAAAGGCACTATCCAGGCAAGCGAATAAGCGGTGTACAGACCTTCGGTATCCTGAGTGTATCCGGTGCGTTGGGCGAAAATGTCCGGGTTCTGTAACCCTTCCACCACCCGTGTCGTCAGTCTCGATAACGCACGATCATGGCTATCAAACAAGTTGTCACCATTAGCTGTGGTGAAGACCGCCAGCATGGCCAGCGGCTGTAAGGCAAAATTGTGATATTCCAGCGCTTTATTTTCCCTGGCCAACTCGTTTTCCAGATAACCATCGCCATCTATCTGACCAAGTGCCTGATCAAATTTTGCCATTGCCCAGCGATACATGTCGTGGTCCTGTAAATTCACAGCAGTGACCATCACAGCCCAGGCAGCCCAATAATCATGATTGTTGACTTTTTCGATGGGCCGGTCGGAATAGAAACTCATGACCGCCCTGGCAAGATGTCCAAACCAACGATCAACCTGCTCATTTTGAGTCATGCCACCGTTGTCACTACGAATCGACTGAATTTTCAGATAAGCAATACCGGTCGCCGCCAGAAACCATTTGCGTACCGCCTGCCCTACTTCATTGACATCGTCACTCAGCAAAGCACCCGCCTTAGCCCAGGCAGACAGATTATTCAAAAAACACTGCGCTACGGTCAGGTCTCCGGTTTTGATAAATTTGTCTGATGCCTCCGCTGCCATTTTTTCCATAGCCCGTATGGTTGCCACCGACTCCAGATACTCTGCCTGCGCATCGTCATTTATATCAGATCGCGAATCATCACTGCCTTCGTATTTACTGGTCAGCGCCAGTGTCGATACATAGGGGTCAATATTGTCCGAACAGACACTATTTGGATCCGCCACTGCGATGGAAATCCGTCGATAATATTCTGCTGGCACCTGCAACATGGAGCTCTCCGCATGCGCATAATACACCGGTGAAAACAACAACAGGCCATATAAAAAATATTGCCGAAATGTCATGACAGGCCCCCTTGGGTCACAGAGTTTTGCTGACATAATTGAGCGGACACCGTGGTTGAACCGTGATAGTCCGGTGCCATTTCAACTTCCAGTGACAAAAACTTGAAATGCCGCCATTCAGGATCAGATTTCAGTTCAAACACAAAACGCCCCTGAGTGGAAATTTTGGCCGGACGTTCAAGATGTACTCGTTCTTTACGACCATTGATGTACCAGACACTTGCCTCCAGTTCACGGATACTGGGATCACTGAACTGAATATCTGCAACCAGCCCGGCACTGTTCAATTCTCTGAACTGACCGCCACCATTAAACAGTATTTCATTGCTTCCCGGCTGTAGGGTCTTCTGTGCAGAGAATTCTGTCGGCTTGCCAACACAGCCATTGTCGATCAGCGGAATTGCCTCGCGATAAAACATTTCATCCTGCAGGCTGTAATATGAAGGTACTTCCCATAGCAACAGTTTGGGCGGTGACTGCTGAAATTCATCACTGGGCAGATACTCCAGCATTGCGCCATCCAACCCGGCACCCGCTTTTGCCACATTAAGAATATCGGTTTGCAGATACTGTTTCAGGAAACCATCAAAATTCAGTTGTACGGCACTTCTACTGTTACTGGTACCAACCAACGTAACCACTGGCAGGGTGTCATCACCAAACAAACCACCGGCATCGCTGCTGATGGAAGCTGGTTCAGTGGTGTATTCGTCCACATACTGATCGGCAAATTCAACACCACACAAGCGACTGAACGCCATTTGCAGCGTGCCGCGTTTACCAATCAGGCCACTGCGACGGGTGGAAAATTCCTGTCGCGGTAACTGCCGGTACAGCGCCGTGGATTTCACAGCATCAGCAACCACCTTTGCAGCCGCTTCAGCACCGTATGGCGTCCAGTGGTGATCACGGCGAAAGAAGAATTCTTTATCCGGATCGCTGGTCTGACTGAACAACTCGGTAAAATCCGGCACAATCGCACCACCGGCACGAAACTGAGCCAGCGCCTGAGCATAGTTACCCGCTGCCACATTATAGGCAAACCGTCGCTTGTCGGCGGGGTTGAGCTTATCTGCATGCATCAGCCCCCGGGTAGGCTGGTAGATCAATGCCAACTGGACATCGTGAGCGGCAAAGGCCCGTACCAATCGCCCGAAATCGGCGTAGCCCTGACCATCGGGGCCAAACTGGGTGGCCAGTTCAACCTCGCTGCGAAACAGCCAGTCATCCTGTCCGCTGACCAGCGTCTGAAACATCTGCAAAAAAGACGTATCATAGCTGGCTGGGTCATCCAGTTGCGGACATGGCCGGCAACAGGGCTCCACACGATATTCGAGACTCCATCCAAACGTTGCCAGGGATGTGAGAACCCATCCACTCAGCACATATCTCAAAACCACGTTCATCGTTTCATGTTCCCTTGCCGGTATGATTCCAGGGCGCTCTAAAGATCCGCATTGACTTTATTTTCCACCCACACCAATCTCGGCTGATCCGCAGTTCCCACGGCAAACAGACTGAAAGCCCGGCCACGCTGCAAACTCACCGGCTCGGCATCCAGCAGACGGGCGTCATTCAGATAAGCGGTCAGCGAGACTTTGATGGCATTGACCTCAACATTGGCGGATTGCAAAAAAGCAGTTGCAGAAAACACTGTGGTCGAACCATCGGTGGTTTTCAGACTCAGTTCGTTTTGATCCAGCAGATTATAGAAACTCAGCAGTGCTTTACGCTGACTGCCCAACGGTTGGTCTTTGATCAGTGTCAATGGCTGACCGGGAACCACTACCACGGTGTAATACTGATCCGCTTCGAGCGTCGCATTCAGATGACCGGCAGAACTGTTCAGGGCATGATTGCCAGGTGGCAAATATACATATTCCGTACTACCCATCGGCTCGGCGTCTCCCGCATCTTTGCCACCCAGATCAACATCTTCCACCGTTGCAGCCAATGCATTGAACAACCGGACAAAGGCAGAACCAGCAGGAGCATCGCCGGCGTATAATGCCGCTTCATCGGCCAGAACCGGCGTACTGACCAGCATCAGCAGCAGCCAACCAGAAAATGCTCGTTTGATCGATGTCAAAACCTTCATAAATTTATCCTCCTGTCACCATTGAAAAAGGCAGTCGATAACCCGACAGATCATCCGGCATCGACAGATAGCGCTCCGGAAACTCCCAGATCACCAGTTTTGGGGGCGCTTCAACAAAATCATCAGATTCCAAATAGTCGATCATGGGTAACATGGGGCCATGACCCTGTTCGGCATAATTCACCAGATCCATACCCAAATGCTGTTTTAAATAACCAGCAAAATTCCATAATTTATTGGCGCTGTAACTGGTGCCGACCAACGCAACGTCGACACGTTGATCTGAGAACAAGTCACTACCGCTGTTCTGTGCCATAGTTTGTTGCTGACGTAACAACTCAGGCCCGGGGCCAAGGGCAGTAAAATAAGGACTCAGGGGAATGAAATTGAGCAGATCACCACGGTGCTCCAACAGCTCACCGGATTCAGTCTGAAACTGCTGCGATCCGGAATGGATATCGGGAAAATATTTTGCTGCCGTTGTCGCCATAACGGTAGCGGCCAGATCCGCACCCGTCGGAGTCCAATGAGTATCTGTCTTAAAAAAGAGCTGCTGCGAGACTTTCTGTTGAATAAAGACTGGCAGCAACTCAGGAGCAACGATTGACTGCGCCGCGAGAAACTCATGCACCTGCTGATAAAGTGCCTGCTGTTGGTCTGACGGTTTGTGTTTGCCAAGGTATTCTGAATACACTCTGGCTTTGGCCGGAACGATCAATATGGCGAGATCAATATCTTTGACTCGAAGATAATCACGTACCGCCAGAATGCGCTGATACTGTTGTTGCAGTCGGTGGTCGAAATCGGCATAACCGCCAAATTCTTCCTGGCTGAACAACCAGTCAGATGACCCGACCACCACGCCCTGACGACCTTCAGCAAACAGTGTGTATTGGATCGCCGCCCACAGACTGGTGGCAAACGGACGCACCGGAAAGGTTTCCGTATACTGCTGTTCGAACTGCTGACGCCATTGACCATCCACAAACCGGTTTGCACCGTTCGAGCCATTAACGGTCATTTGCGATAGACTCCAGATACCCAGTCCTGACATCACCAGTAAAAACCCGATAACTCCCAGACGCTGTATAATCGTCAACATGTTAATCACCTAAAACTGGAAATATAGAAATGGAGAATAACTGTCGGCCACCAGCTTCAGAATGGCTAACGCAAAGATCGGAACCAGCAGGCCGGTCGTTACGTAACGGGTCCAACCACTACCACTTAATGCCGCCAACCTGCCATCCGCCCGGAACCCATTCACCAGAATCAGAGCCCAGGCCAGTATCAGCATGGTGATCTGTAATTGACTGACCTGTTGCCGGTACCACTCGCTGAAGTGCCAATCCATACTGAACATCGCAGTATAAATTCGCCAGGCATCACCGGCAGATGCTGCCCGAAACATCACCCATCCCAAAATCACCAGGACAAGTGTGAAACACCACCGAAACAGGTTAAACCGTTTAGTGGACCGGCCCAGACCGGTGGCTCGTTCGATGGCCAGCCACATACCGTGCCAGCCTCCCCAAATGACAAAAGTCCAGTTCGCTCCATGCCAGAGACCACCCAGCAGCATGGTTAAAAACAGATTCCGGTAAGTCCTGAAGGTGCCGTGACGGTTACCACCCAAAGGAACATATAGATAGTCTCTTAACCAGGTGGAGAGACTGATATGCCAGCGCCGCCAGAACTCGGTAATGCTCTGGCTGATGTAAGGCTGATTGAAGTTTTCAACAAACCGGAATCCCATCATCAGACCCAGGCCAATGGCCATATCACTGTACCCGGAAAAGTCAAAATAGAGTTGTGCGGTATAGGCCATTGCCCCCAACCAGGCATCGGCACCACTGGGTTGATCCAAGAGGAATAACTGATCAGCCAGGGGCGCAATAGCATCGGCGATAAACACTTTTTTAATGAAGCCACGCATAAACCGGCTGATGCCTTCTGAGAAGAGTGCGAAATTGTGTTGTCGATACCGAAATTGATCGGCCAGATCCTTATAACGCAACACCGGTCCGGCAATCAGCTGTGGAAACAAGGCAATGAACGCTGCGAAATCGATGAACCCCTGCGTGGCTTCAACATCGCGCCGATACACATCGATCACGTAGCTGATTGCCTGGAAAACATAAAAGGAAATACCGATGGGCAGCACGATCTGAGTTACAGCAAATGGTTCAATGCCGGTGCTGGTCAACAGCGCATTCAGACTATCGACCCCAAAATTGGCATATTTGAAATAACCCAGTGTCGCGAGATCACCACTGATGCCCAGCACCAGCCAGCGCCGTGCAAGATGATTCTGCTGTTGACTCAGTGCACGGGCAATCCGGATACCCATCTGATAATTCCATCCGGTAACAGCAACAAACAGCAATAAAAAATCCACCCGCCACCAGGCATAAAATGCATAGCTGCCTAACAGGATAGTAAGAGATTTCCAACGCCCTGGCGTCAAGTAATAGACAAGCAGAAACAGCGGCAAAAACAGGAATAAAAATATGCTTGAGGAAAACACCATACTAACTGTTCTCCTGCGGGATCGGAGTCACCGAAACAGCTTGTTTCTGACGTAACAGAATATCGAGGATTTCCGAATGAAAACGGGCAAAGATGCCATCATTATTCGGGTTCAGCGGTTCGCTGCCAAAACGGATATCGACATTGAATATTTTCATGAACTCAGGCTGTTCCATGGAAAAAGGTCCACGTTCGTTGGCCACCAGCGACCCACCATACAAAATCATGGATACTCTGGCTTCATAAGGATCCATATGGTTATCGCGGTCAGTATCGGATAAGTCCTGAACATCACCGTATACACCAAATCCTTTATTTCCAGCGACATTGTTGTGATACAAGCGAATATTCTTGCTATTGCGCATCCGGATACCATGCTTATCGTTCGCATACACGCGGTTTGCCCAAAGCAGATTATCGGAACTTTCATACAGGGTAATGCCATCACTGAGATTATGATGAGCAACGTTATTGGCGACTACATTGCCAACACTGGAACGGTCAAGAACAAAACCTGACAATTGATTATGATGGCTGACATTATTGAAGATCCAGCTGTCGTTGACCTCGCGGGATACAATAATGCCGTGTTTTTTATGGGTGCCATAGACTTCGTTGTGACCGATGATCAGCTCGCTGGAACGATCGTGAGGGTCGATGCCGTACACAATATTATCAACATAACGATTATTCAGAACGACCGCACCAACGGTTTCATAACAATAAAAACCATAATAGATATCTTCAAAGGTGGAGCCGATAATCCAGGCTTTCGGGCTTGGTTGCTTTAAAGTCCGGTTAATTTCATGACGATACTGGCTGACAGTGATCCCATAAGATTTACTCTGTTCGTAGCCAAGACTGATAAATTCCGAGTTCAGCAGATATAGTTCGCTGCCGCCCCATGACACCAGAAAAGGCCGGAACTGAGAGGCTCTCTGATAGCGAGCAGGGGCCTTCAATTGCTCATTCCAGCCGACCACTTTTGCCGAGCGGGTAATCAAAGTTCCGGAAACCACCAGAAATGAACCTCGCTGCTGCGACAGATAGAGACTTTCGCCAGCATCCATCAACAAGGTTGCACCCGCTTCGACCACCACAGGCAAACGGGCTATATAAGTACCGTCTGCCAACCGTTCGAGATACTCACGACGGTCAAGTTGTTGCCATAACTGCGCCATGGTAAAGAAACCGGATTTCAGAAAAATGGCCTGTGGGTTTGAATATTGCCGCGCTGCCCATTCCCGCGCCCGCTCGCCGATGGTGAAGTCATCCATAGTCACCTCTCCGAATATCCGCCGGACCTGCACCACTGCCCCTCGGGATGCAGCTTCTCGGGCATGCTTCACACGCTCATTGACGGCATTTTCGTTATACCCGGAAATGTCTGGCAATTGCGGTTCCGATAGCGCCAACGCCGCACCGTCTTCCGCTTCCACACGATATTGGATCTGTGGAGCAGCCGGAGCTGTACTGCTGATCAACACCTGCATAAACATCAGCACGATAACGGAAAAGCGGATGTCCCTTACCATTTATTCACCCAATCCAGGCTGAAACGGCTTCGCAAGCTGTCCTGATCATCGGCAAAAGCGTCACCAGGAAAAAACACCGAAGCACGAGTCCGCAAATACGACTCGAACGGCCAACGATTGCCTGCATCCCAGTACCAGGACCCCACCAGATCCAACCCCTGTCCAATCTGACGACCATCGCCTTCAGGTTCAATACTGAGCCCGGCTGCACGAAATCCTGCGTCTCTGTCATTCAGCCAGAACTGCTGCGCCACCAGACTGATATCCCAATGTTCGTGGGTACTCAAACTGGCGTATACCGCTGCCGCCTGAAGGTTATACAGTTCTGCCCGTAAGGCTTCATTAAAACGATAGAAACTTGCCTGGGTTCCGGTAAAACGGGCCCGATTGCTTTCCAACCCGGTGGAGCGGAAACCGCGGTCACCATCTGCAGAGGCAAAGGCATACTGAGCACCAACTGCCAGCATTGGTATTGATGATGGCCGCCAGCGCAACCCTACATCGGCGGCCCAGCCATTAACGTCCCGGCGTTTCCGTTGTGGCACATCGCTGCCGGTCACCGCGAGCAAGGCCAGACGATAATTGAGAGCTTGATCACTGGTTGCTGAAAAATAGTCGTTATCCAGCCCCAGACCCAACCAGCTCAACCGGGGCTGATACAATGACTGGTCATCGCCGCGAACATACATCGCCCGCATCTCAATGTAATTATGATAACTATATTGCAGACGCTGACTGGCAAAAAAACGTAACAGGTCCCGCTCATCTTTGGGTAGTGGAGAATCGTCATCTTCAAAGTCATCAATTTTTTGGGCGACACCCGCCGTGCCGTGCCATAAAGTGGTATCCCAGCGCCAGCGCAACAGGGAGATATCACTGTCAGTCCAGACGCCGTCATCATCTTTCAGACGCTCACGACCAACGCGAATGGATTCACCCGGATAATCGGTCAACCCACTCCAGTCCAACCACAATTCCCTCAACCCGACATAAGCTTCATTACCACCACTATTGTCGTCAATGGTTTCCTGACTGGTAGCATATATGCCGTAGCCGTAAAAATAGCCACGCCAGTTGGCGTTAAAATTTAAATCCACTTCGGGCTTTAAAATCACACCGGCTTCATGTGTACTATTATTGTCATTCAGATCACGGTTGTGATCGTACAAATAGTAAGGATTCAGCGTCAGATGGAACTGCGCGGAAGTTGAAGAGGAGTGCATCGCCAGGGTAATACAAAGAAATGTCAATGCGATAATCGAAGTACTACGTGTTATCCAAAACATGATCATGACTCCTGTCCGCCACTGGCGGTTTGTAACAGCACGGATGTCTGCATAGCCTGTCTTTCCCGTTCGGCGACTTTCTGACCTTCCACCACGATGTCTCCGGAAATGCTGCCACTGATCTCATGCAATAATGTGGTCGCCCGTTGATACCCGGCCTCAGAAGATAGCTGTGCAAAACCATAGGCATAGGTCAGGTTACGGCCAATACCGACACCATCCAGAAAATAACGGGAAAGTTCAAAATACGCTTTGGCCGATCCACGACGGCCAGCCAACAGATAATGCTGAACAGCCTTCTGGGGATTGGCACGACCGAGATGCCCCAGCCGATACAGACGGCCAAGATAAAAATGCGCCTGTGGGACCTCGCCGGAAGCTTTCAGCAGATGCTGCTCGGCCAGTTGCGGATCTGCCGCAACCAATCGGCCTTCAAAGTAGATCAGCCCGGTCATATATTCTGCTTCGGCTGACGCTTGTTCCCGCCCGCGCTGGAGGATAGACAACAATTCTGTCGTATTGCCCAGTGCGGGATTCTTTCGCATCAGATCCGCTTCCAGAGACGATGCTCGTGGATATTCCTGATCGATCATTTTTAGCAGCTGCATGCTGATTTTCGGTTGTGGAGTTACCCGCTCAGAGGCAATGAACCAGCGCGCAAATTTCCATGCATCGGATGCCTGCAGCTGTTGCTGCTGCCAGCGTTGCTGCATGTGTTGCTGCAAATCGGCCGGCTTGCCCAGATCCGGATAACGCTCAAATAAATCAGCCAGCAGCGGATAACAATCATAAACAACATCCAGCGCTTCACG
This sequence comes from Gynuella sunshinyii YC6258, assembly GCF_000940805.1. Classification (GTDB taxonomy): domain Bacteria; phylum Pseudomonadota; class Gammaproteobacteria; order Pseudomonadales; family Natronospirillaceae; genus Gynuella; species Gynuella sunshinyii. Next base: position 946,172 of record NZ_CP007142.1, on the reverse strand, counting down.
ACACAAGCGGACAATATCGTGCCTGCGCGCCTGCTCCTGGCCATTGAACTGATAGTAGCGCACCAACAGGTAACGACTGCCGGCGTCTCCGCGATTCATTCGTTGCTCTATTAACGGTTCCAGACCGGCATAGCGGGGTAATGAAGGAAAGTCCAGATACAGCTCCAGCAGATTGTCGGCGACCGAATCATCACCATGAGCTGCAGCCTGTTCGAATTGATGGGCTGCCGCCTGCGCCACAGTCAAACGCCCTTGCGCATGACGTTGATATAACTGCCCCAGACGTCCCCAGGCACGCTGATCTCCTGACTTTTCTGCTGCCAGATACCATTGTTCAGCCGTTTGCCACTGCCCCCGTTCCACCAGATAATCGGCCAGTTTGATCTGTGCTTCCGGCACTCCGAACTTCGCCAGGGTGCGATAATGTTTAGCCGCTTCATCCGCACGTCCGGCAGCCATGGCCCGATCCGCCATGTCCATATCAGCAACATGGGCACAGCCTGTCATGAACAATACCAGGACAATCAGACCCGCCAGATTACGCAATGATCGTTCGCTCATCTCAACCATCTTCCCGATCAGGATTCCGTTTTCTGGCTAACAGTCAGAAATGGCATCAACGCTCCTTTGGTGACAGTCACCGGCCGGCCAATGTCTTCATAGCCGGGAACCTGCTGCAGTTCGATTTGTGCATCTATCAGCGCCTCGGACATGCCGTTCGCCTGTCTGACACTGATTTGACGGATAACGCCGTCGTACACATGCCGGTTTCCACCGATACGAACCTGCACCTGATCCCCCGGCGCCAGATTATCGCTGTCTGCAAATGCAAATTGCGCACTGACATATGGCTGGGCATTTTCGACACTCATCTCGAATACTTCGGCACCTTTAGGAAGATACTGACCATCAGCAATGTAGGATTTAGCCAATATGCAGTCGCAGGGACTCATTAAGGTGCCCTTGACCGATGATCCGGTCAGACTGGCCAGCCGCTCCGAATCTATCTCACCACCCAGTTCACTGTTCATGAAATCCAGCACTGGAGTCTCAAATGTAGCGATGGGTTGTCCGCGCTTCACGGCACTTTCAGAATCGATCAGCGGTTTGACCATGCCATCCTTGGGCATGTTGATGTGATAAGTCTCAGCTACCAGTTCAGCAGCCTGAGACGTGGTTACATAAAAGGTGTTGTATAACTGTGCGGCAACAAAAACAGCGGCACCCAGGCCAGTCATAAAAATGACCAGAGTGCCGCCAATGGCCTTAACCTTGTTTCCGATAGACACCTTTTGAACGGAATTTTTACGTGCCTTAGTGAAGTTCTCTCGGGATAGGGTATTGAGCATGTCGCCGGTGTTGACCAGATCACCACTCAGGTAGGCAGTAATCAGATAACGCAATGCGGAAATTTCCTTGGGTCCCAGTTCCTGAAACTCGAAACCGGTTCTACCACTCTGTTCCTGCACACTGCGCACCAGAAAGCTGACGCCCAGACTCAGCATAAAACCATCGACATTGATCTTCAGTGTACCTTTAAAGACCCGGCCATTGGCAAACTCGTGAGGCTGGCAACGAATACTGAAACCGCCGGCGGAAATATCCTGTACTTTATAGCGGCGCATGGAAAACTGGTTGTTTTTGCCCTGCACCGCAGCAATCATTTCAAGCTCCACCGGCATCCGCACACGGGCGTATTGCCGTTGTGCTTCAGATTCATGGACAATATTCAGATTCTCTGCCGTCGTCATAATCACATCCTTTAGGTAATTCTGTTTTCTTTCAGACCAGTGCAAATACAATGGCCAGAAAAATACTGACCGATGAAAAAGTCACGATTCTGGTGGACCATTGATTGAACCGGCCATGGAAATTATTACTGTGGCCCGATTTCGTTGGCTGACGGGTCCAGCTCTGTTGATCGAGGCGAAACACAACGTATATTTTCATCAGCGATCCCACGATCTGGTTGTAATAGAGAATCAGCGGGTACAACGGACCAACGTGATGTCGTGAGGCTGTCAGCATGAATGTCAGCAACAAACGGGTCATACCAATCCACAGCAGATACACCATGAGATAACTGATCGATAACTTCAGACTGGCGACGATTGCCGCAGACAAACCCAGGATGCTGGTCCACATGGAGATTCGCTGATCCCATACCACATAGTAGGTAAACCAACCCAAACGGCCCGGACCAAGGCGGGTCGCGCGACTGTTCTGCCGCAGGTTGTTGCCATACCACCGATACATCAACTTACGACTGGCCACCAGGAAACGCGGATCAGGTGGATGCTCAACCGTATTGATGACGGCATCGGGAACGTACCAGGTGTCGTACCCCATACGCATCAGGCTGAACCAGCTGGACTTGTCATCTCCGGTCAAAAATTTAAAGGTTCCCAGTCGCCAGTGTTTCAGGTGATCCTGCTCGACATCCTCAATAAACTCTTTTGATGTCACTACCCCGGCTCTGAACACCGACATGCGACCGGTCAAAGTCAACACCCGATTGGAAAGTGCCATTGAGCACATGTTGATATGACGCTGGGCAAAACGCAGCTTGTGCCATTCAGACATCACATAACTACCTTGAACCTCGCAAAACTCATTGGTGGTCAACGCACCCATATTCGGAAACATACGGAAATACGGCGCAACCGTAGCGACAACACCGGGCGCGAGTACCGTATCACCATCAACCACTGCAACAATGGCATCGGCATCTGGCAGCGAACGCGAGATAGCGCGAAAACCATAGGCCAGTCCATCCCGTTTGCCGGTACCGGGAATGCGAACAAATCTCAGATGCACCCTCGCTGGTGGCATATGTTTTTTCCACAATGCCCTGACCAGCATTTCATCGGATACTTCAACAATTGAGCACACCACTGTCGTGGGCCATCCGGTGGCCATGGCTTCGCGGATGACCGAGTCGTAAACCATCGCCGTGGTTTTGGCATCTATTCTGAAACTGGTGACCATCAGGTACACATGGGAGGGTGCTGCCTCTTTACCCAATGCGGCGGCGCGTTTACGACAGCGCGGATATACCCAATACAGGAAAATCATTCCACGGATAAAATGGGTAAACCCAACCCCATAACGCCAGACTCCGACTGCACCGATCAGAAAAATAAAATGTGCCGACCCGGGATTGAAGATATCTCCGGGCACCAGGGTGGCAAGCAATCCCAGGCCACTGAGATACAGCAGCCAATAGGAAAACGCTCTGATCATCTGGCCCGGTGATTTCTGTTCTACAGCATCATGCTGCATGGTATTTCTCCGTCATTGGATTATTTACCAACAGATTCCTTCCAGATTGGCGCCGGACTTGCTGGACATGAAGCCCACCAGATCCAGCACATTTTTTTGTTCCGGGATGCGGGCCAGCACTTGCTGGAAGACATCATCAGAGTTACCGATAACGATTACTTCTGCTTCGTCAATTGCTTCATCAAGATCCGAAGTCAGCAACGAAGAGACATGGGGAATGTGATGATTGATATATTCTTTGTTGGCACCGTGCATACGGGCATATTCGACATTGCGGTCAAAGATCCTGAGTTGATAGCCTTTACCAATCAATACTTCCGCCAGCTCCACCAAGGGGCTTTCGCGCAAATCATCCGTACCGGCTTTAAAGCTCAGTCCCAGCATCAGCACCTTGCGTTTGTCATAGGAGTTGATCAGGCTGTAGGCACGGTTAACCTGATAAGCATTGCTTTCCATGATGGAGGATAACAACGGATTTTTAACATCCATCTGCGCGGCCCGATAGGTCAGAGCCCGAACATCTTTGGGCAGACAGGAGCCTCCAAACGCAAAGCCAGGACGCATATAGTATTTGGAAATATTCAGCTTATTGTCCTGACACACAACATCCATGACATCACGGCCGTCAACGCCCAGCGCCTTGGCAATATTGCCAATTTCGTTGGCAAAACTGACTTTGGTCGCGTGCCAGACATTACAGCTGTATTTGATCATTTCGGCCACTTCAATCGGTTTGCGAATAACCGGTGCCGGCAGATCCCGGTATATTTCATCAAGTACGTCGCCAGAAGCGCTGTCCAGTTCCCCGATCACCGTCATCGGTGGATAGTCATAATCATGAATAGCGGTACTTTCACGGAGAAATTCCGGATTAGTGGCCAGACCAAAATCCACCCCCGCCTGTTTTCCTGAACAGTCTTCCAGAATGGGTTTGACGACATTCATCACCGTTCCCGGCAAAACTGTGCTACGAACCACCACCACGTGGCGTTCCTGTTTTTCACGCAATGCCATACCAATATCCCGGCAAACGGATTCAATGTAATTCAGTTCCAGATCGCCATTACGTTTACTCGGTGTGCCCACGCAGATCATGCTAACAGTGGTTTCAGCGATAGCCGCCGCCACATCAGTGGTTCCCTGAATCAGACCGTTGTCGACTCCAGCCGCGAGCAGTTCTTCAAGCCCTGGTTCAACAATCGGCGACTTTCCCTGGTTAATCAGTGCGATTTTTTCCTTTGATACATCTACACCAATTACCTTGTGACCACGCGAAGCCAACGCGGCAGTGCACACGGCTCCTACATAGCCCAGACCAAAAATACTGATATGCATGTCATTCTCCTAAACTTCCAAATGTGGGCGTCAGTACATTACTGTCAAACAGTGTCAGTATGTTCCAGCGGTAGGACAAGGCATCAACCGTGCCATGAGAACTTTTCAGCACGACCAGACAATTTGTGACCGGTTAATTTTTTTTATGAGACATGCATCAAAACAAATGCAAAATAAGGACAAGAAAGAAACCTTTAAAAAACCCTAATAAAAATAAACGTAAATATAACGGTGCATTTAATTACATGTTAAAAATATCGACAAATTTGAAAATTCACAGACAGTCCAATCTTCTTAAAAAAGGACATATGGGATACCATTATTATTAGAATTATCATATGTTTTCACTATTTCGGCACCCCAGAAAACATCTAACCGAAAACGGTTACCATATGCACCAAAATTAAAATAAAAAATCATAAACAACAGAAAAATCAGATCTCTTTATATAAAGCTCATGATATTGACAGTTTTCAAACCTGCATCACAAGGGAGAAGCAGAAAAGCTCATTGAGCAAAATAGATCGTCGCCATTTGACGACAAGCAAAAAAATTCAGCATCACTCCCTTTAAAAACAATAGTTTGTGAAAGTTTCCTGGAAATATATGAATGGCTTCGCCAGACTTTCCAAAAAATACTGTCGCCAATACAAGACAAACACGAAATCTTTGTCGGTTTGCCATCTGACCAGGTACAGAAATTTGCGACAAATGATAAGTGTATCTGTTATACACAGTGAATCGAATCACACGTCCGATAAGATAGTTAACATAATTTTTATCTGCACGAACGTGTGCCAAAGGATGGGAAATCAGTTTTGGGAGTGAGAAGACGGATATTCACGGCGTAATATTGAATACACCTTATGATCAACGAAAACGCCATTCAGATATTCGTTTTCCCGCAGAACACCATCAAAGTTAAAACCCAACCGTTCCGGAATCGCCTGACTGCTATGATTTCCAACGGCACAACGAACTTCTATCTTATTCAATTGAAACTCATCAAAACCGATTTCAATCAACTGCCTGAGCGCAGTGGTCATAATGCCTTTGCCACAGAACTCTCTGGCCAGCCAATATCCAACCAGACCGATGCGGTTGTTTTTTTCAATACGGTTAAACGAAATCATCCCACACAGATGTTGCCGGCAAAACACCATATATTGGGCCCCAATACCTTTGCGATACTGTTCTATGCCGATCTGAACATAGCTAATGGTATCTTCGACCCGCTGTGTCATCTCCACCCAGTTCATCCATTGACTCAGGTGAGTCCGGTCAGAATTGATCAGTTCGTAAAGAGGTCGGGCATATTCCAAACTCGCAGGTTGTATCGATACATCTTTGTTCGCAGGAAAAGGCATACTGCCCCTCTATCAGTTTTTTAATTTATAACCGGTCTTGAAGATCCACCAGATTATGGTTAGAAACAGTAACAAAAAGACCGAAACCATCATCAGACTGATACCAACATTGACGTCCGCCAAGCCGTAAAAACTCCAGCGAAAACCGCTGACCAGATAAACGACCGGATTTAACAGTGTCACTTTCTGCCAGAAGGAAGGCAGCATATCAATTGAATAAAAGGTTCCACCCAAGAAAGTTAATGGCGTCACAATCATCATCGGCACAATCTGAAGTTTTTCGAATCCATCCGCCCATATGCCGATAATGAATCCCAAAAAACTGAACGTGATGGCGGTCAGTACCAGAAATGTGATCATCCAGATGGGATGTTCAATGTGGTAATCCACAAACAACCTGGCGGTGATCAAAATAATGGAACCCAGAATGACGGACTTGGATGCAGCGGCACCAACATACCCGATAATAATCTCGATATAGGAAATTGGAGCAGACAACACCTCGTAGATGGTGCCCGAGAACTTCGGCATGTAGATACCGAAGGAGGCGTTGGAGATACTCTGCATCAATAACGTCAGCATCACCAGCCCCGGAACGATAAAGGCCCCATAGCTGACACCTTCAATCTCCACCATTCTGGAGCCAATGGCTGACCCGAACACCACAAAATACAACGAAGTGGAAATCACTGGAGTTGCGATACTCTGTAACAAAGTACGCCAGGTACGCGCCATTTCGAATTTATAAATGGCGCGAATAGAATAGAAATTCATGTGCTTCCCCTCAAATCCAATGTCCGATCAACGGCCGGACTTTTTTGAGGGATCAGTCTCGCAAAAACTGCAGGTTGATGCGACCATTTTCAGTGACGGGCGGGCACCAGAAGTTAATCCCGAACAACGGCATGGAAAAACTGAACAGGCCGTCTTCGATACCGTCTTCAAGCCCCAGCATGCGCTCAAACATGCGATTAAACTTGGCAAAATCATCGACAAACGAGATAAACACCAGTCCGGCTTCATTACGGTGATCAGTCCAAGGCATGGAGCGTCGCAGCATGAAGGATTCCGGGTCAAAGCTTTCCTGGGCGGTGCGTTTCACATGGGCGGAAGCCGGGCTGTCCTCAAACTCTTCATTATCAGCAAGACGACGGCCAATGGCATCATCCTGTTCGTTCTGCGGCAACGACTTGAAGTAGTCCAGCTCATGAACCCAGGGCTGCACGGTCACCAGACTGGCACCATTCTGAGCCTGATCCGATGACTTCACAAAGGCGGCTGCCTCAGCTTTGGCACCGGTTGGATTTTCGGTACCATCCACATACCCACTGAGATCACGCCCTTCCTGATACCGAAAAGCCTGATATTGTACTTTTACGGTGATAAATTCCTCGGTTGCGTTCAGCAGCATTCTGAGCAAATGATGTATGGCCCCCGGATCTTCCGCGCGCAACCAGAACCAAAGATCATAGTCCCGGCGTTTGGCGGCCGGATGCTGAAGGGCAGGGAACTCCTGCATGCCTTCCGGCGCCTTCCCCAGGGCTTTCAACAGTTTGGAGCCAACCCCCAGAACAATACCGTGCCCATCGATCAGCTGCTCTAGTACCGGTCGGAGTTTGTCCCACTGCTGGACATCAAACAGATCGGCAAACAAGAAACAGCCCGCTGCGGGAATTTCCTCCAGGATGCCGGGCTGAAAAGGAGTCGTCATCATCTATCTTCCTGTGTCTCAACAATAGCGCCTATTAAAACACAGCCACTTTACCAACGTCAGCCCGGCAAACACCTTACCAAGAGTCAGCTGCGCCAGGTCAACTGCTCGATTGTTCCATCCAACAGCTATCCTCTACCTCCACCAACGCCTTTGTCTGTCGCAGCAATCGTGTTTCAATGGCAGGTATTATGGCAACCAACCCCGATTCCGGGTGATGCCACCAACGAGATCCGGACGATCGATTTGAAGCTCGGGTTAATAACAAGGAACCGCTACGCATTTATGCTTCAACCACTGACCCCTCACATTGTGTTTGACTGCCTGGCTCTGTTACTGGCTATTGTCGCCGGCATCATCAGCGTGCGCTGGAAATTAAAATCCCCGATGACCAGAACCGCGGCGGGCATCGGCGCGGGTTACTTCATCGCTCTGAGCCTGGGCAGTATGACTGGCTCGTTTGCGCTGGGCACGGCCAATCTGTATCTCTCCGGGGTATCAAATATCGGCCGCAGCATTGCCGGCGCGCTGTTCGGGGCCACGCTGACGGTCGAGCTTTACAAACTCCAGCGTGGCACCCGGGGATCAACCGGGTACATGTATGTCATTCCTTTTTGCGTCCTGGTCATCGTGGGTCGCCTGGGATGCTTTTTTTCCGGCCTTGCGGATCACACCTACGGCACGCCGACCACTCTGCCCTGGGGCGTCGATTTCGGCGATGGGATGCAGCGCCATCCCGTGCAACTCTATGAAAGCCTGTCCATGCTGATGTTGTTGATGTTTGTTATATTCATGCTCAGAGTCCGGCAACAGTTTATTGTCGATTACGGCTATTATCTGTGTGTTGGTTTTTATGGCGGGCAACGTTTTTTATGGGAATTTCTCAAACCTTATGCCGCTCTTCTGGGCAGTCTGAATCTCTTTCACATCATCTGTCTGTTATTGATGATCTATAGTATCGCCATGAGTCTGGGGGTCAGGAATGGCTATCGAACAACGTAAACAAACACCGTATCTTTTTTATGGCCAGACACTGTCCTTGTGCGAACAATGTCTGACTCTGGTACCGGCAAAAATTCTGTTTGAGGGCGACAACGTCTTTTATCAAAAGCGATGCCCGGAGCATGGTGTGCAGAAAACCAAGGTTTCCACGGATGTTGCTTACTTCAAACAATGCAAGGATTACATCAAGCCTGGCGACCGACCATTGCAGTTCCAGTCCCGTACGGAATATGGCTGCCCATTGGATTGCGGCCTGTGCCCGGACCACGAACAACACAGTTGTCTGGCACTGATCGAAATCAATGAGGAGTGCAATCTGAATTGTCCGGTCTGCTTTGCCGATTCCTCCCCGGCGCGTAAACGTCATCTGCCGCTGAGCGATATAGAATTCATGATGGATGCACTGGTCGCCAGTGAAGGTGAACCGGATGTGCTGCAGATCAGCGGTGGCGAACCGACCATTCATCCTGAGATTCTGGATATCCTGGCATTGGCCAAACGCAAGCCCATCCGGCACCTGATGATCAACACCAATGGCGTTCGCATTGCCAACGATCCGCAATTCGTTGCCGCACTGGCGGATTTCAAACCGGGTTTTGAAGTGTATCTGCAATTCGATTCACTGCAAAAAGCCGCTTTGCAGAATCTGCGCGGCGTGGACCTGCGCTCATGTCGGCAACAGGCGCTGGAGAATCTCGAACGATTCAATATCTCCACCACACTGGTCGTCACCGTCAAGAAGGGTGTCAACGATGAGGAAATCGGTGCCATCATCGATTACGCCCTGCAGTTTAAATGTGTTCGCGGAATCACCTTTCAGCCGATTCAGGACAGCGGACGCAATGATCATTTTGATAAAAACAAAGACCGTTTTCTGCTCTCGGACATCCGCCGAGCGGTATACCAGCAATCACCGCATTTTGAGGCCCAGGACATTATTCCGTTGCCCTGCAATCCGGAATCCATTTCAATTGCTTACGCCTTACGTGACCAGCAACGCATCACTCCGGTGACTTCATTGTTTCCCAAAGAAGATCTGATTCAGGATGTGCCCAATGCTGTATCCTTCGAAAAAAACAGTTTGTTGAAAGACAAAGTCATCGAGTTGTTTTCGCTCTCCAGCGGCGAACTCAATACCAGCGAACGAATGGAGTCTCTGTTGTGCTGCCTGCCCAAAATTCCGGCTTTACAGAATCTGAGTTATGAAAATATTTTTCGTATCACCATCGTCCAGTTTCTGGATCGCTACAATTTTTGCGTGGGTAACGTGAAACGATCCTGTATTCACTTTGTCACCCAAGGCGGCCAGATCATTCCGTTTGATACGTACAACACTCTGTACCGCAATGGTCAGGTCGAGAAATTGCGCAAACAGGTCAGGAGGCCATCATGACATTACGAACATTTTTGCTGGGGCTAATGCTGACGATCGGTTGGCTGGGGGCAGTTTTTACAGGTGGCTGTACGCTGTTTTTTGCGATTGGAAGTATATCCGATGGCACCATATCCCAGCGTTATGTGCCGTGGATTTTGATGATTGGCGGAGTGCCTTTCATATTGAGCGTGCTGCTGATCTGGCTCGTTAAACATATCTCCAGACGAGGTCAGTCCAATGACCAGCCTGGTTCATAAACCGATGATTCAGTCAGAACCTGGCAGAGCACCGGACCAATAGTTTTCTTGATTACCAAAACCATGTCGTTTGCGTTGTTATTCAAAACAATGTTTATGAGCACCAGATATTAATTTGACAACCGCACATTGCTGAAAGCAACCGGAAACATGTGCGGTTTCAGGTACAGCGTTTATTCGGGTTTATGACATACCGCTTCAATATTGTGACCATCCGGATCAATCACAAACGCACCATAATAGTTAGGATGATATAATTCCCGAATTCCTGGAGCACCGTTATCCTGACCTCCAGCCGCCAGCGCCGCACTGTAAAATTCATCGACAGCTTTGCGATTTTCAGCGATGAAGGCAATGTGCATGGGGGCGTTGGGTTGATCACCTTCGCCAAACCAGAATTCCGGTTTACCATTCGCGCCAAGACCACACCAGCCTTGCACTTCTGTAATCTCTTCAATATTCAGTGGTGCCAGACACCGGCAATAAAACGTTTTGCTTTTCTGGTAATTTGAAACGGATACACCTAAATGGTCGATAATCATAATCCTCTCCTATTTTTCTGGTTAACACCTCAGACGGCCAACAGTTTAGTAGAGCAAATTGTCAGAAACTGTCAGTAGCACGCTCAATCGATGTTTAGTTACGGATGTATATTAATGATAAGATTCACAACAATTGTTCAATAAGAGGTAGCAGCCATGTCATCTGCCATCAAACAGATTTTCCCTCTGGACTTCCAGTGGCCCACGCTGGATCCTTTTTTATTTTGCGCACACCATAAAGACGAATACCCTGCAGGCAACCCCCAAATGGGTCCCGATGCGTCCCTGAAAGGCCGGAATATCGGTCAGGACTTTACCCTTAAAGATGGCTGGCGCATGTACCACGGGGAACAGGTTGCCGGCTTTCCAGCCCACCCCCACCGTGGTTTCGAAACCATCACAGTCGTCACGGAAGGACTGGTGGATCACTCCGATTCCATGGGGGCTGCCGGTCGTTACGGCGGAGGTGACACTCAATGGATGACCGCAGGCAAAGGCGTTCAACACTCTGAAATGTTTCCTTGCGTTCATGCCGACAAATCCAACCCTCTGGAGTTATTCCAGATCTGGTTGAACCTGCCTGCACGCAGCAAAATGTGCGAACCACACTTCAAAATGTTATGGCGCGAAGAAATTCCCAAGGTTGAGCATACCGATGCTCAGGGCCGCCTCGTTACCATAGATATTATTGCGGGCCATTGCGATGGGGTCAGTGCTGTTGCGCCACCTCCGGAAAGCTGGGCTTATGACAACGCTAACCGTATAGCGGTATGGACCATTAAAATGGCTCCGGGCGCTGAATGGGTGCTACCGGCAGATGAAGTTGGTCTTAACCGGATACTTTACTTCTATCAGGGGATGAAAATGAGTGTTGCGGGTCAGGATATAGATGCAGAACATGGCATACACTTGGCCTCAGATCATCCGGTCACTCTGAAAAACGGTGATGATGAGGCTCGCCTGGTGTTGCTGCAAGGCAAGCCTATTGCCGAACCCGTTGTTCAATATGGTCCGTTTGTAATGAATACTGAAGCTGAAATTCGTCAAACTTTTCACGAATATCAGCAGACTCAATTTGGCGGCTGGCCCTGGCCTGACCATGAACACACCCATGGTCATCAGGGTCGGTTTGCCAAACACGCGGATGGACAAATCGAAGAAAGGTAGATCAGCGAATTTTTAATTGATTTCGAACGATTTTCGAACAAAAATGAGACACGTATCTCAAAAACGATAAAAATGTGTCGAAAAATTATACAGTCAGTATTTTTATTTTTGATAACTTATTGATTTTATTGATATTTACCGATATGGCACATTTTCTGCTCATACTAAAGGAGTAGAGACTACTATCTTTTAGATATTGTAGATCGACGAATTTTTAGAGTCTGACGCTACTTTTAGAGTGAATGAAATCATGAAAAAACTTTGTATGACATTAGCAGTTGTATTAGGGATGATGACAATGTCATCAACTTCGATGGCGATGGGATCTTTGTGGTTCCATTTTCATGACAAGCACCATGGGAATGATGATCAAAAGCCTGGTAAAGATCAGAGCCCAGGTGCCGGTGACACCATTTCTGTTCCTGAAATCAACCTGGGTGGCACCGCTGCCGTGGTTGCGCTGATGGGCGGTATTTTGATGGTACTGCGCGAGAAGAAAAAAGCTTAAGACCTGATTAATCAGGTTAAAAAAAGGGGCTGGACGCCCCTTTTTTATTGCCTGTTATTTTTTGCCGCCGCTATTAATAACCACTCTGAGAGCTTGTAACTCAAGCACCGACTTCTCAATATAGACTTTGCTTTCAGCCATTCTACGCGTCAGGTGATCGATCTCATCCTGGCGGATATTGGGATTGACCTCCCGCAACGCAACCAACCGGTTACGTTCTTCCTCCAGACCGCTGCTCATCTGCTCCAGTGCCTGCTGCTGTAACAGCTGCTGGTATTCACCTGCAAAGTGCTGAGCATGTTGAAGCATTTGTTCAACCTGTCCACGAATCTGAGGAATAACCTGCAAGGCCATCTGCTTACGAATCGGTTCACACAACTCAGCCAGTTTCTCATAACTCACCGCAGCACTGAGGTTTTTACCGGATGGGTCTATCAGATACCGGGTCGGACTTAGCGGCAGATAACGCTCCAGCTGCAAATAACCTGGCGCGGCAGAATGCATGCAATACCAGGCTTCCAACAACAACGTACCTGCCGGTAATGCCGCCAGGCTCATCTGCGCCAGATTGGCATTACCAAGTTCAGAGGAAATAATAACGTCCATATTTTCGTAGACCATGGGATGCTCCCAGGTCAGATAGTCCATGTCCTCACGACTCAGGGCCCGTTGCCGGTCAAAGGTCACGGTATTGCCTTCATCTTTCAGGCCAGGGAAATGCTGGGTACGCATGTTGTCACTGGGAGTAATTACCAGCGCGTGTTCGGAGTGGTCTTCAACATCCAGGCCGAAGTTATCAAACAGCGATTCCATATACTCAAACAGAGTGTCACTCTGTTCTTCCTGCTGAATCCGCTCGATCAGATCACTGGCCACTTTCATATCGCAACTGTTACGTTCCAGCAGTTGATCACGTCCGTTATGTAATTCCTCAAGCGTGGCTTCAGTAAAGACCCGGGTATCCTGAATCAGATGGTCCAGATTGGCCTGATTACCAGACAACAGCAACGCTTCAAGAGGCTGCTGAAACTTCTGGAAGATCATATAACCAGCTGAACAGCTTTGCTGAAACAGGTTGATACCTTCATGAAACCAGCGATACAGGCTTTCCTGGGCGGTCCCCAGCAGATACGGCACATGAATCTGAATATCATGTTGCTGACCAATACGATCCAGCCGACCAATACGTTGTTCCAACAAATCGGGATTCAGCGGTAAATCGAACAACACCAGATGATGAGCAAACTGAAAGTTGCGGCCTTCACTACCGATTTCAGAACAGATGAGCGTTTGGGCACCCTGGTCCTGATCAGCAAAATAGGCGGCAGCACGATCACGCTCGATAATCGATAGTCCTTCGTAGAAAGATGCCGACCGGATTCCGACCCGCAGCGTGAGATATTTGTCCAGTGCCAGCGCAGTGGCAGCATTGTGGCAGATCACCAGTACTTTCTGGACTTTAAGGGCTTTCAAATGCTCAACCAGCCATTCGACTCTGGGATCATCACTGATCCACTGCTCCTCTTCAACCAGCGTTTCGGGGTACAACGCAAACTGTCCATCAATGCCCTGATAGATATCTGGCTGTGGCAGAGGATAGGCATTCAGGCAACGTTGTGGAAAACCTTTGATGGCTGCCCGGGTGTTACGGAACAACACCCGCCCGGTACCATGGCGGTCCAGTAGATGACGAATGATCTGATCACTGTCAAAGGTATCAGCATCCATTTCATCTCCGAGATACTCCCGCAACTGGATACGCAACTCTTCATTCAGAGTTTCCGCCACCACTACCTGTTTCACCAACTCATTGAGCTGACCATAGTGGGCAGCTTCCTGTCGGAAGGCATCCAGACTGTGAAAACGCGCCGGATCAAGTAGCCGCAGACGGGCAAAATGGCCTTCGATACCAATCTGTTCCGGAGTGGCAGTGAGCAACAACAGGCCTTTGCTCTGCTGCGCCAGCTGTTCCACAAACAGGTATTCCGAACTGACTTCGGTCTCACTCCAGGCCAGATGGTGTGCTTCATCGACCACCACCAGATCCCATTCGGCATCCAGCGCCAACTGTCGGGCGACCATACTTTGCTGGAAAAAATCAATATCCACGATGATCCGCTGTTCGGTTTCAAATGGATTACCGCTGGCGGTTTCCTCCATTGCCTCCAGGCGTTCCTGATTGAACACCGCGAAGCTCATATTGAAACGCCGCAGCATCTCCACCAACCACTGGTGCACCAGACTCGTTGGCAGCAGAATCAACACCCGACTGGCCAGTCCGGTGTGAAGCTGTTGATGAATGATCATGCCAGCCTCGATGGTTTTGCCGAGCCCGACTTCATCGGCCAGCAGCACTCTGGGCGCATAGCGACCGGCCACTTCACTGGCGATGTAAACCTGGTGGGGTAACAGACTGGTACGACTGCCCATCAAACCACGTACCGGTGACTGCTGCAGCCGGTGCTGATGATTCAGCGTATCCACCCGCAGTTCATACTCCTTGTTACGATCCAACTGGCCACCAAAAAACCGCTGGTGTGGATGAGTAAACTGTACAAAGGCATTCAAATCGAGTTCCGGGATCTGTATCTCTCCGCCACTGCCATCCACTGCGAGATAAATCAGAATGCCACGCAACTCATTTACTTCGATGACGGTAAAGGTCTCGCCATCCTGATTGCTGATCTGATCTCCAGGGGAATATTGAATGCGACTGAGCGGGGCTGTGTCAGTAGCATAGGTGCGTTCTTCTTCGGCGGCCGGAAAGCGAATGGTGATTCGACGTCCGGATACATCAGTGATTAGACCCAGGCCTAACTGGGGTTCAGTATTACTGGCCCAGCGCTGACCAACTGAAAAATTCATAGGTATTCCTCAAGCTGTATTCTTGGTGGCTTGTTGTTCGCCAACTAAAAGCGGGCGCGGATTCTACCTTGTTTAATGATTATTTTCTCGTTGACTCAGAAAAATAAACGTCGGGTATCGGTAACTTGAGTTCATCCCCAACCAGCCAATGACGCTCCCTGATCAACTCAGTAAGCACTCTGATTCTATCGGCTGTCGCCGGATGGGTCGATAGCCATTGTGGCGGTTCTGCCTGCAATACCGTCATCTGTTGGTAAAAATCCAGCGCGCCGCTGACATTACCATATACCCGTTGCACAGTGGTCAGGGCCAGAATGTCTGCTTCCTGCTCCTGACGGCGACTGTAGCCCATCACCCCCAGAGCCCCAACTGAATTCAGGCCCTGCTGATTCCCCAGCAGCGCCAGTACCAGCTGCACAGTAGCACCACCGGCCAAATTACGAATCGGATGACGCAACCGGACATGGGCGATTTCGTGAGCCAGCACCATGGCCAGCGCCTGTTCAGAATCCAGCTGTTCGACCAGTTCGGAGAAAAGAAAAACCTGTCCGCCAAGGGTCGCAAACGCATTCAACTGTTCGGATTCAAGCCAGTGGGGCGAAATACTCATCGCATCGCTGAAATCCATGGCAGCCGCCAATGTATCACTCAATTGCTGCAATGACTGCTGTCGCTGCGGGTATCGCTCATCACTGTCTGACAGCTGTTCCAGACGCAGGTTGTGAGCCAACCGGACTTCCCAGGAAAACGGCAGAAACTTGGCCAGATAACCGGCGCTGAACATCAGCAATGCCAGCACCAGTGCAATCCCTCCAAATACCATAATTGTCAGTTGCGCAAACTCTAACAACGGCTGCTGCTTACTGACGTTAATACCTTCTGGTATTTTCGGGTTTTCATAGCTCATTTATGACGATACTTGATCAATCATAGCCGTTCCATACGCCAATACCTCAACCGAACCTATGGTATTGCCCTGCCCTTTGCTGATTGAGGCTGTTTCCAGCTTCAGATTAAATACCGCTTTGGCATTCATGTCCGCCGCCTGTTGTTTAACCCGAATGATGGCTTCGCGCCGCCCACGGTCCAGTAATGATTCATAACTGCCCAAACGGCCACCGATCAGCATCCTCAGCGCCGCAATAAAACGTTTAAAATAATCCACTGAAATCACCACACTTCCGGTCACCAGCGCACTATGACTACCAGCAAGATGAGGAGGCGGAATGCGTTCGGGAAAAACCAGGATATGAGCAAGTTCCTGTTCCTTCGCAATGATGTGGCGATAGTGCTTGCGCTCAGCATAGCGTCCAAACCCATAGCCGAGAATGAGCAGCGTGAGTACAACCAGGATGTTGATTAACGATTCCATGGCGGGCTACTCAAGCACAACGGCGGTACCATACACAAACAGTTCGGCTGCGCCCTGCGCCACGGATGAGGTGGAAAAACGAATGTTGAGTATTGCATTGGCACCAATCGCCTGGGCCTGTTGCGTCATTCGCTCGATGGCTTCACTACGACTGTCTTCGAGTAATTCAGTATATCCCTTCAGTTCACCACCGAAGACATTTTTGATACTGGCCATCAAGTCCCGACCCACATGCTTGGCTCTGACGGTACTGCCTTGTACCAGACCAAGATGTTTGACCACCCTGCGTCCGGGAATGATTTCGATATTACTGAGCAACATAAGAATCTTCCTGATTGAATAAAACTGGCGCAGCCAATATACGACTGATGTTCAGAGCTGCCAATTACACACTATCTGTCTGATGCAAATAATATGTCCCTGGTCACAGTCACTGATACTTTTTCCGAGCTAACCAATGCTTCCTGATCCTGAATGGTCATTTGCAGCTGAGTCACCCGCGACAGTGATGGCAATAACGATTGTACCGACTGATTTGAAAATGAATAAACTGTTAGCGTATCAAATCGAGGCAATTCATTTTTAATCTGTTCAAACCATATTGGCGCCTGACGGTCACCATAGGCATAAACGGTTACCCGCCGGCTTCGCCCACAGGCTTTTTTGAGTCGCTCCAGTGAGGGCAGTCCAACATCGATCCAGTGCTCTATGTCTCCGGTCAGGCTCTTCTGCCACATATCCGGTTCGTCCGCAGTGCTGATCCCTCGACCAAAGCTCAAGTGTTCCTCCGCCTCAAAACCATATGCCAGAATCCGGACCATCAGCCGCAGGTCGGTTTCAGAAGGGTGCTGAGCCAAAGTCAATGCATGATCGGCAAAATACTGCCGGTCAAGGTCTGCAATATTCAAACTAACTTTATAAATCGTCGCGTTGAGTGCCATGTGTATTTCCGTCGTCCATCCCGGGGTAATTATTAATATGAGATTCTACCCGGTTGCGGCCAGTATTTTTAGCCAGATACAACGCGGTATCGGCATTGGCCAGCAGCTCCAGGACGCTGGAAGTTTCGTCTGGAACATGGGAACTGACGCCACAGCTGACAGTTACCGGGAGAATATGGTGATTTGACACAAACGGGGTATTTTCCACTTCCTGACGGATTTTTTCGGCAACTTCACATGCATGTGCAGCCGAAGTGCCGGGCAGGATGATGGCAAATTCCTCTCCGCCATAACGGGTGACGATATCAGTACTGCGTTTAACCACGTTCCTGACAATGGCAGCCACATGAACCAGACAGTCGTCTCCCAAAATGTGCCCATGAGTGTCGTTGATTCGTTTGAAGTGATCGACATCCATCATAATCAATGAAAGCGGATAACGGTTGCGCATACACATGTGCCATTGCTGCTCGACACTTTCGTTAAAGTGATGACGATTAAAAATACCTGTCAACGAGTCTGTTTTGCTGAGCGCTTCCAAAGCCTCCTTGTTTTTGCCGGCTTCATATTCTGATCTGAATGAATTCACATACTCATTATAAATCTGATTACCCAGGAAATAGCTATAAATCCAGAAACACAACATGACCAATATCAGGCTTAGATGGAATCCTCGGATAAACAACATTAACAGCATCGGTGCCATTAATATTGCAACATAGAGATGAAAAAAATTTCCTTTGGGAATTAGCGTGTTGGTTGATCCACTAACAATGGCAACCAGCCCCAACAACATGGTAAAGCTGACATTCTCAAAGCGCGGATCAGCCACAAACTTAATAAAAATAACGCTCCAACAAATCCCATGGGCAAGGGAAAAACCCAGTATCAGATATCTCCAAAATTTTTGATGTTGATGGTAAAAGGGTTTTGACAGAAGCTGCGCCAACAACAGTCTGGCTATCGCGATACTTGTCATAAGAATAAATAATGTGACGCAAAAATAGACACTCTGATGATAAACATCAGTTGAGAAAATCAGCAGCGGATACGCAACAACATAAATCAGCACACCCGACCTGGTCCGCCGCACGAAATCCTGATCTGACCGTTCCTTAAATAACTGACTAAATGCCATGCTCAAGAGCATCCCCATCCATATCGGGATCAATAAACAGACTTAATCGCGATGACCACAGATCCGAAAGATTACCATCAGGCTAGCAGAAACAATGCCTGTTTAAACGAATCATCAACGGCGACCAGTCAAAATAGCCTCTGTCATAACGTCAATTCACTTCAGAGTTTTAAGAAGAAGACCGGAACAAACCAATCAGCCAAAAATTCCCAAAATTTGACACGTGACAGCTCCATGGCTCATTACAGTCCATTTAATTGCCAAGCTAATAATTTCAGGTTGATAACCATTTGGCAACCTTCGACATCATCAATGTCGACCTTGGCGGGATTTTGGGTTATGCGGCAACCCCGTATGCTGGGTGCGGGCATGCTGATAACCGGTTCTTTTTGTCTGCTGACGCAGGCGATCTTTTTCCCGACCGGATTCTGGTGGAACCAGATGCATTTTGCCCCGACCGATCAGGTGGGCCTTACCCATACGTTTGAGTGCCTGACGTAAAACCGGCCAGTTTTCCGGATCGTGATAACGTAGAAAAGCTTTGTGTAAACGCCGCTGTTCCTTGGTTTTGGCACTGAATACAAACTCGTTGCCAGCGGATTTTACCGGCTTAAGGGGATTCATTTCCGTAATGTACATGGTACTGGCGGTGGCCATCGGTGATGGATAAAAGTTCTGTACCTGATCCACCCGAAACTTGTTTTGTTTGAGCCACAGGGCCAGATTCATCATGTCTTCATCTGTCGATCCCGGATGTGCGGAAATAAAATAGGGAATCAGATACTGCTCTTTACCAGCTTCTCTGGAGAACCGTTCAAACATCGCCTTGAAACGATCATACGTGCCCATTCCGGGCTTCATCATTTTACTCAAAGGCCCGGTTTCTGAATGTTCCGGTGCAATCTTCAGGTATCCACCGACATGATGCGTCACCAGTTCACGCACGTAATCTGGATCCTCCACGGCCAGGTCATAACGCAGACCGGAGGCAATCGCGATTTTCTTGACGCCGGAAATCGCCCGTGCCTTCCGATACAGTTGGGTGGTATAGCTGTGGTCAGTATTCAGGTTGCTGCAGATGGTCGGATACACACAACTCAGACGCCGGCAGTTTTCTTCAACTTCCTTGCTCTTGCAGTTTAGCCGGTACATGTTGGCTGTCGGTCCGCCAAGGTCAGAGATCATGCCGGTAAAACCAGGGGTTTTATCACGTATATTTTCAATTTCGGTCAGAATGGATTGCTCGGAACGACTCTGAATCACTCGCCCTTCATGTTCGGTGATCGAACAGAAGGTACAACCACCAAAACAGCCTCGCATGATGTTGACCGAGAAACGAATCATTTCGTACGCAGGGATATTGGCATCACCATAGCAGGGATGCGGCACCCGCTGATAAGACATCTCAAACACCCAATCCAGTTCTTCTGTGGTCAATGGAATCGGCGGCGGGTTGACCCAGATATCATTGCGACCATGACGCTGCACCAGCGCACGGGCATTGCCCGGATTGGTCTCCTTGTGAAATATCCGATCCTGGTGCGCATACAACGCCATGTCTTTTTTAACCTGTTCATAGGCTGGCAGGCGAATATAACTGCGCCGGGGATCACTCTTACGGGCTTTCAGGTCGGGAATCAGGGTAATGGCTTCGGCTCCCTGATTATGTTGAATACTCTCGGCCACCTCAGCCTTGTCAGACTCATCGGCCATGGCATAGGGATTTGGTTTTTTGATCAATCGCCCCGGAACATCCAGACGGGTGGAATCAATTTCCTCCCAATCCTGCGGCATTTGTTTGCGCAGGAAAGCAGTACCCCGAATATCAGTCATGTCGCGAACAGATTCTCCTGCCGCTGCCCGGTGAGCGATTTCAATCAATGCGCGTTCAGCATTACCGAACAACAGAATATCCGCCGTACTGTCCAACAGCACCGAACGACGCAAACTGTCACTCCAGTAATCGTAGTGCGCCAGCCGTCGAAGACTTGCCTCAATGCCACCGATCACCACCGGAACATCACTGTAGGCTTCTTTGCACTTTTGGGTATATACCGTCACCGCGCGATCCGGACGTTTACCAGCCACGTTGCCCGCAGTATAGGCATCATCATGACGATAGCGTTTGTCGGCAGTATAGCGGTTGATCATGCTGTCCATATTTCCGGCCGTTACGCCGAAAAACAGATTGGGTTTTCCCAGCGCCTGAAATGAGGCTTTATCGGTCCAGTCCGGCTGTGCCAGAATCCCCACCCGAAACCCCTGCGCTTCAAGTACCCGGCCAATCACCGCCATCCCAAAACTGGGATGATCCACATACGCATCACCCGTCACCACGATGATATCGCAGCTGTCCCAACCCAATTGATCCATCTCCGCCCGGGTCATCGGCAGAAATGGCGCAACACCGAAGCACTCTGCCCAGTATTTACGATAGGAATATATGGCTTTGGGTTGTTCAGTCATTACAGGACCACTCGGCTGTCGCGGGAAATTCGGGGTCGCGCATTGTACTCATTGACTGAATTATAGCCAAGCACGGCACTCGGAATAACGTGGGTTTTCCTGATCCGGGCGTGTAAGCGCCGAAAGACAGTATGAACGACAAATCCCGCACATCTGTAGCAGCGTTACTCCATTCTGCACAATATATTGAAAAACTTCGAAAAATTGCAGAAAAGTCATTCAGTCCCGACACGCGTAACTGGCAGAATTTATCATGACAGGCGACACTTATAGTGCAGTGTTTGATGCTATCCTGTGGACAGCACAACAACAAAACGATAATCAGGAGCAAGCCATGAGCGAGAATCAACTGATCAGCCTGTACGAAAAGCTCAGAGAAACCGTTGGCAATGATGAAATCAGTGAACAGCAAAAGCATCTGATGGATAAGGTGGAATATCATATTCACAATCAGGAAGAGCCGGATCCTGATGAACCCGGAATCGTCGATATTCTGGAAATGCTGGTCACAGAACTGGAGACCGATCACCCGAAAGCAACGCTGGTCGTTAAAAAACTTCTGGACACATTATCCGGCATGGGCATTTAATTTTTTGATGACATAATCACCGGCTCTTTGAAAAAGGTCCGGTGATGAAATCCCGACAGACTATTTTTATTTCAATCTCTTCACGCTTTAATTCCAAATCACACGTAGAAATCCTGAATATTATTGTCAGCAAAACGTCAAATAGCGATTCAAGTGTAAATTCACAATTCACTCATTGCATAGACATTGAAAAAACCAGAATTGTCCCACACACACTCTACTTTCGATACAGATCTACGAAAAATGAATCGCTCGCAGAGTGCTAACACAGTTAGTTAATTTTGTTTGAATATGTTGTACAAAAATTATGTAGCGAGCTTTGTCATAAATGCGTCAGTAATGACGATAACCTTTACCTGCGTTTACACTATTTCATCTACATTAAACCAGTTCAGGATCGTCTAATGAGCACATTGACGAAACAAGAGGAATTTAAAGATGAAAACATTGAAATCAGTAATCGTAACCGGCGCAGCTGTACTTGGTTTAAGCGGTTTTGCAACAGCAGGCAACCTGGATGTTCCGGTTTCCTGGGACCACGCTCAAGGGCGCGCACAGGACTTCTACTACGTACTCACCATGACTGATCAAAACGGCATAACTGATACCTATACTCTAACGCCTACAGCGGGTGCTGATTCCGTTACAATCAAAGACATTCCTGCTGGTGAGTACACCGTTAACAGCTGGGCATACAGAGTATATCCGGGACTGGGTAACACGGTAAAACGTCTGGACTACGGCCCACAGGCACTGTCAGGAACCGTGAAAATTTCTGACACTGGCAGTACTGTGTTTTCCAAAACATTGAGTATCGGTCGTTATTACGATGAAGGCAAATTCGTAACCGAAGCGTCCTTCATATAACCGGCACTTGTTTCAATGGCCATCCACAATGCTGTTCCCGTGGACAGGCCATGACCGGAAAAATTCTTTCATACCCTGTTGCCTGAAAACCTCAGGCAACGTATTTCAGATTAAGCGACCAAAGAGCGAGTTAGGGGGAAAATCCCCCTTTTTTTTATCAACCGCATCCACCCCCCGTCGGTGCTCTCTTCAATTCCAGTTTTACCTTGGCATCGAACGTCTGCTCATAGATTTCAGGGTTAGGACTGGCCATGGGATATTGATCTCCCAGGGCTTGGACAAAACGAAACCCCAACTGATCACTTCGAATTCTATCCACTCTGGCTTCGCGTAGAAAATCATCATCGGCAAACTGTTCTATCCACAGGTTAATTCCACCTTCGAGCACATACAGACTCGGCACGCTTGCACCACGAAGCTGTTTCCATACCTCCGTCGCCAGTTGTTCATCGTTACCCACCAGAATAAATACCGTATTGGCTGGTTCGGCGATGAGTGCTTGCGCCAGTTTTTCCAGTTCATTGGGGTTCGCTCTCTGGGCATCACGGATATGGAAATAATTGAAATCAGACTGCGAGCGAATATCGAGCAACCTCACCACGATCTGCCGATCATTTTGAAGGTGCAATACTTCCAGGGGTGAGGCATAAATCTGACGCTGATCGATACGCGGCTGTTCTGCTGCGGCCATACTGTTCCAGCGACGCTGAAAATCCGGCTGTCCAATGGCCGCCGTTATACCCGCCAGCAGAACCAATACACCCGCCACTATCGCGCGCCAATTGAGTCTGGGCATGGTTATTCCGGATACCCGACTTTCCACCCATTCGGACCCCCACAGCAACAACAACGCCACGACCACTATGATCAAGACAACACTGCCATAACCCAGATGGAATAATTCCGGTAAAGTAAAACGCCCCATATAACTGGAATTAAAGAAGACATTATAGAAATCAACCGTCTCACCAAAGACGAAGATTCCAAACAGCACCCCCAGCACAAAAAACAGCCCGTCCAGCTTTAATGTTGCCAACGCCACCAGTGAGGTACCCGGACAAAAACCACCGATGATAAAACCGGCCCCCATGATCAAACCGCCGAGAATTCCCGGCCACAAATAGGTTGGATTCACCCAGATAAGACGATAGTCCAGCCATCCCAGAGCTGTTGCCAAAAAAATAAGCACCATGGCAACGATAATGGCCGTGAACATCACCTTAAATACTGTAAGTTCCTTAAAATAGAATTGTGCCGCCAACTTACGAGAGTTGCCAAAACCTGCACTCTCCAGCACAAATCCAAAACCAAAACCCAGCAGTATGTAAATCAGATACGCAACTCCGGCACCATATTCAGCCACCAGATTAAGAGGAAAAACGGTCATGATTGTTTACCTCCGGGATTCCAGGCTTTGCGGAACGTCCAGGCAAGCAGGTACGCACCGGCAAAGACGGCGAACATGAAAGCCCAACTGCCAACGGACAAAACCGCGCCACCGCTCAACGCCTGTCCCGAGGTACAGCCGCGTGCCAGTCGGGCGCCATAACCCATCAATGCGCCTCCCACAAAGGCCAGCGCCCAGCGGGTTTTTGGAGTAATCTGCGGACCTTTGTTGGTTTCCAGCCGAACCCGTCCTCGCAACCAGCCGGATACAAATCCACCAATAACAGCGCCGATAACCATAAACACCACCCAATTGGTTAGCGGATTCAGATCACCACCGGCCATATGCAACAGGAAGGGGGTGTTATCCACATGTTCCGGAAACAAAGCATCCTGCACCCAGACCACCAGCCGGTTCAGACCGCCGGATGCGCCAAGACCATTGCCACTGATCAAAAAGGCCAGAAACAGCACCACTCCCAGCAAAATACCGGCGACATATGGATTCCAGTATGGCTTGCCACTGCTCGGTGCAATGGGATAGATAGAACGTTTCATGATGTGTGCTCCTCTGTCACTTCCACCTCTTCCCAACCTTCAACCATGGCTTTAATGCCGGATGTCAGTTTTGGACCGGAAGTGGTGGTGAGATAAATATGCATGACCAGAAAGGCGACAAATGCCCAGGCCAGGAAGGTGTGCACCGGTCCGAGCCAGACCAGTCCACCAAATGTCATGGCCAGTTCCGGCCATCGTTGTGCTCCCCAGATCAGCAGGCCGGTCAGCATCTGCGCTGGCAGTAATGCATTCAGAAGACCGAAATAGGCAATTTTCTGTAACGGGTTCAGCTTTTGCTCGGGCGTTTTTTCGAAGGGGTGCGGTGCACCTTTGAAAATGCCGCTGGTATAAAAACGAATCTGCTCAAACATGCGAACAAACAAGTCTGCCGGCATGGGTATAAATTGCCGGATCTCGCCGCTGGCCAGGTGATAGAACAGCGCCAGCACCGCATTCACCAGCAGAATGAAACCCAGCACGTTATGAATCTGGACCATGTAGGGAAAACTGATCCAGGCAAACAAATAAGGTTTATGGATCACCGCGCCGGTGATCAGCAGTAGCAAAATCGCCGCCGCCTGCAACCAATGCCAAAGTCGTTCATATCGGCTGTACATGTACACCCGCCGGCGTGGTTCGCGATGCGCGCCAAGACGCCGCCAGGCCAGATAGCGTCCCATACCATGAGCGAAAACACCTGCAACCGTCGCTACCAGAAGCGCCAGTCCAAGCCAGTCGGCCATCGGCACCGCATTACTGCCCAGCAGATAAATCCCCGCAGCGGTCAGATCCGGCAGGCCATCTGCCACCACAAATCCTGCCGGCAACGTCAGATTAACCGGTGCCTGGGTTATTGGTTGCAGCAGTTTGGACTGGTCAGAATGACAATCCTGACAGGCACGTACTGCCGTTTGTGTATTGACGTTGTGATGAATGGCTTTGGCAATGGTCCGCGTAGCGCCGTTTTCGGTGACCGCGATCAGATTGAAAGGTGCCAGCCGTCCCTGTTCATCGGGCAGCAGCCAGGCCTGATAGCCGGTTACCAGCTCTTCCGTGATACCACGCCACTGGAGTTCGGCAGGGTCAGTGTCGAGATTGACCGCCGCCAGCGCCGGGCCGGCGATCCAGCTGCTGTGGCAGCTTTCGCAACTGAGTCGGCTGAAGTGCTGATCCTGATAAGGCAACCACTGATGGCTCTGACCGGCATCATGACATTCACTACATGGCAGAGCTGCGGTAAAACCATGATCGGGCTGCCTCAGAAAGTCGTGGGCAGACAGCCCCCGGGGATCATATTTGACAGTCTTGCTATCGGCCGACAGTCCCTGGGGGGCCGTGGGATTATTAGCTGCGGCGTGACAATCGGCGCAACTTAAGACCCGCTCGGCATGAATATCAAAACTGAAGTTCAGAACCTGTTTATCCGCGATGTTGATGGCTGACCGGCTGATGCGCTGGGCGACATACATTTCCCCGGTGAACGCAGCATGGTTATCCAAGTTCAGTTCCGGTAACACGAAAGGTCTGGAAACATCGGTTTGAACCGCACTGTGACAACGGCCACAGGCTTCGCTGGTGGGACTGCCAAGGGATAGATCCGCCGCGTTGACAACACCCTGGGGATCAGCCAGAACTGTCAGCTGTTTCTGTTCAGGCGCATGACACAGCAGACATTGACTCTCCGTCCGCTCTGGCAGTTCCGGTTGTATACCCAGACGCCAGGCAAAGCGCTGCTGTTCGGTCATTTTCAGGATGTGAGGTTGATCCATGGTGTGATGGATAAAAGACTGGTCATGGCATTGACCACAACTCTGCGCCTGAGATACCGCTTCACCGGCCTGCCATGGTTTGCCCTCACCGTTAAGTAGTGGAATATCCGGGTGAAAGGTGTTGGCCAGCGACAAGGTTCCCAGCAACATCCCCATGATCACTACGATGCTTCTCATGGTTGTACCTCCTGCGGCCCATGACCGCGTCCACCCCAGCGAATAGGGTCACCCGGATAACCCAGTGCCTGCCAGTCCATGCGACCGGCCTGGTCGCCGGCATTTTCATTATGACAGTCACGACATTGCAGAGCATTGGCAGCCGGTTGCACCATGTGTGTCTGCGGCCAGTACATCAGCGTCTCGGTAAAACCATAATGACCGCTGTAGGGCAGACCAGCGAGTTCTGATCCCTGCCGCAGGGCGCTGTCCCAGTCGAACGTGCTCCAGTAGCCGGTTTCACCGACGGTTTTCGGTTGCAGCAGGTAGCGATAGTCAGTATCGAATACCTGAACCGCATCATGTACCTTGAATGGGAAGATCTTCGCCACCGGATCATCAATACTGCCTTTGGGCAGGTTCATGTCCGTGGGCGCTGTCTCGTTGATTTTATCGCCAAGCAGGTAGCGTTCAGCCGTACCGCTGTACCACAAATAGGTTGGACGCAGATTTGCCGTGTATTCAAACTCGCCTTTGATCTTCAGGTATTCGTGGATGTTTTCTTCACGATCGGGATCCCCCGCCTTGCTCCAGTCCCAATGGGTTTTGGTGGCCACTCGGGTAGCCACTTCCGGGATATGACAGGTTTGGCAGGCAACTGTATCGGTGTGCTGGTTGATACGATCATCCTGATGCAACTGGTTATCATGACAATCGGTGCAGGCTATCTGGTTTTTGTTATCCAGACTGACACTGATAGAGCGACCACTGATCTGATGATCCTGAGTCTGATGACAGTCAGCACAAACCATATCGTACTTGCCCATGTGCACATCCACATCCGGTGCTGGAAAATACAGGCTGGAATCGAGATCACCGTGTTTCACAGCATCACCACCGCCGCCTTTAAAGTGACAGCTGCCACAGTTGGCACGGCTGGAATAACCGACACTCTGGGCTACGGAGACCAGATCCACCGCCGCAACCGGAATGCCGGCCGGGCCTTTGACATAGGTACCGGTCTGCTCATGACAGGCCAGACAGTCAATGTTATCGCCATTATTGAAATCAAAGTTCTGATCTTCCCAGCCATAACCGGCGTGACAACTCGAACAGCCTTTCCAGTTACCGGTGATACCGATACAGAAATTATTCAACAGGTTCTTTTTGCCGCCAACCACAGGCTCATCCCGTCCTTCCACGACGACCGGCTCACTCTCCCAGGTCCAGTGCGAGGAGTGCATCACCTGATCTCTGGCGTCCTCATGACATTCCAGGCAACGGGCAGTCACCTGCTGGGCAGTCGTAAACGGGCCGGTTATCAGCGCGGAATGGTCCACATGTTCCTTGCGCTGCGGCAGAAACTCACTGGCATCGGCGATCTGACGCCCGCTATCCGGCAAGAAAATCAATATCGGTACCGCCAGAATCACCACAATGAATACCGGCAGCCAGATCCACTGAAAAGGGGAACGAGCCATATATCAGCTCCTTTTTAAATTAGTTTTTTCTAATTTAGAATATTTTGACAATCTAATATTGATTTCTGTCATGGTCAGGCGCTTTTTTTCATTACAGGCAATTTCAATAGGTCAGATCGGGAGGGATTCGGGATAGGTAACATACAGTTTGTGGCAGACCAGCGCCTTTTGGCCGATATGGACAACCATTCAGATCTGGTTGCTATCAAAACCATATTGCCAGCCTAATCGCTTGCCATCTTCACATTCCTGAGTAACCCACAGGTATTTTTTAATGCGACGGGATATTATGATCGAATGTTCAAATCCGCCAAACTTATTGCGCCAAACACAATTAACATGCTTACAATTCGCCAATTTTACCAATAGCTACCAAAACGCCCTTTGGCACAACCAATAAAATGACAGCGGACATATTTGCACCAGTCCTCCTTTAGAATGAAACACTCAAAATAACGACCCATAAAATTGAATTTCCACTCATTCAATCGCAGTATTTCATTCTCACTTAAAAAAGTTTTCAGCTGTAATTAACAAAATCAACTTAGGATACCAATATGAATAAACTGATATGTTATGTCATTGCTCTATCCGTTTTTATATCAAGTCACAGCTTCGCAGCCGACAACGCTCATTTGCTTGACACTCCTTTGATCGAAGATGCCAGAACCCTGCAGTTTGCGGAGGGTATAGTGCCTTTCTGGCAATCGTTGAATAACGGCGAGCTGAGTTATGAGCAGCCAGACGCCAGCACGATGTCAACATTGGCCCCGGCTCCTCCACTGACCTATCTGCAGGCTTATGCAGTGATTTCCACCGATTATCCAAGCTGGGAATATTTTTCCCAGAGTCAGATATCCAGTGTCCAGAATCATGGCGGTGCAGAGATGTATATCGTGACAATTGAATACGGATATGGCCAAAACAATATTGCCAAAATGAATGGCAGCATCCTCAGTCAGGTTCAAAGTCAGTACATTGTTAACAGCTCGAACGTGATCGTCGGGTGGTATCGGTGGTGGGACGCAAGTGGTTACAGCGGTGGTCAGTTTACCTATCAGAGCACATCCATAAATTCGCCCTGGAATACCATGTCAGACAATATCTATATTAAATAATGCCGCAGGCTGACGGCCAATAAACGAACCCGATCAGCCATCGGGTTCGTTAGCTTTCTATCTCATACACGACATGGTTTTCAGGTTAACCGAGAGAATCCAGATAATGCAGCAGATCCACCATTTGCTGTGTGGACTGAAGGGAAGTTTCATCAGCCCCAAAACTTTGTTTCAGACTTAACTCATTTTCCCAGTCGGCTATCAGGTTTCCGGGGGCATCTGCATTTCCATTGGTCCAGCCTGCTGGAACATTATCTGCCTTTCCCAGTTCCGGCTGAAAAGATAAAAATGAATGTTGCTGAAAACTGATGACGCCACTCTGATATAACTCATCACTCAGACTCACCGCATCGTTGGCAGATATCTGAGTGAGATCATATCGGGACATGATTTCGGTCGCTTTACCCGTCGTGCTGATAGAAACGGTATCCTGCTGCTGCCTGACCGGAACAACATTGCCGGAGCGGTCGGCAATAGTTTTCACCGTTGAAACATTTTGTGCGCTGTAACCAGACTGAATGCCGCTGATTGCCATGTGTCTGTTCTCCCATGCTCTGTGTTCCTATTTAACCCGATATAAATACTTGCCGGGTTAATATCACACAGCAAAGTCGGTGCCATAAAGAGCCTGTTTGAAACATTCTGACAGCAATCTCTATAACATAGATACCAACAACAGCCATACTCCTTTGTGTATTACCCGGGTCGCTCAAAGGTGCTCAGGTTTTACCAATCACCCGGTTTATACCATTCGGTCATCACCACATGAGTTTTGACTTTGGTGATTTGGGGACGTTGCTCGATGGCGTTACGGATCTCCGTAATTCGCTCCATACTCGACGCCCGGCACAATACCAGAAGGTCCGTTTCGCCACTGATACCATGGCACTGTACCACCTCCGGAAATACTTTGATGAGTGGAATGATATCTGTGCATTTGATGGCGGAATGATAGATCTCAAAAAAGGCGGATACCTGCTGATCCTTTGGTGGTTTTAATACCACCTGATAACCGCTGATAATACCGGTGTCTTCCATTTTTTTGATTCGTTCAGCTACCGATGAACGCGATAAATTTACCCGTTCGGCGATCCTGGCCACCGGTTGACGGGCATTCTCAATCAATTCCTGCAGGATCAGCTGGTCAAATTTATCCAAGACAACACTTCCACGGCAAAAGCCGGCATTATGACGGTCAACACCGACATTTTGTCACGCCCGGCTTGATTATGATGAATGGCAAGCTTAATCATTTCGGAGTGAATGTAAATGCAGCAATCCAGTACGGGTATCGGCCGCTGGCAGGGCATTGGCCTGCTGGTCACCACCATGCTTGGAACCGGTGTCTTTGTGCTGCCACAGCTGACCCTGCAGCAGGCCGGTTCTCTGGCATTGTGGTCCTGGGGGCTGCTGGTCATTGCCATGCTGCCCATTACCTGGGTGTTCGCGATTCTGGGCCAGCATTATCCCCATGCCGGCGGACCGGCTCAATTCGTCGAACAGGCATTTTCGCCTCATCAGGGACGGATCATTGGTCTGTTGTTTCTGTTGCTCGTTCCAATCGGTGCCCCGGCAGCCATAGAACTGACCATGGAATTCGTCAAACTGATGATACCGGTCACAGCGACTAACCAGTTGCTGGTTGAACTACTACTGGTGGTCACCATTCTGTTGCTGAACTGGCGGGGTATTCGCGCTTCCGGAATCTGGCAAACCGCACTGACGGTATCAATGCTGGTCATTGTGGTGGTGCTATTGATTTTGCATCATCCGGCCACTTCCATGCCGGTCCTGGTTGAATCAACAGATCACGCCGATGCCATGGTCGCCGCGTTTGGACTGGCCATGTGGAGCTTCATTGGTATCGAAACCATGACCCATCTGGTCAACGATTTCAAAAACCCTGATCGTGACTTTCAGTTTGCCATGATAACCGGTTTGTTGCTGGTCGGGCTGATATACCTTGGCTGTACCTGGCTGCTGTTGAGCGTACCGATCGCGGATGGCCTGAGCATGAGCGTCGTGATGGATGAGGTTTTCGGCGCTGGCGGCCGCTGGATCATAGGCATCATCGGTACGCTCAGTGGCCTGGCAACGGTGAACGTGTACATGGCCAGTATATCGCGATTAATGTGGAGCCTGAGCCAGCAAGGGGTGCTGCCCAAATCGCTGTCACGTCTCAATCGCCATCAGATTCCAGGTAATGCCCTGATAAGCCAGACATTGATCATTGCCATGGTATTGATTATGTCCGGCATGCTACAACTTCATTATGATGTACTCATCAGATGGACCAATGGCGTCATCGTTGTGATTTACCTGATGTCCATGATCTCTGCCTGGCGGTTATTACCCAAGTACCGCTTGCCAGCGCTGGCCGGTGGACTGGTCTGTCTGCTGTTTGCATGGTCGCTCGGACTGTACATGCTTTATGCACTGTTGCTCTGGGGAAGTTTGCAGTTGTTCGGTCTGCCCCTTGGCAGACAGGCCGCACAACTTGAAAGCTAAGTACCAGTACTTTGATTCAGGAACCCTCTGATCGGTGTCCCAGGCGATTACCGGCAATAGCTCGACGGTGTTTTGCCGGTAATTTGTTTAAAATCCCGAATACAATGGGCCTGATCAAAGTACCCCAGCCGATGAGCCAGCTCGGTCCAGTCGGGAATCGGATGATTGATCATTTCATTGGCCAGTTGCTGCAGCCGGTATATCCTTAACACCCATTTTGGTGACAGTCCGACGTGTTTATAAAACAGCCGTTCCAGTTGTCGTCTCGATATCTGAAAACGCGAACAAACCTGTTCCACTTTTAGCAGTTCGGTATTCTGCTCCATCGTCGCCACAATGGTATGCGCCAGCACACCTTGCTGTTTTTCAGGATGCAGCAAAGCACATGCAGCAATTAACAGTTCAGTAAACTCGCTAACCGCCTGTCCGATATCCAGCTGGGCATCCAGCCTCGCTTCAAGTTCCTGGCTGCTGACCGACAACACCGCGGCAACATCCAACTGACTGTCAACCATTTCAGCCAACGGGCGTTTAATCCAGGGATAAAATAATCCTGGTTTGAAACGACAGCCTATCGCCCGGCCCTGACCCATCAGTGTTTTTTTGAAATGTCCTTTGATCGGACCAAACAACGCGCTATGACCCGGCTCATACACCATGTGTACACAGGGGTGCGGGAAGTTTTCTGAAACAAACGATTCGCCCATCGGCAATTGCCATTCAACCACCCAAAAATAATCGACAAATTCTGCCAGATCATCGGCCGGTAACAACCGTTGAAGCGTGAATGGCCGATCCGGTCGACTCAATAGACCGCTGGGAGGAGACTGTTGCATTTGTCGTGTTTTTACAATCCGTAAATATCCCGCCAGCCTACTCTATCTGTATTGATCAAAACAGAGGAGGGACAACATGAGCGAAATCCTGCACTGCCACTTCGATGTCATCGACTGGCAGGAAAACAAGATATTTCAAACTGAGGATGGCTGCAGCCTGGCAAGGGTTGAAGCCCGATACCACTACAACAAAGGCATCATTGGCGATAGCCGGCTTTATATGGACCTGATCTACAGCATTGATGGCGATTCACATTTTACCGGTCTTGAATACATCGACGCGGAGATTAACGGCAAGCATGGAGGGCTTGTTCTTCGACATCACGGCATCCACCGCGCCAACGTTGCCAGTGGTTTGTGTGAGTTGATCATCGCCACTGGCAAACTGGCAGGATTGCAAGGGACCGCGCGCTACGAAGCAAGCTCTATGGCTGTCGATCTGGAGCTGACACTGATCTGATCAGGCTCCCGACATTGCTGACATATTCATCAGCATGGTCACGATCTGAGATTCATGGTTACGCAGATAATCAATATCATTGAGATAACCAAGATGATGCCCGCAATCAAGATTATCCTGAAACTGCGGGTCTCCCTGTTCTGCTTGCGAAACCATAAACGCCACCAACGCCTCAAGGCGCTTTATGATCGTCATGACCAACTGCGGATAGGCCAACGGCGACAGTCCGTAGGTACGACAAAACAACCCTGCCCGTTCAATCTGTTGATCCAACGAGCCAAGCGCATCCACCGGATCTGTTTTAAATGGAGCCCAGCAATATACCGCATAGGCGATATCCCAGAGCACCGGTCCGGGATGGGCCGCGTCAAAATCAAACACTCCAACCACTTCATCACCCGACAGCGTCACATTATAAGGTGCAAAATCGCCGTGACAGATCACTTCTGCGGGGTACTGCTCCGGCAGCATCCAGCGCAACCGATGCGTTTTATGCGTTGCGAGAAAGTCCTTTGAACAATCGTGTAATTCACGCAGCAGCCGGGCGGCCGAAGTCAGCGCAGTTACCGTGGCAACCGCACCGGTCAATGGATAATTACAGGTGTCACCAGGAACCAGAGTAAGGATTTCGAATTCATCATTAAGAATCAGAGGTTCGGGGCATTTGTGAAAACCCTGCCGACGAATATGCGTTAACAATAGATGAACGGTAGCCGACCAGTCATTCGATGGCCGCTGAACCCGATCCATTCCGAGTATCTTAACTTTGCCATGCTCACTCTGCATATTGACAGTTCACTCTATTAACTGACACCAACACGATCATAAAAGATCCGGCAAGATGAAGAAACGGGCGCGGAGTCAACGACCGTATTTGAAATGATGATATTCAGGACAGGACCCGGCCATATTGATGGCCGGGTAACAGAGACATGGTATGGATCAGTGGGTAACGATTTCCGGTCCCATGATCGAATATGGCAACAACGTTGACAGCCATGGGATGTAAGTGACCAACACCAGGAACAACATCAGCACCATCACGAACGGCATCGCCGCACGCACGACTTTTGCCAGACTCATACCGGTAATGCCCGAGGTCACAAACAGGTTGAGCCCAATCGGAGGCGTGATCATGCCAATCTCCATATTCACCACCATGATGATTCCCAGATGAATAGGATCAACACCCAGCTGCATGGCGATGGGGAATACCACGGGCGCCACGATCACCAACAACCCAGATGGTTCCATGAACTGTCCGCCAATCAACAGCAGAATGTTTACCGCAATCAGGAAGGTGAACCAGTTGAAGCCCACTCCCAGCATCCATTCGGTCACCATTTGCGGAATACGCTCAGCTGCCAATGTGTGCGCGAACAACAAGGCATTGGCAATAATAAACATCAGCATAACCGTGGTTTTGGTGCCTTCCAGCATGACCTGCCGGGTTTCTTTGCCAAACAGCGCCGGAAAGAATTTGCGTACGATCAACACCAGATTGCGTTTCCAGACAGGCAAACCCGAGACCAGGCAATGACCGATGGAGTCGTTGATTCCCTGACTGCGTTTGTAGACATAAAAAATAGCAATCGCAATGGCAATAATACCGCCCCACAGCGCCCGATCACCGGAACTGATGGTTTCGGAATCGGCCGTGGCGAAAAAGGACATGATCATCCACACCAGGAAAAACGACACTCCGTAGACGGTACCATTAAAGCCTACACGGGCTGCCTGACTATCGCTTTCCAGTGTCCAGGAGGTCTCCTTCAGAGGCCCCATGTCGCGGTAAACAAACAAGGCAATCAACATGGAATATACCGCCGCAACCACTGCGGCTTCCGTCGGAGTAAACACCCCACCATAAATTCCGCCCATGATAATAACTACCAGGAACAGGCCCCAGCCAGCTTCTTTGCCGCCACGAACCAACTCCTGAAATCCGCGCCAGGGTTCGGCTGGAAGATTTTTTTTCCGGGCAACGATATAAATGGCAATCATCAGCATCAGACCGGCCATCAGTCCGGGAATCACCCCCGCCAGGAACATTCGCCCAACGGAAACTTCAGTGGATGCGGCATACACCACCATCACGATAGACGGTGGAATCAGGATTCCGAGGGTACCGGCGTTGGCGATAATCCCCGAAGCAAATTCCTTCGAATAACCAACCTGACGCATACCGGCAATGGCAATGGTACCGATGGCAACCACTGTTGCCGGGGAGGAACCGGACAAAGCCGCAAACATCATACAGGCCAGCACAGAAGCCATCGCCAGACCGCCACGAAAATGGCCGACGCTGGCAATCGCAAAATTAATCAGTCGTTTTGCCACTCCACCGGTGGACATGAACGAAGAAGCCAGGATAAAAAACGGAATCGCCAACAGCGTGTAATGCTGACCGGCACCGAACAGTGAAATCGCAACAGAAGATAACGACTCGTGCGATACGAATGTAATGAACAAAATGGATGACAGGCCCAATGCAATACCGACAGGCAGGCCGATAAACAATAGCGTCAATACCAGAGCAAAAAGAATCAGTGCTTCCATAATATCAGTCCTTCAGTACGCCTTTGTTTTCTTCCACCAGATCCTGTGCTTCATGAGCACTGATCAGCATGCTGCGTTTGTTAAACAGAATAGCCAGAAAGGCCTGCCAGGAACGATAAACCAACAGAGACAGTCCAATCGGTAAAATCACCAGCAACAACCAGCGTTGTACCCGCGGTTTGACATCAAACATCTGCTGGAAAAATTCCGGATAACGCAATTCTTCGGCACCGATATTGATCTTGTACATTTTAGCCCAGTACTCAATGGCTCCACCTTTTACATCGACCCCCATGGCCGCAACCCAGGTGGAATCCAGCAGAATCAGGCCATACATCATGGCAGCCAGCGCGCCCAACATAGACAAAGCCTTGGCAGCTGGTCTGGGTACCCGGTTCAGGACAATATCAACACCCAAATGGATACCGGTCTTAATGCCATAGCTCATCCCCAGCAGAATCAACCAGGAAAAGGCAATGGTGTTAAATTCCAGGGCTGCCGACCAACCGGAATTAAATCCGTAACGGGCGATTACCTGACCAAAGGAAACACACATAATCGAAGAAATCACCAGGACCAGCAGATTCTCCTCCAGCCTGGCCATAAAGTTGGGAAACAGTTTTTCCAGTCCCCACAACAACAGAATGAAAATCAATAAATAGATATGTGGCCAATACGCCATCATCACTTTTACCTCTAACAGCAGGAGAACACCCTGACCCTGGGTATAGAATTAACGTCCGATGGCAGACGCCATCGGACAGGTCACATTGACATTACTGAATTGTTTAAATGATCAGGCGCCGGCAGCTGCGTTAATCAGATTTTTGCCGATGTCTTTTTCAAATTTCTTCCAGACAGGCTTCATGGCATCAACCCACTGCTGTCTCTGAGCATCGGTCAGGACGTTGATTTTGCCACCTGCTTTCAGAATGTTTTCACGGTTGGTGGCTTCTGCGGATTTCACATCCAGGTTGGCCTGCTGAGTCACTTCATCGGCAATCTGCAGGAACTTGGCGCGGGTGTCTTTATCGAGACTATCCAGGAACTCGGTAGAGGTCATGAATAAATAGGCCAATAACTGATGGTTGGTTTCGGTAATGCTGTCCTGAACTTCGAAGAATTTTTTGGTGTAAATGTTAGACCAGGTATTTTCCTGTCCATCAACAACACCGGTCTGCAATGCTCCGTATACTTCAGAAAACGCCATTGGTTGCGGTGACGCACCCATTGCGGCGATCATTGCCTTGGCCACATCGGAAGTCTGAACCCGGAATTTCAAACCATTCGCATCGTTGGGTACGAGCAACGGCTTGTTAGCGGAAAAATACTTCATACCGGACATCCAGTAACCCAATCCCACGAACCCAACGTCTTCCATTTCATGGAGCAGTTGTTGTCCGTCTTTGGTTTTGGTGAAACGAATCGCCTGATCCATATCCTTGAAAATAAACGGCAGATCAAACACCCCATATTTGGGTGTGTAAGAGCCAAACTTGGCCAAAGATGGCGCCAATATCTGCACATCTCCCAATAACAGTGCTTCCAGTTCCTTACTATCACCAAACAATGTGGAGTTTGGATAAACCTCGACACACATTTTGCCATCGAGTTCTTTGTTGATCCGTTCTGCAAATTTGTTCGCGGCAACCACTTTCGGATGGGTCGTACCTCCGGTCACGTGACTCAGCTTAGCGACGATTTCGCCACTGTCACAGCCATCAGAAGCACTTGCGAATGTTGCAGATACAGAAACAGCCAAGGCAGAAACTGCCATACAGAATTTATTCATTACATCTTCTCCAACCTGGTAGTTGTTATTGTTGTTTAATCAGAAACAACTGATTTAATAGAGCGAGCTAATCACAATGCAGAATGGATGCCATAATCACCATTTCCATGATCTAACACAGATATCCTGTAGTTTAGCGATGAAAACCGAAAAGTACTGTTCGCCAGTTTGGGTGAAAATCCACCCATTTGCCCAAACAAATGTATCGAGAATCACCCAAATACTTTCAATCTGATTACGGTATGATTACCCAATCATTCCAAATGTTTCAGGAAACGGTTATGGACTCAATCAAATCTGTTGTCATTGTCGGCGGAACTCATGGTAATGAGTTAACAGGTGTCCACCTGCTCAGGCGATGGGAACAAAAACCACAGGAAATTAATCGTGGCAGCTTTGTTACCGAAACACTGCTCGCCAACCCCCGCGCCCATGCCATGAACTGTCGTTATATCGACCAGGACCTGAACCGTCAGTTCGCTATCCAGGATCTTGCCAACGTAACATTACCGGGCTATGAACAAAACCGCGCCAAAGCCATCAACCAATTGATTGGCCCCAAACAGGACCCGGCTCGCGATTTCATTATTGACCTGCATACCACCACGGCCAACATGGGTATTACCATTGTGATCAACAGCCTGAATCCGATTGTCAAACGCGCCGCCGTGTACGTGCAAAAGACAGTGCCCAACGTCACGCTGTTTTATCAGGAGGTGGATCGTATGGAAGATAACTTTATGATTTCCATCGGTCGAATCGGCGGGCTGATTATTGAAGTCGGTCCGGTCGCACAGGGCTGTCTGCGGGCGGATATCTTTGAAGCCACCAGAGTGGCCACCAATGCGGTGCTGGATTATCTGCACCTGGCAAATATTGGAAAGGCACCCGAGTTACCCGAAACAGCAAGCGGATTCCAGTTTGTTAAGAAGGTCAAAATGCCCGAAGACGAACAGGGCAATCTGGTCGGCATGATTCATCCCAACGTGCAGGACAGAGACTTCCAGCCTCTGAATCCCGGAGATCCTCTGTTTTTGCTGCAAAATGGGGATACTGTGTTTTATCAGGATGAGCCCGGTTTATGTCCGGCGTTTGTTAACGAAGCCGCATACTACGACCAACACCATGGCCTGAGCCTTCTTAAACATATAGAGTTTGAAGTCTGAAAGTCATCCGGATGCCTGTCTGTTGTTCCAGGCATCTTTCGATTAAAGGAGATTTACCCATATGGAAATCAACATCATTATTCTGTCTACGGTTATCATCCTGCTGGTTTTCTGGTTTCTACGTCAGCGCAAAAGCAGCCGTCTTCAATACATCGAAAACTACCAGTTTCACCCCGGGCTGGAGAAAAAGCTGCGCAAGGTCTATCCCCACCTTAATAATGATCAGGTAGAACTGGTGTTTCGGGCTCTGCGTGATTATTTTTACATTTGTAATCAGGCCAAACGCAAAATGGTGGCCATGCCGTCACAGGTGGTCGATGTGGCCTGGCACGAATTTATTCTGTCAACCCGGGCCTACGAACTGTTCTGCCAAAAAGCATTCGGATATTTTCTGCACCACACCCCCACAGAAGCCATGAGTACCCCTGTTCATGCTCAGGAGGGCATTAAGCGTACCTGGCGTCTGGCCTGCCATAAAGCCAGGATCAGACCGGATCAACCAAGCCGACTCCCACTATTGTTTGCGATAGACAGTCAGCTTCAGATTGACGATGGATTTAAATATTCTCTGAATTGCAGCAATCCACTGTCTCCCAATTACGGCACCGGTTTTTGTGCCGGCGACATCGGTTGTTCCTCAGGATGTGTGGGGGACTCAGGCAGCTCCTCTGGCCATAGCGGTTTTTTTGATGGCGCAGGGGATTCCGGAGGCAGTGGTTGTGGTAGCAGTTGCGGGAGTGGCTGCGGCGGCGGTGGTGACTGAGATCCAACATTTATTTCTTCATCTTTGACTGGATACTGACGACCCGGCACCGTGATTTATCGGAAAAGTGCGAACTCATCGCCCATGACTTATAGTCACATATCAACGTTATTCTGATGCGAAGCTTTAATATTAACGGCTTCCGTTGCGCCAATTATCATGCAGGCCATTATGTATCGAACCGTTATTATTCTTTTTGCCACTGTCTGCCTGTCAGG
The DNA here is from genome assembly GCF_000940805.1 of Gynuella sunshinyii YC6258. Lineage (GTDB taxonomy): Bacteria > Pseudomonadota > Gammaproteobacteria > Pseudomonadales > Natronospirillaceae > Gynuella > Gynuella sunshinyii. The sequence goes on along the minus strand of NZ_CP007142.1, from coordinate 906,618 downwards.
CTGTAAAACCGACGGTGAAATTGACGAACCCACCAGTCCGGACAAAAACGAAGCCATAGTAAAAACAAAAACAGATAATTTTACTATGGACTCGTCACTGTGGGATTCCCGTATGCAGGAAGGTGCCAGCATTATTTTTGGTGATACAGACAGTCACGCAGATGATGGCCATATTCTGTCATTGGTATTTCCCGGCAACCCAGCGCTGCAGAGTACAGATCGCACCTCACCGGAATTTGCCACTGAGGTATGGACTCAACAGGCCCTGCATTATGGCCGTTATGAAGTGAAGGTTCAGTTTGCCCGATGCGCCGCCGACGAGGAGGTTGTCAGCGGTATCTTCACTTATCACAACAATGGTGAAGACCTTAACCAAAATGGGCTTAGCGATAACTCAGAAATAGACATCGAATATCTCTGCGGCGAACCACATCTGCTCTGGCTGACTACCTGGACAGACTCCGATGACGCTGGTTTTCGCAAAAAAACCCGCAGCATCAACATGAGTACCGGCGAAATGTATCAAACGCCCGATGGCGGCGAAGATAATTACGATACGGAATACGCCGGCAACCTCTCAACCGTAAGATTGGCAGACTTTCCCGCAGCGCAGACTTATTATCACCTCGGATTTGAATGGTACGAGGATCGCGTGCGCTGGTTTATGGTGATGGATGACCAGGAAATCACTCTTTGGGATATGACAGACCGGACCATGGTGCCGCAGCATGCCGCAAACTTCATGTTAAACGTCTGGCACGCCGCAACACACTGGTCCAGCGGCGAAGCCGGCGATTACCCGGGCAACGACAGCACGCTGAAGGTTGACTGGTTCAACTATCAGCCATTTGACTGAGCCTGTTTATTCTAACCGGAGACCGGAGCATTGACCCACAACGATGAATGGCCTGACATCAGAGAGGTCCACCAGCAGCCGGACATGGTGACTCTGGAGGTGTTTATACCGGCAACCTTGAGGAATCTCGCCAAAGCTTCGGCTACGGTTACTTCGTTGCCCGGAATACTGCAGTTACAGTGGGTCATCCACTACGCTAACGTTTACTTTCCTTTGCATCACTGCAACGCCAATACAGTCGAGACGCTGCACTATCTGACCGCCATACCGGCCGGTCAGACCATCAGCCTGACCCTGGAGCACCGGCCCATCAATCGCATTCGCTTCACCTATCACCAAGGTTCAATGATTTTTTCATCCGGACAGTTACGCTTTACCGGCGATGTTAAGCCCGACCTGGATTGAACCGGAACGGTCTGGCAAGATAGCCACCCTGCTGGCGTTATCGCACCGGCGGAAACATGCTTGTCTTTACCATATCAAGGCTCAGTAAGTACGAGGTACCTTCAAGAAATGCGAATTTGGCTGTCACTGATTATTGTGCTCCTGGCATCACCTGCCTGGCCGGCGGCTGATTTCAGTGATTTCACGCCCGTAGATCCTCACAAGATCCCATCACTGACGAATCTACAGGTTACCGCGACAGGCAAGGGAACATTCACCGAGGCAAGAACGATCCCGGCGCTGGAAAAGCCAATTCTGTCGAATGGATACTTCATTTACCGGCAACCACAAGGGTTGTTGTGGATTTCTGAGCAGCCCAGGCCATCATCAACGCTGGTCACTGAAACGGGCGTCTATGAGTTGCAGCATGATGGCTCTTACCGGATCATTCCTGCAGGTGAACAGATAGGTGCATTATTAAAAGCCACGATATTCAACAACTGGACCCCGTTGAGTCGGTATTTTGAAATGTTCTTTAAAGGTGACCGACAATCCTGGTGCGTGGGCCTGAAGGCCAAATCCTCGCAGGTACAATCGGTACTGGAAGCGGTAAAAATCTGCGGTGACCGCCATCCAAAAGAGGTAACGCTATTTCAGGCCAGAGGAGCGTCAACCATCATCGACTTGACGTTTATATCGGACCAGCTCTCTGAACAGGATGCGTTAAAACTTGATGCAGCGACTCAATAACTGGTGGCTTCAGCCCCTTATCAGCGTCATTCTGCTGACCCTGCTTTGGGTAGCCAAGCCTGTCACCCTTCAGACGGATCTGCTTTCTCTGCTGCCACAGGAATCTTCATCCCCATTGCAGCAGGCCATGCAGGAAAACATCTCCCAAAACCAGGCCCGCACCATCAACCTGTTACTGTTGGCTGATAATCTGGAGACCGTCAGTCAGGCTGCCGGGGTTCTGCAACAGTCTTTACGGAAGCTGGATCTGGCCGAACAGACCGAAGGCTCATTTGAGCCCTGGGTCAACATGATCACCAGTCACCCCGGTGCTTTTTTAACACCCGAATATCTGCAGGCGCTGACCGCTCAGGATCCAGAGCAGATCCGCCTGCTGTTCGAAACGGAGCTGAATCGCAACTTCGCCCCATGGCTGGCCAGGAGCATCGATCAGGACAGTACGCTGGCCAGCGCCGCATTCTTGAACCTGGCCGCCAACTCATTTGATTTTCAGTCCAGAGCATGGCGGCTGCGCCACGACCGGCATGATTATGCAGCGTTATTTACCCTGCAGTTGAAAACCGACCTGACAAACGATCTCGCCCAGCCATTGATTGACGGGCTTGAGAGCACTCTGCAACAACTGAAAAATCAGTTTCCGGACATATCGGTCTACAAATCCGGCTCCGTCTTCCACGCATTGTTCACCACCGCCCAGGCCAAAAAAGAGATTTCTTTCTCCATGGGACTGTCATTGCTGGCCATTATCATCCTGATTGTTGGGGTGTATCGTTCTGCCTGGCCGGCAGTTATCTCCCTGCTGGTGCTGACCAATGCGGTTTTGGCTGGCCTGCTGGGCTTATGGATATTCTTTCAACAGGTACACCTGCTCAGCCTGGTATTTGCCGTGTCATTGCTGGGAATCGCCGGAGATTATGGCTTCCATGCCATGAGCACTGCCCGTCATCACCGGCTCTGGCTGAATAAGATCCGAGTGCCCCTGATTCTTGGCCTGCTGACCACCATTATCGGTTACCTGACTCTGCAGTTTACCCCGATCGCCCTACTGCATCAGGTTGGAATATTTATGATTGCCGGCCTGCTGGGTGCGTTCCTGACGGTGACGGTCAGCGCCAGGCAGCTCATCCAGAATATTCACAAGCGAACGCCTGCCCGTGAACACTGCCCCCTGCTACAACCTCTGAATAATGCTGTCTATTCGTTCCGGTTACTGGTCAGTGCCGGCCTGATACTGGTGCTCACGGCCACTGCCATGTGGATTGGCCGTCCCCTGTTTGACGATGACACACAACTGTTGTACGCCAAATCCACTACCCTGGCCAACGAAGCAAAAATCATTCAGCACTGGCGCGAGAATTACAGCCACCAATATGTCTTTATCGATTCTCCCGAAGCAGAGCGTGCCAGCGAAGCACTGGATCATTTCGTCAACACCCTTGAACACGACGGCATCCAGACTCTGTCACTACAGCCATTATTGCGAAACACTCAGCAGCAGCAGGAAGCTACTGCGTTAATGCTTGCTGCCAAAACTGGCGGATTCCTGAACTTTATCCGCGATGACTATGGCATGAAACTTCCGACCTTCGAAGAAGATGCCGCTTCTATTGAGGACCAGCTGGCAGCTCTGCCGGAGTTGTCCAGCAGTCTTTATGTCACTGGCAGTGCCGGCACAGGATTCAGTGTTCGCTTCAAAACCGAGAGCAATCTGCAAGAGATTAAACAGATCAGCAATCAACTGGGGCTGGTTTACGTCGATATTCCAGCTCAGATATCAGCCAAGCTGGGCCAGTATCGTCAGCATCTGCTAACCCTGACAGTGATCTCAGTATTATTGGTCGCAGTTGTTTTGTGGGTCCGCTATGGTTATCGCCGGGTGGCATGGACTCTGAGCCCGATACTGCTGGCAATGGCTGTTTCTGCCATCCTGACTGTTTTGATACAGGGAGAACTGAATACGTTCCATTTGATTTCCCAATTGCTGATTCTGGCATTGGGAATTGATTGTGTGATTTTTTACGCAGATAAAGGACTGACCCAGGAAGTTCAACAGTCAGTGCTGTTATCGGCCGGATCTTCTACGGCTGTGTTTGCAATACTGGCCTTCAGTCATACCCCGGCCGTTGCCAGCTTCGGCCTTTCCATTGCCATAGGCCTGGCTGCCATCCTGATACTTTCCCCCATGGCGGCATCCAAAACCGAATGACATAATCGACACTTCAGAGTTAAAAAACCTGATCCATCCACCGTTTCCTAGGGAGTATGCGTGATCACCCTAAATGTCATTATTATGCTGCTATTACTGGGCGCTGTTGTCGGTATTATGGCCGGATTACTCGGAGTTGGCGGTGGTGGAATTATGGTTCCGGCCCTGACAACACTGTTTTTATCCCAGGGAGTGGCGGTGGATGAAGTGGTACATCTTGCGCTGGGAACATCGATGGCGGCTATCATAATTACTTCCCTGTCCAGTCTGAGGGCACATCATGCCAAAGGCAGTGTTCGGTGGGATATCGTCAAAACTATTACTCCAGGCATTATTCTTGGCACATTTGCCGCCACATTTCTCGCTTCCCATTTGAGCTCCAAGCCCCTGGCAATTTTCTTCAGCGCGTTCATGGCCTACGTTTCGGTGCAAATGTTTTTGAATATCAAACCCAAGGAACATCGCGAACTGCCTGGCGCGGCAGGAGTACTGTCAGCTGGCGGGGTTATCGGTGGCATTTCAGCACTCGTTTCTATTGGCGGAGGTTCGTTGACAGTTCCCTATCTGACCTGGTGCAACATTCCGTTGAAAAACGCCATCGGCACATCGGCGGCCATCGGTCTGCCAATTGCTATCGCAGGGACAATCGGCTATCTGGTCAATGGCTGGTCAAACACATCGGCGGAACACCTGACAATTGGTTTTATCTATATCCCGGCGGTTTTGATCATCTCACTCATGAGTTTTTTCACGGCACCGATCGGTGTCAGTCTTGCTCATCGTCTGCCCGTTGGCATCCTGAAAAAGATATTTTCAGTGCTGCTCATTGTGCTGAGCGCGAAAATGGTTACTTCAGTGCTATAAATGCTGATGTTGCGCATCCGGTCAGTTTTGCCATCTTCTTATACTGCATGACTTTTGCCGTGAGCCAGTTCCATGCAGCTCGACCAATACGTAAATACCCTGGGACGTGATCTTAAAGCACGTTTTGGCGGTAAGATCAGAAAACTGACCATCGATGCCAACTTCACCTGCCCCAATCGGGACGGCACTATTGGCCGCGGGGGATGTACCTTTTGCAATGTTGATTCCTTTGTCGCCGCGCAACAGCAGCATTTATCGATTACCGAACAGCTGGTGATGCGTAAACAAGAGCTCAAACATCGTAATATCCGTTATCTGGCCTATTTTCAGGCATACAGTAACACCTATGCCGAAACCAGCTACCTGAAACGCATGTATCAACAGGCGCTTGCCAGTGAAGATGTTGTGGGTATTTGCGTCGGCACACGTCCCGATTGCGTCAGCGATGACGTCATCGAAATGCTGGCAGACTACCAACGGCAAGGGAAAGAAGTTTGGCTGGAGCTGGGATTACAAAGCGCTCACGATCAGACCCTTAAACGAATCAACCGGGGTCATGATTTTCGATGTTATCAACAGACGACAGAACGAGCCCGACAGCACAACCTGAAAGTTTGTTGCCATTTAATTGTAGGTTTACCTGGAGAAAATCAGGGTGATTATCGACAAACCCTCTCCCAGGTCATCGCAACAGGTGTTGATGGATTGAAACTGCACCCACTGCATGTTGTTGAAGGAAGTGCCATGGCCCGGACCTGGCGGTCAGGCCGATTGCAAGCATTAACGCTACCGGAATATGTGGAGGCTGCCGTCGATCTGATCCAGAGAACACCAGAACATATTGTGTATCATCGGGTCAGCGCCAAAGCCAGATCAGATAGCCTGTTGGCCCCGGAATGGTGTGGTGACAAATGGTCTGCCATCGTTGAAATTACCCGTCGGCTGGCCCTGTCGGGTGCACAGGGGTCTAAGCAAATATAAAAATATGTGGAGAATTATGAGGGGAAATGAGACGGGGCGGTCGGCATACCGCCCCAGAGCGAGTCATTAGCAATTGATGTCCTATCGCTGATCCTTTGCAATCCAGTGTCCTTAAGTACTACGGTCCCTTATCTGGCTTCCTGCCATTCCTGATCCTTATCCTGGCGATTCCTTCCTGAACATTCATCCTGAATGCTGGCTCCTGCCGTTCCTGATCCTTATCCTGTCGATTCCTTCCTGAGCATTCATCCTGAATGCTGGCTCCTGCCACTCCTGATCCTTATCCTGGCGATTCCTTCCTGAACATTCATCCTGAATGCCGGCTCCTGCCGTTCCTGATCCCTATCCTGGCGATTCCTTCCTGAACATTCATCCTGAATGCCGGCTTCCTGCCACTCCTGATCCTTATCCTGGCGAATCCTTCCTGAACATTCATCCTGAATGCTGGCTCCTGCCATTCCTGATCCCTTTCCTGTCGATTCCTTCCTGAACATTCATCCTGAATGCTGGCTCCTGCCATTCCTGATCCCTTTCCTGTCGATTCCTTCCTGAACATTCATCCTGAATGCTGGCTCCTGCCATTCCTGATCCTTATCCTGTCGATTCCTTCCTGAACATCCATCCTGAATGCTGGCTCCTGCCACTCCTGATCCCTTTCCTGTCGATTCCTTCCTGAGCATTCATCCTGAATGCCGGCTCCTGCCATTCCTGATCCTTATCCTGGAGAATCCTTCCTGAACACTCATCCTTAAGTTGTGGCTCCTGCCAAACCCGAGTCCTTTTCATTCATCCCGAAATCACACCTCCCTGGTGTGCAGCTCCTGCCGCTATACTTCCAATGTGATGCTTTCCGTTGCAGAGCACTCCGTCAATGGTGTGCTTGTCCTTTGTTGCTGTCCCGTCAACGAGAGAAACTATACCAAAAGCATCCGGGTTCAGGTGGTTACAAAAACCAAGTACAGGTGACCTGAAATCTCTACTATTCTGGCAAAGCCAGTATTCATGGGGGGGAGGTACTCAAGCTGTCATCATTTGTCTTGAAAACAACGTACACAAACAGCAATCACTGACAGTTTTGTAAGATATATCCTACAAACGAACGAGACGAATACACTTATGAAACAAATGCCTGAGGTTTTGACGTTTTTCTGTCGCTTCGACGCCGGCCTGGCAATGCTCAGGAAAGGATCTATACCATTAGAAACAGAAACCCTAAACCAGAATCCTTTCTTACAAAATCACCCATTTGACGATCCTCAGCAGACAGTTTCAGAAGAACACTATCGCCAGGAACTATACAGGCAATACACACAGCTACCGGAACTTTTGCGGGGTGCGGTGAGTTTTGATTATTTTTGCCAGCAATCTGAGGCAAAACGATCGGATATCGAATCCGCTCTCAAACGCAAATCAGTCGCAGATAACCCTCCCAAAAAATATCCGGAGCAATGGAAAAAGCTGGCCACGCTGTCACTGTTTGAGCCGTTGGAGCATTTTGGTCTGTGGCAGTATCGAGGTAATCATCATCTCGGTCTGGCGTTACAGTTAAACTGTCAGAGCCCTGCGTTTGCGTCAAAACCATCTGAACCAGCCATGCTCAAACCAGTCATTTATGAACAAGACCGTCACATCACCGCCAGTGCTGACACGCCATTTCCCGGATGTTTGTCACTGCCTCCGGAAATACAGTCCGAACAGGAATGGCGACTGCTTAAACCACTGCAATTTCAAACCAAAGGGCTCACATTAACCAGGAATACACTCACCAGAGTGGTGTTTGGTGCCCGCTGTCCGGAGACGGCTATTGCGGAGTTACGCAAGTCCCTGGCACTGGATATGCGTTATAAAAGTTTGCGTTATGCCCGCATGGTACTGCATCCGGACAAGCTCAAATTACGAGTCCAGATATTGGGCGATTAAGGGAGGGTTTTGGAGCCACGGTTTTGTTTTGCTAATTAAGATAATCTTGATTAGTCTCCTGCCTCTTTGATGGATTCACTTTGCTTTACCATGGCTCTGAAACACACTCCTTTTATTGATTCTGTTCACTACTGGCTTGCCGGCTTTCGCTGGTTAATGACACCCGGGTTGAAGCGCTTCTGGATCATTCCACTGCTGATCAACACACTTTCTATTTGTGGACTGATTTGGTACTTCACTCAGATGATTGATGATCATCTACTGCTGCCATTGATATCCTGGCTACCAGACTGGCTGGGTGGAGCCAAAAAATGGCTTGAAAATTTGCTAATCGGTTCGCTGATTATTTTTCTGCTGCCCCTATGGCTGCTTGGTTTCGCAATATTTGGAACCTTGCTGGCATCGCCGTTCAGCGGTCTGCTGGCGGAAAGAATTATCGACCAGGCAAATATTGAGACAGACTCAAATCTCGCACATTGGAAAAACTGGTTACCCCTGATGGCAAAAACTGTAGCCAGAGAATTTGCCAAACTGGCCTACTACCTGCCGCGTGCCCTGGTGCTACTGATCTTCACATTCATCCCAGGTTTTAATCTTGCGGCCCCGTTCCTGTGGTTACTGTTTTCTGCCTGGATGGCCGCTCTGCAATATCTTGATTATCCGGCGGATATTCTCGGCCATTCATTCGAAGACACACGTCAACTGCTGTGGCGGCAAAAACTGCGCACACTGGGATTTGGTTCTGTGGTGTTAATGGCTACTTTGGTACCCGTACTGAACTTTCTGGTGATTCCAGTAACGGTAGTCGCGGCAACCCATCTCTGGATCGAGCGATATTCGGCAATCGGGCAAAATCGCTGCTATGCTGATGAAGAGTAGCTCAACCAATCACAGGAATGCCGAGTGGCCCGAATTAATATTCTGAGCATCGACGATGCCGCATTTATACGAGACCTGATTAAACGTACATTACGCGGATTCTTTCCGGACCTTGGCCTTGACGAAGCGATCAACGGCAAGAAAGCTCAAAACCTGATTGCCAAAAATGCCTATGACCTGATTCTATGCGATTGGGAAATGCCGGAAATGAATGGCCTGCAATTGCTAACCTGGCTGCGTGAATATGAAACCCGGGACAACCTGCAGAAAACGCCATTCATTATGGTTACCAGCCGTGGTGACAAAGAAAATGTCGTACAGGCAGTAGAAGCCGGTGTCAGCGATTATATTGGCAAACCTTTCAGCAACGACCAATTACTCAAAAAAGTCCTCAAAGCCCTGAGTCGTAATCATAAGGATTATGTCCAGGAATTACTCAATGGCGGCGGAAAAAGTGCGGCAGCACCTCAGAACAGTGGCCCAAAAGGTCTGTTCAAGGATTCAGCCCAGAATCTCCTCGGTGCGGCCTCAATCACTCCCCCCAAGCCTTCGACCGGCAACGACTCTGCCAGCGTGCTGGCAGGTCATTCCGCGACTGAAAAACTGGTACGCAAACAGTCTGTGGTGAAAGCAAGAACCCGGTCTGGTAATAAAGGTGCCGCACAATTGCGAGTAGCTCACAATTCAGTGGCTGCGATAATTCGCGATATCAATCTGGTCGAAATTTTGCTGCAGATCCCCAGAGCAGAACTGGTTCCCATCGTCTTCGATCAGGCTGTCGTTGATATCCAACTGCCGGATCAATCGGAAGAAGTGGCACGAATGAACTGTTTTATTGTGTCGGTATCGGCAATGGAAAAAGACATGTCCTGTGACCAGTTACTGGTATCACTGAAATATGTCGATGATGATCCAAACAAACTCGGGTTTTTATCCAAATATATTGCGGCCGTACGTTAAGCAGCACAGCCATTACTCTTCAGCCAGTTGTTCTTCTTGTTGCTGATAGAGATTTTTCACTGGAAAACGACAGGTAAAGGTACTGCCTTTGCCAACTTCGCTACTGATGTCCAGTGTACCATCATGGATTTGCAGCGCATGTTTGACGATTGCCAACCCCAGACCGGTTCCTCCAGTCGCCGTCGAATGGCTGACATTAACCCGGTAAAAACGCTCAGTCAGACGGGGAATATGCCGCGCCTCAATACCAATACCGCTGTCTTCAACGCTCATATAAGCAAACCGCTCATCCTGGCGCCATGAAACGATAATTTGGCCGTTTTCCGGAGTATAGTGCACGGCATTGAACACCAGGTTGGAAAATGCCGAGCGCAATGAATTCGGATCTCCCATCAGATCAGCTTCGGTTTCGATGTTGAGCTCTATCTGATGATGTTTATCTCCACTGAGGGCCTGTGCATCCTCAACAATACTTTCCAGTAATTGCCTTACATATACCTGCATATCCCCCCGACGATCATCATCACCATCAAGACGGGTCAACAGCATCAAATCATTGACCAGGTTGGTCATGCGCCGGGTCTGTGCCTGCATTTGCTGTAATGGCCGATGCATACGCTCTGGCAGCACGTCACCCATATCAATAAATGTTTCCAGATAACCCTGCAAAACTGTCAATGGTGTACGCAGTTCATGACTGGCATTGGATACAAAATCTTTGCGCATCTGCTCCAGTTGCCGCAATCGGGAGATATCACGCACCCACAACAATCGTTCGTTTTCACCATATATGGTAATGGCAATCTGCAATGTCAGATGCTCACGTCTCGGGGCGGGAATATTGACTTTAGTACGGGGAACGGCGTTACGGAAAAACTTCTGAAACTTGGGGCTGCGGATCAGGTTATTGATCAGCTGGCCACGATCCTGCGGTTGAAAACTCAGCAGGTCTCCAGCGGCTTCGTTCCACCACTCCAGCGTGCCATCCTGATTCACAATCACAATGCCATCCTCAAGAGCCGACGTGGAAGTCTGGAAACGATTGATGACGGCATTCAGGCGGTGTACTTCGAGACGATGCCGACGCAACAATCCATAGAGATAGTCAAACACCATCCCCATCGGACCATCGGTATCCGGCAGACTTTCGGCGGTTGTATCCTTTCGTTTTAACCATTCGATCAACTTGTTCTGCTGCCACATGGACCAAGCGACATAGCCAATCAAATATAACAGCAAGGCAATGAGTGGATAGCCCAGAATGGCACCAATCAACATCATAGCCAAAGCCATGGCAACAACAGAAGTCAGATGTTGCCGTCGATAATCTTTAATCATTGAACAGTATTATCCAGTCTTAATTGGGAGTCAGCTAACTTTGGCAGAAAAACGATAGCCGGTTCCACGTACGGTTTGAATCATGGTCATCAACTGGTCACCGAGAGCTTTGCGCAGGCGGCGAATATGCACATCGACCGTACGTTCATCCACATATACATTTCCTCCCCAGACCTGATCCAGTAACTGTGCCCGTGTATAGGCCCGCTCCTGATGACTCATGAAGAATTGTAACAGCCTGAACTCCGTGGGGCCCATTTCAATTTCCTGTCCATTCGAGCTGACCCGATGACTGCCTGGATCAAGTCTCAGGCCATTCACCTCAATCGCTTCCTCTATACCAGGAGGGGTTGCCCGACGTAGCACAGCTTTCAGACGAGCCACCAGTTCACGAGGGGAAAACGGCTTGGTGATATAATCATCAGCACCGGCCTCCAATCCCTGAATTTTATGATCTTCCTCTCCCTTGGCAGTCAACATAATCACTGGAATCTCGGCAGTGAGATGGTCACGTTTCAACCGGCGGCAGATTTCCACGCCACTGGAACCAGGTAACATCCAGTCCAGTAATAACAGGTCCGGCTTCTGATCCACTACCACTGACATCGCTTCCTGTGCATCACCTGCTTCAATACAGTGATAACCCGCCATTTCCAATGCTGCGGCAATCATTTCGCGGATGGGGGTCTCATCATCAACGACCAGTATGGTTTTTCCAGACATAGCTATCTCACTCAATTTGACTCTGGCAAAATTAAACTGCTCCTTTATGACAAATTAGTGACAATTGTCATCTCAGTGTCAAATATGAGCACTCATAGACTGTCATAGGAAGTTCAGAAAGATACCAACAAAAATAACCGCCCCAACCCAGTTATTGTGCAAAAACGCTTTAAAACAGGCGTCACGATCACGATTGCGAACACTCCAGATCTGCCAGACGAACATAGCACCGGCGACCAAAAGAGCCAGATAGTAGAATAGTCCCAACCCGGCCCGAACACCTACCAGCACCCAGGTCAGCCAGGCCAGTCCCTGCAGGGTTGCCACTGCGGCAATATCGGCTTCAGCAAATAGAATGGCAGTTGATTTCACGCCAATTTTTAAATCGTCCTCACGATCAACCATTGCGTACAGAGTGTCATATGCCACCGTCCATAACAGATTGGCGGTATAGAGTAACCAGGTAATCGATGTCAGTTCTCCGGCTTCGGCCATGAAAGCCATAGGAATCGCCCAACTGAAGGCAGCTCCCAACACCACCTGGGGCAAATAGGTATAACGCTTCATAAATGGATAAATGAACGCCAGTGCTGCTCCTGCAAACGACAGGTACACAGTCTGCCGATTGGTCATCAGCACCAGAGCGAATGAAACCAGACACAACACCACGAACAGAATCACAGCCTCATGATGCCGGATAATACCCAACGCAAGAGGGCGTGTCTGGGTGCGCTGAACATGGCCATCGAAATTTCGGTCCGCGAAGTCATTAATGGCACACCCGGCGCTGCGCATCAACACCACCCCGGTGATGAAAATCAGCAGATTGGAGATTTTCGGCAATCCTCCACCGGCCAGCCACAACGCCCATAACGTGGGCCATAAAACAAGAAATGTTCCGATGGGACGATTGAGGCGGGTCAGCGTAATATAGGCGTTAAGCCGTAATTTAAGAGCCTGATTCATAATATTGGGATCAAAACCGCAAACTTGGGACAATGACGATGGCTGCGCAGTTTATCAGAAACAGATGCATCTGATGTCTATAGTTGTCGATAATTTGCGTGACGGATACCAGGAAATTAGTAGAGAAATACAGCCCTGCTATTGCTTTTGCAGAACAGCCTCAGTAGCTTTGGGCCGCGGAATCGATAAGGGTTAAGTGATGAGAAAATGGCAATGCATTGTCTGCGGTTTTATTTATGATGAAGCCGAAGGTTTACCGGAAGAAGGGATTGAACCAGGAACAGCCTGGAGTGATATTCCAGAAGATTGGGCATGTCCTGATTGTGGAGTCGGCAAAGAGGACTTCGAAATGATCGAGCTGTAAGGAGCTGACATGTCGAATTCGAAACCCATCATTATTATTGGCTCCGGCCTGGCGGGTTATAGCCTGGCGCGGGAGTTTCGCAAACTTAACAAACAGCAGGAACTGATCATCATCTCATCTGCTGATGGTCGAAATTATTCCAAACCCATGCTGTCCAATGCTATCAGCCAGGAAAAAACTGCCGATACCCTGACAATGGCTGATCCGGGGAAAATGTCGGAAATCCTCGATGCCACTATTCGAATAAATACTGAAGTCACCGATATCGACCCCCACAACAAATTGATTTTTATAGGTTCAGAAACCATTGCCTTTGATCGGCTGGTGCTGGCAACTGGCGCAATCCCAAACAGCCAGGAGATTCCCGGTAATGCCGGTGACCATGTGTTTACGGTTAACAGCCTGCAGCAGTTTGCTCATTTTCAGGAGCATCTCAATGGCAAAAAGCGGGTACTGGTGCTCGGCGGTGGACTAATTGGCTGCGAGTTTGCTAATGACCTGGCAACGGCGGGTTTTCAGGTACAACTGGTTTCTCCAGGCAATCAGCTGATGGAGCGGTTGTTACCGAAACCGGTTTCCCAACAGCTGCAGCAATCTCTTGAAGAGCTGGGTGTCCAGTTTTACCTCGGGCCACTGGTCAATCGCATGATGAAAACTGAAACCGGTATCAGAACCTGGCTGACAAATGGTCAGGAACTGGAATCGGATATTGTCCTCTCTGCCATTGGTTTGCGCCCCAATACTGCTCTGGCACAGGAAGCAGGTCTTGCTACCGGCCATGGCATCAAAGTAAATCGCTATCTTGAGACAAATTTCTCGCACATTTTCGCGTTAGGGGATTGTGCCGAGGTTGAAGGTCATGTTTTATTGTATGTCTTGCCATTGATGAGCGCTGCCAGGGCTTTGGCCGCCACTCTCAATGGTACGCCCATGGAAGTCCATTACCCAGCTATGCCTGTTGTCGTCAAAACACCAGCTTGTCCGATAGTGATACAGGCGCCCGGTCCTGGCCAACAAGGTCAATGGTCAGTGGAAGAGAATGAATCCGGGATTAAAGCTCTCTACACCAAGGGCGACCAATTACTCGGCTTTGCTTTAACCCGGGAGTATGTCAAGGAACGTATGGTTCTGACCAAACAGGTTCCCGGACTTCTGTGAGCAAACCGGTTCAATTAACTACCCCAATTTTTGGGGCCTATAATGATAATGACACGAGGGAAAATCTATGCGTAAACCAGAATTGGCTGCTGCGATTGCTGAAAAAGCAGATATCTCCAAAGAAAAAGCTGCTGACGTACTGAATGTGATTCTTGATGAAATTACCGGTGCAGTTGGCAAAGGGGATTCTGTTACTCTGATTGGTTTTGGTACCTTTGAAAAAAGAAGTCGTGCCGCCCGGACGGGTAAAAACCCACAGACCGGCGAAAGCATTCAGATTCCAGCCAGCAATACTGTTGCGTTCAAAGCCGGTAAAGCACTGAAAGACGCTGTAAACTGAAACGTTTTATAGCGGAAAACGGGCAAATGCCCGTTTTTTTGTGCCAGCAGATTCTGCCCAGAAAACGACTCAAATAACGTGTGTCTGATAGCACCATCCCCACCACGATTTCCTGACCACAATCAAAAACATGCGTCGACAGTGCATGCATTGCCAACGGTGACTGCCCGCCAACTTTATTACCGGATTATCCTGTCTGCGATTACAAAACGGGCACTGTAACGTTGCATTCATGGGATCTGCACTGAAATCAAGTTATCCTGGCTCCATCAAAAATCAACACCATTGCACCAGCTCCTAACAGCTATATCAACATGCAACTGCCTGTAACAAACCATTACTTACTGTTTGGAAGTCTCATTATATGCGTGATCACTCCGACAATATTTCGAAACACTTTCAAAATCATTTGAGTTTTCCAGACCGGGAATATATTCGTTGCAACCAATTACATGGGATCCTGTGGACAATAACTTATGCAACACAATAAGAAAAACATCTGGGAACGATGCCAGACCACTATGCTGATCAGCAGTGTGGTTGTAGGTACTCTCTGCACACCGGTACACGCAGCCATTACCTCTGTAGGATCGGGTAGCATTAGTAATCAAGCCAACCCGGAGGGATATACATGCTCCATCGACTATGGTTACTGGATTCAAAATGCCGGTATAGTTGAACCCGGTATCGACGGCTGTAACCCTCCTTCAGGCATTATTGGTGCGCCGAAACCATTAATCCCTCAACTAAGCGGACCAGCCTCCGACCAACCAACCGCCACTCACCGGTGGTGGGGCTCAGTTTCCTTCTACGGAGAAATGCCTGTCGGCGACAGCAGCAAAGCCGGCTATATCACCCCCGATCCGATTACTGCCCGGATTACCAATCTTGGCTTCCGAATGATGGGGATACCCAATGGCTTGAAATACGATGGCAACAATGCCTGGCAGTACTCCATTCCCGACCCATTCAGTGAAGTATTTGACGGCATTGCGTTCGCCAATACCGCACACAGCAACCTCGATGCCAGTCTCTATGATTACAGTGATGGCAGTATGACTGTCGAATGGCGTGATGGCAGCACAGCGGTTATGCGGGCAACGTTTGTGTATGGCTCGCCTTATGTGTTTATCGATGTCCTCAGCGGGCAATTAAAGATTAATACCCGTGGCGGTGATGGCCCGGAACGGGGTTTGTTCTATCAGAACAGCAATAAACTGGGCATCTGGACCGAGGTCGCCAGTAACCGCAACAGCTTTTTGATAGTTGGTGAAGGTGACACTCAGTACAGCAACGTCAACGCCGCCAGCGTCACCGCCAGCAATAACAGCGGTCATTTCACGGCAGTATGGCTGCCTGTCGATGATGGCCTGCCTTCGGCAGCCATGATCAATGATTTTGCCGCCCTGGCTCTGAACCGGGTGGATGAAGTGCGTATCGACTATGACGTCGATCTGGCCGATAACAGCGTCCGTATTCAGCAACACTATCTGTTTCAGGACCAGGAAGTGACCACCATGGCCGGTCAGATGCCGCTGCAATGGAAAAATGATCAGAACACTTCCTCCT
Organism: Gynuella sunshinyii YC6258; assembly: GCF_000940805.1. GTDB lineage: Bacteria > Pseudomonadota > Gammaproteobacteria > Pseudomonadales > Natronospirillaceae > Gynuella > Gynuella sunshinyii. Next base: position 890,360 of record NZ_CP007142.1, on the reverse strand, counting down.
CCGGCTACAAAGCCCGCAGCTCCAGGGGTATTGTCCGCTTTAGCGCACTTTCCCAGTTCAGTTACGAACTGCCATTCATTGGTGTGTTGCCTTCTCTACCTGGCAGTGATACCGCCGGATATGATGTTGGTAAACTCAAAAGTCTGATAACTGATTTCGTCGATCGTGGGGAATCATCCTGGAATACCGCGACCGACACCTACTGGGCCGGGAAAAACTACGGCAAAGTGGCTGAACTGGCGGCACTGGCGCAGCAACACGGCATGACCAGCGAGCACGATCGGCTGATCAGCTGGCTGAAGGCGGAGCTGGAAGACTGGTTTACTGCTACTCATAACGGCCAGCCTGACGCCACGAAATACTTCGCCTACGACGACCAGTGGAATACGCTGTTGGGCTTTTCTGAAAGCTTCGGATCGCAACAGCAGCTGAATGATCACCATTTCCATTATGGTTATTTTGTCCGGGCCGCCGCAGAAATCTGCCGTACTGACAAAAGCTGGTGCGCACCGGATGCCTGGGGCAGCATGGTCGAACTGCTGATTCGTGACTATGCCGCCGGTCGTAACGATCCCATGTTCCCTTATACCCGCAACTTTGATCCGGCCAACGGCTTTTCCTGGGCTTCCGGGCACGCCAATTTCGTCCTGGGCAATAACAATGAATCCACCTCAGAAGCCGCCAACGCCTATGGGGCAATCGTGCTCTATGGTCTGATTACCGGTAACGACGAACTGACCCAACGGGGTATGTACCTGCATGCGTCCTCGGCCGCTTCCTATTGGGAATACTGGAACAATATCGACCGCTATCGCGGGCTTGGCAGCGACTACGATAACTTCCCCGCCGAATACGACAAAATGACCACCTCAATCATCTGGGGCAATGGTATGGTCTTTTCCACCTGGTTCAGTGGTGCCTATGCACATATTCTTGGTATTCAGGGATTGCCATTGAATCCACTGGTCATGCATATCGGCCAACATCCGGATTATCTCGCTGATTATGTCACCCTCGGCCTGAAGGAATCATCCAACGGCAAACCTTCCGGACTTGCCAGCGGTGAATGGTCAGACATCTGGTGGAACATCCTGGCCATGACCGATGCTGATGCCGCCGTTGCTGACTTCAACAGCCGGAATTTCGACTATACCGTGGAGTCAGGCGAATCCATGGCCCATACTTATCACTGGATCAACTCCTGGCGCCAGCTGGGACACCTGAAATCCGGTGATGGCACAGTCTCCTCTGACTATCCGGCAGCCATGGTATTTGAGAAAAACGGTCAATTGACGTACCTGGCCTATAACTACGGCGATACTCCCAAACTGGTTACATTCTCTGATGGAATGGCCATTTTGGTGGCAGCCAACAGTTTCGGTCGTAAAGTCACTGGTGACATGCCGGACTCCCAGCAAAGCGATACCGAAGCTCCTTATCCAGCAGGCACGATGACTGTGGCGCAAATTACCGCCACCAGCGCCCAGTTAAGCTGGCTGCCCGCCACCGACAATATTGGCGTGGCGGATTATCTGGTCACCGTTACTCCAGGAGACAGTCGTTATACCGTGAAAGATACTCATCTGAGCCTGACCGGTCTGACCGCCTCGACTGACTACACCGTGAGCATTATTGCCCGTGACGCCAGCGGCAATCAGTCCACCGCGACAACAACCTCTTTCACAACCGATTATTCTTCAGGTGGAGATACAGCTCCCACAACCCCAACCCAACTGACGACCACCAATATCACCAACAACGGTGCCAGCATCAGCTGGGTCGCAGCGACAGACGACTATGGCATCGATCATTATCAGGTGACGGTAAGCCAGCAGGGTTCGGTTTTGCAGACCCATGAGCTTAAGACTACAAGTCTGACACTGACCGGCCTGTCTGCCGGCGTGGAATACCTGGTATCAGTGCAGGCCTTCGATACAGCAGGCCAGAGTTCAGCCGCCGCCACTGTTCGTTTTACCACCACCAGCAATGGTCAGACTGACTGTCAGACCTTCTGCTTTGAAGAACAGGGAGACACTCTGGTCGTCACTGCCGCCGTGGATGCATCACTGGTTGATTTCCATTACAAAGTGAATGGCGGCACCCAATTGAATGTAGCCATGAGCAAAAGTGGGGGCGCCTTTGAATACAAGATCTCGGGCCTGCTCAATAATGATGTCGTGGATTACTTCTTCACGGTGATTGATGACTCTGCATATGACACAGACTGGTCTCAGTATGTCTTTGGGGCCGGTAGCGGTGCCGGTCAGGGCAACTGCCAGGATTTTTGTTTGAATGAAGAGGGCAGCTCTCTGATGGTCACCGCTGCAGTGGATGCGAGCAAAATCGATCTGCACTATATCGTCAACGGTGGCGTTCAAATGAATGTGTCCATGACCAAAGGCGATGGTGACTTCAGCTACGAAATTCCGAATCTGAGCGCCAACGACGTGGTCGATTATTTCTTTACGGTGATTAACGGCCTCGCTTACGACACTGCCTGGAGTCGCTATACCTTTCGGTCCACCACCGCAACATCCCCTATTGCCGGTGACAACGCAGATGCCAAGCAGGATGGTCCAGCTGACAATGCAGCTGAACCAGACACCGGCGCTACAGACAGTGCCGGTGGGGCTGGTTCAATAGTATTGGGCCTGATGATCCCGCTGTGGTTGCTAGGCAGAAGACGCAAATCATAATCTCTACCGCCCAGGGAAGGGCGGACATACCCGCACCAGTGCCTTCAGCTAAGGTAGGTGCGGCCTTCGAAGCTCTCCTGCACCAGGGTCAGAAAATCCTGCCGCTGCTCATCACTCAGACTGCTGCGTTTAACTTGTGCGGTAAAGTTGCGCATCATGACCTCGGGATCGAAATCCACATACTTCAGCACCGCTGCCATGGTATCGCCCTTACGTCCGTGTTTCAGTTGCAGCGCTCCCTGATCATCGAAGTAGGCATCAACAGAATCGGTATCTCCGAACAGGTTATGCATGTCACCCAGAATTTCCTGATAGGCACCAACCATAAAGAAACCCAACAGAATCTCTTCATCGGCGGAGGTTTGGGGCATCGGCAGAGTGGATTCAACCCCCTCGCCATCGACGTATAAATCGATCCGGCCATCACTGTCACAGGTGATATCCTGAATCACTGCCCGCTGGGTAATCGGGCGATTGAGATAATTGAGGGGCATAATCGGAAAAATCTGCTCCAATCCCCACACATCCGGCAAAGACTGGAACACCGAAAAATTCACGAACAGCTTGTCTGCCAGAACCTCATTCAGATGATTGAAAATCTCTGCATGGTTGCGTTTTCCCACATCCAGTCGTTTCTTCAATTCTGCCAGTAACTGACCACTCAGGTTTTCAATGTCGGCCCGTTCCTGCAGCCGCAGCTGCCCGAGGCAGAAAAGCTGCTTGGCCTGATCCTGCACCTGGGTGATCTGATGATAGATTTCGGTGAGTGAGCGCTTACGTGAATCAAGATCCAGCTGACAGCTCAGTAGCTCATCGATTAAGACATGGTCACTGTTTAACGGCATCCGGGTCAGATTGACCTTGTTTTCCTGATCCACTGTATTGGTGATCAGCACCGCATGATGAGCCGTTACCGCCCGACCCGATTCAGTGACTATATTCGGGCAAGGCAGCTCCATCTCGCGACTGGCAGCGGCAAATGCCTGCACCACGGCACGGGCATATTCCTTGAGACTGTAGTTGATCGAACACAGACTGCGTGAACGGGTACCTTCATAGTCGACACCCAAACCTCCACCGACATCCACCCACTGGATATTGGCCCCCATAGCCATCAGTTCGGTATAAAAGTGACTGCATTCCTGCAATCCCCGCTGGATATCGGCGATATTGGCGATCTGGGACCCCAGATGAAAGTGCAATAGCTGCAGGCATGACAGCTGTCCCCGGGCCTGTAACTTATTAACCAGATTGACAATTTCCTGCGCGGTGAGACCAAATTTGGACTTTTCGCCACCAGTATTCTGCCAATAGCCCTTGCCAACCGATGCAAGCCGGGAACGAAAACCAATGCGCGGGCTGATTCGCAAGCGTTCTGCCACTTTTAGCACCAGCTCCAGTTCACCGGATTTCTCAATAACAATGAAAGTCTGATGCCCCAGCTTCTCGGCAATCAGTGCCAACTCAATATAGCTTTCGTCTTTGTAACCGTTACAGATGATGGTGGCCGGCGCCAAGTGCGCTTCCGTCATGACGGCCAGCAGTTCCGGCTTGGTACCGGCTTCCAGTCCAAGACGGGCCGGTTGCAGGCTTTTTAGCTGGCCCTGAATAATCTCCTCTATCACCCGACGTTGCTGATTGACTTTTACCGGATAAACGGGGGTGTATTCACCCTGATATTCCAGCTCATGAATGGCCTCAGCAAATGCCTGGTGCAAACGCTTCACCCGATCATGCAGAATATGCGGAAAGCGGACCAGCAGTGGCAATTGCAGCCCCTGCTGTTGAGCGTGATTGACGATATCCTGCAACACCACCTGATGGTGGAGTTCATGATCCAATACTCTGACCTGTCCTTGTGCCGAAATATCAAAATAACCATCACCCCAGTGGGCAATATTATAGATTTCTGCGATACCTTCAGTGCTCATGCGCTTGTCCGATAGTGATAAACTGCGGCGAGTTTAACGTTACCCATAAGCATAGCCAAACCTGTTTGTATTCAGCCATTGGGTTATCGATGCTGAAGACCCTCATTAGTACACTCCACTGCAATGTTTAATGAAACATCACGGTTAAAGTGGCAGAATTCCGGCTTTGATCGACCCCCATTTTTCACCCAGTCAGAAGAGGAATGACCGTGAGCAACAAACAAGTGATCAGTACTGAGAACGCACCTGCCGCCATTGGAACCTATTCACAGGCAGTCAAAGCCGGTGAAACCGTTTATATGTCTGGCCAGATTCCACTGGACCCAACAACGATGGAAGTGGTTTCTGAGGATTTCCGGGCTCAGGCGACTCAGGTTTTTAAAAACCTGCAGGCAGTGGCTGAAGCTGCTGGTGGTTCTCTGACTGATCTGGTCAAACTTAATATTTTCATGACCGATCTGAGCAATTTTGCGGTTCTGAATGAAGTCATGGCCGAGTTCGTCAATCAACCTTATCCAGCCAGAGCCGCTGTGGAAGTCTCGGCTTTGCCAAAAGGCGTGCAAGTGGAAATGGATGCTGTGCTGGTCCTCAAGTAAGCCACTGACCCTGCTGTGTAGCGGCACTGGTCCAAAATCTCTGCCAATATATGCCAGACCAGCTACACTTTTTATAAATGCTTTTATTTGTATGAGTTCATGGCAGACGACTGGAAAGAGAAGTACTTTCAGCTGATTGAACAGCATGATAACGATCAAACTGTTTATCAACAGCGGCTTGAAATTCTGCGGCGGGGACTGGTTCAGGTCAGTCTGGCCGCGGATGGTCTGGACCACCAGCTTGACCATCAGTCCGATCAATTGCGTGACCTGCTTCGCGATAAAAACTGTCCGACCGAATCCATTTCGGATGCGCTGATCCGTATCGACCAGGAAATTGCCAGGGTTGACCAGCTCAAACATTCTTCCCTGCAGGGGCTCAGACAATATTCGCAACAACTGATTGAGTTACTGCCTGAGCAAACCACAACGTATTTTCCATACACAGAAGACCTCAAACTGCTGCAGCTACCTGAACTGTTGATAGAGCTGCTGAAAATTCACCCAAATCACCTCTCTTCAGACAACCATGAACTCGCCGATTTAAGCCAAGAGCCAGCATCCACTGAGCAAATGACTGGGGTTATTCTTGCTCATCTGACAGATCTGCTGAATCAACTGCCGGTGGCAGAAAAATTTGAAACGGCTGCCCAAAAGTTATCTCAGAAACTATTGATTCCCGTTAGATGGCATGAAATTGAGGATATTTTCCGCGACCTGACGGAGTTGATTCTGAGTATCGTTGGCGAGGAACAACAGTCGTTCGAAAATTACCTGATCAGTCTTTCCTCACAACTCAAGGAACTTGGTCAGCAATTACTGTCTGCCCGCGATTCGCAGGACCAGCAAAGCCATCTGGAAACCCGGCTGCATGAAAAACTGGATCAGGGTTTCAGTCATATTCAGCAACAATTACGGGAACAGCGGGAAATTGGCTCACTCAAACACTCAGTGCAACAACAACTGCAGTCGATTGAACAGGCCGTCACCGAGTTCAAAGCCGAACACCTGGTTATCGAACAGGCTTTACGCGAACAACTGGACAAGCTGTCCAGGCAAATGCGTCATATCGAGGCAAACCATGAGGCAGCGGTACGGGCACTGGAACAACAGCGCAGTCGGGCAATGACAGACTCTCTGACCGGATTGCCTAACCGTGGGGCTTGGGAAAGTCGCATCACCGAAGAATGTGACCGGGTAAAACGGTATGGCACAGAATTGACCATTCTAGTGGCAGATGTTGACCATTTTAAAAGAATCAATGACAGCTATGGCCACCTGACTGGTGACAAGGTCCTGAAAATACTGGCATCGCAGATGCGTCGGCATTTTCGCCAGAGTGATTTTATCGCCCGCTATGGTGGAGAAGAGTTTGTCATCCTGATGCCCGAAACCAGACTTGAGGACGCCTATATTGCGGCCAATAATGTCCGCGAAAAAATAGCACATTCGCACTTTCACTTTAAAGGCGAGCCTGTTCAGATCACTGTTTCTTTCGGCATCAGTACAGTGGACAAAAAAGACACTAAAAAAACCGCTTTTGAAAAAGCCGACAAAGCACTCTACATGGCAAAGCAAAAGGGTCGCAACCGGGTCGAGCCATCCTGCTGACATAAAAAAACCCGGGGTTGCCCGGGTAAATAGTGCTCGCTCTAGCATTCTTGGGCCGCTGTTTTCACGCGGCCATCATCAAAATCAAAGGTCTGTCGGCATGGCTCCGTTCAGACGAACCTGATAATTCAAACCCACCAGTTCAGGGTCGCCCGCCTGACTGCTGAAAGCATCATAGGTATACAATGCCGTGGGCGTATTGGTAACAACCAGTGTCGCTTCTTCACGATCATCGACGGTGATTGTGGCACGGCCATCCGGGCACACCTGATACCTGATCGCACCGGTGTCATAGGAACGTATTGCAACAATGGCAGTAAAAGCACTATCACTACGACCATTACCCAGATTGCTGACCTGAATGTCTACTGTGCCATTGCCGGTAATTGTCAGCGGAACGATGTTGCTACCGCCATACATGGGTTTACGTTCGTCATAAACACGATATACAGAGTTGCCGGCAGCATAGAGATTACGGTATGCCTGATCTCTAAAAGCATCGTAGTTAATTACATCAAACAGCCGTTGCTGAACCGCTGAACGGCCAATATCCATATAAGCCAAACGGGCATTGTAGTAGGCCATTACTGTCTGTGCAGTCACAGGCGATACCATCCGGTTAAGGGTATGAATCGGTGTCTCCTGACCCTGATACTGGCGAATCAGCTGTTGTACTGCGTTACTGTTCAACCCGTTCAAGCCATCAGGGTTATTACTTAGATAGGCCAGGAACGGCCAGTTGGAATATCGATTATCCGCATGGATGATAGAGAGATAAGAACGACCGATGACCGCATAAGGATCCAGAATGCTCTGGTTAGTTGAACGCCCGTAACGTCTGGCTACGGCGGCGTGCTGTGAGCTGCCCATATAGGTATCTGCCACCCATTCAGCAGTGGTTTCCCACCAGGCACCGGTGTTTCCTTTATCAACCCAATTATATTCAGACAGTGTCAGCGAGTGACCAAACTCGTGAACATATACTTCTTCAGCACCCATATAGTTGGAGTTCACCACCAGATAACTCAACCCGGCATAAGCATCAAAACCCATCACCCCACCAGCATCGAGATCCGTAACGGAATATACATTCAGCTTATAAGGCCCCTGAAATCTGGAGTTCACGGGTAATCCAGGTGACCGGAATCCACGCTCATCAACGTAGTAGTCATAAGCGCCTTCGAGGAAATCCAACGTCATCTGCAACTCTTGTCTGGAATGCTCGCCCAGGTTGCCTTTAGGACCGTAAAGGCCATTGCCTCCATAATAGATACGGAAATGATCGGAGTCGAAATACAACGCATTGCCGGTATTAATACCTTCATATTCGTATTCGCTGGTAACCGGTGGGAAACTCACACTCTCTGAAGAATCTCCATCTCCGTCAGTCGTTCCGTATACTCGCCACTCCAGCATTCCGGTCGATTCATAAGTGTTCAACATCGATACTCTGACCCGGTTGGTCACAATGCCATCCAGAGAAAGGGTGTTAAATGTGTCCTTTTCCAACGGAATATCTCCGGCAGTGATCCAGCCGTTACCGTTCCAATATTGCAGATATGCAGTGGTCGGTACCAGCACACCGCCATTATCATCAAACCAATAGACTTCGGTACTGGTTAAGCTGTAATTCTGGTTCCAATCGTATTGTACCCACTGGATTGAATTGGGATTGTTCCAGTTACCATAAGCACCATTACTCTTATCATTGGAATGGGCCGGTATACTGTTGTCATTGACAGCACTCAGTGTTTCCCAGGACGAAACATAAGATGTCGTCGCGGTAGCCTGAAGTGCAATATTTTGTGCCAACTGCTTGTTAGTCGCTTCCCCACGACCGGTATTCATTAAAACCGTTGAACCAGCGGTGCTTCTGACATTAAACGGATTATTATCATCGGCATAATTTATGTCGCCAGCCTGAACCTGGCTAACTGACAAAACCACTAACGGCACAAACGCGACACAGCCGCGTAGCGCTGAATGCAGCTTTTTCACCCACAACCGATCACTCATATTGTTCCCCTAATTATTTCTGAGAATTTCCAGCCACAGAACGATAAAACCTACCCGGCCATACACGAGACATTGCTAACAGTATCAGAATTATTTTTTAACAATACTTAACAAGCTCACATGTTTTTAATATTAACGGGCTTCTTTAAACCAAATTGTTAACTGGAACAGATTATTTGAAACACAGTTTCATACTTATGAACGAGCGATGAATAAAACCCCTACACACGGGTCACAGCCAGATACTTTTAATTACAAAAAAGTGTTAGAAAAAAAATGACCGGAAACATGCATTCAATGTCAACTCAAAAAAACAACAACAAACAGGCAAATATGAAGCTTCAATTCCTGCCTGTATAAATGTTGAGCATTTAACGCCAAAATCGGTTAAGGCATGGCAATTGTCATAATTGCCAACGAAAATAAATAGTGAGTCCGCCCTGATCCGGATTTCACCCAATCAGCCCGGATACTATGTCCGTATCGTAAGCAATATACTCGTTTGGCGATTTAGGGGTATTGAGATAGGGATAGAAGCAGTGCAGTACAGAAATGTACCGCACAGGATAACGATACTGCCCGGAAGATATCAGTCCAGATAACCTTGAAGATATTGATAATCCGGAGTCAGCGATCCATGATGGGCGATAACAGCTTTTTTGATCTCTGCCGGAAGCTGCAACGCTTCGAATGACTGGGAATAATCAGCCTGAGTCATTTCCGGCAACCACGGCATCAGTGCCTGGCCAAAAAAAGCTGAGGCTTCTACCGGCAGTTCTGTTGGCAGCTTATCGACCGCGAGTATGACAGGCCCTGCACCGGACACGCCATCACTGGTCTCGCCGGTTTCCGGGTTATAGACATAGCACGGATTCGCTGAAGAGGTCGCACGCTGGTTGCATTCAATGGAACCGCCAATATCACAGGTAATATCCGCAATCACTTTCAAACCAGAAGACTTACTATCAGCAAACAATCTTTTCAGATCCTGACAGGTTACCAGCTTCGGATAGCGTACATCCCAGTATATGCAGTTGATTAACAGTGTGATATCTGGCAAATATCCTTCAAAATCAGCCTGATATTTTTCCGGGTGCTGAAAATAATCCTGCCATTCAAACTGAGTGTCTGGATCGACCGGTTTGACAAAGTGGTCGCAATCAATAACCACCTTATAGAGTCGCTGCAGGTCAAAACTGTTACCTGCCTGCAACTGTTTGAACTCAGGCGCGGAAATATGGGTCACTGGTAACAGGTCAATAATTTCACCCGCACCACGGGCAACCGTGCCATTCCCGGTCACAGCAATAACCCAGGGTTTGCCGGTCTCCGGCAGGCCATTGTTCCGAATCCACTCTCCAGCCGCCTCCACAGCAGACTTGGCCTCCTGTAAGGAGCCATACTCCAGAGCCTGACGAATCTGACTGAAAGGGTTGGGTATGCCTTCATCCTGCAACCGGCGCCCCAGTATCCATAATGCATCAATGGCACCTGCCAGGCCGGCAAATGGGCCGAAAAACACCAGTCTGCGCCCCTGACTGTCAGCGATTTTTTCATAATCAATCAGCGTGACACGCCGATCCAGCACCGCCTGCAACAAAGGCATGTTATAAGTCTGCCCTTTAATGGTATGGGAAAAGAACACGCAGGCTTTATCGACAGGCAAATCCTCAATGGGTATTTCCTTAACCCCAAGAATCAGATTGGCATCCGTGGTATCAGTACTGACGACCGCCCCTGCAGCACGAAATTCATCATCTTTGAAAAAACGTTTATCAGATGACTCTACAATGACCTTCAGACCATTATTCTGTATCAGCGTCTGAACCTGGTCTGGGGTCAAAGGTGATCGTTGCTCAAAAATACGGGGGTTTTCAGCACGGATGGCAAAACAGTTTTTCATAGCTAATCCAAACACAGAGAGTTAATACAACTAGCAAGCCTATCGCATTGATGACACAGATTGCACCATGGCATCAAAAGTCAGTCGGCCTCGAGAACCTTTTGAATGATATCCGACAGAGTTTTCAGTTTTATCGGCTTGCTCAATAATTCATTCATACCTGCCTGGATATATTCCTGGCGAAATTCCGGTGTCGCCGTGGCGCTGATGCATATGATCGGTACCGGTTCGCGTCCATCCTGAAGCTCTTGACGGCGTATCAGCTTGGCGGTATCCACAGCATTTTTATCCGGCAGCTCATCGGCAATCAGTATCAGGTCATAGCGCTCAAGTATCAGCTGATCAAGAGCACTTTCAGCTCTCGGGGAGAGAGTGACACCATATCCAAGCTTATCCAGCATGGCCCGGAACACATCCTGATCTACCCGGCTCGGTTCCACCAGCAGAATCTTCACCATCGGTTTGACAATCGTCTCCGACACATCAACGGAATCGAAATTAACCGGAATTTCAAACCAGAAAGTGGACCCCTGAGCCAGCTCTGATTGAACACCGATCCTCCCTGACATCAATTCAATCAATTGCTTGCAGATGGCGAGTCCCAGACCAACACCGGAATCATCATTCTTGCTTCGGGTGAAAGACTCAAATAAACGTTTCTGTTCATTTCGGGAGATGCCAATGCCGGTATCCGACACTTCAAACCGCAGGTGGTTTCTCTGTATTGCACAAATTTTCAGATGCACTGAACCTGCCTCAGTGTATTTGACCGCATTCCCTAACAGGTTAATCAGAACCTGCCGCACTCTTATCGGATCAATACGGACATTTTCCGGAATATCATCGGCGATGTCATAGCTAAACTGAAGATTTTTGGCTTCTGCTCCGGGAGAAACAATTGAAACACTGCGGGAAACAAAATCAGCAAACGGTACAAACTTATATTCTAGTGAGATGTGACCGGACTCCACTTTCGCGTGCTCCAACACCTCATTCACGATATCCAATAATGCAGAGCTGGAAATCGTCAGTGTTTCCAGATATTTGCTCTGATCGGTATCCAGTCGGGTCTGTTTTAACAGCTCGATCATTCCAATAATTCCATACAACGGATTTCTGATTTCATGGCTGAGATGGGAAAAAAACTTCCTTTGTGCCATCACCCGACTCTGCTGCTCCTCATCGTCGATTCGCAATAGTTTAAGGCGCTGGACCAGTGCGACAGACAGAATAATTCCTTCATATACGATGGCGACCTTAAGCGCCAGATATGACATTGGATAGGATGATATCAAGCCAATCTTATAGGCTGTGAACAGCAGTAACGCCAGCAACAGGCCCGCTGTGGCGGCGAAATAAGCATATGCCGGACGAAAACCCTTGTTTATCGCCAGAATCGACAAAATCACTGCCAGAATTGATGCCATCACAGAAAGAGACAAAATCAAAAGTGAGGCAACAACAAAATTGACGAACAGTATGACGCCAACGGATAACAGTGTGACTCCGATGTACGCCCACAGCAGTGTATTGACTGCCGGATTGCTGGCCCGGTTGATTTGCAGAAAATGGCGACCGAACAAAATGGCAAAAATCAGAATGGCCAGGGATATGAACTGCAAAAAGTGTGGATTAAAAGCCCGATTGTCAGGCCAGATATACTGAAAGATGATCCCATCCATACCTGCGGCATATACTGTGAACAGCGCGACATACACCACATAGTAGATATAGCCAAAATCTCTGACAAAAAAGAAATTAATCAGATTATAAAAAATCAGAAATAAGGTAATGCCATAAAACAAAAAGGTAATCTGGTCTATCTTCAACAGATGCGGCCAGTAAGTCTCACCCGCCCAGATGTTAACACCGGTAGACAGGCCGGTTTCTGCTTCAACCATAATCAGTATTTCAGTGGGTTCATATATATCGAGAGGTACGATATAACCACGATGATTAACCTGGCGGCGGTAGTACGGCCGGGAACTTCCCGTTCGGGTAATGGTTTTGGGAATACCGTTCTGCATCTGATAAACATTTACGACACTAAGCAGCGGATTATCGAGAATCAGATTCCAATGCTTATAGCGTGTATAAGAAGTATCCAGTGTGATTCGTAACCAGAAGCTCGACTGCGTATAGCCGAAATTGACGATTTGCTCATCAAATGCTTTCCAGGATGATTCCCGAGCCTTGGAAATAACAGAAAATGGAGTCTCTGCTCGGGTACTGTCCTCAAGATATTCCATGTAGGGTACCAGATTATGGTGAGCCTGATTTCCCATCAGATCCAGCGCCCGGGCATTAGCAGCCATAAAGACCATCGCAATCAAGGCGAATACGACCCTACCATTCACCCTCAACAATGTCTGAAAAAACGTGCACATCCTTTGACCGGTCCTACTCATTTATCATTCGATTTATAATCCAACTTAATATATATTCCCCCGCTTGGCATAAAGCCAATCGAACTTCGGGGCGGGGCGAAATTCCCCACCGGCGGTAATCCAGACAGCAATACCCCCCTGGAAAGCCCGCGAGCGCCTGACGATACTTTTATTGCTCAGGGTCAGCAGATCTGGTGAGACTCCAGAGCCGACGGTTACAGTCCGGATGAAAGAAGATCGACCATCAGAGAAACACCTCTCAACCTTGTGTTTGCCTCTTCGGCTGCATAATGCTTAGCCAGGTTGTTCTCTCCAGTTTGTGACCACAAGTCCTGCGCAAAGCATACCTGTGGACCAATTAAACTGGAACAGGATTATATATTCCTGTGGACGTGTCTGTTCATCACCCCTGTTCATCTCTCTTTGTTTTTTTGGAGTATTAAGATGACAGGATCTTTTTTTATTATGATGGCATGCCTGACCTGGGCTCTGGATACGCTGATCCGCTATCCATTACTCGGTGAGGGATATAATACTTTACAGATTGTGATGCTGGAGCATTTGTTTCTCAGCATACTGTTTACCCCTTTGCTCTGGGTGTACCGCAAACGCTGGCTCAGTCTGTCCCCAACCCAATGGCTGAGTTTCATGGTAATTGGTGGATTTGGCTCAGCGATTGGCAACCTGGCATTTACCCAGGCTTTTCAGTTTCTGCACCCAACGGTGGTTATCCTGCTACAAAAACTGCAGCCCATCGTCGCTATAACTCTGGCTTATCTGTGGCTTAAAGAACCGATCAAAAAAGGCTTTGCATTCTGGGCAGCGATAGTCTTTGCCGGCAGTTTTATCATGATCTGGCCCGATATCAATACACTCTTTGGCTCAGTACTTCACTATAACGACCAGCTTTCGATGATACTGCTGGGCTATGCCCTGACGCTGGTTGCCGTAGTGGCATGGGGTAGTGCCACTGTATTTGGCAAGTATCTGTCCCTGCAAGGGCTAAAGCCACAGGAAATCATGACCGGACGATTTACCACCGGATTTATTGTCCTGCTGCCTATCTGGCTATTACAGGACCACTCTGCGACGGACATCAATTGGTCATTGAGCGGCAAAGTCCTTGGCATGGTACTTATCAGCGGTCTGGCGGGCATGGCTCTGTATTATCAAGGTCTCAGAAGAGTGGGAGCCAGAGTGGCGACACTGGCCGAAATGACATTTCCGGTTGCGGCGGTGATTGTTAACTGGGTATTCCTGGACAGCCCACTGAACCTGTATCAAATCGCAGGTGCGTTAATTCTGATTGCCGGCAACCTTGGTCTGCGCCTGAAAGACTCTGAACAGCAAGAAGCACTACAACCCCAAAAAGCCTGAGCATTAACGCAATGGCGGACCATACTGCAGCCCGCCATTGGTCCACAGGTTGTTGACACCCCGGCTGATTTTAATGGGTGAATTCATTCCCAGGTTACGCTCGAAAATTTCTCCATAATTACCAACCAGCTTAACAGCATGGTAGGCCCAGAGATCATCCAGCCCAAGATTCTGCCCCAGACTATCCTCCTCACCCATTAACCGGCTAATCATTGGGTTGTTGGAATGTTTAAAACCATCGATATTTTCAGAGGTAATACCAAACTCCTCAGCATTGAGAATGGCAAAAAAAGTCCAGCGGGTAATCTTATGCCATTGATTATCTCCCTCTCGAATCACTGGCCCCAGAGGTTCTTTGGAAATCACCATTGGTAATAATACCGCACTGCCAGGATTCTTCAGATTCAGGCGCATTGATGCCAGCGCTGAACGATCCGCCGACAAGGCGCTGCATCGTCCCGCCTCGAATCCACTGAGAGACTGATCGGAAGTGTCGAATATGACCGGCTGATAAATCATGTTTCGCTGTCGGAAATAAGCCACCAGATTCTGCTCTGATGTTGTGTTTCCTTTCACACAAATAGCTGCTCCATTTAAATCTTCCGGCGTATTGATAGCAGCATCCCTACGCACCAGAAATCCCTGACCGTCATAAAACGTAATGCCTACAAAATTCAGATGCTGTGGAATATCACGCGTATAGGTCCAACTGGTATTCCTGGACAAAATATCAATTTCCCCTGCCTGTAACGCATCGAAACGCTCCTTGGCATTTAATGGAATAAAAACGATACGGGTCGGATCTGCAAAAATGGCCGCAGAGAGTACCCTGCAAAAATCAACATCAAGACCACTCCAGTTGCCCTGACTGTCTGGTGCCGAAAATCCGGGAAGACTGGTACTCACACCACAACGAATATGTCCCCGCTGCCGAATGGCGGCCAGCGTGGTGCCATCGCCCTGAACGTCGACTTTGGTACGCGATGAAACCAAAGAGTTACCGCCGAATTCGGAACTGCTGTCACATGCCACGAGAAAGAGCATTGCCATAAACAACAGGCAATTGCACAAGCCATTGTTTTTTTGAATCAGCGACATACTCAGATTATTCATAACAACGATACCGATAGGATCATTCATATTGTCAACATTGAACACCATATTCACGAATGCTGCCAAGATCATCGACAATTTTTATAACCTGCCAAACAGATAGTATGATTACTCATTGTTTGATACGTTTATGCACATATTTGGAAACGCTCGCGACTTTTTTTGCACCAAAACGGACTAACAAAGATTATCCATTCCAGAGAACAGCCCTTCAGCCCTGAAGCCAATTGTTCATAACTTAACAAATACACGCTTTTTCCCTTCAAAATAACTTAAAAAAGCCCTTTTTCGGCCAATAACCGGCTTATATTTTCTAACTGGCATAACGGTTGCTAACCTCAATCAGCGAGTGTGAGTCTGTCTGAAGTGGGCACCAAAGTAGCATTACCGAAAAAAATAAGGTAATACTATGCACCAGCTCGAATCAAAGAGCAGAACCTTAGATAGGACTTACAATAATAAAACATCAACCGTTCTAACCGGTTTAGGAGCAATAATGAAATTAATCAAACTCGCCTTGGCAACTGCTATTACAGTGACAGTCGCCAGTAGCGCCGTCGCTGGTCCAGTGCTGGACAAAATCAAACAAAAAGGTTTTATTCAATGTGGCGTCAGTCAGGGTCTGCCAGGTTTTTCAAACCCAAGCGAAGACGGTACATGGAGCGGCCTTGATGTGGACTTTTGCCGTACAGTAGCCGCTGCTATTTTTGGTGATGCCAGCAAAGTCAAATATACTCCGTTATCTGCTAAAGAACGTTTCACCGCCTTACAGTCAGGTGAAATTGATGTCCTGTCACGTAATACCACCTGGACAGAAACCCGCGATACATCGCTTGGTCTGAATTTCACCGCCACTACCTATTATGATGGTCAGGGATTCATGGTTCGTAAGGACCTCGGGGTTAAGAGTGCTCTGGAACTAAATGGTGCATCTGTTTGTACCAACCAGGGAACAACCACTGAGCTGAACATGGCAGATTACTTCCGTAAAAATGGCATGACTTATGAGCCGGTTGTATTTGAAAAAGCCGACGAAGTGGTTGCTGCATATGATGCGGGCCGCTGTGACGTTTATACAACTGATAAATCCGGTCTGGCTGCACAGCGTACCAAACTTAAAAAACCTACAGATCATATGGTTTTACCAGAAACCATCTCCAAAGAACCGCTGGGTCCAGTCGTTGCTCAGGGTGATGATGAACTGTTTGATATCGTAAAATGGTCTATCTACGCCACGATTGAAGCTGAGGAAATGGGTCTGAATTCAGGCAATATTGCCAAAATACTGACCAACCCATCAGCCAATCCTGACCAGCTCCGCTTTGTCGGTAAAGAAGGTCAACTGGGCCAGAACCTGGGACTGGATGCCAAATGGGCATACAACATCATTCGCGAAGTCGGTAACTACGGCGAAATTTTTGATCGCAATATCGGGCCACTGGAACTACCCAGAGGTATCAACAACCTTTGGAGCAATGGCGGTATCATGTATTCGCCACCACTGCGCTAATCATCGAATAATTAGCTAAATAACAAAAAAGCTGTGTCGGGAACATCCCAGACACAGCAATTCTGGTTTCATTCAACAGGAATGAAATTACATTCAGTTTCAGTTCGCTTCCACGATATTCTGATGTTGTCGCCTTAGCATACATCACTCTGTCGTGTACTCAATTTATGATTTTTTGTTGATGCCAGGCAAGCAATTGTCGGCAGCACAGATTTAAAAAACTAGGAGATGGTTTTTTGAGCGCTCAAATCGATTCGAGCAGACCGGCAAAGCCGCCAGCCTGGCGTGACCCGAACGTCACAGCCATGTTTTTTCAGGTTCTCGTGCTGAGTCTTGTTCTGTATGTGATATACACGCTGATAAACAATACCATGATGAACCTTGCAGCCAGAGGTATTGCATCAGGTTTTGATTTTCTTTCCACGAGTTCCGGGTTTTCCATCTCAGAGACCCTGATTGAATACGATGAAAGCTCAAGTTATGGAAGAGTTTTCTGGGTAGGATTAATGAACACCCTGCTGGTATCCTTTCTGGGTATCATGCTGGCTACGGTACTGGGCTTTATCATGGGGGTGGCGAGGTTGTCCTCTAACTGGATAGTCGCCAAAATCGCCATGATCTACGTTGACACCCTGCGTAACATTCCATTACTACTGCAACTGTTTTTCTGGTATTTCGCAGTGCTTCGGCCACTGCCAAAACCAAAAGCAGCCATCGACTGGTTTGATAGCATTTTTCTATCAAACCGTGGTCTTTATATGCCAAAGCCAATTTTCGAATCCGGCTTTGGGCTGATATGGGCAGCATTGATCGTAGCGATCATCGGCATATTTTTCATGCGTCGCTGGGCCAAGAAAAGACAGGAAAAAACCGGTGAACAGTTCCCGGTATTATTGACATCTCTGGGTATTATCATCGGCATGCCACTACTGGCGGCCATTATTACCGGTTTCCCGATGAGCTGGGATTTCCCGGAACTTAAAGGCTTTAACTTTAAAGGAGGAATGGTTCTCACCCCCGAATTCTGTTCCCTACTGTTTGCCTTATCGATCTACACATCTTCTTTTATCGCCGAGATTGTCCGTTCAGGCATCATGGCGGTGAATAAAGGACAAACGGAAGCGGCTTACGCACTCGGACTGCGGCCAAATCTGACCACCCGCCTGATTATTATTCCGCAGGCCTTGAGAGTGATTATTCCGCCGCTGACCAGCCAATATCTGAATCTGACCAAGAATTCCTCATTGGCGGCTGCAATTGCATATCCTGACCTGGTCGCGGTATTTGCCGGTACGACTCTGAACCAAACCGGTCAGGCTGTGGAAATCATGGCCATGACATTGTCAGTTTATTTGGGACTGAGTCTGCTGATTTCGACACTGATGAACTGGTACAACGCCCGTATGGCACTGGTGGAGCGATAGATGACGAATCAAACTTATCAACCCGGTCAACATCCTAATTTGCCACCACCTAAAAATCTGATTGGGCCGGTTGCCTGGATCAAGCACAATTTATTTAACGGTGTGGCCAATAGCATATTAACGTTACTGGCTTTACTGCTGCTTTATATCACCATTCCACCATTCCTCGATTGGGCCATTATTTCTGCGGACTGGTCCGGCAACTCGGCGGACGCATGCAGTCGTGAAGGGGCTTGCTGGGTATTCATCAAAGTCTGGTTCCAGCAACTGATGTTCGGTCGCTTTCCAGGTGATCAGATCTGGCGGATAGAACTGGCCTACGTGCTTTGCATTGCCAGCGCCATTCCACTGTTCTTCAGCGTTGTCCCGGGCAAAGTAAAAGCATTTATTGTAGGGTTTCTGCTGCTTGTATATCCGATCCTGTGTTATTTCCTGTTTTACGGTGGCATGGGATTGGAAGTTATCGAAACGCCATTGTGGGGTGGATTGTTTCTGACACTCGTCATCGCCGTAACCGGTATTGTAGCCTCTTTGCCTATCGGTATTTTGCTGGCATTGGGACGTCGTTCCACCATGCCGATCATTCGCGCGATATGCGTGGCCTTCATCGAGTTCTGGCGTGGCATTCCGTTGATTACGGTATTATTCATGGCCTCAGTCATGTTCCCGTTATTTGTCCCGGATGACCTGAATCCAGATAAACTGATTCGCGCACTGATCGGAGTGGCACTGTTCTCATCAGCCTACATGGCTGAAGTGATACGTGGTGGTCTGCAGGCTATTCCCAAAGGCCAGTACGAAGCCGCTGCCGCGCTTGGTCTCAATTTCTGGAAAAGCATGTTGCTGGTGATACTGCCACAAGCCCTTAAGCTGGTAATCCCCGGCATCGTCAATACGTTTATCGGGCTGTTTAAAGATACCACCCTGGTATTGATTATTGGCCTGTTCGATCTGCTGGGGATGGCACAATCAGCATCCACTAATCCAGAGTGGCTGGCCTTTACGATCGAGGGATATGTGTTCGCTGCCTTCGGTTATTTCGTATTTTGTTTCGGTATGAGCCGCTACTCACAACGCCTCGAAAGGCTGTTGAATACCGGTCATAAACGTTAAGGAATTCTCTACCATGAGTAATATACAGAACCAGTTCCTGTCGGATGCCATTGTTATCCGTATTCAAAACATGCATAAGTGGTACGGAGAGTTTCACGTACTGAAGAACATAAACCTGGAAGTAAAAAAAGGCGAACGGATTGTCGTTTGTGGTCCTTCGGGCTCAGGGAAATCAACTATGATCCGGTGTATCAACCGTCTGGAAGAACACCAGCAGGGCCGCATCATAATCAAGAACACGGAACTGACCAACGATGTTAAAAACATTGAAGAAGTCCGTCGCGAAGTGGGTATGTGCTTTCAGCACTTTAACCTGTTTCCGCACTTGAGCATTCTCGATAACCTGACCCTGGCTCCAATCTGGGTGCGTAAAACATCCAAAAAAGAAGCTGAAGAGCTGGCCATGCATTATCTGGAACGGGTTAAGATTTCCAATCAGGCGAAAAAATTTCCCGGCCAGCTTTCCGGCGGCCAGCAACAGCGCGTGGCAATCGCCCGCTCGCTGTGCATGCAGCCGGAAATCATGCTGTTTGACGAGCCGACCAGTGCATTGGATCCGGAAATGATTGCTGAGGTTCTCGACGTTATGACCTCTCTGGCCAAGGATGGAATGACCATGCTGTGCGTAACACACGAGATGGGCTTTGCCCGAAAAGTCGCTGACCGGGTCATCTTTATGGACGGTGGCGAGATCATTGAGGAAAACAAACCTGAAGAGTTCTTTGATAATCCTCAAAACGAACGGACCCAGTTATTCCTGTCACAGATCCTTAACCACTAAATATTATCAAGCCGGAAGCCCGACATGGGCCTCCGGTGTCTCGTCAGATGGGCCGGGAGCCATAGGCATTACTTGGTTTTTTAGGCGGGTCGGCGCGCAATCCTTTAGGTACCTCTGTGACAGAGCCGCCGTTTTTCAAAAAAGCTTCCACGTCGGCAGCTACAGCGTCACGAACACGACTTCTTGATGTCACACTTCTTGCCTGATTATAGTCTTCATCCTGAAGCTGATTGATATCAATCTGATGAAGTGAACTGCTGGATGTATTCGACATTTTTCCATCTCCAGAATTAAAACATCACTCATATGTGTCGTTACAAACCCCTATAAAAAACAACACATATTTACAAAATTGTGGAGATATATTTATAGACCAGATATTTCGGTCCGTATGGCAAAAGCACCGTTCAAAGCCACTTGTTTTATAATATTTTCAAATAAAAAAAACTCTAATATTCCGTTTTTTGTGAAAAGTCTGAAATATGTCACCAAAGCACTTAGTTCATATTATTTTTATTGGCATTCATGAGTGGATACATACGCTCATACCGGATCGCTCAGACTTTGGCTGATGGCGTCCAGCTCCTCTCTCGAAGCAACGATTTCTTCCATTACAGAGGGTATTTCATCAGCGTTCATGTACAGGTTTTTAAAAATGGATGTATCAATCTGTTCATCCGGCCCTGACAGCAGACGGTACTTTCTAAGCAACCTTAACGCCAGATAATTCAAGTGAGCATAATCACTATAAACCCCGGCATAATCAGGCTCTTGCAGATAACGAATCCCGACACACACCTCTTCCGGCAGATTCCAGGACTTTAGTAAGGCGGCCGCAATCTGTTCACGGGAAATCCCCAGAATATGACGTTCCACATGCATGGGATTCAAATGCGGATTCAGCTCCAAGTGTTGAATGATCTGATCAAAATGGGGAGGAAATGAATGTGCCAGAACCAGATAACCGAAGTTATGCAATAATCCGCTCAGATAGGTCAGTCCAAACCCTGGTCGCAGCGCCGGCGGAATCAGATCTTTAAGCTTCACCACCGTAGCGGCCATATATACAGCCTGCTTCCAATAGGGCGAGCTACCCTCCGCTTCATGTTTGGGCAGATTAAGGATTTTGCCGAGGGACAACCCGAGCGCCAGGTTCATGACCAGGTCGTATCCCAACACCCGGATAATGGCATCCTGGACCGATCTGATGGAGCCCGGCGCGGCATAATAGGATGAACTCGCCCAACTGACCACCTGAGCTGCCAACGGAGGATCGCGCTCAACTATGCCCGCCAGCTTGTTCACATCAGCATCGGGATCGACTCTGAGCCGGATAATGGCTTCTGCGGTTGCTGACAATGGCGGAATATCAAGGGTTTCCTCAATCCGCTTTTTAATGCGCAGCGACGTCAGGTTACGAATAGCACTGTGGATCTCATTCTGATCCTGCTCGACTCCCATGTGATATTCGATCTCACTCACTGGGATTCTCCGGCACAGATCGACTTCTCTCACCTGTTCGCTCAAATATAACTTTTTGACATCTTCGAGACTGATCAGCTTTTCTTCATTACCCGCCCGGATATAAACCGGATCACTCAGAAAAACGCTTTTATCTATCCAGGTTTCGTAAGGCAACAAACCATCGAGCGCCGGAAAATTCGACAAGCCGAGTTTATGCTTGAGCTTCTGCTGTTCCAGCAGGCTGACGGCTTTCAGATCACGACCGGTGACGGCTTTCAGCCGGTGTTTTTCCAGCAAACAGTTGGATGATGAAAACAGCTGTACCCGTCCACTCTCATCCTCCAGTAGTGTTACTTCCACAGTCACCGGTAACTCAAATGTCGGCGTAGATAAAATATGATGAGAAAGATGATGATTGGATAAGTACTGCTGAACCAAAATAGGTAAATCAGACATAGAGGGTACCCGATGTTTTGCGATCTTCCTTCAGTGTAGAACGTTCGTCAGACTTTGCCGTATTTCTCACCATCGGGAATCCATCGTTTGATAACCGGTTCTACATTTTCCGGATAATATGTAAGAAGTTGTTCTGCCAGCCACTGTACATCATCCAGCATTCCTGCGTCACGTTGCAGATCTGCCACTTTAAATTGCATGAGTCCGGTCTGTCTGGTTCCCAGCACTTCTCCTGGTCCACGCAATTCCAGGTCTTTTTCTGCGATTTTGAAACCATCATTGGTTTCCTTCATCACCTGCAGACGCTCCTTGCCCTGCTGTGACAAAGAAGCTCCATACACCAACACACAAAAACTCTCCTGATCCCCCCGACCAACGCGCCCGCGTAATTGATGCAACTGAGCCAACCCGAGACGTTCAGGGTTTTCGATGATCATCACCGAGGCATTGGGCACATCCACTCCGACCTCGATCACCGTGGTGGCCACCAGCAGATGTAACTCCCCACTTTTGAAACGCTCCATCACTTCGGCCTTTTGTGCTGCCTTCATGCGGCCATGCACCAGACCGATCCGCAACTGCGGCAATGCCAGAGCCAGATCCGCAGCAGTGTCTTCGGCGGCCTGGCATTGTAACTCTTCAGACTCCTCAATCAGCGTACACACCCAATAAACCTGCCGGCCTGACTGACAGGCACTGGCCACCCTGGCAATAACATCAGCCCGACGCTGATCACTGATGGTCGTGGTCACCACCGGTTTACGACCCGGTGGCAGTTCATCGATGATGGAACAATCCAGATCAGCGTAGGCACTCATGGTCAGAGTTCTGGGAATCGGTGTGGCAGTCATAATCAGCTGATGAGGAATCTGGCCACTGCTCTGGCCTTTTTCCCGTAACGCCAGCCGCTGATGAACCCCAAACCGATGCTGCTCGTCGATGATAATCAACCCCAAACGATGAAAATGCACTGATTCCTGAAACAGCGCATGAGTACCAACAACAATCGCGGCGCGGCCATCAGCAACTTCCGCCAGCTGTTGTTCGCGGATTTTTTTGTTGTGTTTGCCAACCAGCCATGCCACACCGAGTCCCAACGGATTCACCAGCTGACGGATGTTATTGAAATGCTGCTCCGCCAGAATTTCCGTGGGCACCATCAACGCACACTGAAAACCGTTTTCCACCGCCTGCAATGCTGCCAGCACCGCCACCATGGTTTTGCCTGAACCGACATCTCCCTGAACCAGCCGCATCATGGGCACCCTGCGACACATGTCAGCGCTGAGTTCAGTAAACACCCGCAGCTGTGCGCCCGTCAGCTGAAACGGTAGCCGGGCTTTCAATGCCTCCACATGATGTCCCTGCAACGGCATGGCCACCGCCGGTTCCAGCTGTGCCTGCTGTTTGAGCTGCTTGAGGCTGAGGTTGTGGGCCAGTAACTCCTCCAGCGCCAGCCGTCGCTGAGCCGGATGCTGCCCCTGTTCAAACAGATCCAGTCGGGTATCGGTGGAAGGATGATGGAGTTCCTGAACCGCCTGAGCCAATGTCGGCAGCTGAAACTTCTGCAGCAGCACTTCCGGAACGTAGTCCGGCAGCTGCCTGACATGTGGCAGCACCTGATCCACCAACAATCGTATGCGCGTCTGGTTCAATCCTTCTGTGGTCGGATACAGTGGCGTCAGACTGTTTTCCAACGGACTTGCGGCGACCGTATTCAACAGTTTGTATTCCGGGTGGTACATTTCATAGCCGGTACTGCCAGTACGGACCTCACCGTAACAGCGAACCCGGTTACCCGCGACAAACTGATTTTTCTGGGCAGCGCTGAAATGAAAGAATCGTAGAGTCAGCGTACCGGTACCATCCTGTACCCGCACCACCAGCGACCGGCGCTTGCCAAACACCACCTGAGCAGCGCGGACCTCTGCCTCCACTACCACCGCCTGGCCAAAGCGCAACCCACCGATTGGCGCGATACGAGTACGGTCCTGGTAGCGGTATGGCAGATGAAACAACAGATCCAGTGGTTGAAAAACGCCGATTTTATTAAGCTTCTCAACCAGTTTTTCACCGACGCCCTTGAGGTTGGTCAGTTTAAGTGTCGTGGCTGTGCTTAATGACACTGGCGATTAACTCCATGGCTTTCGGTCGGGTATATGTGGCCCGCCAGGAAAGCGCTACGGTGCGGGTGGGTGGATTGGCAGCGAACGGCACCACTTTGATCAGATTGGGGTTATATTGCCCAAGTCTGGCTGCAGAGCTCGGCAGTATGGTCAACCCCATGCCGGATGCCACCATGTATTTCAAAGTCTCCAGTGAACTGCCGGAGGTCAGGGAGCGCATCGGTGCTGACTTCTCCGCAGTAGACTGTTGAATGGCCGGACAGGACTGCATGATCTGATCCCGGACACAATGACCCTCACCCAGCAACAGCAGGGTTTCATCCGCCAGTTGTTCCTGTGAGACACTGGCCATTTGCGCGACCGGATGACTATAGGGTGCCAACACCACAAACTCTTCTTCATACAATGGCCGGGTTACCAGGTCTGTGCCGGTAAAGGGCATCGCCACCACTGCCGCATCGATCTCACCGGCGATCAGCTGTTTGCGCAAACTGGCGGTAAAGTTTTCTTCGATATACAAAGGCATCTTTGGAGCCTGTTGATGCAGTTCAGGAATTACGACAGGCAACAAATAAGGAGCAATCGTGAAAATCGCACCAAGGCGGATTTCACCCTGCAGCGGATCCTGGGAGTTCTGGGCGATGGCCTGAATATCGCTGACCTCCTGGAGCACCTTGCGGGCCCGTTGCACGATATGCATGCCAATAGGCGTCAAATCAATCTGCTGGTTACGACGCTCAAACAACGCCACATTGAGCTTTTCTTCCAGCTTTTTAATGGCCACGCTCAACGTTGGCTGACTGACAAAACATTGCTCAGCGGCCTGGCCGAAGTGTTTCAGCTCCGACAAAGCCACGAGGTATTTCAGTTCATTCAATGTCATCATAAGGAATAATTCGCATTTAAAGCTGGTCCGATTATACCGATTCAGGCACGGACCGGTAGCGCAAGACTGAAAATACATACAGCTCAAACATGACCCGGAACAAGGCTCCGCATATGACGAAACACTATTCTCTGATCATCCTTGGCGCAGGTGATCTGGGCTCCCGGCTGGCCCAGGAGGCACAACAGAACAATCTGTCGGTATTAGCCGTCAAACGCAGCCGGGATGACATACCCAGGTCTTACGACATGAAATACCTGGATCTCACCAGTGACATTGAACAGCTGGCCGATTATGCCTGCGACATTATGGTTTACTGTGTCGCGGCCTCAGATCGCAGCGTGACCGGATACCGGCAAAGTTATTACCATGGCCTCAAACAGGCTCTGGCAACCATTACCCACCAACATTGTCTGTTTGTTTCCTCAACCCGGGTCTATGGTCAGAACGAAGGCGAATGGGTCGATGAGCAGTCTCCGGCAGAGCCGGCAGATTCTCAGGGGGAAGTTCTAAAAGAGACAGAACAATTGCTCGCAGAACAGGATTGCAGCGTCAGACTGGCCGGTATTTACGGTCCCGAGCGCACCCGGATGATTCGTCTGGCGAGCCAGGGGAGCCGGACTGAACAGACGGCTTTTGGCAATCGTATACATGTTGAAGATGCAGTGGCGCTGATCAGCTTTTTATGTAACCGTTGGCGGTCCGGTCAGGCGAATCCCGGAGTTGTACTTGGTTGCGATGGTCAGGGTGCCAGTCAAAATGAGGTTCTGACCTGGCTGCAACAGCAACTTAATGTCGATCCACAGGAGTCAGCTAAACTGACTATGTCGAAGGGGAAACGCTGTCACAGCAGCTGGCTGCAGCAGGCAGGCTTTCAGTTTCGCTATCCGGATTTCCAAACCGGTTATGCTGCACTATTGCAGGACCGGACCCGGTATTAATGTAAGGAAAAGAACATGAGTCAAACGACCAGAGCAGTCAAAAGCGCTTCCCTTTCTCCCAGAGGAAGTCTCGAAATATTGTCCCAGCAGGAAGTGGCCAAGGTCAGAACCACTGGCCAGAACGGCATGCATGAGCTGTTTCGGCGATGCGCGCTGGCGATCCTGAACACCGGGTCTGATGTCGACAACGCCAAAACCCTGCTGGAAGCTTATCCCAACTTTGACATCGAACTTGAACAGCAGGATCGCGGCATCAAACTGATCGTTAAAAATGCACCGGCTGAAGCCTTCGTCGACGATGACATGATTGCCTCAACCCGGGAAATGCTGTTTAGTGCCCTGCGCGACATCGTCTACAGTCAAAGCGGTATCGACACTCACGTCGAAAATCTCAAAAGTGGTAAAGACATTACTGAATACGTGTTTCGCTTCCTGCGTAATGCCCGTGCCTTTGCACCTGGCCGCGAACCCAATCTGGTAGTTTGCTGGGGTGGTCACTCAATCAACAACCGGGAATACAAATACACCAAAAACGTCGGTCATGAACTCGGCCTGCGGGGCATGAACATCTGTACCGGCTGTGGTCCCGGTGCCATGAAAGGGCCGATGAAAGGCGCCATTATTGCCCATGCCAAGCAGCGCGTTCAGGGTGGCCGCTATCTCGGTGTTACCGAACCGGGCATCATCGCCGCCGAAGCGCCTAATCCGATCGTCAATGAACTGGTCATCATGCCGGATATCGAAAAACGCCTGGAGGCCTTTGTCCGGGTCGGTCATGGTATTGTTATTTTTCCGGGAGGTGCCGGCACCGCCGAAGAATTGCTGTACATCCTGGGTATTCTGCTGCACCCGGAAAACGTCTCAATTCCATTCCCGCTGATTCTGACCGGTCCGAAAGAATCAGAAAATTATTTCCAGGAACTGCACGAGTTTATCAATACCACGCTAGGGTTCGAGGCTCAGCAGAAATATAAGATCATCATCGACAACCCTGCCCAGGTGGCACGCGAAATGGCCCAGGGTCTGCACGATGTGCGGGAATTCCGAATCAAAATGGCGGATGCCTTTCACTTTAACTGGCTGCTGACCATCGACAAAGCTTTTCAACAACCCTTCGAACCCAGCCATGAGAATATGGCCAAACTCGAACTGAGCCATAAATTACCGGTCCATACACTGGCTGCAAACCTGAGACGGGCATTTTCCGGCATTGTCGCCGGCAATGTGAAAGAACAGGGAATTCGCACCATCGAGGAAAAAGGACCATTTGAGATCAATGGCGATCCCCGCATCATGGAGCCTCTTGACCGGCTGCTGCAGGCCTTTGTGGAACAGCACCGGATGAAACTGCCCGGCTCCAAATATGAACCGTGTTACCGGTTGAAGAAATAACGGCACAGCGTGCTGACATCAAACGGCGATTGATATGTTTGATGTCAGCTTCATGAAACCTACTCGTTACTCACTCCCACGCCGACGATGGTCTGCATTTTGTAGCCATCCACCAGATAAGTACTTACATAAGGATTAACCTGAAGAGACAGGTTGCTGAACAGGTGGCTCGGTAAGGCAACCTTCACACCGGTGGACCAGCGATCCTCAAACTCATCCTGATACTCGGCGGTTTCATAGTCAGCAGACATACTGAGCTGCCAGCTCTTAAGGTACAACACCCGCCCCAGACGCCAGGATAATGACCCGACCGGCGCAACATATTCCAGGCCAACCCGACCGCCCTGGTCCTTTGTCAGGGTATCGAGAAAACCCCGTGCCGGCTCAAACTGATTGGGTAGCAGAAAATCATCATCCCCCTGTTGTTCTTCATATTCCGCTTCGGCAACGATCGAATGTGTCAGCCAGAAACCTGGAAAATAAAGCTTCACCGATCCCCAGTACTGTTGCTTGTCGAAATCTGACCACTCATCCACAGACTGATTGAAGCCCAGTTCCGCTACCCAGCCATGGCGACTTTCGAAGTCCCGCTGAGCCCCTTCCCGTTGCTGGCTGAAGCCAACATAAGATTTCCACAGCACCAGTTCGCCCGAGGGCTGGTTATCAATATCATCACGCACGGGTATGCCATCAATATCCGAAAAACTCAGATTCACACCAGCCACAGCCTGCAACTGCTGGTAATCCTGCTGCCACGACCACGGCACGTAGGCACCGACATTACGGGTATTCTGCCGCCACTGCCGTTCTACATCCTGCTTGTCAGTCTGGACATGGAAATCCGATGCCACCGATGCCGTGATAACCGGATACCAGCGTCGATAGGCCAGAGAAAATGAACCACTGGTTTCATGATGCTTGAAATCCTGCACCGCCGATGCCGACATCCCAACGGTATTTAACAGATTGTTGCTGTTCACTGTCGCCGAAGCACTCTGACCGGAAAACAGCAATGACCAGTTATTAATGTTCACCAGATTGCCCCAACGGGAATAGGCACTGACATCATGATCCTGCGGTTCCGGCGGAGTGATGTCTGCCAGCAGAGGATTATCACTACGCTGGGCCTGCAATGGTGCAAAATAATCGGTCCTTACCGGCAACACCTGGTCTTTTTCAATACCGGACAAATTCGCTAAAGGCACTGTCACAATATCCTGCCCATGACTCTGATAATCGGCAAAAACGATGCTTTTCAGTGTGGCATTCCAATTGGGAAAATATGCCCCATAAGGGCGCTGAACGATTAACTGCGGCTGTCCTGTATCAGGTAGCAGCCACAGCTGATCCGTTCCACTGTAATCACTGCTATACACCACTCCCTGATCGGTAAACACTGGTGAACGGGGAACCTGATCATGATTGGCGGCCATCAATATCCGTTGCTGTCCTGATGCCAACTGCAGCTGCCGAATGGAAAAGCCCTCATCATCCAATTGCACAAACACCAGTTGCTGCTCATCCGCACTCCAGGCCAGATCAAATGCAAACGCATGTTTTGGTAAGGCAAAATGCTGCACCACCACACCACTGGCATCCAATATCCGAATACTGGCATCACGGGTTTCAGTAAATTCAGCCGCAGCGTAGTAGCGGTCTGTCGGGCTGACGGCAACTGACGTGTACTTCTGCCGTTGGGTTAAATGCTGTAACCGGTCTTGTTGGAGCGAGTAACAATCGATATCCCCCCAGGACTGTAGATTGAAACGCGCATCGGCGTGATAGTTGATCCAGCAAACCTGGTCATCACCCTTGCTGATAGAACGTTGCTTGGCGGTGCCGCGCAGACTGCTGGCAACCGTGTTGCGTATTTGCCGGATTCGAACTTCGCGGCCATTTTCGATACCGACCAACCAGGTGCCATCCATGACCCCATGACGTATCGCCCAGGTAGTATCACCGGAACTGGCGAACGGATAATAACTGCGCCAGGCTTTGCGACCGGGTGCCCATAGCGGATCGATATCCGTGAGTGTCATGGCCTGCTGTTGAGCCTTCCAGCGCTGATGCAGCTCGTTCATGGCATGCTCATAGGTTTCTGGCAGCGAGTCCTTGGTCAGTTTGCGGGTATTACCATCAAAAGTGATGGTCAGGCCAAACTCTCCAGTACTCTCCAGAATGTCATCCAGAATCCGGTCACCATAGGTATTGCGCAGATAGGTCGTCAGAAAATAACCGAGTTCATAATGATTCGCGAATGGATAGCTGTCATAACCGGTGCCCAGAAACGCGCGGAAATAATCATAACGCGGCTGACTCAACTCGTGAGTGCGACGCCAGAGATCGAAGGATGCCACCCTGCCACGACCACCATTAGACAGCAGAGTCTCTTCCAGTACAGCATCCCCCTCCAAAAACCAGGCCGGATAAAACAGCACATTTAAAAACGCACTGCCACTCTCCCCAAACCAGGTCGTCAAAATCCGACCACTATTAGTATCCAGCGGCTGCAGCGCCTGAATGGTATGACGAACCTCATGAATACTCAGTGTTTTCAACCAGTCTTCTGCTGCAAATGCTGCCGGCTGATTAAAAAATACCGACCGGAACGGCGACACCGCCACATAGCCGTTACTTTCATGAGAACTGGAGGACAACAGAATAGGAATGCGTTTCGGCCTTAATGACACAGGCATGGACTGTTCCATCTTGGGAACATAAAACTCCAGGTAAGAGGCAATGCGTTCGGCCTCGCTACGCAACTCAGGTTCAAATACAATCCGATAATCCGGCAGATCTATTTTCTGCCAGCGCGTCATTGGCGCGTGCTGCTCCGTGGCACCAACCCACGCTGAACACAAACAAATAGCAGCAACCATCAAGCTGCCCGGGTTCCAAAATCGCATACTTTCTTCCTTTTCCTCGCTTGTGAAGGTCGGCGAATATACCAGATTCAGTCGAAATGAAAATTTTATTCCAGGATACCCTGACTCAGCTCCGACACTTTGCATTCCTGCTGACAGTCAATAGAATCCATTATTTCCTGAATAAATAAAAATGGAGCCTGTTGTGGTAAAGCATATCGATCCGGCCGGATTAAAAGCCCTGCAATCGTCCTGCCTGGTGGTCGACATCCGTGACGACCAGTCTTTCAATGCAGGCCACATTCCCGATGCCATTCAACTGACTAACGAAAATGCGTTTGAATTTCTGGCCCAAACCCCTCGTGAGCAAACAGTCGTGGTCTGTTGTTACCACGGGATCAGCAGTATCAGCGCCGCCAGCTTTTTACTCGAACAGGGATTTCAGGACGTTTATTCACTGGATGGCGGTTACGAAGCCTGGGCAATGGCAGAACAATCATGATCAGCATGACATTGCTGGCCGCATTCATACCGACATTCTTTTTTGTGTCCATCACCCCGGGCATGTGTATGACACTGGCCATGTCGTTAGGTATGACGATCGGCGTCCGCCGAACCCTATGGATGATGGTAGGAGAACTGGCCGGTGTAGCCACCGTAGCGATTGCTGCTGCCGTTGGTGTAGCTGCGATCATGCTGCGCTTTCCAATGTTGTTCGTGGTGCTGAAAATCATTGGCGGCACCTATCTGATTTATCTTGGCTATTCACTCTGGCGCTCCAAGGGCAAGCTGGCATTAACGGAACAAAATGCACCTCATAAAAAATTGGGGCGCCGGGAGTTAATGTATCAGGGGTTTATCACGGCCGTTGCCAATCCGAAAGGCTGGGCCTTCCTGGTCGCATTATTGCCGCCATTTATTTCTCCGGATTACCCTCTGCTGACACAACTGCCCATTCTGATTCTGATGATTTTGATACTGGAATGGATGTGTCTGATGATCTATTCCAGCGGCGGTCAATCTCTGGGCGCACTGCTCAAAAACACCTCAAACCTTAAATTGATGAATCGTATTGCCGGGTCACTAATGGCGGGCGTGGGTATCTGGCTGATGCTGAGTTAATGAACATCAATGTTTTTTTTAACTTGGATTCATGTAGTCCAGACTCAATATGACAGTCCGCCCAATCACATTTAATCAACGGTCAGGATTTTTATGAACTATCAGGGTTTTACCACTATACCGGATGATGCACCTGGCACAGCCGTCTTAATTTGCAATCTGGGCACCCCCGAAGCCCCGACCCCAAAGGCACTGAAAACCTATCTGAAGGAGTTTTTATCTGACCCCAGAGTGGTTGAAGCGCCACGCTGGTTATGGTGGCTGATATTGAACGGTATTATTTTGAATACCCGCCCCCGTAAATCAGCGGCCGCCTATCGGGAGGTTTGGACTGAACAAGGCTCGCCACTGATGATCTATACCCGCAATCAGGCAACGGCATTACAAGCACTTGTTAATAAAGAATTTGAGGAACCGGTCGTGGTGGATTTTGCCATGCGCTACGGCAACCCCAGTATGTCTGACAGGCTCTCTGCCCTCATGCAACAAGGCATTCGTAATATCATCGTGCTGCCGCTTTATCCGCAATATTCGGGCTCAACATCCGGATCAACCTTTGATACCCTGGGCCAATTTCTGCAACGTTCCCGTACAGTACCGGATCTGACATTTATTCATAACTACCACGATCATCCCGCTTACATAAAAACCATGTCAGCGCATATTCAAAATTACTGGCAAGAGCATGGCCGGGCCGAAAAACTGATCCTGTCTTATCATGGCACGCCGGTATCCTACCGGGACAAAGGCGATCCATACTATGATCAGTGTATGAAAACCAGCCAGCTACTCCAGCAGGCACTGGAGCTTTCTGATAACGAGATCATGACAACGTTTCAATCCCGGTTTGGTAAAGCCGAATGGCTGCAACCTTACACCGATAAAACGATGATGCAGCTGGGATCATCCGGGATAAAATCTGTTCAGGTGTTTTGCCCCGGATTTTCATCTGACTGTCTGGAAACCATAGAAGAGATTGATCAGGAAAATCGGGAATATTTCCTTGAAGCCGGTGGTCAGAGTTTTAATTATATTCCTGCCCTGAATGACACACCTGCACACATTCAGGCTCTGTTGGAAATTATCCAGCCTTATCTTTTAGCGTCTCAGCAGGCAAACCGCTGAAACAGACAAGGTGGTTTTTTAAAAGGGGGTTGGAACGAACCTACTCCCATAAATAAATCATTGTCATGAGAGACCTCCTCAACATATTCAGTCGCCATATACAGTAACCGAATAAAAAAATTAACATCAGCAAAATCACCACCGTAACAACGAAAGGCCATATAAATGATTGTTTCTGGCCGGAAGTCTGTACAGCTGGTCCTTCAGACTGATGGCGAAGGGTAATACGACGATCCGTTACCACATTATCATCACTCTGATACCAGGTAGCCAATTGCATTCCGTTTGATATTGGCACTAAAGTCGTCGCAATTTTTTTGCTGCTTTGTTGCTGAGAGGAATAAATCTGTTCCGCGTTTGCCGAGCGAATGACATCAACTAATCCTACGAAGCATGGGGATAAAAACGTCCCCATAAAAACTGCAAATACAATGCGATTAAGGAGTATGCGTTTCAACGTAAGCGGATTCGGCATGCAACTTCCTCCATACACCAGTGTTATATGTTGGCAGCACAGCTTCACCAAACAAACTGTTACAAGTAGTTGTGAAAAACTTGGTTCAGAAAAGGTCTTTTTGGTTTTTATTTTTTGACGGTATTTTACCTGATAAACGGAAAATTAAACTCATAAACAAGAATTGTTGACTTATATATCATGAAGTGATAGTGCGGAAAAATTCTGTTACAAAAGACGTGTTCAGAAAAGCGGGTTTTGCGAAACCCAGCTCATTGTAAAAAAGCTCTCGTACGGTTTTTAAAATCAGCTCAAGAAAAGCGGTTGAGAAGGGTGCCTGTCAGGAAAATGACCGGCATCCCTAAATAAAATGCTATTTAAATCAATCAGAAAGACTCAAAAACACGGATATCAGATCAGCATCTCAACATGAAAAAGTATATGCCCGGATTTTGTTAACATCATAAATTTCAGACATTAATAGTTGTCTCCATCCTGAATGGTAAAACGACTGGATTTGTCATCCAGGTGATCGGAATCGGTTTCCTGATCAAGCTTGATCATCAGACGCAGATCATTGGCAGAGTCAGCATGTGCCAGAGCATCCTGATAAGTAATCTCGCCACGAGTGTACAAGTGGAACAATGCCTGATCGAAGGTCTGCATACCCAGTTCATTGGATTTAGCCATGAGATCCTTCAGCAGGTGCACCTCACCTTTACGAATATGGTCCTGAACCAAAGGCGAGTTCAACAGTACTTCGACCACCGCCCGGCGCCCGGTTCCATCGGGGGTCGGAATCAATTGCTGCGCCACAATACCACGCAGGTTCAATGACAGGTCCATCCACAGCTGCCGTTGCCGTTCCGACGGGAAAAAGTGCATGATCCGGTCCAGCGCCTGGTTGGCGTTGTTGGCGTGCAATGTCGCCAGACACAAGTGCCCGGTTTCTGCAAACGTGATGGCATACTCCATGGTTTCCTTGGTTCGTACCTCACCGATCATAATGACGTCCGGCGCCTGCCGCAGAGTATTTTTCAGAGCCACTTCAAATGATTCTGTGTCGATACCAACCTCGCGCTGAGTCACGATACAACCTTCGTGCTGATGGATAAATTCGATCGGATCCTCAATGGAAATAATATGACCTTTGGAATTGCGGTTACGATGCCCAATCATGGCTGCCAGCGAAGTGGACTTACCGGTACCGGTCGCACCGACGAAAATCACCAGCCCGCGCTTGGTCATGGCCATCTGCTTCAATACGTCCGGCAGACCCAGCTCTTCTGTTCGCGGAATACGGGTCTCGATGCGTCTCAGCACCATGGCTGTGAGGTTACGTTGAAAGAATGCACTCACCCGGAAACGACCAATGCCCCGGGCGGAAATGGCAAAATTACACTCATTGGTGTCGATAAAACTTTCTCTTTGCCGTTCGGTCATAACCGACAACACCAGTTCACGGGTTTTTTCCGGTGATAGAGGGTTCTTGGTAATCGGCACCACTTGACCATGAATTTTCATACTCGGTGCCACACCAGCCGTAATAAACAGATCCGATGCGCCTTTTTCAACCATCAGCCGCAGTAACTTATCGAATTCCATAACCGTTGTTCCGTTGTGTGTTTAAGCTCTCTGAGCCTATTAAAAAGATTCAGGCTGTTTGGCCCGTTCGCGTGCGATTTCGCGGGTAATCATGCCACGCTGCAGCAGGCCTTTCAGACACTGATCCAGAGTCTGCATACCGACATTGGCCCCCGTTTGTATGGCCGAGTACATCTGCGCAACCTTATCCTCACGCACCAGGTTACGAATCGCCGGAGTACCGATCATAATTTCATGGGCGGCAATCCGGCCACCACCGTTCTTTTTCAACAGAGTTTGCGAGATAACGGCCTGCAGGGATTCAGACAACATGGACCGCACCATGGATTTTTCCTCGGCCGGGAAAACGTCGATCACCCGGTCAATGGTCTTGGCTGCCGAGGTGGTGTGCAGAGTACCAAATACCAGGTGGCCGGTTTCTGCCGCAGTCAACGCCAGACGAATGGTTTCCAGGTCCCGTAATTCCCCCACCAGGATAATGTCGGGGTCTTCCCGCAGTGCCGAACGCAAAGCTTCACTGAATCCGTGGGTATCGCGGTGTACTTCCCGCTGATTCACCAGACATTTTTTGGATTCATGCACAAATTCTATTGGATCTTCAATGGTCAGAATGTGCTCATAACGGCTTTCATTGATATAGTTGATCATCGCCGCCAGAGAGGTGGATTTACCAGAACCGGTTGGCCCGGTCACCAGCACCAGGCCACGCGGATTATGACAGACATCCTTAAAAACCTGCCCCATGCCAAGGTCTTCCATGGTCAAAACCTTAGATGGAATGGTCCGGAACACCGCACCTGCACCACGGTTCTGATTAAATGCGTTTACCCGGAAACGGGCGACTCCCGGCACTTCAAACGAGAAGTCAGTTTCCAGAAACTCCTCATAGTCCTTACGCTGTTTGTCATTCATGATGTCATAAATCAACGCATGCACTTCTTTATGCCCCATGGCCGGCAGATTGATTCGACGAACGTCGCCATCAACCCTGATCATCGGTGGCAACCCCGCCGAAATATGCAAGTCAGATGCGTTTTGTTTGGCACTAAAAGCCAATAATTCAGTGATATCCATGAAAAACCTCGTCGGATGTTAAACGGTCGCCTAAGCACGCCAGCCGGAAAATTGGCTGAAAATATGCTGTGAACTGAAGATACCTATGTGTTAAGCAACACCATGTATCGTTACAATATCGTCCCCATATATACCGGGCAACGAGAATAGCACCAAAATTTATGAGTACCATATCACAGCGATTTGAGCAGATCCGCGCGCGTGTCCACAGAACCGCAGAAGCCTGTGGCCGCAAGCCTGAAGACATTGAGATCATTGCCGTGTCGAAGACCTGCCCGGCTTCAAGTATAGAACAGGCTGTCGCTGCCGGCGCCCGGCATTTGGGTGAAAGTTATATTCAGGAAGCTGTGGAGAAGATCCAGCAGCTATCCGGATTGGCAGCAATATGGCATTTTATCGGTCCGATCCAGTCCAATAAAACCCGTCAAATTGCTGAACACTTTGCCTGGGTACATTCAGTCGATCGGGAAAAAATCGCCCGTCGGCTCAATGACCAGCGCCCGGAACATTTGCCTCCACTGAACATTATCCTGCAATTAAACATCAGTCAGGATCCCAACAAACAGGGCATTGCCCCTGCCGGGTTGGAACAACTGGCGGCTCAGATCGTGGAAATGCCCCGGCTTAAACTACGCGGGATTATGGCTGTTCCGGCCATTGACCTTGAAGAATCAGAACTACGCCGCCAATTTAGAGCGATGAATACACTGTTAACCGGGCTGCAAACCAAATACCCGGAATGCAATCAACTGTCACTGGGCATGTCCGGTGATATGGATATTGCCATCGAATGTGGCTCCACCATGGTCAGAGTCGGTTCCGCCATTTTCGGCAGCCGGCCTGGCAGATAAGTAACCAAGGGTGAATACAATGGCGCAAGCCTCAATGGTCTTTATTGGTGCCGGTAACATGGCCACCAGCATTATCAGCGGATTACTGCAGAGCGGCTACACGGGTCCGATCACTGCAACCGACCCCGATCAGGACAAACTGAATCAACTGGCCTCCGGGCTTGATATTCAAACCACCACAGACAACAACGAAGGGATCAGTGGCGCAGATGTGGTGATCCTGGCGGTTAAACCACAGGTCATGAAATCAGTCTGTCAGGGACTGGTCGAAGCGGTACAGCAATCCAGACCGCTGATTATCTCCATCGCCGCCGGACTGGAGTCCGAAACCATTGAACAATGGCTGGGCGGTAATCTGGCCGTCATTCGTTGTATGCCCAATACTCCGGCACTGGTGCAAACCGGAGCCTCAGGACTGTACGCCAATACACGGGTCAGTGACGACCAGAAAAATCTGGCGGAAATGGTCTTTAATGCCGTTGGCATAAGTATCTGGGTGGAAAAAGAGCATCACCTGCATGCTGTGACGGCAACATCGGGCAGCGGCCCGGCTTATTTTTTCATGTTTATGGAAGCGATGCAGAAGTCCGCCGAATCCTTGGGATTATCCGCTGATGTCGCCGCCAAACTGGTCGGTCAGACCGCTCTGGGTGCGGCCCAAATGGTGTTGAACAGCGGTGATTCAGCAGAAACGCTGCGCAAAAAAGTCTGTTCACCCAATGGCACCACGGAACGAGCCATTCGCAGCTTCGAGCAGGATGGTTTGCGGGCAGCGGTGCAACAGGCGATGATTGCCTGCGCAGATCGCAGTGAAGAAATGGCCAGAGAACTTGCTAGCGGAGATCAATAATGGGCGCGATGTACGAGATTGTCTTTTTACTGTTAAAAACAGCCTTCAGTATTTATCTGATTGCACTGGTGGCCCGGTTCCTGGCCCAGCTGGCCCGGGCGGATTTTTATAATCCTCTGGCTCAGACCGTGGTCAAAATCACCAACCCGATCATTCTGCCATTGCGCAAGATCATTCCCGGATACGGCGGTCTCGATAATGCCAGTCTGCTGGCCATTTATCTGGTACAGCTGCTGTATGGTTTCATCATTTCCACCCTTGCGGGCGGTTACTACAACTTCGGTCAGCTTGCTCTGTATGCAGTTTTGGGTGTAGCTGGTGTATTTTTCATGGTGTTGTTCTGGTCCATGCTGATTGTGGCCATTGCCAGTTGGGTATCCGCCGGCAGTTATAACCCTCTATTGGGATTTATCGCCCAGATGATTGAACCTTTTGTCGGTCCATTCCGGCGCCTGGGCCTGCAGGTGGGAGTATTGGATTTGTCCTTTATGGTCGCGATTCTGGTGCTGTATATTCTGCAGAATATCCTTCTGTTGAGTGTTGCCAAGGCACTGGGATATGGCGGTGGCTTTTTTATCGGCCTATGAATTCCGCCGACAAACCCTTTCGTTGGGATGGCAATTGCCTTATTCTTGTTTGCCATCTTCAACCTAATGCCAAGAAGGATGAATTCTGTGGTTTACATGGCCAGGCATATAAAATTCGCATATCCGCACCTGCTGTGGATGGCAAAGCGAATGCGGGGCTAATTCAGTTTCTGGCCAAGGCCTTTCAGGTCAGCAAAAGCCAGGTCAAAATTCTGAGTGGTGAATTGAGTCGACAAAAACGTGTCAGTATCACTCAGCCGAAACAGATACCGGATTTACTGAACATCAGCAATCCGACGAATTAGACCAGGAATACTCCATGTCAAAATCCTATCCATCCGACTCTGTGGGGTTGGTGAGCCCTCAGCGGGCGCGTTTTTCTGAGCCATTGCCACTACGCTGTGGCCGGGAAATTCCCGAATACGAACTCGTCTATGAAACCTATGGTGAACTGAACAAAGACCGGTCCAATGCGGTATTGATCTGTCACGCTCTCAGCGGCAACCACCATGCTGCCGGCTTTCATACGCCCGAAGACCGCAAACCCGGCTGGTGGGACTCTGCCATTGGTCCGGGCAAACCTATAGATACCCGACGCTTTTTTGTCATTGCTCTGAATAATCTTGGCGGTTGTGATGGCAGTACCGGTCCACAGTCCATTAATCCGGAAACCGGCAAACCTTACGGTCCGGACTTTCCAGTCATGGCGGTTCGGGACTGGGTCAAAAGCCAGGCCCGTCTGGCTGACCGACTGGGCATTCAGCAGTTTGCAGCGGTTGTCGGCGGTTCGCTAGGAGGCATGCAGGCATTGCGTTGGAGTATCGACTACCCCGACCGTATCCGCCATTGCGTGATCATTGCCGCCGCTCCCAAACTCTCGGCGCAGAATATCGCCTTTAATGAAGTGGCTCGTCAGGCCATCGTTCGTGATCCGGATTTTCACGAAGGCCGTTATCTTGATCACAATACCTATCCGGCTCAGGGACTGGCGCTGGCACGCATGCTCGGTCACATCACCTATCTGTCAGATGACAGCATGAGAGAGAAATTTGGTCGTGACCTGAAGAGCGGTAAACTGAATTTTAACTATGATGTCGATTTCGAAGTGGAAAGTTATCTGCGTTACCAGGGGGAAAGCTTTTCCAACCGTTTCGATGCCAATACCTACCTGCTGATGACCAAAGCACTCGATTATTTTGATCCGGCAGCCGATCACAATCACGATCTCGCCACTTGCCTGAGTCAGGCCCGCTGCGAGTTTCTGCTGGCATCTTTTTCCACAGACTGGCGTTTCGCCCCTGAACGCAGTGAGGAAATCGTCACGGCTCTGATCAAAGCCAAAAAGAAAGTCACCTACATGGAAATCGATGCACCTCAGGGACATGATGCATTTCTGTTTCCGATTCCCGATTATTTTTCCCTGCTGTCGACGTATCTTGACCGGGTAGCCAGAGAGGGAGGATTCTGATGCGTCCTGATTTTGAAATTATTCAACAATGGATACCGGCCAACTCCGAAGTACTTGATCTGGGCTGTGGCGACGGCGAGTTGCTGGCTTACCTGCACCGGGAAAAACAGGTTCGGGGATTGGGCCTGGAAATCGAACATCCACAAATCATTGAATGTGTGCGCAAAGGCGTGCCGGTGGTCAAACAGGACCTTAACAAAGGTCTGCATAACTTCAGTTCTCAGAGCTTTGACTGCGTGGTAATGACCCAGTCCTTTCAGCAGATGGATAAACCCGATGAAGTACTCGACGAACTGCTGCGGGTTGGCAGAGAGGCGATTATCACCTTTCCAAACTTCGCTCACTGGAGCGCCCGTGGCTATCTCGGCCTGAAAGGCAGAATGCCCATGAGCAAGGCGTTACCGGTTATGTGGTATAACACCCCCAACATCCATCTTTGTACATTTAAGGATTTTGAGGAACTTTGTCGCCAGCGAAGTGTTAAAATCCTTGACCGGCTGGTGGTTGACTCACTGCACCAGAGCCGATGGTTCATTAATCTGATGCCCAACCTGCTGGGCGAAATTGCAATCTACAGGTTAACGTCGCTATGAAGCATTTATTTACTTTTCTGACCCTGTTGTGTGTGTCCTTGTCCATTCAGGCCGCCGGCGAACAAAAACAGGTTTTCGGCCGCTATGAAGTACACTATATGATGTTGAACTCCACCACACTGTCCGCCGAAGTCGCGCGCAGTTACCAGTTGCAGCGCAGTGGTAAAATGGGCTACCTGATGATTAGCGTGCTGGAGAACAAGGAAGGCGGAGATCTTCCCCAAGCGGTACCGGCGATGGTTTCTGCCCGCATCAAAAACCTGATCGGCCAGGAACGGGACATCGAACTGAGGGAAATTCAGGAACAGGGCGGCATTTATTATGTCGGTAACTTCAGTTTTGACGATGAAGACATTTATCGCTTTGAAATTGATGTCAAAGCAGAACCGGGACAGGACCGGCCTTTTACGGTTCGTCATCAGCAACAAATGTATTTTGAGTAACCAGAACGTGTCTATCAGTCAAATTGTACTGGCCAGTGGCAATGCCAAAAAACTAAAAGAACTCAGAAGTTGTCTGGGTGAGTTCCATGTTGAAGTATTACCACAAAGCGATTTCAAACTCTCTGAAGCCGTTGAAGACGGCCTCAGTTTTATCGAAAATGCCATCATTAAAGCACGCCATGCCTGTTATCATACCGGCCTGCCAGCACTGGCCGACGACTCCGGCCTGGAGGTGGATGCCCTCAATGGTGAGCCAGGTATCTATTCTGCCCGTTATGCAGACGGCCAGGGTGATGCGGCCAATAATGCCAAACTGCTCAGTCGCCTGACCGGTATTGAGACACCGGAGCGCAGTGCCCGTTTTCGCTGTGTACTGGCATTTATGCGCCATGCTGCGGATCCTACACCGTTGATCTGCACTGGTACCTGGGAAGGTCACATTGCCACAGAGTTATCAGGAGAAAACGGTTTTGGTTATGACCCTCTGTTCATACCAAACGGATTTGATATCAGCGCCGCACAACTGACTGCTGAGCAGAAAAATCAGATTTCCCACCGAGGTCAGGCGATGCAACTGCTGAAAAGCTGGTGGCAGCAACAAACCAATCTGTCATTCATTTAAGGAGCACCCTATGTCATTGCACGCAATTCAGCACCCTTTGATTCAACATAAACTCGGCCTGATGCGTGAGAATGGCATCAGCACCAAAAATTTTCGGGCCCTGGCGGGTGAAGTAGCAACCCTGCTCACTTATGAAGCCAGTCGACAACTGGAAACCGAATCAGTGGAAATTGAGGGCTGGACCGGTGCCCCAATGACTGTCAGACGAATCAAAGGCAAAAAAATTACCGTCGTACCTATTCTGCGCGCCGGACTGGGTATGCTGGATGGGGTACTTGAACTGATCCCCAGTGCCAAGGTCAGCGTGGTCGGTTTGTATCGCAACGAAGAAACCCTGCAACCGGTTGCCTACTTTGACAAAATCATCGAAGACGTAGTGCAGAGAACTGCCATGATCATCGACCCAATGCTGGCGACCGGCGGTACGTTGATTGCCACGATCGATCTGCTCAAACAGAAAGGCTGTCAGAACATTCTGGGGCTGTTTCTGGTTGCCGCGCCCGAAGGCATCAAGGCCGTACAAGAAGCACACCCAGATGTGGATATTTATGTTGCAGCCGTTGATGATCATTTAAACGAGAACGGTTATATCATCCCCGGCCTGGGCGATGCGGGCGATAAGATTTTCGGCACCAAATAATAGACAGGCTAATCAAAAGACCGTCTGCCTGAACAGTCAAACCGCAGGCGGTCACCCGATTTATCGGAACCCTCTCCAGAAATACCGTGATCCTGATTGATCCGGCTCTTTTCCCTATTCATACCATGGATATTGAGTCATTTCTGAAACTGTCAGAAAAACACTTTGATTTTCAATCAGTTAGCAGCCAAATCATCTTCCTGTTGCGTCAAAACAGCGAATTAAAACGAACTTTGCTTGACTCTCAATGCTCTGAAATATTTATTCGATTATTCACATGTAACAAAATATTCAAGGTATTAACAAAATAGTTAAAAAAGTACTCTGTTTGTTATAGACATCTTTATGAAATTTTTATTTACTCACCACGCTGCAGATAATTTTTTGCAGTTTTTGAAGCGTAATTGTCCTCACAAACAATTTTCCGGGGCACAGAAGCATGTGTCTGAATGGATATTCAAAGATCCCGTTTTTTGCAAAAAAATTTGCATGTTGGCAGTTCAATATTGATACAGGTGTACTGACTTATGAATATGAAAAAGCGCGACCCAATTACCAAATGGGTATTCTCCTCCGTTTTGGCACTCTGTCTTATATGTGCTGCAATCTTTGGTGGTTTATACGTTAAGTCGCTGCTCTCCCAAAAAAATGTGGGAAAGGTTGCAGGCACAATCCACCCTGCCGTGTTGTATGACGGGGCCGGAAAAGGGGATTACGCCTTCAACGATTCTGCTTACGAAGATGGCGTTAAGAAATTTGAGTATAACTACCGCACCA
Source organism: Gynuella sunshinyii YC6258 (assembly GCF_000940805.1). Classification (GTDB taxonomy): domain Bacteria; phylum Pseudomonadota; class Gammaproteobacteria; order Pseudomonadales; family Natronospirillaceae; genus Gynuella; species Gynuella sunshinyii. The sequence goes on along the minus strand of NZ_CP007142.1, from coordinate 847,562 downwards.
AAGTGGTTGAAGTGGAGCCGGGAACACGAAATCTGACTGAAGTGGTCAGAGAACAGGCAAGGGCAAACCACTCGCCAATCATTGCTCTTGGCTTCTCCTATAGCAATGCCATCACCACTGTCTCCAAGGAATACCCAAATCTGCAGTTCGTCATTATCGACTCAGTGGTAGAGGGACCTAATGTCCAGTCCATTATTTTCAAAGAACACGAAGGCTCATACCTGGTGGGGGCGCTCGCGGCACTCGCCAGCCAAACCCATTCAGTCGGCTTTGTCGGTGGGATGGACATTCCTCTGATTCACAAATTCGGATGTGGTTTTGCACAAGGCGCCAAAGCGGTGGATCCGAATATTCGCCTGACCAGCACCACTCTCGGTACAACCACAGAAGCATTCGCCAATCCTAAAAAAGCACAGAAAATCGCAACTCAAATGTTCGCTAATGGAGTGGATATCATTTTTGCCGCTGCTGGTGGTTCCGGCGAAGGTGTCTATCAGGCCGCGTTCGAAAGCGGCAACCGGGCAATTGCTGTCGATGCCAGCCAGAACTGGCGTTTTACCGGTGAAACGATTATATCCTCGATGCTGAAAGAAGTTGGTTTTGCGGCTTACCAATCCATGGAAGAAGCCATCCATGGAAAATGGAAATCCGGGACCAAATTGCTGGGTCTGAAAGAAGGTGGGGTATCATGGAGCCTGGATATGTTCAACCGCAACAAATCCGTAAAATCCGAATGGATTGAGCAAATTGATGAAATTAAAGAAGAACTCATTGATGGAGACGTCAAGGTTTACGATTACAGCAATGACCAGACCTGCCCGGTTGATACAGGAATGTTCGCCAGTTAATTCTTATCAAGGAAACTGATAGTTTTGTACAAGGATGTACAATCATTTATGTCTCTCAATCGTTTCGCGATTAGGGGGGCCTCTGAAAAACAGGAATAGTTTTGATGCAGGCGAGGAAGCACCACTCGCGACACCGCAGTTTACTGACGAAAAAGAGGATGTGAGACGGGGGCTGACAACGTCCTGCGCGAAAATAGTCCATTTTTCAGAGGTTCCTTAGATTTATGGGCAGCAAAGCCGGGCAGTTCTCCCAGGTCCGTAGCGATGCGTCCCTGCATCACAAGCTTAACGACCATGAAGACCAGCTAATAAGATAACTCAATCACCTCAAAACGATCATCTGCAGGCGTGGAGGTATACAAGCCATCGACCTGATCCCACTCATACTGCCCACCCATCATGGCTTTGATTCGCTGATCAGAAGTCGACGCTGACAATGCATTTTCTCCAGTTGGATCGAGATTCTCATTCAATTCCAGAGGTGCCGGATATGTCCTCGACAACATCCACCAGTCATAGGCCATGATGTGCTTCTGATCAATCTCCCACCAGTCGCTGTACCAGAAACGCAGTCGCTGAAAGGCCGCCAATCGGGTCATTTCCTCATTACAGTCACCAATCCAAAGATCGCAAATACCCGATGATCGGGTCATTTCCAGTGCAATATCATAATGATCAATCAAGTAACGAGCATATGCTCTGGATATTTCTCCGGTCCAGGCATCATTGAGATAATTCTTGCCAAACTTCGACCAGAACGGATCAGACAGCACCAATCGCTCAGGAATCATTGACGCGGGAACAATCCCCTGCTCTGCCCGTCTGGTCAGTCCATAAGCGACTGAAATAGCCAATTGATTACCCAGGGAATGACCATGCAGCAACAGATAACCGTTGCGGTTGTTTTTCAATGCCTCCGCAATGGCATCGGTCATCAATTCTGAAATGCTTTTTTCCGGGGCCTGAAGGGTACTGTAACTGCCATCAGACTGACGATACCGCATCCCTCTGGGACCCGTGGCCGTCCACATTTTGGCCTCGGCGTCCTTGACCTCCAGTTCATCGGCAAATTGATTCCAGTAGTAAATTCCGACATTCCAACCCTGATCAATCCAGGCTGCGGCTTCATCGATATCATATCCATGAGCAGGTGCATTATTCTGGAAATTAAAGTTAGGCCGCCAATAATTATCCTTACTGGTACCGAGCTGCCAGCCATGAACGAAAATCAACGTTGGCTTACCGTCATCGTAATAACGATTGCCGGGACCCGTATACTTTTCTGAGGCCTGATCCTTGCCAAACCAGTACAGACCATAATCCAGAAAATCTGCCCGTGCGCTTCCCGCCAGAAAACACAGCAGACATAACAGTTTTACAATATTGTTGGACATAAACGTCACCTTTTTATTATTGCATGTATTTTTGGTGACCCTTTTTGATGCAGTGGATTCAACTGATCAGCGCAGAGAAAATTTCAAACAGACACAAAGCATCATACGGGTGATAACAACGTCACCCGTAAAAAGACCGATATTGATTAATCAATGAATACCGCTAAATCAGACAGACTTGAATGAATAAAGCAACGATGCTGACCACCTGACTCCATTACAGTCATCGTTTAAACCGGGGGATTGAACAACCAGCCCACTCACACCCCCATTGCCCTGACATACCTGGGACACCCCATTGTCTCTTCCGGTTATTATTTTTATGTATGAAGATAACTTGTTGAGAATAGCAACAGAACAGAAAATCTGTCGAATATCCGCAATGACTATGCGTTTAAAACCTCGAAATACCATATTTCCGCCATTATCATATTTTCCAAGTGCACAATACTTGCGTCTGAAAATCCACATATGGTATCCCCTTTGACCTGTTATCAAAGCCGAAAGATAAGCCTGAAAACAGACATATGAGTGGGAAAATCCGGCCAGTCGTGATCATTCTCCATCAAAACCCACCAATAGCTGTCTATCCGACAACCGGCTATCGACACACAAACCGATAACCGACTCTGGTTCTGCCACACTGCGGGTAACCACCGAATCCAGATTGATGGAAATATTGGCGGCCAAATCGGAAAAAGTTCACGTCAATCACACTGTAAACAGGCTATGCTTTCGGGCATTCGAAGTGGAGTCAGGCAGGCATGGCACATTTATTCTGGGTCGAGGACCAATCACACTGGATCGACCGGTTCAGTGACATTTTGATACAAACCGACTTTGACGGCGGCCATAACACTCTGGAAGTCTTCAAATTTCCAGAGGCGGCGCGACAGCGTATTACCCATATGGATGATCAGAGCCGGCCCGATCTGGCGATTCTGGATGCCCATATGAACGGAAATGATCAGGCTGGATTCAGCGTTTCCAGAGCCCTGCACAGTAAATGGCCGGACCTGCCGATCATTTACCTGTCAGAGCACAGCGGCACCGGTCTGGAGGAGCAGGCTTTTGAACAGGCCAACGCCCAGGATTTTATTGCCAAACACCAGCGTAACATCGAGGCGGTATTGTGCTGGCGCATTAAAGCGGCCCTGCGCAAACGCCAGTCAGGACCGGACGCACCTGCCAATCTCATTTCCAGTGGCAGCCTGAAAATCGATCTCGCCACCTGGGAGGTTTATTGGCTTAACAAACGCCTGATGAACCCCCATAACCCCAAACGTCCTCTGGCACCGACGCCACGTAAGATTCTGCGGTATCTGGTGGAAAGCAGTCCCAGACCGTTGAACACTGAACAGATCGCTGATCGTCTGGAGGCTGATCTGGAACGGTTTTCCTATGCCAATTACCGTCAACACATCAAAACCCTGCGCATGGCCTTTGATATGGCAGAGAACCAGCCTGGAGATTTTATTCAACGCTGTCAGAGTGGAACGGGGATCGTGACCTTTGGCGATGAACGTGCCTACTGCTGGAAACCAGACCGATGATGAAAAAAATGTCCACCCCCTACCCGATCCTCACCAGTCTTTCGGCCTTGTTGCTGATTGCCTATTTTTTATTGCTCGGCCAGCCACAGTTGCTGAGTTTTTATCAGTTGCCGGACATTATCACCACCTTTCAGGTACAGCTTGCAGCGACCGTGGTATTTATCCTGATACTGTTGATAGAACTGCGTCTGTTTCAACGTCGTCGTCGCAATCAAAAAATTGAAATCGCCCGTTTTCGACAACAGATGGCAGAAGTGCTGGCGGACAAAAAACAACTGCATGCCAAAACCCATGTCTATGCCAACCATGCCGACAAGCTGAAACTGTTCATCAGCGACAAACTGCTCGAATACATTGAATACGATGAAAAATTTCTGCACTTCAAAAGCATCGCCTCTGAGGTACGGCATAATGGCGTCATCAGTTACGACAAAATCAAAACCATCCTGCTCAGGCAAATCAGTCAGTTGCAGGATACTGACTCAGAACAATTGCAGCAGACTCAGGAAGCCCTCGACAGCCTGATTTATTTATGGGATCTGTTGGATCTGTCCACCGCCGACAACATTGCTCTGCATATTGCCAATCAGGTCTGTGACAGCGAAGAGCAGTTTTTTCAGGCTGAATTTCAAACTCACGAAGGCGGTGAATTTCCGGCACAGAACATTTTTTCCCCATTGTCCGCCGTACAAAAAGCATTGCAACGCTGCTTCGGCTGCGCGATTGGAGATGCCCGCAACGGCACTATTTGTGTCGATGACATCGATCAGGCCTGGATCAATCTTACGACCACAGACAATATTCTCGGCAACGAAAACCATATCGTGCTGGTCCTGGAAAATTTGCTGAACAATGCCCAGTTTTTTTCCAGCCGCCGTGACTATAAACAGAAACATGCCGGCATTGCGGTGGACCTGAAAGAACAACAGGGATTTGTCTGTTGTCAGATTTACAATCGTGGTCCGCATATCGACGACGACACCGCGCAGAATATCTTTCAGCTCGGTTACTCCACCCGCAGAGTCAAAGAGCACCACGGTAAAGGTCTGGGCCTGTATTTCGTCAATGAAATCGTCAAAGGTTATGATGGCAAGGTTCGGTTTGAAAATGTGTTGAATGAAGCCGATGTCCTGTCACTACGCTTAGAGCTTGCCGATGGCACCGTAGTGACCGAAGTACTGGAACTCGTGGTCGAGGATGATCGACCACTGTGTCGGAAATCCGGTCACGATGAAGCAGTAAAAGAACTGGACTGGAAACTTCAGGATAAACTGCTGAATATCGAAATTACCCATCAAAGCGATCAAAAAACCCATCGTTTGCTGGAACTGGACAGCAAGAAAACCATTATGGACCCGAGTCAACCCGCCTGTCCGCGCTGGTCGTTAACGCTTAAACAAAGTCATAAACAAACAGACATCCATTTCAAACCATTGGATATTTCCGGAGTGCGTTTTGAAATCCGCCTGCCAACTGCGACCGCCCGACTTGACGGCGACCTGCTCAATGCCGACGAAGCCGAGATGGATGGGGAGGTGTCTGAGATCAAACAGAAATTCAAGGGCCTCGAACAGCTAGGCTGATGATCGAGGGCCTGCGTTAGTGGGCAGGCCTGTCAGTCAATCAAATTTGAAGAGAGAGGGTAACGACAGCGCAGGCCAATATCGGCAACACTGGCAGATTCATGCAACTCCTTACCGACCTTCCTGCACCGCCGCGGGTTTGTCGCTGCCTGCCACAGAATGCTCACTTATAAAGTGAGGAAACAATTCTAACGTTCGCATTTGGGGCCGCAGCAGTGTAGGCATGGAGCGCCGAAACGGAGTTCCCAGGCCACGAAGTGGCCGACCAAGATGCGCTTGTTATGTTTTATTTTCTTATTCATCTTCCCAAGGCATTTCTGGCAGTTTGTCCAAGTTTTCGTTGTAACGTTTAGGGTTAAATTCCTCTGCGTTTTTAACTGCACCAAATATCTCAATAGACAAGGCACAGGCTATATATTTTAATGACTCCTCTCGACTTATACCCAAAGATCTTAACCGTTTTAAAGTTTGTTTTACTTTGGGTGGATCATTATTTTTTATCTGACTTTCTACAGCCTCTATGATTGCTTTTCCTGCTCTTGAAGGATCTTCTTGATTCATGATATTGACCTCCTCAAGAAACATAACGCAAAGTTAAGTGGCGACGCGCAGTGGAGCTGACTTGAACGACTTGTTATATTACGATGCCTGTTCATGGCAACAATTACATTTTTTGGGCACTTCGATTGAGCCTATAAAACTCATACCTACCCCATAAGGTTTGTGACAACTAGGGCACTCTATATTCCCAATGCTGGAATAGATATAGGTAGTTGCACCTACGAATCCTAGTAGCAGAATAAGAATGCCTAACGGCATAACAAATATACTTAACAAGAACGAAGAAAATATAATCGCAAAACCATTCGCGACTTTCCTTCTCGCCTTACTTTTTAAACGCTTAATCGAAATGCTCATAAAGTAATATAACGCCGCCGGCAGGGACAGACAAAGCGCGCAGCGGTTTGGCTGTCCCTCTGGCTGGCTTTGTTATGGTTACGTTGTCTTGTATACATACCAATTTCCGGTGACAGACTCAATATAGATATAATTATCATCTGACATTTTGGGCACTTCGGCGCCAGTTGGCACAAACAAATAGCCAACTGAATTATCCAAAATTCCACCTATGTTAATGTCAACGATGCCACTGCTTGATTCGTAGCCTACAAAATTAAGATTTAGATGTTTAGCAGATTCAGTAGCCTTTTCCTGGCTTGTTTTAGCCTGAACGGCTATCACATTTAGGCTATCAATATTTTTATGCAAGAATTCTTTAAGCTCGGAATCCAATTGCAAAGTAAGAAGCATGTTCTGATACTGATACTCTTCTTCTTTTGTTCTATTGGATTTACTTTGTATCTCTTGCAAGGCCATAAAGAATATACCCGGTAATGCCAGGTTCCTAACGGCTGAAATTTTCCATTTGTTTTGGTCATTGACTAAATAGATATACCAGTCTTGAGACCTTCCATCTTTTGAGAGCAATACGGCATAAATTTCCCTTTGTAGATTTTTTTCAAGCAGTCTCAGACTAACATCGATACCTTTGGGTAAACTCTCACCTAAAGTGGGTTTATCCAGATAATGCTCCAACATCTCTCCAGCGTACACTTCTCTTTTATTATTTATTCCCTCTTGGCCAAAGAATTGCTCCACTAGCCTCAATTCGTCTGCAAACGCAGCCAAAGGCAATAACAAAAGAATACTTAAAATTCGCACGAAATTTCCTTAGTAACCATAACGCCAAGCTCACCTGCAAATATTGCGGAGAGCGATTTTGTGTAAAATGGAGCTACGCGACATACACAAAACGAGCATAGCAATATTTGTCAGGAGCAGCTTTTTGTTATGGCTTTAACTGCACGCTGCAAACCATATATTAGATAAAGCGCGTACGATACAACTGAAACAAAAAATACATGGCCAAATATAAGTGGGGTATAGATCCAATATACCGCCATAAAAACAAAGATTACCAGCCAGATCGCGGCTATAGTTTCTAGAGACCTGTACACAACTACTATCTTTCTATTTTTCGAATTCAGAAATCCTAGAGCAACCGGCGATAAAACCGTTAGCCATACAAACACAAGAACAAATATGTCATCAGCTGATTCATCAGCAAGCCGGATAGTACGAGTTGTCTCCTCAGTTACCTGGCACTGAGCTTCCTCAGCTTCCAATTCCGGTACAATTTCCTTGCACGCAGAATATGAACATTGGGCTATCGGTAGAAACGTAAAAGCCAGAAATACTATACCCACCGTTAACTTAATCGCGCGATTCATACTTTTAAACCATAACGCCCGGCTCACCAGCGCCCAAACCAGAGAGGCTTTTGTGGTAAAGTGTAGCGCAGCGAACCCACAAAAGCAGCGTAGGTTTGGGCGTCTGCGTGGAGCTGTTTGTTAGCTTATAGTTTTGACCCTTTCCCATTCTCTCTTAAGTATTTTTTGAGAAAGAGCAACCAATTCATCATTGAGTTCAGTCGGCATACCTTGAAAACTAAATACGTATTGAGCAATCTCGTTCACTTTTTCGACAAGTAGTTTATGATCATCTTCATTTGGGTTGATGAGTAGCTTAATTTTAAACTGATGCAGTGCTATATCAGAAAGCAACGCCGAGAATTCAGGAGATTCACGATTGCCAAACAATTTTGGAAGGACCATGTTAACTTTAGATATATAAAGAGAAAGTTCGTCACGCAATGTGTTTATCCATTCCTGCCGATTTTTAGATAGAACGGTCGACCTTGCATTAAGGTCAGCAACCGATAGTGCTGCTTCAGTTTGCCGCTTTGCTACTCGCAACGAAATTATTGGACCAACAATCACTGCTACAAGAGCGACGACTGAAGGTGCTATCTTTAAAATGCTTTCAAAATCCATACGTACTCTTCGATTTATCCAAGTGGGAAAGCTAACGTTGGCCACAGCGGCGAGCGATAGCGAGTCCAAAGGCCCAGCGCGTAGCGGGTTTATAGGGCCTTGATGTTGCTGGCCCTTGTTAGCTTTAGACGATATCTTCCAGTGGTAAGCCTATGTCTTTTTCAAGTTTTTTATACTGTGATTTTATCTCAGCATAGAACTGACTGACTTCAAGTAGATATTCTTCATAGTCCGCTCTATCCCTTAATGTTTCACTCTTTAATAATTGTTCATTGTATCGAACAGCATCACGCAGAGCTTGAACTAGCAATGGGGCAGCTGCATTTGAAATTTCAATCACTTAGCCAACCTCTCAATCTCAGCAGCAAACAGTTTTAATAGCATTCTAAATTGCTCAATAGGCATATCATGAGCGGGAGCTATAGTATAATGAGTAGCAGAAAAAGACTCGTTGTATGAGTCTTTTACTATCGCAAGCCCGTTTGGCAAACGTGTTCCTGCAGGGATTTTGTAATGAATCCAGTCTTTCCCTTTGGGAACTCCGGGTTTGTCAAACGTTGAAACACCTCGCGGCCAGTGTTTTACTTTTACCCAACCATTCTCGATGACAAGATCAGGCTTTCTTACTTTTCCATTCGACATTTTAAAGGGCACTTCTATTAGATCGAAAGCCCAACATTTCGCTTAACATTCAAGCCACGCCAAAGGTTTACTGGAACAACTCCATCAAAATATCGTTCCAGTTCGCCCATTGAGATAAAAACATCTTTTAAATTAACAACTTCCATACAACCTCCTTTTTTGTTGATTAATAGCTAACGTTTTTGTTTTGCGGCGAGTTTACGAGTCCAAGGCCCACCACGTAGCGGTGTATTTAGGGTCGTTGCAACAACTTTTTGTTAGATTTTCGGCCTACGGCAAACTCTTGCACCTCATTTTTAAATACGAAGCCATAGGACTTCAAATATTTGGAGTGGGAACTCAGTTCGACAAAGCCGGCGAACGGATATTTATCGATTACACTAACGTCAGACTCGAAACCTATTCTGGCAACACCACTAACGCTATAAGTTCGCTTACTCTCTTTTCGTAGCCTCAATTTTTCGAAGCCATCACACCACAACGGGTTCTCAAGCGATACAGTTTTAAGCTTCCAAGTCAGAACCCATTCCAAATCTGAAGATATCTTATGCAACATACAAACCGCCTTCGCTAGTGTTACAGCGAACTTCGTTTCATTACGCCGAGCATTTCGATTGATCTCTTTTAATGTGTAGCGTGTATTCATTGCTTAAATCTAACGCCGTGGTCAGTGGAGCCAGTTACCTTGTTATGTGATTTCATAGCGCTTAAGTGACTTCCAATCATTTGAATCTGACGGCCACAATATTACCTTGTATAAATCATCAGCTGGTTCCCACTCCACCGTAATTGAGTCGAGCCCCTTTGCCAAAGACAATAATGCATAATTGCCTTTGGGCAACCCTATACGCTTTGCATCAGGCAAGTAATCAGTACAACCATAAACGGCGCATCTACCCGAAGGGAAACTTACGAAACCCAAAGAAGCATGATCCCATTCGTTCAAATCGACTTGAGGCTCACTTTCTAATACTTCAAGTTCAAAATTAACGTCAACATTTCGATAAGTGCCCACAGCAACTGTATTCTTGGCAACAGCCAATTTTAGATCCAGCGCCTTATCAGTCCATATTTCAGACGTATCATCATCGGCTCCATCATCCATAAGATAAAGCTGAAAATAGTCTGCAAAAATATCGAATTGATGTATGGACATGACTTCCTCTTGCTCACATAACGCCCGGCTATGGCGCCGGAGTGCAGTTGGGATTTTTTTGTGGTAACTACTACAAAAAAGGCCGACGGAACGGAGGTCGCACATGAGCCGTTTGTTAGCCATTTTTGCGCCCATTCTTGTACGCATCGAATATCGCCCTCAACTCTGAGAAAGGCTTCAGACCTATTTCAATTGGATTTTCTGGTACTCGTTGATGATCAATATACCTGATACCTCTAACCACATAGAATTCACCCAGCGCCATGTCTAGTAGGATATATGACGCAGATACGAATATTTCCCGCTCCTCTTCTGAGTACTCAGGGTGATAAACGATAAGATCGAAATAACCTTCCTCTATGCGAGAATAAATCCATATTTTTGATGGGTCTAGATCTTTACCCGAATATTCTAAATTGAATTTTGCATAATCATTCATGCGTGGCCTAAAAGGAATGATTACCCACCTATCAAAATTTGGAGCCGCTTGGCTTAAGGCTTCAACATCAGGAAACAGCTCGGATATACCGTCTGCACTTATTCCGTCGGAGATCTGAGATATCTCAAAGACCAAGCCTTCCCGATACTTAGATAGGTTGTCAGATATGGTGTCCAAGACTTTTTCTTGGTCATTTTCAAACGTGAAGATGGCTTTCTCGTTTGTAGAAAACCAATTCCAAAACTCTTGCTCTCTTGACTCCGTAGAGAATATTCCCATAGAGAAACTCGATAATATTAAGAATAAGAAAACTTTGCTCATGCTCATATTTGGCTACAGCCCGCATTTGCGGCTGGTTTGGAGCGCAGCGGAAAACCAGTCCGACAACATGCGCTTGTTAGCTTTTGACTGTGATATTGGATAAGACATCAATTCCAAGCATGTTCTTAGTGCTTACAAGCTCTTTTGGGAAATTACCTTCCAATAACAAAAGTGTTCTGACATTCTTCGGCTTACCTTGTATGCCAAGCATAGCCTCAAGAACTGCTTGATATTTAACACATTGATATAGGCCCCGATGAATATCACCTACATCAGAAATAAAGGATTTTACTTCGACAGCAATAATTTCGTTACGCCATGAAAACACGACATCCACTGAGTCACCAGAGTGTAAATTAAACTCGGCTTCGCCCTTGGGACAGCTTAGAGGTAGACCAACTACAGTAGGATTATTCGCGATAAATTCCTTTAATTTCTTGTGCGCCTCGCCTTCGCCTCCAGCGCCCATTGATTTTTGCATAATAGGCACTGGAAAATTGGGTGGGTTTAAACCCAATTCATCTAATAGTTTTAACCACCGGGGATAGGAATAAATTTTAGAAAGTTGCCCATTAACAACAAGGCGCTTTTGCTTTGTATCTAGTTTTTTGAAATCAGCTTCAGAGATAAACCAACCAAACCCCTCACCTGGTAATTTAGTTGCTTTGTTTATAACCAAGCATTGAATCGGCGGTATATCTTCATTTTTCTGTTTCGATAACTCAAGGATAGTGGTTCCTATGCACCCTAGAACATAATTTAAGTTACGTTCATTTGGCATTCCCATTTCTTCAGCTAAATCTGAATAATATATAGGTTCCCCTATGAGCGCCTGCCTCACAAGGAAAGGGAATGCTTCCCGCGCTCTTTGCTGGTAAAGCTTATTACCCCAAAGATTATTAGAAGCTTCTGCTGTACCCACTAAACTCTCCTTGAAAGCTAACGCCGCGCTCTGCGGCAAATTTGGAGAGCAGCAGAAAATTTGTCCGATAGCAGCGCTTTGTTATGCCTTTGAAGCCAAAATCACTTCCGCCAGTTCTCCGGCTATTTCTTCAATACTTTGCAAAGACGTATTTAAAGCCACTTTATCCGCGATAGCAGGACTGAAGTTGATTACTTCAGTTTTAGTTATTTTGTGCCATATCGGCAGTATCATTTTGTGGCCATTCATTTCTCTAGCAACCATTGAGTCTAGCTCATACTGAGTCCAGTTTTTTGAACAAAAAGCCGACGATAGAATAACAGTACCAAAACGAGATCGAACCAGACCTTGATCAATACTTTTTCTCAAGCTATCTCCAACCTTTAGGGTAAATTCATCATACCAAACCTTAACCCCTATATTTTCTAGCGTTTCAGCAAGAGGACGTACGAACACCCGGTTTCGGTATCATGACTTACTTCACCGCCTTCGGTTGGTAGGTGCCATCAAGGAGCTGTGATTTAATGCCAGGCCAGTGCTGTTTTAAATACGCTGGCAGGTCGTCCACGGTCTTGCCCGTCTATACCCGCGCTTGCCTTTATTGCACTTTATGGAGAGCACAGCGTAGATTAAACGCCTCTACGACCTTCTCCATTAACTGAATATCATGAACCGGAGCGTCCTCTTTTAATTGTCCAACACGAATTTCATCTAGCTCAGATGCACTATTCATATTCACTCTTAAACAACGACTCTCTTCATTCAAACCCGCATCTCAGCGGGTACCGTTCGGGCCTTCCCTTAGACATGCACTTCCGATTTAATCGGCCGAGTAATCACCGGTACTATGCCTTCTGCTGACTTCTCTTGAGCGATCGGGATAAATTGCTTTATCCTCAGCGGTTTTCATCTGCAAGCAGATTCCCAGCGCAGCTACAAGAGATCTCCCAGGGTAAGACAATTAACTTTCCTCGCATGTACGCCTAATTTATAAAACGTAAGCCAATCGCAGATGGAAGACTTCGCAGTTACGTGCCCACTCGTCTCACTTACGTCACACCTCATATTAGGTTCTTTTTCATCGCCACACGATTTTGGATTAGGCTTCCTTCAGACATTCCCTCACGAGTTTGCTCTTGCCCTTTTCCTAGCCTTCGGCTCTACGAAAACCCGGCAAGAGGACTTGCACCTCTCTAGTTAATTGCCATGCCTGGCACACACGCTTCAAGCAGAGGCACCAGCATCGCTGGCGTCCTGCTGGCTTGATTTGTTAGCCCTTTCGATCAAAGATTTGCGCCGCAACCAAAACACCAGCGCTCCTAGTGGAACTGAAGCAGACACAATCCATGGGGCGCCTGGGCCAGCAGCAGTTGCCGACGCACCGAAAAGATGAACGCTTATCAATTGAAAAGCATATGCGCCATTTGTCCAATTTACCTGGATAGCCCCGAACCCAAAAAGAACAAAGATAATCCACAGCCATTTTTTTCGTTGAATAGGCGTGCGAATACATACAATTAAAGTGAAGAGAATAAAAAGCGGCACTAAAACAGCTAAACACAGCACTAAATACTGCAACCCTGATTTTGAAGATAAACCAAAAGCGTTTAGTTCCTTTTGGGACGCTTCAGTTTGGTATACGTGGATGCCTATAACTTGATAGCCGCTATCAGTTTTCTTAAGTACAGTATTTGCGAGGTTCCAACCGCTTTCGAACTGATATTCAAAAGTGAAGTTACCTTGCCATTGCCCACTAAACACATTGACCTGTGAGCCAATTATTTTTACTGAGAGCGGTTCACCATCTCTAAAATATGCTGCCATTTGTTCTAGAAGCTCATCAGTAACTTGAGCATCTAACTCTGGGCTCAGGAAACCTTTGACATAAGTAAAATCTCTTCCTCGTAACTTCGATAAGTAATCTTTAGCAAAGCTGGACTCTTCTTTTGGGATAAATCTTTCACTTAATTCCTCTTGACTACACGAAGAAAGAAATAGCGTAAGGATTATCAATATCAATGCTATATGTAGTTTATGCATGGTTTCCTTCTGAGGGCTAACGCCTAAAACTGCGGGCACGACAGTGGTCCGCAGCTTTGTATTGTTAGAATTGGCATGACCGGGAAACTGCTGAACTTCAAATCACAATTGCCACTAGACTGAGCCAACTCCTGATTACCTGACACCCAACGACTGACGTTGAATGACACCTGATTTTACCTATGTACCCGTCACGGATTTGTCAGTGTCACAGAATGCTCACTTACAAAGTGAGGAAACAATTCTAAGGCGCGCACAACGGCCGGAACAAGCGTAGCTTGTGGAGGTCCGGCATACAAAGTGTGCGAATTGCTGCGCCTTGTTATGCGTTTTGGCAAACTATATCAACTAACTAAAAGTTCGAATGTACAATGCTTCAACTTTATCTCTTGCCCACTGAGTTTTGCGTAAAAATTTAAGCGAAGATTTGATTGAGGGATCATTCGAAAAACAGTTAATACGAATTTGCTCATAAAGACCATCCCAGCCAAAATGTTCAACCAGACGCGTTAAAATTTTTTCCAATGACAAACCATGTAAAGGATTATTGGGCTGTTGATTCATTAAGTATTCCTGCACTTAATTGTCTGTACACCAGATTTGACTATAACTCGCTTATCTCTTTCAACGTATATTACTTTGGTGTCCAACCTTATTCTCCTTAGAGGCACATAACACCGTGCCATGGGGCTGACGGAACGGAGGTCCCAGCCCCGTAGGGGTGACAACATGCGCTTGTTATGTTTTGCTTACGGTCATTCATCACGGAGCCTTTCTCGGCACTGTGCAATGAACTCGTTGTATCCAACTTCTGATTCCTGATGCAAGCTTTTTTCGAAGATACAGCATAGATTCCAGAGTGCTCGTTCCTCAGCCTGATCTTCAATGCTGAGTTTACTGCTGTCACTGAACCTTCGGGTTAACTCGAAGAGCACCCACGCTTCATCTTCAGTGAGTGTAATTTTCACTTCTTTGCTCATAATCTCTCGTACACATAACGTTTCGCATAACCGGGCGCACAAAGATGCAGAGCGAAGCGGCGCAGCTTTGTGCGACCCGTGTTTACGCGTTTGTTAGGGCTAATCAGCACCAACGATGACCAAGGCTTTCTTCATATGGGCCCTAACGCCCACAACACGGGCCGGAACGCAGCGGCGAAGCCGAGGAGTGGAGGTCCGGCCCCGCAGGGGCTAACGTGGTTGTGTTTGTTAGGTGATTGAACTTATTCATATGCACGCTCTATGGACTTTTTGCAGCGCTCACCTATGTCTATTGTGTGAAATGAAGTAACACCCTTGTTTGGATGTGTTATTACCTCAAAATCGATGACTTTTAACCCCTTTAATGCGAAAAGGAGCGAGTACTCAAAATCTTTGTTCTTAGGTGAAACTTTAAATTGGATATACGGAGGAAGTGAGGACCTTTGATGATACCAAGAACTTGTGACGGAAAGATCATAGGACTCATGATCTTGGAAATATTTAAAAACACAGGGAGGCATATTAAGAGTAGTGCCACCTATTGATATCTGTCCTTCTCGCACATTTATCGATGCAGGCAGATATTCATCAGGTAACCCAATCAGTCCACCATCAGAACCAACTTGAATAATCCTGTCCTGGTGTGAGTATGCAAATGAACTCAGCATTACGATAATTACAGCTAGAAAAAATCTCCGATCCATGTGCTCACCTAACAGTTATTCCACATCCGCTGACAAAATATCCAGAAGACGCTTTTTCCTGAGCAGCCAAACTCACTCAGTCTCATCAAACCCCATCAACATAGGCACACAGCCCATTTCTGTCAATTTCGCTCGTTGGATATTCGGTCTGGAGACGCAGTATCCGGAAAAATCGGTCGCCTGCAGGCCACTGAATTCATGGCTTTATAGAATATCCATGATACTTAACCAACCAGACAAGTATCGTATTTTCAGCTCATTATTCCGGATACTATGTCTGCAGACCGAGTATCCAGCGAATATCTGGATACTGAGTCTTAAGGCATGATTATTTATGACATTTATCGCAAAAAAATAGGTGTTATTTTATACACACTGTTTATGAATACTGTGTCTTATAAATAATGCTGACAGGGACGTGTAAAATGCAAACAATCGATACCCGAAAAACAATTAACAGCGCTGTGATTTGTCACAGGCTCAATCACTGGTTTCGGTCTCCACGACTCCTCTATACACCCCTACAAACCACGGCTCCCTACTCACGGCCAGTCTATGGACATTCCAGCGGTCAACCCTCAGACTAAGCTACCCAAATGCATTTTAGAATCCGTCGTTATCACCATGAAAACCAGCCTTGATCATCTACCGGAAGCCAAACAGCACGAGCTCCAGTGTATCTCAACCATCCTGCGCGATACCCTGGAGGATTATCTGCAAGGCAAGACCGGGAGTAAAACCGAATACCGGATTTTGAAAATCATTCTCTTTGGCAGTCACGCCAAGGGTACCTGGGTGAATGATCCGGAGAATGGTTATATCAGTGATTACGATATTCTGGTGGTGGTGAACAAGCCGACGCTGGTGGATGAGGATATCGTCTGGCAACGGGCAGAAGAAGAGATCGGCCGAAAGGTCACTTCTGCGCCGCTCGGGTTGATTGTGCATGACCTGGAAGATGTGAATAACCGGCTGGTTCAGGGTCACTATTTCTTTAAGGATATCCGGGAGGAAGGCATTGAGTTGTTTGCAGCAACCCCCAGGCCGCTGGCACTACCCGGGAATTTAACCGACGCAGAACAACGCGAGATTGCGCAGAAGCATTATGATCAGTGGTTTGTTTCTGCAAATGATTTTTTCAAGCTATATCAATATGCTTATAAGGAGTCCATGATTAATGTTGCTGCATTCAACCTTCATCAGGTCACTGAACGGTTTTATGCTTGTGTACTCCTCACCTGCACTAACTACCTGCCCAAAACCCACAATATCGAAAAGCTACAACATTTTTGCATACAGATTGACGCCGACTTTGCCGGCATTTTTCCGCTCGACAGTAAATTTCATCGGCGCTGTTTCCGACGTTTGCAGCGAGCCTATGTTGAAGCGCGTTATTCGGAACATTACGAAATTACAGAAGAAGAATTGAAGTACCTGGAATCGGAAGTGATCAAGCTGAAAGTGCTGGTGGAGAGAGTTTGTCAGAACAGGCTGGTTTGAATTGTATTCGTCTCGATTTGTCCGTGATTTCCTATTTTCCTTACTCCTCTCTGAGTAAATCTGCATCAAGAAATTCGGAATCTTTTTTTGGAATTTTTCCATTAAAGCTCGTAGCATAAATCGAAGCCCAATCTATGAAATATCCAAGCTCCACTGCATAACTCCTGGCTTGATCCAATCCCCAGACATTCCGATATATTCTTATATATTTCAGCATTTTCATTAGGGTCTGTGTCATAGTTCATTCCAAATACAGCACTTTCTGTATGTCGATTTTGCCTCTTTACTTCGTCCTCACGGTTTTGCATTTTAATGCAAGACTCGGCCTGATCTAATGCTTCTTTAAAAGCTTTCTGAAGTAATAGATAAAGCTTCCTTCGACAACAGCTTTGTAACTTATTAACTAGCCGGCAGCAAAGGATACCGATTGTGCCTGAAAGAACGACTTGACCAGTTTTTTGTTTTGAGCAATCAGCTCAAGATCTATAAATGTCCGTTCATATGATCCATTAATATTTAACGGCTTTCGCCAGCAGGCGGTCCAGTTGATTGGCAAACTCTCGTCGGTCCTGCTGATTCAGTGGCGGCGGGCCACCCTGTTGAGGCACACCGCTGGCGCGCATGGTATCCATGAAGTCACGCATGTTCAGACGCGCACCGATGGTATTGGCGGTGAATCGTTCCCCCCTCGGACTCAGAACATGGGCTCCCTTTTCCAATGCCTCTGCAGCCAGAGGAATGTCCGAAGTGATCACCAGATCATTCAGCTGAGTCCTGCGGACAATTTCGTTATCGGCAATATCGAAACCTTTTTCCACCTGCAGACTGCGAATATGAGGTACCGATGGCGTCGCCACCGGTTGATTGGCCACAAAGGTCAGAGGCAGACCGGTGCGCATTGACGCCTTGATCAGCACTTCCTTAATCACCTTCGGAACCGCATCAGCGTCTACCCAGATATGCATGAAACCTCCTTCTATTTGGCCGCTCGTTTGAGCATTACAGGGTCTTCAAAATTTCGCGCAGCAACGTCCAGAATGGTTCGACGGTGGCTATATTCAGCCGTTCAGTCGGCGAATGCGCACCCTTGATGGTCGGACCAAAACTGAGCATATCAACATCCGGCTTTTTGCTCTTGATGATGCCGCATTCGAGGCCTGCGTGGATGGCCTTGGTCGCAGGTTCTGCGCCAAACAATTGCTGATACACTTTTTTTCCGTGCAACAGCAAGCTGCTGTCGAAATCCGGTTGCCAACCCGGATAATCGAGCAGGGTTTTGGGTTGTAGAGCAAACAGTTCCGCCAGCGCCATATACTGGTTTACCAGCGCTTCTGCCTCTTTGGCATTAAAAAAGCGCATGCTCACATCCATTGACCAGTGCCCCTGCTCCAGACTGACTTTGGCCAGGTTGGCACTCAGATCCACCAGATCTGCAGGCTGCTGCAGGTTATAACTCTGAGCCCCATGAGGAAACAGCTGCAACGCCTGAATGAACTGCTTCTGGGCAGCTCCCTGCAATACCCTCTCCGGTAATGTTGCGGCATTCAATGTCAGGGTGAATTGATGATCCGTTTCCGGCAAATAGCTCAGCCACTGCTGAGTCAACTGCTGACTCAATTGTTCCAGTTCGGGCAGTGTCGATTGCGGCGCGGTTATCACCAGTCGCCCTTCTCGGGAAATCACATTATGTGCCACGCCGCTACGGTAACCCGCCAGCCGGGCGCCCAGCTGCTGTGCCTGATGCAGCCACTGAGCCAGCAGCTTATTGGCATTGCCCAGTTGTTGATGAATCTGGATGCCGGAATGACCACCGGTCAGACCTTTCAATTCCAGTTGCAAACCAACGTGACCCGCTGGAACGGCTTCTGTGTCCAGGGTTCGTTCCAAACGCCATCCCTTGCCACCGGCGCAGCCGATGAAAAACTCGCCCCAGTCCTCAGTATCCAGATTCAGCAGTCGAGTGCCTGATAACAGGGTTGCGTCCAAACCACTGGCCCCGAACAGTCCGGTTTCCTCTTCGACGGTGAACAACAGTTCCAGCGCCGGGTGCTGCACTTCGGGATCCGTCATCACCGCCAGTGCCGCTGCACAACCGATACCATTATCAGCTCCCAGAGTGGTACGGTCTGCGGTCAGCCAGCCATCGGTGATCTGCAAATGCAGAGGATCGAGAGCAAAATCGTGTGCCTTGTCGTCGGTCTTCACGGTGACCATATCAAGATGATTTTGAATGATGACGGCCGGTCTGGATTCAAAGCCGGCACTGGCGGGCACATAAATCACCAGATTACCGGCACTGTCCGTGCGGGTTTCGAGGCCACGCTCCTCGGCCAGCGACAGGCAGTATTGACGAACCTGCTGCTCCTGACCGGAAGCTCTTGGAATTTGACTGAACTGATAAAAATGCTCAAACAGATGTGCCGGGGAGGCGGGAAAATGATCAGGCTTCATAACAATCTCTGTAACGGATTAACCGCGCCATTGTAACTGACCGGCTCCCGGATACCAGTGACGTGACAAGCCACGGGTATCGGGGATGCTTCAGGCTCTGGGATCGCTGGCCGGCCAGCGAATCAGATCATCGTATTTCGGCTGCCGGCCCAGCATCTGGACCATGGCTTTGAACGGCATCGGAATACCGGTCAGAAATCCCTGTACGTGATCACAGTGCATCTGTTTCAGTAAATCCAATTGCTGGGTACTCTCCACCCCTTCGGCCACTACCGACAGACTCAGGTCATGGGCCAGGTTGATCAGCGAGCGGACCAGATGCCGGGAGTTTTCTTTTTCCAGCATCTGCCGAATGAAGGAACGGTCAATCTTAATGGTGGAAATCGGAAAACTGTGGATGTGAGTCAGAGAAGAAAAACCGGTGCCGAAATCATCAAGCGCAATACTGACACCCTGATTATGAATATCTGTCAGTACTGCCTGAGCGGTCTCCAGATTTTCCATCACCGATGTCTCGGTCAGCTCCAGCTGAATACAGTGAGGGTCAATGTCCAACCGCGAAATCATCGAACTCAGTTTTTTATAAAACTCCCGATCCCGCAACTGAATAAAACTCAGATTGACGGCAATTTGCGGTGGTTTCAGTCCCTGAGCCTGCATCTGGGCAACGGTCTCGCAGGACTTCAGCAGAATCCACAACCCCAGAGACTGGATAAAACCGGTATGTTCCGCCCGGGGAATAAACTCACCGGGTGGAATCTGTCCATACTTCGGATGATTCCAGCGTACCAGCGCCTCCAGGCCGCTGACATGACCATCATGCAGGTCGAACTTGGGTTGAAAGTACAGCTCAAACTGCCGCTTGGCCAACCCCTCTACCATTTCGGCGTCCAGGGTCAGGTCGGGTAAACGGGTAAGTCCCTGGCCGAATGCCAGCACCCGACGCTGCCCGGTCTTGGCCTGCTTGACGGTATCCAGCACGTAACGAACCAGAGTATTACTGTCGGCATCGGTCTGTGGATAAACCAGATGACCAATACAACTCTGCAACACGCATTCCTGGTTTTTCACCGCAAATGGCATGGCAATGGATTCCTGCAACCATAGCAATAGCGCATCCAGGCGGACCCGATCCTTCAGGTCCGGCACACCGATCAAAAACTGATCACCCGCCATACGACCGATGAATGCGTTTTCCGGTATGACGCAGAACAATCGTTCTGCCACCTGATACAGCATGTGATCGCCCTGGCGATAGCCAAACACCTCATTGATATAACCAAACTCGCGTATATCAACACAAATTAACGCCACCGATCTGCCGCTGACGGCTACGCCATCGCAGCTCATTTGCAACCGATCCAAAAACTCTGGCAATAACAGTAAATTTCCAATTTTAAGTTGGTGAGGTGCGGAGTGGATCCGGGTCAATTGCATCTGCACATACGGAAGATCAAGCTGGGTCGTCAATAAAAACCCGCCTGCACCAGAATCAAGTGCCTGTTGTGCAGTGCGAATATCCGCTACCAATGCAATCCAGGGTATGTCACCCTCTGACACGGCCTCATCGGGGTATTCACAAATAAGCAGCTCACAATCCGCAGATACCGTCTTATCCGGCATCAACCACTGAACATCTACTGCTAAGGCCATAAAACTCTCTTGCAACTTCTGTCTGACATCCTCATTGCGAGACAGAACAGCAACTCGTTGAGGAACAACTGGCACTCACGATATCCTAATAACGAAATGTTGTTTATTTGTCAGGAACGCTCCGAATAATGATCTCTTTTTCAGCAGCTTCCTTAGGTATAGCTCATAAAATGAACTATCGATGACTCACTATACAGAAAATCGGCAATTAATTTCCGCTAAAATTAACCTGCCAGACACTTTTAGAAGACACATTGCAAAAGTAACACTGTTTTTAGCCTTCTAAATTCTTAAAATTCGCGATCCTTTTAACCCGCAGGGACTTCCCATTGAGCAGACTGAACAGCCGACAACAAGAAGCCGTCAATTTTATTGGTGGACCATTACTGGTGCTGGCTGGTGCTGGCAGCGGTAAAACCAGCGTCATAACACAGAAAATTGCCTACCTGATCAGCGAGTGTGGCATTAAGGCCCATCATATTGCCGCTGTCACCTTCACTAACAAAGCAGCGAGGGAAATGAAACAACGGGTCAGCAAACTGTTAAAAGGTAAAAGCACACGCGGTCTGATCGTCTCAACCTTCCACAATCTGGGTCTGAACATCCTGCGTAAAGACGGTACCGCCATCGGCATTAAAAACGGCTTTACCCTGTTCGACCAGCAGGATTCCCTGGCCATCATCAAAAATATCATTGCCACCGATTATCCCAATGAGATGGATCAGGCAGACTTCTTTCAACACCTGATCAGTAACTGGAAAAATGACCTGATCAGTCCGGCGCAAGCAAAATCTCATGCCACTGAAGAAAATGTCGTCATGGCCGCCGAGGTATATGACGCCTATTGCCGAATGCTGAGCGCGTACAATGCCACCGACTTTGATGATCTGATCCGGCTGCCAGCACTGCTGTTCCAACAGCATCCGGATATTCTGCACAAATGGCAGAACCGGATCCGTTACCTGCTGGTGGACGAATATCAGGACACCAATACCAGTCAGTATCTGCTGGTAAAGTATCTGGTCGCCGGCCGTGCTGACTTTACTGTCGTGGGTGACGACGATCAGTCCATTTATGCCTGGCGCGGTGCCCGGCCGGAAAACCTGGTACAGCTGCAAACCGACTTCCCCAGCCTGAAAGTGGTCAAACTGGAACAGAACTACCGCTCAACCAGTCGAATTCTGAAAGCCGCCAACACCGTTATCGACAATAACCCGCACGTATTCACCAAAACCCTGTGGAGTGAAATGGGCTATGGCGATCCAATCCGGATCTTTCGTTGCGCCAATGACGAAGCCGAATGCGAACGCGTTGCCAGCGAGATAGTGGCCGCTCACTTACAGAAAAAAATTCCGTATCAGGATTTCGCCGTACTGTATCGCGGTAACCATCAGAGTCGGATTCTGGAGATCAAACTTCAGGCCAATCAGATTCCCTATACCGTCAATGGCGGCACCTCGTTTTTCTCCCGCGCGGAAATCAAAGACGTTATGGGTTACCTGCGCCTGCTCATCAATCCCGATGACGATGCCGCCTTCCTGCGCATCATCAACACCCCCAGACGGGAAATCGGTCCGGCGACCCTGGAAAAACTCAATGATTATGCTGCCGGCCGCAGCATCAGTCTGTTTAAAGCCTGCTCCGAAATGGGCTTGCGGCTGCACCTGCCGGAAAAAGCAGCCGACAAGCTGGTACAGTTCGTTCGCTGGATGGAAGATACCGCCGAAAAAGTCTATCGCCATGAAACCCCGGCCCAGATCCTGCGGGAAATGCTTGCGGATATCGAATACGAGTTCTGGTTGCGCCAAGACAGCGGCTCAGCCGGAATGGCCGAGCGTCGCTGGTCCAACGTGAATCAGTTGATTGATTCCATCACCAACATGCTGGAAAAAGAAGACCCGGAAACCGACGAAAAAATTGCCATTGAAGACGCCATCGCCAAGTTGATTCTGCGCGATCTCATGGAACGTCAGGAAGAGGAAGGGCAGCTCGACTCCGTTCAGCTCATGACCCTGCATGCCTCCAAAGGTCTGGAATTTCCGCATGTATACATGATCGGCCTGGAAGAAGAACTGCTCCCCCATCGCAACAGCATCGAAAGCGGGGATATAGAGGAAGAACGACGACTGATGTACGTGGGAATCACCCGGGCGCAAAAAACCCTGACCCTCACCTATGCCGCCAAACGCAAACAGTTTGGCGAAATTATCGACTGCATCCCAAGCCGGTTTCTGGACGAGCTGCCGGCCGATGACCTCGAATGGCACGGCCGCGACGGCGCGATTTCCGCCGAACAGAACCGGGCCCAGGGACTGGCGGCATTACAGAGTCTGAGCAGCTTGTTAGGCGACTAATAGCTGATTTGAGCTAAACTATTAATCCGGCACAGTTAATCGTCGGGTTTATATCAAGCATTCAAAGCAATTGCCGATAGAGATATCAGGCCCAGGCGCGAGACAGACTCCATGCTAAACGATTTCTCAGCACTGTATAAAAACCAGCAGTTGGAAGAAATTCACACCGATAAGGTACTGGCCAAGCATTACATTGGAGATCGTATCGTCATAAACGGTGAAAGCTATACGGTGACCGGCAACTATCCCAGACATGGCTACCTGTTTGGCATGCCCAACAAAATCAGTCGTGGTCAGCGCAGCGTCAAAATCATCTACGGTGAACCGGTCAAATAATCACAGAAAAGATATTCGATGCACTGAAGACACTCGTCATTTTGCCTTCAGTGAGAGAAGCTCCAGCTGCAACGGCTGGAACTGATAACCAAAACGTTTATTTGACCTGAGATATCATATATTCAACCACGCCCTTGATATCGTCATCAGAACACGCACCGCAGGTTCCTCTGGCCGGCATGGCGTTGAAACCATTTAAAGCATGATCCAACAAAGTATCTTCACCCTGAGCAATCCGCGGTGCCCAGGCAGCCTTATCATCCAGTTTTGGTGCCCCTGCCGCACCAGTACCGTGACAGGCAAAACAGGTCGTCTGAAAAATCTGCTCAGGCGTCTTGGCCTCATCAGCCGAAGCGGTTGCCGCCGCTGCCGACGCACAGTCATCGCCCTGTACACACACCTTGGCAACCGGTTTGATCCGATCAATCAATGCCTGCTCAGCATCGCTGGTTGCCGCCTGAATTAGACTTGCCAAAATTGCCGTAACCACCAACAGCATGATTTTTCTAACCATCTCATCCTCTCTCGTTCGGGGAAAACCGACCGGCGTCACCGGTTCTGGAAAATAAAAGTGGGCAGAGTATACCGGCAACCTCTCGCGACTGAAACACAGACCAACATCGACTTTAGGGTTTTTAACCCAACCAAACCCACGAAAAAGACCCGAGACCCATAAAACCTCAAATATAAGTCACTGAAATAAAATGCCTTATGGACATCAACCGCACAATCGCTACAATACGCCCCCTCGATCACCTGCAAACGATCGAGACACCCGCCCGTAGCTCAGCTGGGTGGAACCGGGAATTCTGAAAGCACTGCTTTCAGCCGGTGGAACGACGAACAGCCATGCTGGACGGCTGAACCGAGTACTTACTTGATTCAGCGCATTCAAAAACTGAGCCCGTCACCGAACCGACGCTAAACCGTTCACCAATACCCGCCCGTAGCTCAGCTGGATAGAGCGCTGCCCTCCGGAGGCAGAGGTCTGAGGTTCGAATCCTCTCGGGCGGGCCATATACCTAAGAACCCGCTTAAAGCGGGTTTTTTGGTATATGGACTGCCCGAGTCGGACGAGATACTCAGTCAGGTTCGACAAAACGCAGGAGCGTTTTGGACCGCAAAGCGCCGCAACGCGGACGAGTGCAGGAAGCACTCGGGTCCATCCGATGACCACAACCCCGGTACCTCACAAGCACCCCGCTCAAGCGGGTTTTTTGGTATATGGACTGCCCGAGTCGGACGAGATACTCAGTCAGGTTCGACAAAACGCAGGAGCGTTTTGGACCGCAAAGCGCCGCAACGCGGACGAGTGCAGGAAGCACTCGGGTCCATCCGATGACCACAACCCCAGCACCTCACAAGCACTCCGACCACGCTCCCACTCAAGCAGGTTCTTTGGTATATGGACTACCCGAGTCGGACGAGATACTCAGTCAGGTTCGACATTGAGCCGTTACGCTAAAGCTGCAAAGGAATTTTAGACACTCACTTTCCCGATGTTGCCAACGCAATTGACTCTCGCCATGACAGGCAACAGGACCATTCCGAAGACGAACCACATACCGAGGATATGTTTGCAGAGCTATTTGAAGAGTTACATGAGGATTCTGTACCTGAAGATGACATCGACGTAGATGAATTCTTTGACCAGTATGATGACTATGAACAGCAACGTCAGCACGAAACCAGAACTCTCAATCAATACCATGTTTCGCAAAATCGCCCGCGTACTGCACCCTGATCGTGAGCAGGATGAAGTTTTGAAACTTTAAAAAAACCGCTTGATGGGAGAGCTGATTGAAACCAGAGATCAAAATGACATCGTCAAAATCTTTGCGCTGTATGATCAACATGTCGGGGGATCACCACTGGCTGAAATAGCGGAACGTCACTCGCCTGCTGGAGCGACAGTTTGAATACCTTAAAGACGAAAAATACGCCGGCCTGCAACAAGACTCTTTCCTGATGTTCGTGCTTGAACATTTTTATCAGCTAAACCCTTCCAAACACCAGCAGATCATCAAAAACAGGTTAAAGAAATTATCGCCAATGAATCACGGCTCCATTCACAGATCACCACACTCAAGGCTCTTAAGCCTTATCTGGATGAGCGCTATTTTATGAAAATGGAACAAGCCTATTTCTATTAAGCTGCCCAAATACAACGGACTCGTGGATCCAACCCCCTGATGCCGGTGTATATATCGCGTTTCACTTGACATCATCCCGCTTCAGAAGCCTGTATCTGCCTTGCAACCACGTCACTCAACCAATCCATAAACACCCGCAAATGCCGGCTGGAACGTCGCCGGGCCGGATATAACATCGACACCGGCAGCGATGCCGGTGGATGCTGGCTCAACACTTCAATCAGACGCCCGTGTTTGAGATCGTCGATAATGCCGTATACCGGCACCTGCACCAGCCCCAGACCCGCAAGTCCCGCTGCAATGTATGCATCGGTACTGTTGGTGGTGACCGGGTGCGGCAACACCAGCTCACGATATCCATCGTTATCCCTGAACTCCAATGCCTCCACACGTCCGGAGGAGGGCAGTACATAACCCACCATTTCGTGACCCTGCAAAGCTTCCAGAGATTCAGGCGTACCGAAGCGAGCAAGATAGTCCGGACTGGCCAGAGTAATATTCGACAGCGCCGGCAAGGGCCGGGCGATCAGACCGCTATCCTGTAAAGTTCCAGCCCGGATCAGCAGATCCACCCCCTGCTCAATCATATCGACCCGAATATCAGACACGCCGATATTCAGCTCGATCCCCGGAAAACGTTGATGAAACTCAGGCAGCTGCGGAATGACCAACAAGCGGGCGAACCGGGAAGGCATATTCACCCGGATGATTCCCATCGGTTGGGTGTCCTGTGAAAATAAAGTGGATAACTCCTCCCAATCGCTCAACAGATGCCTCGCCTTCTCCAGTATGACCTCTCCTTCAGCGGTCACACTTACCTGGCGGGTGGTGCGCAACAATAGGGGCACCCCCAACTGTTGTTCCAGCCGCTGTACGGCCTGGGTCACGGTGGAACGCGGCAAGTTCAGACTGGCAGCCGCACTGGTAAAGCTATGGGCTTCACAGACTCGTTGAAAGATGGCGAGGGTTTGTAATCTATCCATTCGATTGTTCGCAATTTACAAATACTGAAGCTGTTATAAGCCCCTTTATTCAAAAAGTAAAAACATGGAAGCTGTCCTCACCAATGACATAAGGGAAACATCAATGAAACAACGTCAACTGGGTCAGCACGGCCCGACGGTATCGGCCCTCGCACTGGGCTGCATGGGCATGAGCGAATTCTATGGCACCACTGACGAAGCGGAATCACTGGCCACGCTGGATATGGCACTGGAACGCGGGGTGAATTTTTGGGATACCGCCGACATGTATGGCCCATACAGCAACGAACAGCTGCTGAGCAAAGCCCTGACTGGGCGCCGGGAACGGATCTTTCTGGCCACCAAGTTTGGTATCGTGCGTGACTCGACCGATCCTCATAAACGTGGCGTCAACGGCCAGCCGGATTATGTCAGACGCGCCGTGGATGACAGCCTGAAGCGACTCGGTACCGACTATATTGATCTTTATTATCAACACCGGATAGACCCCGATACCCCCATCGAAGAAACCGTGGCCGCCATGGCCGAACTGGTCAAAGCCGGGAAAGTACGCTATCTCGGCCTGAGTGAAGTAGACGCTGAGCGCCTGCGTCGGGCTCAGGCAGTTCACCCAATCACGGCGGTGCAGAGCGAATACTCCCTCTGGACCCGTGACCCGGAATACAAGGTACTGGATACCTGCCGCGAACTCGGTGTCGGCTTTGTGGCCTACAGCCCTCTGGGGCGCGGTTTTCTAAGCGGCCACATTCGCGCCATCGAGGATTTGGATGCCAATGATTTTCGACGTTTCAATCCCCGTTTTCAGGGCGAAAACTTCGCCAAAAACCTGCGGTTGGTGGATGCGGTCAAAGCCATGGCGACCGACAAAGGCATCACCCCGTCGCAACTGGCACTGGCCTGGCTGCTGACCCGGGACCCACATCTGATCCCCCTGTTCGGCACCAAGCGACGCAGTTACCTGGCTGACAATATCCATGCCGTCGACGTGGTCCTCAGTCCGCAGGAATGCCAGACCATAGAGCAGATATTCCCGATTGATCAGGTCGCCGGTCTACGCTACGCCGCAGAAACCATGACCATGGTGCCACAGGTTCCAAAATGATCACGGGATCAGCTGTCATTTGCTTCCGCCATTGAGCAAGCCCCAAGTGACCGCGGCTGATACAGGGACGTATCAACCCCATCACAGACAGGCAAACAATGTCGCCGAAACACTCAGGATTAACACGGCTCCAATGGTGGAATTTTTTCCGTAATTACCATGATCGGCCGATGCTCACTGAAGACCAGAAACGTACGACTGAAAAGCGAATCAGTTGCCTGCATACCAAAATATTCACCCAGCTTACCGGCCGGTTCACAGCGATAATCGACAAACCGCTTAAACGACTCAATCCCATGCTGGTTCAGCACCTTGCCGATGGGCGTGTCGGTGTGAGTCAACTGCTGCCGAACCGACTCACTGACGCGATCACAAAACACAAATGACTCCGCATAAATATAATGACGCCGGCTCTCCTCGCCTCGCAGCAGAATCCTGCGGACCAACAGATTTTCCGGCTCAGGAACCTGCAGATAAGACTCATTGAATGGCATCAACTCCGTGCCCTGCATCACCTTCTGCACCTCAATCAACTCCAGAAAGCAGGACTCCAGAATATGCGTCAACGTACCATTGGCCGTCAGCAGAATACGCGGAATCAACCCGACCTGATGCAGATTGATATCCCCCAGAAAACAGCCCTCCGGCCGCCGGACCAATCCGAGTGTGGTTTCCAAAACGAATATATCCTTTAGTCAGATAACAAGACGCGCTAGCTTACGCATAGATGGGTGATGAATATAGAGGGGGATGTCTCAATGGCCCGTTGGGGGGTATTTTGGGTCGGTTATACAAACGACCACTCTGACCACACCATCAAGAACAACCATGACCAGTATCGAGCTGACCTACTTGGGGAGAAATAACATCAGTCCGATCAAAACCCAGATAAAGGCAGCAACGATCAACCACAGATAACGAAAAACGCCAGCTTTTCGGCCAGAGGACTTTGGCATAAAACGAGTCAACACCGCTGCGACCAAGGCAAACCCCAACGGCCAAAGTTTATCATAGTAACCAGATGGCAGTACCACCGCCAGATAAGCGACAACCCAACCAACGGCAGCACCAACGCTATACCAAAGGATTTTCCAGCGTCGCTGTTCCGCATTGAATGCCATTCCCCAGAAACAAGCGGTTAATGTACCCAGAAAGGCAGCAACGATCAGTTGTGGGGTGGTGAATTTGCCCTTTTCCTTTGGATCGGGCTTTAAGGCTTTTTTGTGTATTGTTGCTCCAGGTCAGAAAGTTCTTTTGCGGCTTCAACAGGCACATGAAAAAAGCTGGTACCTTCTTCATCAGTATGCCCTGCAACAAACGTCCAGCCATCGATTTCTGTCAGGGCAATTTGCTCAATTGCATCGCAAAATGTTTCCGGTACAACATCAGGTTCTTCATCCACTGAGAACGCCAGTTCTTTCAAAATCCCATTCAGCTTAAATGAGATCATCACCTGCAAACCATTCCAGGTTTCCAAAATATCGGTAATATGGATTTTGCCTTGAGAGGCAAGCGCGAGTTTTTGTAAATGCCTGAGATAAAAACCTTCATCCTGGTAGGTGTTACAATCATCAAACCTGACCAGATTAAACTGAGATAAAGACTGAGTGGTTAATATTTCCAGCGGGTGAACATAATCATAACTCTGCCACTCACTCACAAACTCTTCAATTTGTGAAACGTCGGGGACTGATTTTATAAGTTGATGACTCTTAAGAATTGTAAGCACTTCAGTGCTAATACCCACAAGGCTTTGTGTATTCATAATCAATGCTGCCCCATTCTTTCCGGACAAATCCAAGCCTCTTCTGGATCTCTCGGTCTATTCGGAGAGATATATTCTTCTTCCCACTCGTAGCAACGTAAGTTTCCACCCATGTCCATGAAATAAACATGATGGTCGTAAAAGTGAATAGTCATTGGTTCATAAGGTTCATCGGCTTGCCAGACTTGTTCCCCGGTCCATTTGTCCAAAGCAGCAAGCTGACTGCGATTGATACAGACGAACACTAAGTCTCCCGCAATATACTGTCTGTCAACTGATTTGAAAGTTTTTTGCCAGAGCAGCTTTTCATGTTTCCAATCATAGGCAGCCATATCTCCACGTAGATTTGCCCCTACCGTCATTGGTGAAAATAAGTCCCGATATGTACCAAAATAGTTACCTTCGACAGGTTTTTTTATCCCTATATATCCAAGTTGTTGTAATGTTTGATCATGTAAAAAATAAAAATCTTTTTCGCTAACCACCTCTATCCCGCTAATCGTAGATATAGCTTTCCTAAATCCTGGCATCTCTGTTTCACACACCAAAGACATATCTGCCAGGTTACGAACTTGTACTTTATCACCCTGCTTACACACAATCTGATCCGGGCGATGATACATACTGTGAGGGTAACAACAGTCTGTTTCCCGGATTTCACCTTGCCAGGTCGTCAGATCAAATACCCACCAGATACCTGGATGGGTTTTAACATTCAGCTCCCGCACCACATGGGTATCGGTAATAAAACCATGACCCATACCCGGTTCTATGCCAGTTTCGTCAAATTCTGACCATGGGTCATAAGCGATTTCAAGAGTTTCCATATCCAGAATATAAGGGTCTGCAAAAAGGTATTGGCCATTGTGGCGAACTGTACCTGAACCATTCAGATATTTATCCAACTCCTTAGTTTGAACAATTTTTCCTAAATATCGATCAAAAACAATTAAACCCTTGCAAAAGGCTGTACTTAAAATATGTTTTTGATATGGAAACATTTCTTCAAATAAATGTTCAAATCTGCTTCGATAACTTCCCTGAAAATCATACTTAAATTTTTTAGATGGTATTCCCGATGTCCGAGACATTTTTCCATGGTGCCAACAGGCCACTTTATCTTGATCATCCAACATTCTTTCAAACCTTCTTTAACTGGTAAATGGGGGTACTTGCTCTGGCAAAATATTCACTTTGAGCAAATCATCTAAAATTGCATCAATTTCAGCATCACTTTTATTAAGTAACCACTTTTGAAGCCTACCTGCCCCAGTAAACTCCTTACTATCAAACTCCCCACTCACAAAAATTTTCTTAAACCGTTCACGAATATCCACGGCGGTTGTATCCACCTGATCCCAGAATCCGCCAGACAGGCGATAATCTAGCCTTGGCATACCTGCGTTAATCTCACCCTTCCACGTCACAACACCATCATCAATACTATCGATTCGATTTATCACCTCTTCCTGAAGGTGTTTCATGAACTGTTTGTCCAATGATTTCAACGATGCTGCTTTATTGGTCCGATATGCACTACCAGAAAAGTTCTTACTCTCAACATTCAATGGTCGAATAGTGCCATCCGGTGTAATCCAATCGAAGGTATTATCGACACCTTCTCTGCCCTTGCGCGATGCGATATAAGGATCGTTCAACCTCGGGTTAACATGGGTTAGGGTCAGGGTGCCTTGCAGATATTCGGCATCCTGCAAAACACTTTCCAATCCATTAGCCTCACCCACTACTCGCTTAAGCTGCAAAATACTGATCTTCAGGCCCTCTCCCTGTGGATTAAGGTTACTCATAAAAGCTCGAACTTCGTCCGCACCAACCCTATCCTCATATCAATATAACAGGACACCCAACGTAACCAATGTTAATAGCCTTTGATTAAATTATGAACACCCACCGCCTGGCGTTATCTACCGATCGTATAGACTGAGTGCTGTGTTTACAAACTCGCTGCGGGAAACCCAGACTGCCTCTGCTCGGCGGATACAAAAAAGGGAAGCATTCGCTTCCCATTTCATAATCATTAGCCTGGCAATAAAAATAGCTATTTCAACACATCCGGATCATTCAATAACGGGTCGTGCATCTCGGGAATCAGTTCACCTTCATGATCTTGGCATTCACTGGTGGAGGGATAGCCTTTTTGCCAGGTGAGTTCGTTGGCTGATAGCCAGCCTTGGATCATGGCTTCGCTTGTGTCCTGTGGCAGGTATTCACCGGTAATACCGGATTCACTGGCTGCCTGTGCAACCAGATCCTTCTCATAGTGCTGCCAAGTATTTTTCTGTAGTGTAAAACCTGTCGACTCATTCACACGATTACTCTCGTATGACTTCCGCCATACCAGGATGTCATTATGACCATCCTGGTCAAAGTCACCAAAATACAGTTTCGAATAGTTCCGTATACCTGGATAGACAAGACCAGGTCCCGGGCCAATACCGGTCATATATTCCGATATATATTGATAGTCCGATGTTTGATGATGTTCTGTTAACCAGTCCTGAGTACTCTGCGCATGCAGCCAATCAGAAACACCCGAATATTCTGCAAATAATGTTCGCCCATAGGCAGGGGAGAAGATTATCATTTGATCCAGCAGAACCAACATCAGAACATGTTCATCTTTTGGAAACAATTGTCCATATCGTAGTGGTGTTTCGTTCATACAACCAAGTCCTGGTATATGGGCGGAATAAAAAGGTCCATCAATATTTTCAGGTGATTCACCAAGTGATAGCTGTAACGTTTTAAGTACTTCAGGATAGTAAATATAGGGCCAGCGGGTCAGGGGCCAATTGTTCAAAACATCATAAGAGTATTTAAAATTATCTAAACTTTCTCTCGTAACTTTATTACTCAATATATTCAGCTTTCTACTTAATGAATAGTACAATCCGTTCGCATGGTCATATTCTATAAAAGCTATGCCATCATCAGGAAAACCAGTGGACAAAAAGTAAAATGCATACCCTTCTTTCGTTTCAGCTAAATCTGTCATCGGTACCTGACCTTTTTGCAGCTCAACTGAAAAGCAATCTGCTGAAAATAACGAAAACATAAAAGCTATCAGTTGTGTTCTATATCTAATTACAAGTTGTTGCATAATTATGATCACCTGCATTTGGATTACCATTAACAATTCTTCTAGTCTGACTCATTGCGCTGTCAAAGGTGACTCCAGATATCCATTCATGCTCACCATATGCAAGACACCATGCTTGTCCACCATTTGGATGTGCTGTGCCATCTGGTAGGACTAACGGATACCTACCTCCCGCCCAAATATACGTCCTCAGATGATCTCTGCCTAAAAATTCCCTCCGGATCTGGATGGAATATTTACAAGAATGACAAACATTTGTTCGAGTACTATTCCCAGTACTGTCAGCACGATACTGTTTATATTTCAAGATAAACGGCCAGCTTTTACGGGTAGGTCCCTGAATCCATCTATGAGCTGAATTATAATAAAACACTGCTTTGGCTAATTTCTCATAATGATCTTCTGCAGTACCTAACGTATCTTTACCCACAATACGAACCAAATCATGAATGTTTTCTCCAGCTGTATCTGCCAGTTCATAGTTGGTACCTAAATTATTATGTGCGAATGCCTGGTTCATACCTCCCGGACAGTTATGATCATCTGTCGACTCTGATGACAAATACACCGTAAACAATTTAACCTGATCTGCCGGGTCATAAAGATTCAAATCGGTAGCCGTTAAGGCTGCACACGCAGAACGGGTGCCATATCTCAACGGATATACCAGCTGGCTGAACGACAGACTACCATGTTCATCTGCTCCTTCAGTTATGCGATATGGTGTAGGCTGATAAGGCTGACCTTCTGTTGCTGCGGCGTTTGTACCCCAATGATGTGGGGATTCACCGCCTATCCACGCTTGTAATAATCTGGCGCGGGTGTAAGGATCATCTTCTGCCTCCGCATGACGATCTATTCCGGCTTCTGCAATCACCTGATTGTGAATCGCTTCTGTATAAGAAGCAGGCACATGACTTTCACCATCAGGCAACGTAATACCATCAGACCAGATGGCAACAGCGTTATCCAACCAAGTAGCAAATTGAGTATCACTGCTGCGGATGACAGGGCGGGGATTACTATGTCGGCTACTCATATACTGCATGTAATCCCGCTTCAATAAGACAAGGGTTACATCGTCCAACCGACCTGTTTGAGCATCGATTTCATCAGTACTCACATAATAATTGTTATTATTATTTCGTGCCTGGAACTGAGCCAGCATCAGCTCCAGTGACACTCGACCAACAGCACAGTCATTCACGTTTCCGGGATAGAAAATACTGCGGTCATTCGCCAGCTCACCCGTACAATTGGTTGTCCATACTTCCGTCCCATTGGCACGCGTAAACCGCAATGAATTAATCTCTGCACCATAGGCACCCGCTTTCCATTCGCTGGGAACCGTACCTGACTTTTGCGGGCTAATCCCCAACTGCCACAGCGCCATTTCAAGTAATTCCACATCGCTACCTTGTGTCGGATTCGCCGGATCGTTCGATGGTCCGATAATCCGACTCTTGATCTTAAAGGTTTCAGTCACCGGTGCCAGATGAGTCGATTCTGCAAAAATGGCCGTATAACTGGCATCAATCGCCAATGCGTTACTCCACAATGGTTCGGGTAACTGGCTGGTACTATTAATCTCTGCTGGCTGCCACTGGAAATATAACAGGACACCCAACGTAACCAATATTAATAGCCTTTGATTAAATTATGAACACCCACCGCCTGGCGTTATCTACCGATCGTATAGACTGAGTGCTGTGTTTACAAACTCGCTGCGGGAAACCCAGACTGCCTCTGGTCGCCGGATACAAAAAAGGGAAGCATTCGCTTCCCATTTTTTAATGATTAGCCAGGCAATAAAAATGGCTATTTCAACACATCCGGATCATTCAATAACGGGTCGTGCATCTCGGGAATCAGTTCACCTTCATGATCTTGGCATTCACTGGTGGAGGGATAGCCTTTTTGCCAGGTGAGTTCGTTGGCTGATAGCCAGCCTTGGATCA
Source organism: Gynuella sunshinyii YC6258 (assembly GCF_000940805.1). Lineage (GTDB taxonomy): Bacteria > Pseudomonadota > Gammaproteobacteria > Pseudomonadales > Natronospirillaceae > Gynuella > Gynuella sunshinyii. The sequence continues at coordinate 812,710 of NZ_CP007142.1, read as the reverse complement.
TGGATTCGCTTGTGTCCTGTGGCAGGTATTCACCGGTAATGCCGGTTTCACTGGCAGCTTGGGCCGTCAGATCACGTTCAAAGTGCTGCCAGGTTTGCTTGTACAACCCAAACCCTGAGACACTGTCAGAGGCTTCCCGACTTTCATAACGCTTGCGCCAAACCACTATATCCGGGAATTCATCTCCGTCAAACTGACCGAAAAATGCCTTGGCATATACCCTGACCCCAATATTATTGTCTCTCTGACGGGTCCGTTGAATATATTGATGTTTGGAACCCGGAAAGGAAATAAAATCCTGCAACGCATAACGCATGGAAAAGATAATACGCTGACGATCCGGCGAAAAAATCACCAGATCCTGTTTATACTCAAACGCACCTAAAAATAGTACCAACTCTTTTTGCTGATCATTTTCCACATCACCATATCGCAATGGAATCGAGGTCAGGCAACCCATATATTGAGCACCTTCTTCATTCTCCTGAAGGTAGTTTTCATTCACCAGAGGATCCCAGTCAGAGGAATTGTCAACCCAAGTGGGGCCAGGGCGATAGAGATCTTTGATGACCGGATCGGTGATTTCAGGAAGCCAGCGGGTTAGAGGCCAGCCTGGAATATTTGCACCACTACTCAGATTAAATTTATTAATTGAGCCAGCTCTGAATAGCCAGAAATACACATTACTACTATCTATTTCAATAGCGCTATCTGCTATAAATGGACCATTAGAAGCATTCCACATAGCTTTTTTAAGAGTAGATGGAATGTCTGTACGATTGAAACCTTTCTTTAGGCTAGTTATATTTTCTTGTGCGTATGTTCTTAATGCACAAAGCAAAGCAAGGCAAAACAAAGCAAATTTTCCAATCCTTAAGAGCTTCATAAATATATCCTTAATTACAATCAATTCTAAAATCTTCATTATTTTCAGCTCTATCTCTGTAATCATTAAACCGAGCAGGAACCCTATTATTCGGATCTAATGGATCTGGAACCGTAAAGCCCGGACTAATCCACTCTTCCTCCCCATACTTAAAACACCAGGCAGGCTCCTGAGCCTCATTCACCGCATCACCTTCTGCTTCTGTTCGCGGATCATCTGCCAGTGTATCTTCTGTGTCTCCATCGCCGTTAATATCCAAACCTCTCTCCCCAACCCAAATATATGTCACATACGGTAAATAACCACTCATGCCGGTCATCGTCTGGGTCTTTTCTTTGATCTTCATCCAATAATCAAAATTCGTCGAGGTACTGGTACTGGCTGGATCGCTTTTCAACATGTAACGCGTACTGAAGTAATTCAGACCGGCCAGATCTCCTGTGCCATGGTTATAGGCGATAATGCCTTTACCCAGCAAATTCAAACCACTATCGTGGTCATCGATAAAGGCCCTCCAGGTTGTATGGTTCCTGGCACAGCTGCTCGTAGCAGCGTGATTGCGTGTTTCGTAACAATATTTGAATGGTCTTTGTGGCGCAGTAATGGCCGTCTGATAAAAACGGTTGGAATCACTAACATATGCATTGTACAGGCCCCGGGTATATGTGCATGCATCATCAGCAATCGCTGCCACGAATGAGAATAAATTATCACGTGGATAATACTGATTGACATTGCTGACCTCCACACCACCCCGGGTGACATAACCTCGGATACTATCGCAGTCATGTTCAGGCCCATACGTACGCTGCCAGACAATCTGGTTGAAGCCCATGCTTCCTTTTTCCTCTGAACCGCCCCCCTCGTTGATGCGATAGGGTGTTGCCTGATAACCCTTCTGATTGGTTCCCCAGAAGGCACCACCACTTTCCTGTTGCATCCAGGCTTTCAATATATCCGCACGGGTCAATCCCTGAGCGTCGGCCGGAAAATTTGCAGTGATGGCACGGTGAATCTCGTCCGTATAGGTCGCATCCAGACGATAACCGGTGGCCCGTAGATAGGGGATCTCCCCTCCTTCGTCTAACAATCTTTCGGTAATGGACCACCAAGCGCCGGGTATGTCGTTTAACCGGAAAACAGATTTAGAGGTCGACGCAGTAGCCGACGAGTAATGGCGCCACACACGATATAACTGTTCATACGTATCATTACCTGCCCAACCGTCCACACCGGTCGAATTTTGATTGCCAGCAAGATTATTTTCATCAAAGCTCCGACCCTGGAACCGCCGCACCAGCCCTTCGGTCGCGACCCGCCCATTGGTACAACCCACCCAGCCTTTGATGAACTGATCCCGTTCCTGGGTGGTGCCGCTGCACGGTTTCGTTGTCACTGTCGTAGCGTTGTCATTACGATTGGATTTAATACGTGCTCCTTCATTACCCGAAGCAGCACGGCCTTTTTGAGGGCTTAATCCGAGTTGCCATAACAGCTCCTCTAACATCGCAACATCCCATCCTTTCATGTCTTCACGGGAACTCGGCCCAATGGTCCGGGTTTTCACCACAAACCTTTCAACTGAATCATCCATACCAGTCAACGTCGCCTGAAAACGGCCAATAATGTCTAGATTACTTCGCCATAGCGCTTCTTGCTGGTTTGCATCACCAGCCGCCGGCTCCCACCACACTGACCAGTCGGCCGGCAGACTCGTCTGCGGCAACGGATTGGTTGTGGTTTGGGTAAACACCTGATTGGCTTCATAGTAATGACACGGATACAGTATGTCATCGTAGCGCACGCCATCCACATAGCAGTACCATCCTGCGTGATCGAACGACCATTCAAGCTTCTCGACATTAACATACTCATCACTGATTCCGTTTGAACTTGGTTTTAACGGTGGCTGGTAACGGTATTTCAAGCGCATACCTCCCAATGTCCTTACTTTCTCACCCTGCTCTGTGTCGCTCAAGTTGATTTTGTCTGGTAACGGTAGCATTTCTGTCAGTGTGCCAGAAATTTTGTAGTAAGCATGCAAACCATTACGACCAAATGCATAATCCCATAAAATATTGCCAGCATCTTCATTGGTATACAGACTGATCGTTAAATAGTCGTCGGAGCCCAATTGATTGAGATACTCCAGATCATCAATCCGGATAGCACCATTTTCCGTCAAATTGATACTGTATTCCTGCTGACCTATGCTCAGAATCAGCGTTTGATCTGCATAAGAGGGCAAGCGGGTATTTTCCACACCACCTTGCAAGCTATAGATAACCTCTAATATGTCTGACCCCGTTATCTTAGGATCGGGAATGTCCTGTATATCAATATAATGCTCAATGTCTGGATCATTTTGGTCAGTTTGCACTAGATTGATCGACCCCATTTCAAAGTCATAGACAGAAAACTGATATTCTGGCCGAAAGTACCATTTATATAGAGGACTTGGCTTGATCATGCCATCTAAGCTTACACCGGCTTCTTCTCGCTGACGTTTTTGTATCAGATAGGATTGCTCCTGCAGCAAACTGGCTTCTTCGTCATACACCGGCACTTTCACCGGCACGAACCGCTTCGGTCGATATGCATTCTCAGCCACACCACTCAGGTTATCCGAGTCCAATCCCCGGCTCTGACTCCCCAGCGCAAAATCCTGGTATTCGCCATACGGCACACCAAACGCCTGCACGTAAAAATGCTGGTTGCCCCAATTCTGACCCGGCAGCCGAATCACCTGGGCATGGGTGCCGGGTTTGATGCTGAATCGGGCGGTGCCCACCTGACTGGCATCCTGAAGTTCGTGGGCACTGGCGCTGTAAGCAACCCGTCCTGTAAACCCATAATCAGCCAACGCTTCCGGGATCGCAGTACCGTCCTGATTCGCAGTATAACAGGACACCCACCTTAACTATTGATATTCACGTCAACAGCCGGCATTATTCGATACTGTATATATATCAGTATAAGGATGTATGATCATGACCCGATCAAGGAAGTCGCAAATCTCACTTGAAGCCACGCCTTATTATCATTGTGTTTCCCGTTGTGTCCGTCGGGCGTTTCTGTGTGGAGTTGATGCCCTCACTCAGATTAGCTACGAACATCGCCGCCAGTGGGTTGAGGATAGACTGTTGTGGCTGGGTGAGATATTCGCCATCGATATCTGCGCTTATGCCGTCATGTCTAACCATGTCCATGTGGTGCTGCATATCAATGTGCTCCAAAGCCGGCAATGGTCCGCAGAAGACATTGTGATGCGCTGGCATCGTCTGTACAAAGGCTCACCACTCAGCCACCGGTTTCTGAAAGGTGATGCCTTCTCACCGGCAGAACAGCAGGCGTTTGAAGCCTTAGTGGCCCAGTGGCGGGAAACCCTGACCTCCATCAGTCGGTTTATGGCGGTGCTGAATGAAGGTATCGCCCGGCGTGCCAATGCCGAAGATCGCTGTACCGGTCGTTTCTGGGAGGGCAGGTTTAAGTCTCAAGCATTACTTGACGAACAGGCCTTAGCCGCCTGTATGGCGTATGTGGATCTGAATCCCATTCGAGCCAGCATGGCTGAAACACCGGAAACCTTGCGCCAAGGCATCCAAACAACCCGGTGATTTACTCCCTTTTGTTGGCAATCCCAGCGCAGACATGCCCGAAGGTTTGCCCTTCAAATTAAGTGATTACCTGGAATTGGTGGATTGGACCGGCAGAGCGATTCGGGAAGACAAACGTGGATTTATTGCAGAATCACTTCCTCCCATTCTGACCCGCCTGAATATTTCCGGTCAACAATGGCAACAATTAGCACGGCAGTTTGAAAAACAGTTCAGGTGTTTTGCCGGGCAGAGGTCGTCGTTTGAGAAAGTCAGAGATTATTTTCAGTTAAGCCGAACTCCACCAAATTTGTTGGCGACCTGATTTCATATCACGCCATCAAGCATCCTACTTAAAAGCTTGGCTCCTCAAATCGCCGGCTACGCCTCCAGGTCAGCCAGAACTATATTTTTGTTTGATTTGGAACAAGATGTATATAGTTTGGTTCTGTAGTAAACTTGATTCATTCGGTTTTTTTGCAAGGTAGTCGCGAATCATCGTTGCCTTGTTTCGTTTTTTTTATTTTAAAGTGTTTTAAATGGGTGTCCTGATAAAGCACACTAAAGCAGTCAAAAAACCATGAAATCCCATGTTCGAGTGCCGGTAAAAATAAATACACTAAACCCAGCTCTGTTCCACTTGAATATCGCTGATACCACAGAGTTCCAACCAGCAAACAATCTTTGGAACTATATCTTCAAGTTGATAGCCACCTAGAAAACACAGCAGGAATTTACCATCCGTGCCAGGATAAAACTCATGCAATTCCAGATTCATACCGCTTTGCTCTTCGAAGGCATCCAGCATTTTTTCTAATGCTTCTTCCGCTTGAGGAAAATGTTCGGTAACAAAATTCTCCAGTTTCGCTCCAACATGCCCCTCAACAAGCAGATCCAGCATTTGCTGCACTAGCTGCTTTTGTTCGGATTTGTTATGGCCTTTAATTCTGACTGTGAGTTCCACTAGCTGTTCTCCTGCTTGACTTGTTGCCAGAGTCTTGGATTACCGGAGCGAATTTCAAAGGGGTTATCGTTCTGGAATCTTTTCTCATCTAAATATTTCGGCAGCATTTTAAATTAATGTACATTCTTACAACCGAACTGATTCAACTATGTTTTTTTTGGGCTGCTTCCCACATCGTTGTGACAACAGGCTCAAATTCACGAGTATTCATAGCAAGTACAAACTGGCTTATAAAGCCTTTGATCTGTTCCAAATAAGGTAAAGAAGGCGAATCCTTAAATTGAAGCAATATCTCGAATAGCAGGTTCAGTTTGAAACGCAAACGATTCACCGTATCCAAATCATGTTCTGTAACGACTTGAATGGCTGATATTAAAAAATCCACTTTATAAAGGTACTTTGGAGAGATATCTGAAATACCTTCAAGCAAGTTTTTTATACTGCCAAAAAAATGTTCTATTACTGACCTTGTAGACAATTTACCGCTGAGAGGCTCACCATACCTTTTAGTTGCGACAGACGACTGTACTATCGGCAAGTAGGTTTCTGGTAAAAAGTGCTCCCACAACCGTAGTTCCTCTTCGACGCTCCAGCCACGAGATGTTAGAGTGTTCAGCACGAGATACTCCAATAAATCGGTAAATTCCTGTTTACTACGATCAAACCCCCCATATTGATAGATTACATAATCCCAGCCTTCGAGGGTTTTTAACGGATATTCATCAATCATTGCCCTCAGGAACGATTTTTGCCCTCTACCATAATCTTTGGGCATTGCAAGTTCACCACTAAAGAAATACCTTTGTAAAGCTATGAGATCATTTTTCCTTTTCTCAGCATATTGATTCTCGCAATATATTTCCCACTGCAGTTCTCTCTGACGTATCCACTCAGGTTCTTCTGTAAAACTTAAATCTGGCTTTGCTATTTCAATCGTCATTACTATTACTCCACCTCTAATTCTTCAAACTCTGCCAGAGCGTCCACAGCACTTTCAAATTCCATCGTCACAAGTACAACAGGACACCCAACGTAACCAATGTTAATAGCCTTTGATTAAATTATGAACACCCACCGCCTGGCGTTATCTACCGATCGTATAGACTGAGTGCTGTGTTTACAAACTCGCTGAGGGAAACCCAGACTGCCTCTGGTCTCCGGATACAAAAAAGGGAAGCATTCGCTTCCCATTTTTTAATGATTAGCCAGGCAATAAAAAATGGCTATTTCAACACATCCGGATCATTCAATAACGGGTCGTGCATCTCGGGAATCACTTCACCTTCATGATCTTGGCATTCACTTGTGGAGGGATAACCTTTTTGCCAGGTGAGTTCGTTGGCTGATAGCCAGCCCTGAATCGTTATTTCGCTTGTGTCCTGTGGTAGGTATTCACCGGTGATGTCGGTTTCGCTGGCAGCTTGGGCCGTCAGATCACGTTCAAAATGTTGCCAAGTTTGTGCTGTCAGCCTGAATCCTGAAACACCGTCTGAAGCATCACGGCTTTCATAACGCTTGCGCCAGACTAAAATATCCAGAAAGTCATCACCATCAAAATTACCCACAAACGCTTTGGCATAGGTACGAACACCAATATTGTTGCCTCTCTGACGGGTCCGTTGAATATATTGATGTTTGGAGCCAGGAAAGGAAATAAAGTCCTGCAGTGCATAACGCATGGAAAAGGTAATACGCTGACGCTCTGGCGAAAAGACCACCATATCCCGCTTATAGTCGAAAGCCCCCAGAAACAGCACCAGTTCATTCTGTCCATCGCCGTCTATGTCACCATAGCGCAATGGCATCATGTTCAGACAACCCAGATAGTAAGTCTCCCCTTCTATTTCCTGAAGGTAATTTTCATCAACCAAAGGATCCCAACCTGAAGAATCAATCCATTCTGGAGAAGGGCGGTAGAGATTTTTGACGATTGGATTGGTGATTTCAGGAGACCAGCGGGTTAAGGGCCATGGACCACTTACAGTCTTTTGATTTAGATTAATACCAGCTATAGACTGCTTCTTACTCAATACATATTTCTCTTCACTATCTGCAACGGGCAAATATGCAATAATAGTTCGTAGACTTTCAATATCTTTCGCAATAGCTATATCCTCCAAATCCCATATTTTGAATTTTTGCTCTTGAGGGAATCCCGATAGGTCTCGATTTTTTGTACCAACCTCAAGCCTGATATCTGCGTAAGCGTACGTATCCAAGATTCCTATCATGTATAGACAGATGAAAATTAACGTTCGTAATAACCTGATTTTGTTCATTGACAATCCATCCTTCGATCTATATCGCCTTCTCTTTCTCGTCCATAAGCAAATCTTTCTGATTCATCATGTGCGTCTGAAAACACAATACCCGCCATCCACTCTTCCTCCCCATACTTAAAACACCAGGCAGGCTCCTGAGCCTCATTCACCGCATCACCTTCTGCTTCTGTTCGCGGATCATCTGCCAGTGTATCTTCTGTGTCTCCATCGCCGTTAATATCCAAACCTCTCTCCCCAACCCAAATATATGTCACATACGGTAAATAACCACTCATGCCGGTCATCGTCTGGGTCTTTTCTTTGATCTTCATCCAATAATCAAAATTCGTCGAGGTACTGGTACTGGCCGGGTCACTTTTTAACATGTAACGCGTACTGAAGTAATTCAGGCGAGCCAGATGCGAGTGCCTTTAACATGACCTTGGCGGTGTTAATGCTGATCCGGTCCAATGATCCAAGGCTTTCTTCAACAGGTCATACCTAACGGTCATCTGAGTTTTACAACGCTATTTCAATGAGTAAGCACTAACTCATCAAAAATATTAAATAGTCTGGAGTGTTGAACTTGCAAGGGCCGTCATGCTGATGCCGGTATAGTTTTGTAACAAATCCAGACGACTGTGCATCCATCTCCGCTTTGTGATTCTATGTTTTGGGTATGAGCTCCTCAGTGCTACCCTTTTCAGGAATATTGGGTACACTGCAACCCGGATGCCATAGTATTAATCAGGCCCGCTGATTTTTTGAGTATGATAATCATGTTAATTCAACATTACAGGAAGCTGTCTTTGATTCAGCTGGCAGCGACTGTTTGCTTTCTGGCAGGTGCCATTGCCACCATACCGACATCGTATATGAATATCGATGAAGCCACGCCTGTCTGGCCGGTGGCTTTTTTTGGTCTATCAGGTGTCTTGATCATCGTCAATCTGGTGACCGCGCTGAAGCGTCATCGTCGTTAACAGGAGCAGGGATATTGGAAACCTGGATGCTTTCAACCAATGGAATGACCGTAGAGGGACACTCAAAAGAACAGGTCGCGGAAAAACTGCGACAAACCGGCATCAAACCTGCGCATGTGGATGCCATGCTTTCCGGAAAAAAAGTCGTTGTCAAAAAGCAGGCGTCTCTGGCAACGGTGACCAAAATGGCGGCATTGTTGTTACAGTGCGGACTGGAAACAACGAAGACCCTGGAGTTGAATAAGGCCTGTTTTGATGCAGGCATTGAGCTTGTTAAAACATCCACCAAATGGCAGACCTTTGTGTTTGACGATCAGCTCATACAGCCAACTCTGTTGAGTAAGCCGGATCAATCTGATTTAAAGAGTATCGAAAGCCGCCAGAAAAAATCCCTGCGTTCCTGTAATTACTTCTGGCAACCGATGCTATTAATTACTGGTCTGCTGATAGCTGGCTATGTTTCAGAACTCTATTTTGTCCGTCTGACCAGTCAGCTGTTTAGTTGGCAGGGAGCCGCAACCTTACTTGGCATTGGTACTCTTATTTTCTGTGCCTTTATATTGCCCAGACTCTTGCAGCCTTTAAGTTTGTATCAGTTAACCGACAAAGGTAATCAGGAAACTTATTTTCTGGCGGAGCAGCTACGCCCATTGATTGGGATGAAAAGTTATCATGTTCTGATTAAAAACCAGACGGTGGCGACAGTCGAGCGGCGAAGCTCTATTGCCACAATGACCAGCGAAGACGAGAAACCTCTGTTCAATTGGGACAAGGGATATACCACTGCGTTTCTTCATGATGAGCTTGCCGAGGATATCCAAAAAGATCTGGTTGATAATGCCGGCTTATCAACCATTACGGATTATCTGCCGTGGTTTAAATTCATTGGCGGTCTTTTCAGAAAACGGGTTACTGTCCAAAGTGTCGAGCAGTTTACCGAAGAAGGCACCTGTATTCTGGATAAGCAGAATCAGGTCAGAGCGATTATTTATCTGGAACCTGTACCAGCCGTACGAATCGCAACAGCTAATAATTCCAGACAGGATGAAAATCTGTTGGTCCTTTTTGCGATCAGTGTATTGAGGTCACATTGGGTATGAATGACTGCCAGTTTATTTATCAGGGAAGTGTGAAAGAGGGTTTTACCCACACTCAGGTGGCTGGCGCTTTGGCTCATCTGTTTGGCATTCCCTTGTCAGATGCCCTGCCGCTGTTATCACGCACGCATCAATTTGTCCGGCGCGATATCAGTCTCGAAATGGCCCATGCTTACCAGGCTGCATTCGAACAATGCGGTGCGATTGGGGAGGTCATAGAAGGCAGCAAACTAGCAAATTCCCCTCAATCGGATGAAGATGCCGTACAACGCAAAAAGATGGAGTTGTTACGTCTTAAAGTCAGCAAGAAATGCCCAAAATGTCATTCCGGTCAGATCGTGAATGGAGAGTGTGGAAGCTGTGGAATTATTGTCGAAAAATATATCAATCGATTGCTGGCAGAACTGGATGCGACCGAACCAAAAACCAGCAGTTTTTCGCAGCAGGATATGGAACAACAGAAGGAACGCAAAAGAGCCTCTCTCTGGCTGGGTGCAGCCGCTGCGCTGACATTACTCTTCGGGACCATTGATGAGTTTCTGCAAGGCAATATCATTTTCATGCTGGGTTATGTGGATCTCGGCATATGGCCGTATTTGCTGATCCACGGAATACTGCTGAGGGGTTGTTTTTTATATGCCGAGAGCAAAGGCTATGACAGCCAATATGGATATCTGGGGTTGTTGAGCTATGCTGGCCTGGCAGTCCTGTTCTGGCTGCCAGACCAACATAACACATCAAACAAACACACTGGCGGTCAAAAAATTCTGGCACTCGCCTGTATTGGTGTCTCTGTATACTGGTTGATTGACACGCTTGGTGCACAGGCGGGCTACGAAGAGCATTTGCAAAAAGCAGGTCAGTTAGCTCAAGGACGGCATGAATACCCCAGTGGAGTACTCGACAGTGATGACGCTATCTATCAGCAGGAATGGACAGAACTGCAAACCTATATTGGCGAGACCCTGAAATTATTAGATGACGATAGTATTCGTACCAGTAAAGCAGAACAGTTAAGTGCCACACTGCTGGATGATATAGCTCGCTATCGCATCTGGAAAAACTATCAAACATTTCTGCATGTCATTCAGGAAAAACCGCTGCCACCATCGCTGACATATGACCAGAAGAGCCAGGAAATCAGGACCCTGTCATCCATGTTCGCGCAACCGACCGAAGACAGACTCAAACCATTGGCTCTGGCCTTGAGTGAATGGTCCACTGGCACCAATATGTTTATGACTGGAAACCGGTTTTGGGACGACTTTAATGATTATCTGATGAAGATGTATCAGAAGTACGATACCTATCAACTGATCCAGAGGGATGATCGAAATGGCGGCCCGCCAAAAACCCAGATCACATTGGCCGACTTCAGCGTTCTGTCCAATGCCAAAATATCGGTTGAGAAAGGCGATTACACGCTCACCTATTCTGCCCCAAGAGGACCACTTCATGATACACCATTGACCGTGGCGTATTATCTGGAGCCTTATACACGCTTCGGTAAAACATCTTACAGCCGACGTGTTGAAATTATCTCTTATGGACTTTCCGCCAAACACATACAACAAATGTTTAATGTGCTGGCAGATATTCAACCGGCGATCTATAGCCAATAAAAAACCCCACTGAGTGGGGTTTCAAAAAATTTTCACAGCGAGTAATTAACCCAACAACTATTTATGCTGGGTTAATCCGTTCAGAGAACTGGCCGGAAGGTTTGGCCATTTAGCAGCAGACCGGGTAAATCCTCGCTGCTGCCAAAATCCCAGTATTCTACCGTGTTGCCATCATCATCCTGATCGGTATATTGATCCCAGCCCACAAAGATGGTCTCAATACCACAGCCCTTGCCATTGGCCATGACCGGACATTTAAGTTCAGTCAGGCTGACACCTTTAGTCTCAGAAATATCTGCCGGTTCATCAACGGCAACAGAAGCTTGTGTTGTAGTATCAGTCGCCCAATAACTATTACGGATGGCCATACTTCCTCCATAAGATCCTAGCAAACTACCAGCATTGTTCGCCGTAATCGCTGCCGTTACATAACTCCCCTCAATCGTCGAGTTAAAACCAACTCCTATTACTCCACCGACGCCATCTGACCCGGTGACAGAACCACTGACATAGCTCGCGGTAATGATGGTATCGAAACTATCACCTACCAGACCTCCAACGGTTGTGCCTCCCGTTATGGCCCCACTTGAATATACCGCCGTCATCACAGAAGCACGTGCCTGGCCGGCTATACTTCCTGTTCTGTACGCATTTGGGGTGTTTATGCTCATCAAATCACCCGTTAACCCCAGGTGACGGATAGTGGCATGATCAATAGTGCCAAACAGACCCGCTTCATTGACATAAGCACCTGCAATATGAAGGTTACGGATCTGATATCCCTGACCATCAAAGACAGCACTGAACGGATAATCGCTCTCACCGCCGATAGGGCTCCAATCAAGACCATGGTTCCAGTCATTAAAGTCCAGCAGGCCATCTTGGTTACTGTCAAAATCCAGATTGTCGGTCAGTTCGAAACCATAACAATGTGTCAGCGGACAACCCGCGCTGACACCGCGCAAACTGACACCATAAGGGCTGTTACGCATGGCATCGAGATCGTCCAGAGATGATATTTCGATCAGGCCGTTGCCATTTTTATCGACACTGTCTTCCAGTCTTGTCCCGGTGCTATCCAGCGGAAAGGCATCATCGCTATCAGCAACACCGTCGTTGTCATCATCAAGATCGGCATTGTCACCCTGACCATCACCATCGGAATCGAGCCACTCACTGGCATCAAATGGAAAGACATCCAACTCATCGTCAACCCCATCGTTATCATAATCATGAGGATAGGGATCGGTTTCGTCCGTTAAGCCATCGTTATCATAATCGTAGGGGTAAAAATCGGCGTTATCACCAATACCGTCATGATCCGAATCCGATGTCTCAGCCGGATCCAGCGGTAAGGCATCCAGCGCATCTTCCACACCATCGTTATCATCATCGGTATCGGCGTTGTCGCCAATTCCATCACCATCGTGATCAACAGATTCTGCGACGTCATAGGGGAAAGCATCGTTATGATCGAGGACACCATCAAGATCGCTGTCGCGGTAAACAATGCCGTTAATATTGATACCAGGTAATTGATTGGCGTTACCGAAATCCCAAATAACAACCTCATGACCGGAGGCATCGGTATAACGGTAATCTGCCCAGCCGGAATACAATGTGTCACTGGCACAGGATGTATTGTCCGGGCTTTCAGGGCATCGCAACTGGTTCAAGGTAGCGCCCACATTCACACTACCTGAGGCCAATGAACCACTAGCTGGCGTTTGTTGACCGGTTCCGTCCAGCGCCCAATAGTTGTTCAACAAGGTATCACCACTGACGGACCCTGCTATTCCGCCCCGGGTATATCCACCCTGAACGCGGCCAACGGCATAGCTACCCGAAATCACATTGCCCTTGCGGGAAGTCGAGCCAACCAACCCTCCTACGCCATAGCTTCGTCCCTCTACCCGGGCGGTAGAGAAACTGGCCGTCACCTTACCGGAAACATCAAGCATTCCAACCAGACCACCGATAGAGGAATTACCCGACACCTGACCACCGGCGAAGCAGCCGGTTATCTCATTACCACTGAAACTGCTGCCAAGCAGACCACCTACATTGCTTTCACCGTTGACCGACGCCATGGCATAGCTTCCAACCAATCGGCTGTCTGAGTATGATTGTCCAACCAAACCACCTACGGCTATTTCACCTTCAACCTGTGCAGTCGAATAACTCTCCAACACCAGGCTATCGGCGTAGACCTGGCCAACCAGACCACCGACATTGGTGGCACCTGACACCGAACCGGCACCATAGCTTCTGATAATCTGGCTATGACTGAATAACGTTCCTACCAGGCCACCGGTGTTATAATGATTACTATTGAATGGGTTTGTTTTATCACTGGCAACGACGACTCCAGCTGAATAACTGTCAGACACGATCGAATCAGAAGATGCATAACCAACAAGTCCTCCAACCTCCATACGACCAGCCACATGCATCAACTCACCTCCCAAGCCAACATGACGGATATGGGCACCTTTTACGTGCCCGAACAAACCAATGTTGTCTTCATGCGATCTGGCGATATAGAGGTTATCGATATGATGATCATTGCCATCGAAGGTTGCAGAGAAACTGTCGTGCTGAGCGATGGGTTGCCACCCTTTGCCGTCATTCCAATATTGATCAAGTCTGTTGATGACACCATCCCGGTTGCTGTCGAAATCCAGATCTCTCATCAACTCATAGCCATTACAGCCGGTTTCGGGGCACCCCAAACCATTACCTGATAAAGTGCGTCCCAGCAAGTCATCGCGCATGGCATCGAGATCATCCAGCGAATACAGCTCGATCAGCCCGTCGTTGTCCTGATCAACATCTTCAGCATTCAGGATGCTGTCACCGTCAATATCGTCATCGGCATTGTCGCCAATACCATCATGATCCGTATCGGTGTTTTCTGTTGCATCATAGGGGAACGCATCAAGGTCATTATTGATACCATCACCATCGATATCCTGATCGGCATTATCTCCGATACCATCGCCGTCGGTATCGACAGATTCAGAAGGGTCTTCAGGAAACGCATCAATATCGTCCCAGATACCATCGTTATCGGTATCACGGTGCACCACACCGTTCAAAACCAGAGCCGGTAACTGTTCCACTGAACCGAAGTTCCAGTACCGAACCAATTGTCCTTGTGAATTGGTATAGACATAACGATCCCAATCCGAATACAACGACACACCATTGGCACAGATGACATCGTTGGCGCTGACAGGGCATTTCAACTCATTCAGGGTGACTGTCTGTGAATGAGAGAGACTGACGTTGTCGCTACCACCCAACAGTTCTTCAACGGTCATGCTGTCATCCGCCCAATAGCTGCCAGTCACTGTCGAGGCAATTGCATAACCTGACAGGCCACCAACGTATTCTCCTGAACCGATAACAGTGCCGGCACTGTACGAAGCCGTCAACGTCAGATCATTGGCATCACCCAGCAGACCTCCCACATAGTTTCCGGAGCCGTGCACCGTCGCCGTGGAATAACTCGCCGTCACACTCGTTGCAGAGATGGCTTTGCCAATCAACCCGCCAACGTATTGTCTTTTTCCGCGAACTGACCCAGTGGAATAGCTGGCTAGCACTTCTGTATTCAGGCATTTACCAATGAGACCACCGACATAGTAGCCACCTGTCACTGATCCCGTCGAATAGCTATCACGAATCATGGTTTCCTGACTGCCAACACCGATCAGACCTCCGACATAGTGAAACCTTGAGCTGACGGTTGAATCTGAATGGCTCTGGACAATTGATCCACGACTGAAAGCGCCAACCAGACCACCAACGTACAATCCCTGGCCACTGACAGTTCCTTGCACATCTGCCGCCAAAATAGCTGATAAGTATGAAGACCCAACAAGGCCTCCAACATATCCGCCGCCAGCAATATGGGTAAGATCACCCGAAAGGCTCAAATGATGGATTGAGGCATCGGTGATGTAACCGAACAACCCGACATAACTGCTCTCAGGGCGATTGATGACAAGGTTATTAATGGAATACCCATTACCTTCAAACACAGCCCTGAAACGCTGATCACGTTCACCGATAGGTACCCAGCCGAAGCCATCATTCCAGTACTCATCATGCTCATCAAATACGCCGTCAGCATTGGTATCGAAATTCAGGCTGGTAGTTAGTTCAAACCCCCGGCAACCATTCTGGGCACAACCGACGTTGTCACCATAAAGGCTACGACCGGTCATATCGTTGCGGATTTCGTTCAGATCAGCGAGATCGTTGATCTCAATCAGGCCATCATCATCGATATCATAATCAACGCGATTGCCAGCAGCTGCACCATATCCGGCCAGCTGGAAAGCAGAGGTAAATAGAAGTAAACGTGGAATAGTGAAAAGACCAGAGATGCGACTCTTTATCATCAGTACTTTCCTTAGTTTGTCGTCCAATGAGGAGATGCCATGCTAATGCCATACCACTGAATATTCAACCAGTATTTTCATCTATTTTTGTTGGTCAAAAAACACACAAAACACAGACAATTGGACCCTGATTCTCCATATCCAGGACAGGTTCTTTTGAACCAGTTTTCAGGTAACCCCAAATAGAGTTATCACAATTACTATTGATACATTAACCAGCCAAATAACATGTAATGGGAAAATAAAATCAGAATATCGCAAATTGCTTACCTTCTTACATTAAGACACAAACTCACGATGAAAATTTGAAACCAGCAGATGACGGGATAAGACAGCAATAAATGGCACAGTGAATGCCGACACTTAATGAAGTAAACCATCCAAGCACAACTGAAATTCAGCGCTGGTAATACCCAAATGGGAAGCACGAGCCTCCCGTTTCATAACCGCTCGCCAGACAAAAACATCAGATATCTATTTCAACACATCCGGATCATTCAATAACGGATCGTGCATCTCTGGAATCAGTTCGCCTTCATGACCTTGGCATTCACTGCTGGAGGGATAGCCTTTTTGCCAGGTGAGCTCGTTGGCAGATAGCCAGCCTTGGATCGTGGCTTCGTCTGTCTGTTGCAAGTGATACTCACCATCGATCAATGCATAATGACCATACAGTTGGCTGTTTAGTTTAAATCCTGATAGCAGCTCTCCGACTAAACGGGATTCATACATTTTTCGCCAGACCAGAATATCCGAATGGCCGTCTTTATCGAAATCATTCACATATAACTTGGCAATAGAACGATATCCTTGACTGTCCAGGTAGATTTGTGCAACTGACATAACCGATACCTAAAAAATGAATACCATTCGGGTTCATTTGATGACTTATGGGATTCTGTGTTGGCACTGTTCCGCCATATCCGTCATATGTATTGTCTATTTTATTTTTTATTCGGTTGTAATGACTGCCTCGTTCGACAAATCTGAATCACTGACTCCCGATAAAGCCTGTACCCGATAATAATACGTTTTACCTGCTTCTATGTTGGTGTCATAAGCCTTTCGGACACCTGTTCCCAAGGATAGAATTTCCGTGCCTTTATCACCTGAGATTTCGGTACGAGAAACTTTATAACCACTGACACACCCAGGATCTTGTAACGATCCTTCCCATTCCAATTCAATCGTTCCAGCATCCAGTTGTTTGGCAATCAGATTAATCGGTGCGTCGGGACCATCGTTTCTGTCGTTATCGGAATCCTGCCAGGTCCATTTAACCAGGGAGTAATTATCCGGGGTTCGGCGTGTGGCATAGGCGTTTCCATGGGCATCGATTTTAAGATCCATGTAGGCGGAATTTACGATCCACTGATCTTCAACACCCGGAACATTATTGGGGATAACCGTAATATCGTCTTCAGGAATTGCAAGCCGAGCCACTGTTTTACCACACTGATTGTAACGAGTGACATAGCGATCACTGACACAGTATAAATGGCCAGCATCATCACGTTGAAAACAATCTCCATATTTCCCCACGAGGGTCCATGAATTATCGTCGAATTGAACGGTGGTTGTATGTTGCTTCTTTTCGTCATACACAAAAATATGATCAGAAATTCGGCCGAGTATGAGAGGCTTCTGAGCGTACGTATTTAATAGATCGCCTGTTTGAGAATACGTTACCCACTGATCGATTGGCTTCGTTTGATATATATATAGGACATTATCAACATCTTGATCTTTACGAGCCTTTTTGGGACTAGCGGTCGTATTTATTAAATCACCAGTTAAGTCATAAAAATAAAAATTATCCAAAATAAGGGAAATTTTTTCACCAACAAATACTGGAACAATGGTCCACCATGACGGCCGATTTACAGGCGGAACAACTATAGACTGTAATAAACCATTAGAAGCATAAATCTTAAATCGCCCATTTACTTTATCTGCCATAACAATGTTCCCCATACCTGAGATATCATATGGGCCAGGCAAAGTATCAGATGTATCTTCATATAGTATACCGAACTGGTTTTCTTCATCCCCCCAAGTACCAGCAATAAGAACATTGCCATCCAACCACTCTGCTAAAGCGCTCGTATTTAAAAAAAACACGAGTAGCAGTGTTACTGAAATTCTTAGTCCCATAGCTTGATTCTCCCAAAGCCAGTTGGAGTTTTTATATCATGGCGAGTTACGATTACTTTTCGAGAAAATAAAGGAGGCGTATCACGATCTTTATCGTCATCATACATATGATTCCCATATGCATGGACAATCTGATATGAATATCCCGTCACTGAGTTCGGATCACTATACACTATTGAAACATGCTTATTATATCTCACTAAATCGCCTTTCCTGAGCTTTTGCTCATGAGGATGCGCACCTTCGCCATCCGTATCATAATTAGTAAAATAAACATGTGCATTATTCTCAAAAAATCCTTGTGATCCAGTCAACCCCGGGCCTCTCGGAATGCTTATCGCCAAATCTTGTACATCGTCTCGACCTGCATTTACAGCTTTCTCCACCAGTCCACTGCAATCAATGCCAGACCAGTACTTTGGATTAAATCCTTCCGAATTTTCGGCCCCTGCATGCCATACAGACCATTCTCCACGGCCCCGATAAGAACTGTACAACCCAGCCCAACGGCCACCACCCGTAGTCGCTACCGCACAATTGCCCTCTGCATCCACCGTCACATGTCCGCGATAGTTTGTCTGATTGGCATCGGCTTCTCTGGCCTGAATCTGGGCAGCCGTCTCTGCCCGACAATTCACCACTGTACTATTAAATTGCGCTATCGTCTGTTTACACCCAAAACAATAGCTCATATCTGCCCCATGCTCTGTTGCGTCCTCGCCCGTTCGAGCGACCCATTGATCTGTTGGAACCGTATTATTACTGTCTCCGGCATCGCCAGCATACAAATCCGCTTCGGCAATCATCGCATCCACGAATGGCACCACTGCATTTTGATACAGTTCATATAAACCCGTATCATCAGTGTCTGCAGTATTTGGTTGTGTGCTTTGATCCAGCTGTTGCCCAATCAAAAGGATTTTATCCACAAATTTATTCATCCACTCAGTTCTGCTGTCTGTCAGACTGTAGTCTTTCATCAATTTGTTAAAGCTATTAACTGTATTTTCCCGTGTATTATTCACATGAAACTGTTGCTTAAACAGCGCTATTTTGGTCTGACTATCTCCCAGAAAAATACCGTCTTCGTCCATATAATTGAAACTACGATTGTTGGCGAACACTAAACGTTTTCTTGGAATAATTTGATTGAGTAATGTTTGCACATAGTCAAAACGCTTGTGATCATCATCGGACAGACTGATGTGGTTAGCCTGGCTAATATTCTCACGACCACTGTTGTCATACAGATATACGGCCTGACCACTGAGCACTTCTTCTAGAGTGACATTGGAATTGTTGCGGGTATACCAGATCCCTTCTATGGTTTCTTCTGCTGTGTTGCTATTCGCAGACAATAGCTCAAACCGAATTTGAGTGTTATCCATGTTTTGGTTCGCCGGAATACTCGGCTCAAGATTGCTCCCCATCAGCTCAAATTTTGCGCTTAGGTAAGGGCCTTCTTTGACCAATGTGGCTTCTGCTGTGGTGGCGGATGTCACCTCTCCACCCTTGGCACGAATTCGTACCGATGTGTCTCCGGTTGGGTGCAAAATAGTGGCGCGGATCGTTCGTCCTATCATGGCATCCGATGTGTCTGCGCTGCGGATCACCAAGGTTTTATTGCCTATGGCGGGATAATAATCATCCCACTTGAGAGGTAGATCTTTATAGTCCGGGTCTTGTTTTTCAATAAAGATGGCGCCATTAGCGACATACTCCCAAAGAATATTTGCGGCATCCTGGTTACTGTAGATGCTGATCATCAGATAATCCTCAGAGCCCAGATAGCTGATCTGGGACAAGTCGTTAAATGCCAAGCTGCCGTTTTCAGTCACGGACATTTTCACTTCTTTACCAGCAACATTGAGAATCAGAGAACTGCCATCACTGGTATAGGTGGGTAGCTTGTCACCACCCACAGCCAAGTCGTATAAGATTTCCAGCGTGCCATTGAGTGGCAGTACTGCATTGTCTTGTTCCAGAATATTAGTGCTTTCAATACTCCCATCTTCCTGCTGGTTCTGCACATTGATCTGACTGACACTTAGGTCGTACACACTGAACTGATATTCCGGTCTGGAGATCCAGGTATATAGTCCTTCAGGCTTGTCCAATGTGTCTGGATCAACCCCTGCGCCCATTTGCTCATTTTTGTAGATAAAGAATGCCTGCTCCTGCAGCAAACTGGCTTCTTCGTCATACACCGGTACCTTCACCGGAACAAACCGCTTCGGACGATATGCATTCTCAGCCACACCACTCAGGTTATCCGAGTCCAACCCCCGGCTCTGACTCCCCAGCGCAAAGTCCTGGTATTCGCCATACGGCACACCAAACGCCTGCACGTAAAAATGCTGGTTGCCCCAATTCTGGCCGGGCAGGCGGATCACCTGGGCATGGGTGCCGGGTTTGATGCTGAATCGGGCGGTGCCCACCTGACTGGCATCCTGAAGTTCGTGGGCACTGGCGCTGTAAGCCACCCGTCCTGTAAACCCATAATCGGCCAACGCGTCCGGGATCGCTGTACCGTCCTGATTTACCCATTCGGTGTAGATCTGGATATAGGTATCGTCCGCCTCGCCCGCGCCTTCGTAACCAATCAAATATTCAACATCGGTATCTTGGGTCATACCCGCTTCGATGGTGTATTTCCGTTCGGCCCAGATTAACTCAGGTAGACGCCCTGAACGGTGGCCTCAGAGCAGCCCCGGGTTTCAAACAGGTTATCGCTGTTTAATTTTGATGATACCGTGAGGAAAAGCGGTCCTTACAGTTAGCCGAGGTTTATTTGAAATATGAATGGTCGTCGTCATAAACCAATCGTTAGCGTTTTTCTCAGAGTAACCGTTGATCGTATTTTTAATTTCTATTGGAAGGAGGACAGGTATTTTTTATCTTGTATTGATATATACCTTTAATGGATTTCAAATCGACCGGCCCGAATTGCCGACTATCCCGGCTGTTTAATAAATTATCACCCACAAGAAAGTAGTGATCTCTGGAAATAGTTCGATAGTTATCTGGAATGTTTCCAGTATTTTTATCGGCAACATCGAAACCATCATAGGCAAAATGAATCGCATCACCTTCGATAGCTACGATTCGTTTGATTAATTCATAAGATGCATACTGAGGATCAGTAAACGTGACTACAGCACCTTTATGGAGTTGTGATTCAGAAAACCAGGCATTCACCACGACTAAATCACCATCGCACAAAGCCGGTTCCATGGAGACTGATTTGACCACGACAATATCCACACCGGCTACTGCTTGACGGTAAACGAATGTCATCAGTAACACACTCAAAACGCAGCAAAAACACAACAAGCTCAGTATGGTTTTACCACGGTGCAGAAGTGAATTGCTGACAGAGAATCGAATATTGACAAGATAACCTGCAACCCACCATACAATCAGTACGATGATCAGAACAAGTAGAACGGATTTATAACATATTGCTCTTGTCAGAATGAGCAGCAGCAGGAACCCTATTGGGAAGCATGAGCACAGTAAAAAACGCTTTATGCTCACTTGCGCAATTACACCATAGGGTGTCAGTAAGGTGATCAGTTTGGCGACAATGTTGATCATTACTCAAAACACATT
Organism: Gynuella sunshinyii YC6258; assembly: GCF_000940805.1. Taxonomy (GTDB): domain Bacteria; phylum Pseudomonadota; class Gammaproteobacteria; order Pseudomonadales; family Natronospirillaceae; genus Gynuella; species Gynuella sunshinyii. Next base: position 791,126 of record NZ_CP007142.1, on the reverse strand, counting down.
CAGAGCCAACGAGATTTATCCCTGTTCGGAGGCATCGTATAATCCCAAGGCTGCAGATGCGGCCGCCAGTGCTTTCAAACACGCCAGGCCATGTGGATTTTTTGCCAGTTCTGACACATCCCCCGATCCCGTCAGGCAGTCTTTGCCGAAGGTAATAAGCAGCTGTTTAAAGAGTATTGCAATATTCTCGGGAAGCACCGCATCCGCTACTTTACGCACATTCGCCAGGTACGCCAGCGGGTCTTCATTTTCAAGGGTGGCAGTGATGAGAATGGCATCCACCGGCAAACCGGATGCATCGATAAATGATCGAAGCAGGTCATACTTACCTTGAGAAAGCATTTGTTTCAGCGGCTCGTGATCGGAGACAGGCTGGTCTTCACCAGAGTCTGTTACCAACAAATACATCATGACTGGCGCTTTCGCTAAAAAGAAGGCAATTTCACCGGACAAATCATCTGACATGGGTATGACCTTTTATTGTGTTATGTGCTGGTATGGAAGCCAAAGCGGAGATCCTTGAAAAAATTATTGATCAAACAAACCCGGATAATTGGTTTTCACTCGGGCGACTCGTTTTTTATCTGGCGTGCCATAGCCATCAAAGTCAATCTTGGAGTGGACCTTTTCGATATAAGCCGTAAGCAGATCTATTTCTCTGTCTGCCAAGGTATATTCGCTTAAATCCACAAAAATAGTCCCATTAAAATCTGGCAGCTCATATTTGTCTTCAACATAGCCAGGACCAAGACAGGTTCCATATTCATAAGCTGCCCTGAACAATCCAATAGGCAAATGCCGGCATAACGTATCGACGTCCAAATCAGATTCACACACAACCCGAACACGCAGCCCTGGCCGATCCAGGTCTGGTTCGGGAGTAAACGTTTGGCAATTAAGGAACTCTTCTGTGAGCTGCAATTGGTCTGAATTTAGAAGTTCTTCTATCGTGGCATATGCGATCCTGGTACACCCAATATCGTTGTCACCAATGTCTAGAAAAGTACCGTCTTCGTTACACTCCTTAATAGTAACTTGCTTGGCTAACACAGAAACTTCTATTTTGTTAATCTGCAGATAACCTTCTCGATCTATCACAAAAATATGTTTGTCTTGAGTAATAACGACCAGATATTTTTTAAGCAGATATAACTTGTCTACCTCCAAAGATGGCTCATATTCAATCCGATTCAATACGTTGAAAGTATTTTGATCGTAGCTTAACACATACAACACATGTCCCATGAAAAAATAAGCCAGATCGGCCGTGGCAATGAATTTTTTGAGCCCCTTCACCAATGGCCATGAGTATATTTCCTGACCGGTATCCAAATGTATCACTTTAAAATCTGGCGCGGTGGCATCAGGAACCATCATTAACCGCTTCTCATGCCAAACAGCGAATACATTATGGCGCTCATTGAGTTCCAGTTCCCATACGGTGTTGTCATCGTAATTCAACTTAATCAGTTTGTTTTTTGTGGTAAAAACACATCCGGTTGTATCAGCATAATGAAACTTATCTGCATAGAATTCTAGAATCTTTGTAGACTGAGGATTATAAACTTTTATATCCTTTTTAGTGTTACCGAAATATCCTCTTATCCAAACCTCATTTCTGTATCCCCAGTAATAGAAATCATCTTTACTGCAAATCTTGACCGGTAATTGAGATTCCCTAAAGTGTTCATCACCTCTTACTGAAAAAAACTCATTGTTGTCTGTTTTGTATATCAAAGAATTATTTAAAATATCTTCATGCCGATAAACATCTTTAAAACACAATGACCAGTCAATCTTTAGACTGCCTTCATCAAATGTCCAATATCCCAAACGTTCATTCTTAAAAACCGTGGCATTCAAGTTTGAATAAACAGATAAAAAAGCATCGTAAAAATAGTAAACCTGCATTATAAGCCACCTATATATGTTTTCAGGCTGTCAGCGTTATATATTGACTTTTGCAACAGCTCTTCCAAGATTTTCAATACTTCCGTTTCTCCATTAGTACCCTTAGATATCTTATCAAGCTCCGGGTTACCCGTAGCTTTAATCAATGTATTTAATTCTCCTGAATATCCTTCTTCAAATTTCTTCCTGAATAACTCAATTAATTCTGCTTTATTGGCTTCTGTAAACCGCCCATCAAACTGTAGAACATTCAGCAGTTTACTTTCGTCAATATACGTAGTACCTAATTCATCATCCGTCTTCTTGAAAGCCACACTCAGATTCTCTGCCATATCCGCAAACGCCTGCCCCAGCTTACCTTGTGTCATACCTTCAATCACTTCACCATCTTCTACCACGGGCTGACGTTTCATGCTGGACCAAAGGCTATCGGCAAAACCAGCCATACCCCTTTCCCGGTTCGGGTTCCAGGCTTTGACTTCAATATTGATGGTACGACCATTAACACTCACAACCAAATCCACCGTCCGATGGTATTTTTGAGTGGCAAGGTTAATAACACGGCCATATTCAACACCTTCTATTTTGACTCCATCCATGAGCGCCAGCTTTTTCATCATCATGAAGGCTTCTGTGGCACCTTTAGCTTTGTTTTCCGCAAACTTGCCGCCTTTCTCCAATCCCATCTCACTGATCATCCGGAATAATCCAGACTTGGCTTCTGCGGAAAACTTACTGGCATCATCCATCAAGGTAGCAAGATCCGAAAACTCCCTGAAAAAAGCATCTAGAGCCTCTATGCCATCATCATCGTAGAGTCTGGAAAGCCCCCCCCAGATCGCAACCTCCTCGTGTACAGCTAAAACGTCGTAATGCCCGCATTAATTCATCTGATTCGCCCGCCACATGATAGGCGACTATCTGAGCTACTATATAAGCGCTTTTTTGCTGTTTGACCAATGTTCTCAAATCATCGGTAGACAGGTTTTTAAAATCATTACCCACCTTCGATATCACCTTACCTATATGGCTCTTGACCAGTCCTTTGGCAACGCCCATGCCATCCAGGCTATCATTAACATCATCCTCAATCTTAATCAAAAACTGCAAAAACCTTTTAACAGACTCGTCGTTGTCCAGCCATTTGACAATGTCCACCGCATAGACAGATTTAAACAGTTTGAAGGGGTTATCATCATTTTGAGCGGTCGGTTCAAAAATCGCGTCATCCAGTTCATCCTTCGGAATAATATAGGTATATTTCATCCAACCGATGAGAAGAAGTAAACGTGATAAAAGTTTCTTGAATTTTAGGCAATAACTGGCAGTCTGCCATTGTCTTGTAGAAAGACTCTACCTCTCCCATGGCACTCCCGAAAGAATCGGGCATGTCACCACCCACTCTCTCACAACTGCCACCGTCCGCATAGACACGTTTAAAGTATGGCGAGTTGTAATGCCGCGCATACCATTCCGTTTGACGTTGCCGATATTCTGCAAAGGCCGACGGGTTAGTGGAAAATCGAATGGTTGCTTTACCACTTGCTGGAACAGTCACTGAAGCTTCCAGGCTGCCGTTCTCAAACTGACTGCTTTTTTCTGACGCCCAATCGTAAACAGAGGGACCGGTGATTTGAACACGAGCACCTGTATGGAGGTCGTTATCGATGAATCAGCTCAGCATTATTCGTCCAGGGGATGTCAGGTAATGTTTCGCTACAGAATGCTCTGCCAGTCAACAATAACCTTCTCTTCAACACAGTCAGTAACGTGGATTTTTTTGCAATTTAACAGAGCCGCCTGTTAACTGTTCTTCAATCATATCCAGTTGCTCAATCATCGTGCCCGAGTTTTCATGTATTTCAAAATAGTTTTTCCACGGTATATAGCCATCGTAGGCATTTGAGTCTATAGCCGCGTTAATATGAACATCAAAATCGCATACTGTCATGATGACATATTGATCAGGGAGAACACCTGCAAGCGGGCCAATAATCTCTTCCCAATAGTAGTCGCAGTCATATCCTGAAATCGTGAAATAATCCCGATCAGCTATCTTGATTAGCTGACAATCAATGTCCGGATACTTGCCAAGCAACGCCTCATTCTTCAGAACATGTTTAATATCCCGATTGCCTTGACACACGAAATAACCATAGTAACTGATTTCCACAGACATATTAAACTCTCACAGATATTGCGTAACACATTGCCCCTTCCTGAAGAAACACATCACAATCTTCATCATGAAAAAACAACGCCTGTATTATTGTTCGCTATGTTGCGACTTTATTAATCTTCCAGTAAGCCTGGGTGATTGGTACGAATATGTATACCATACTCACCGGATTCCGATCCCAACCAAGCTTGATCAACATCGTTTTCGACCCGATCAATCAGCCCTTTCAAAAATTCCACCTCTTTTGGCTGCAACGAGTATTCACTTAAATCTATCATAATGACGCCGTTAAAATCCTTCAGCGTTGGCTTGCCTTCCAAGAACACATTTTTGCGCGTGTAGTGGCCATGACTGAAAGCTGCTCTAAATACGCCTATTGGCAAGTGCCGGCTCAGGGTATCAAAATCCAGGCTGGACTCAGGCACAATACGAACCTGCATGCCTTCCCGATCCGGAGACGGTTCAACAATAAATTGCTGGCAATTGAGGTGCTCTGCTTCCAATGTCAACTCATCAGAGCTGAGTAATTCTTCTATGGTCGTATGCACGACTTTGACAGCTTTGAGGTTTTTGCTTCTGGTAATGGCATCATCGTTTTCGTGGCGGTGTGTCAGCATAAAATAGATGCCATTTTCATTACATACAATGCCTCTAATTCCATCATCTAGCTGACTGACATCTATGGTTTTTAGTAACTGGTAATTCTGGCGGTTGATAATACTGAGATGCTTACTTTTGGATACGGAAATAAAGTAGTCATTTAGAAAATAAAACTGGTCAGGATCGATTGCACTATCCAGTATGACATCAGCAGTTAATTGCGGTTCTTCTTTGCAGTGGAAAATATAGAGATGATTTTCCATTAGAAGATAAGCATTATCGCCATGAAACTTAAATTGTTTTGAACCAGGCAGCCACGGTAGCGAGAATAATTCTTCACCTGAGTCCAATCGACATAGTCGGCAATCTGGTAGCGTTAAATCATTTATAAAAAACAGATTTTTTCCAGGCCAATAATGACTTGCCGCATGATGCTCATGAACTGTTTTTTGCCATACAACCTCTCCATTTAATGAACGCTTAACTAGTTTTCCATTTTCTGTGACGATACAACCATCTGGTCCTGCGTAGAAAAATTTCTGCACTTTTGCCTCAAAAAGTACGTCCTGGTCTTGGTCATAAATCATGATTTCTGGTGCAGAGTTAGCGCGGGCTATTTTTCTCCAAACGTTATTGTCATATACCCATGTGCCTCGTCCATTTATGCCTTTAATCCGGTCAGGAAAATCTCTTATACGCTCTTGCTTATTACCATCTACCAACACTACATTTTTATCATCATCGTAATACTTAAGTTGATTTCTGTAATTTTCTACTTGGTAAAGTTTTTTCTTATACAGAGACCAATCTATTTTTATTCGATTCTGATCAAAAAACCAATAATTACATTCAAAATCAACGACGGACTTATCCACATTATTTAATAAATTTGTCAAATAATCATAGAAATAAATAACCTGCATATCAAACCTCATAAAACGTCAATATAGCTTTTGAAGCCATCTTGGTTGTATATCGATTTCTTCAATAAATCCTCAAGAAGATCTCCAACTACCTCATAACCGTCCTCGCCTTTAGCAAGATCTTTTAAATCAATATCACCCACTGCATTCACCAATGCAGTCAACTCTCCCGGTTTTCTCTTTATGGTGTCTAATAAACTTGTAATAACCTTTTCAATGTCCTCTTGCGAGGTCCGGCCATCAAACTGAAGAAAATTCATAATTTTTGACTGGTCTACCTGAAAAATCACATTATTATCTGCATCCACTGTCTTAATAACTGCAGCCTTCAAATTCGAAGCTATGTCTATAAACATCTGGCCACGTTTGCCTTTTTCCGGATCCAGAACCACTCGCGTAACATTACCATTGGCATCGGTCACTTTTGTTCTTGTCACCGTCCATTTAAAACTCATCCACAAATAGTCAGATATCTTTTCCGGTGTTAAATCCCAGGCTTTGCTTTCCAGGTTAAACAACCGCCCACCTTTACTGAACACGATATCCACCCGGCGTTCAAATTCGCCTGATGCCAGGTTAAATACTTTACGAACTTCAAGCCCTTCTATACGGACACCAGCAATCTGACTCAGTTTTCGGATCGTCATGATCACTTCTGTGGCTCCTATGGACTTTTTCACTGACGAGCCATTTTTCGCTTCTAGTCCAAGCTCTTTCAAAACCCGAATCAGGCCCGACTTGGCTTCCGGATTAAACTTGCCAGTGTCTTCCACCAACGTAGCCAACTCTCCAATTTCCCTGAAAAATGCATCCAATACATCTACACCCTCTGAATACTGATCTCTCAATCCACCAAAATCTGTCATACTACGGGTGCAGTGATAACGGCGAAATGCCCGCATGATCTCATCCGATTCATCGGCAAGGTGATAGGCAACAATCTGTGCAGTAATGTAAGAACTTTTCTGCTGTTTAACTGTCGTTCTAAGATCATCGGTAGATAAATTTTTATAGTCCTCACCAAGCCTACCTATAACCTCACGAATATGCTCCTTAGCCTTGAAGGCACTTACATCATTGGGCACTTTGGCGAGAATATCATCCTCAATCTTAATCAAAAGCTGCAAAAACCTTTTAACAGACTCGTCGCTATCGAGCCGTTTGGCGAGATATACGGCATGGACATATGTAACAAATTTGAAGTGGTTATCATCATTCGGAACGGGCCGTTTGACAATCACATTGTATTCTGAGGGTATTGAGCAAGCCGGAAATGACATTCCGGCTTGAATGGCTTGCTATTTAGGCATCAGTGCCCTGCTTTGCTTTCCTGTTGGCAGGTCTCCGGTGCCAAACTGATAACGCTGTAACGATCCTGGGCATAAGGTGATAGATATGGAATTTCTCCACCTTTACCGGTGGTAGCATACAGATAATCGGCCAAGTCCTGACCAACACTGAACTGGTTATTTTGAATAACTTCCTGGGAGCGTGCACTGTAACTTTGTGCCATTTCGGGGGTGCTGCCATGAGAGGCTGTCAGGTCACCGGGCTCTCCCTGCAGTTGGCAGCTTGCGTCGGAGAACCAGACTGAACTGTCGCGGATTTCCAGTCCACCTTCGCGAAAGTCGCGCATCAGGGTGTTGATGAAGTAGGACATATCATCTTTTTTTGCCGCAGCTTCAGCAGCATTGTTCAGCACCATGTTATTTTCGAACAGAATACGTCCTCCTACCCGTACACTGAGAATATCTTTGCGGTAGCCGTAGAAAACGTTATTAAACATATGCGCCTGACCTCTGCGCATCAGTGGCACCCGGCGTAACGTATCGAACTTCTTATCGCTGTAATACTGATCAAGGGTCACAAACAGGTTGTTATGCATGGTAGCTTTTATCTGTTCATTGATGGTTCGGCTGTCACTGGAGCCCATGAGTCCGGCACGCTTTACATCGATCAGTTTGTTGAAGGATAAGGTGATGTCATACGCCCCGACTTTAATATCCCAGGCTGAATCACCTGTGGTATCAAAAGTATTCTGGTGAATCCAGATGTTATGGGACTCACCAGTAGAACGGATCATATCGGGGTCGAGGTTGTGGTCTTCAGTATGACCGGCACCGCGAAATTCCATATTGGTGATGATCACATTTTCGGATATATGAGTTGATGTCCCTTTACTGTCGCTACCAATCGAAAAACCGTTAAACAACATATACGCATTGGCGCCACGACCATCGATAGTGGTATTGGAGTCAATCATGCGATTACGAATAGGCAAGGATGCGTCATTCAAACGGTCGTTATAAAATGTTGCCAGGCAATTGTCCGTTGAAACGTTATGATTTTCACACCACAGTTTCGGGTTCTGGCACTCTGCTTCAGAGGCATTGTCAAGTGCGGCCAGTACGGCATTGTCAGAGCAAAACAGACGATGCAGGGAAATATCTGTTTCTTCAGCAAAATCACGCTTATCAAATACTATCCAGTTATAGTCTGAACTGCTGATGGCATTGAACAGCTGTTGTTCAACTGTCTCCGATGTATTTTTGTGAATGACAACCAGATGACTACTTCCATTAGCATCATAACCGCCAGTGGTGTTTTCGCCAAAACCTACAGGCCGCCCAAGGCTTTCAGACAAGCAGGCGACTATTTCCTGATCAGATTGCAACGCTGATTCCCGCCAGTTAATCGCGGGATTTTTGATAAGCTCTTCACACCCGGCGGTCACGGAAGGTGTTTCCTGATCACCATCGCCGTTATTGCCCGTATCATCGCTTCCACTGCTGCCATCGTCCGGGTTATTGTTATCATTTTGATTATCTTCGGCATCAGAACCAGAACAATTACCTGGTGAAACGGTCGAACTCAGTATCTGAATATAATCAACATTTGGCAAACCACCCTCTGTTGTTGCTTTTAAAGTAATGGAGTTGTTGCCTTTGTTCAGAGACAAAGAAACCTCGCCGGAGTCAACGTATTGGCTCCAATCGCCAGTGGTTCCAATATCCAATAAACTGACCACCGTGCCATTCACCCAGAAATTACCTGGACGCGCTTCATTATTACGATTGGCATACCGGATTTTTACCGCATAGCTACCGGCTTCACTGGCGTTCACAGACCAACGAATTTCGGCGCCGTTTATATTATCGGTATTGGCATACCCCATACTGGTAAAGCCGGTATGTTCTTTTTCTATCTGTCCATCCAGGCCACAAAAACCATCTTCGTTTTCCTGGATAATAAGACTCTCAGTTACGTTGCTACCGGAATTATCTGCGGTGTCGATGTCAGCGTCGGTTGATGGAGTGGAATTGGTATTATCGATACTTGATTCAGTATCATGTTTGTCGGTGGTTGAAATTTTTATGGATGTTTCTTCTCCACCACATGCCGTTAACAGCAACACACCGGAGATAAATAACAAAGGTTTGATCATAGTTCGATTGCCTGTTGAATGATTGGAGCAAATACCGTGTTCATCAGATGATTTTTTACGTGAGAGTCAAATATGTCAGTGTGATCCCGTTGAGGATTACCCGGAATAATGGGGTAGTATTTTAAAAATACTGAAACCCGATGCAGTTGACATGATGGATTCCACGCTGAATTCTGAATTAGGGATGACATCAATATCAAAATCGAAGACTAAAGTGATGCCATAACTGTTGGAAATGTGAGGAACATCCCGAACAAACAGGTATGGGTATATGGTTTAGTGAACATCCAAACAGTTTATGATACGAATTTATTCATTGTGCGTAGGCTCACTATTTACCGACATCTTTTGGTTTATGATGGGAAATCTTTTTCGCTTTGAATGTAAATTCCCATGACTGGTCTGCCAAACAATCTGAGTCCCCGAAAATCTCCCGTCCAACAACGGTCTCAAATTACGTTTGACGCCATTCACATTGCCACAATCCAAGTACTGGCGTATGAAGGGCTGGATAAATGCACTACAACCCGTGTTGCAGAACGAGCCGGTGTTTCAGTCGGTGCCTTATACCAATATTACCCTCATCGCAGTGCGTTGCTTGCGGCGGCATTGTCACGAAATTTGTCGACGTTAGTGAACATTATTGAACGTTGCTGCGAACAATTGGAAGGCGTTCCATTAGCGGAAATGATCAGAGAACTGGTCGACACTTTTCTGGCAGCCAAGTTCCGAAACAAAGTGGAAACCAGGGCCTTGTATGCCATTTCGGTTGATCACGGCGGCCCTGTATTAATTGAGGAAGCAGGACGACGCATGGATGCAGCTATCGCCCGAATGCTTAAAACCGAGCCTGAAAGTATTGTCCGAGATCCAGCCATAGCCAGCACAATCATTCGTATTACGCTGTCAGGAATAACAAGGGCCGTGCTGACCGGCGATGCTCCTTCAGAACTGGAACAGCACGTTAATCAGCAGTGTATGAGATTGATTTTCAATTACCTGTCAGATAGCAGAATAGTGCCAAACCTCTAATGGAACAGCGCGCTGTCTAAAGTCTTACGACAACAAGTTTTTTTACTCCATTTATTATTTTAATAGACATCAGCAGGAATCAGGCTTGCTGTCTCTTGGTATCAGACAGTATATTTGCGCCCTTTAACAATACCGACCCTATCAGAATCAGATAAGGACCCGGCTAAAGCGGAGTGATATAGGCACTTTTATGCCGAATCATTCAGTAGTCGCAATAGAGGGATGAGTACTGGATACAATGTTATCCATCAGAAAATATCTGTTCCACTCTCACAACCTCCTATCCGGATGAATGACCTTTTGCGGGAAAGGTCCTGCCTTATCATCAATTCAGGTCACATCAACACATTGGAGGAAACATGGGCAGTCAAACAGATGCAGTCTTTCAGAGTTACGGCAGAAGCTGCAATAAACCGGTTTTTTTTGAAGATTTTTATTCGATCTTTGTCGGTAAATCGCAAGAGATCAGGGATATGTTCCGTAATACGGACATGCAGGCCCAGAAATCCCTCCTGCGCAGTGGCATATTAGTGTTAATTATGCATGCCCGTGGCATGCCTGATACCAAGGTGAACGCGCTGGGAAAAAGCCATAGCAGAAAAGCACTCAACGTACATCCCCGTCATTATGCACATTGGCTGGATGCCCTGATGGAAACACTTGATCGTCATGACCCGGAATTCAGCCCGACGCTGGAGATGGCCTGGCGCAATACGCTGCAACCGATCATAGATAAAATTTCCGGAATGTATGAAGATTAGTGAACACCTGTTTTGCATATAGCCCAGCCTCACAGGAAGGGCTTCCGGTGATTTCCTGGTACTGGTCTTACGGCACTCCTGTCAGATCAGATTCTATCTGTGGCATTCCAAGTTGATAGCCTGACCCGCCTGAATTACTAAAACGTCGCTGAACGGAGTAAACTGCGGCGCGCATCAGGATCTTGCCTATTCACAAAGGTCCCGCACGCAGTTCTGTCTATGCCAGTATGTGAAGGTTGTTATGAAGTGGTTGCTCTACCGACGGTTTAAAAAATGGATTTGGTTATTAGCCTGCTGGACGGCCATGACTGCTGTCATCATAACACTGGACACCCTGTATCCTGTCGATTTGCAATCGCGCTCACTGAGTCAGGCAGTGTTGGCGGAAGACGGAACCATCTTAAGAACCTTTGCAGACGATAACGGCGTCTGGCGCTATCCAATCACGCTGGACCAGGTCTCTCCGAACTATCTGGAAGCACTGCTCACTTACGAAGATCAGTATTTTTACAGTCACCCCGGCATCAATCCAGCGGCACTGGTGCGGGCCATCTGGCTCTGGTTACGTAATGGTCATATTGTCTCTGGAGGCTCCACGCTGACCATGCAGGTGGCCCGGATTCGCTATCCGGAACCTCGTACCGTTAGCGCTAAACTGAAGGAAATTATCCGGGCTTTGCAATTGGAATGGCATTACAGCAAAGATGACATCCTGACGTATTATCTGAATCACGCGCCTTTTGGCGGAACCATCGAAGGTATTCAAGCGGCTGCATTCAGTTATTTGGGCCACTCGGCCGAACACCTGACCGATGCCCAGGCAGCATTGCTGGCAGTATTACCACAGGCACCGAGTTTTTACCGACCTGACCGTCATCCTGAACGGGCCCGTCAGGCACGTGACAAACTCATGCACCGGCTGGTGGTACTGGGGCAATGGTCACCTGCACAGTTTGAGGATGCAGCGATTGAAGATGTCCAGGTCAGCAATTTGCCTCGCTATCAAACCGCGCCACTATTAGCCAGAAGACTGGCAAACCAGTATCAGGACCAGAACATACAGACCTTTATCCAGGCACAATGGCAACAACAGGTTGAAGAATTGCTGCGAGGGTACGTCCGTGGTATTGGTCAGCAGGTGTCTGCAGCTGCATTGGTCGTGGATAACGACAGCGGCAAGGTCAGGGTTTATGCCGGTTCTGCTGATTTTGAGGATGACAAACGCTTTGCCTATGTCGACATGGTACAGGCCATCCGTTCACCCGGCTCTACCCTGAAACCATTTATTTACGGTATGGCACTGGATCAGGGCCTGATCCACAGCGCCAGCCTGCTGATGGATGTTCCATTACGATTTGGTGATTATCAGCCTGATAACTTCAATGGCGGCTTCAGTGGTCCGGTTTCGGTCACAACGGCATTGCAAAAAAGCCTCAATATTCCGGCAGTACAGGTCATGGAGCGACTTAAGCCAGTATATTTCTTCTTGCAGATGAAGCAGGCTGGCATTGAACTTCAGCTGCCGGGCAATGCACGACCCAATCTCGCGGTGGCACTTGGGGGCGTAGGTACCCGACTGGAGGATCTGGTATACGCTTATACCAGTCTGGGTAATAAAGGAAACGCACGTAGCCTGCGCTTTTCGACAGCAGACAGTGCATCTCAACAACCGCTGCTTAGTGAAGGAGCTGCCTGGATCATCCGCAAAATCCTCTTTGACAATGAAGCCAATGTTGCCGGCTTGGCAGTAAAAACCGGTACCAGCTACGGCTTTCGCGATGCCTGGGCCATTGCGGTCAGTCAGCATTACACGCTTGGTGTCTGGATAGGACGTCCCGATGGCACACCAATGCCAGGACATTACGGACAAGTCACGGCGGTGCCGCTGTTAAACCTTATTTTTCAACGCCTCAATGATCAGCGCCCGGTACCTGCCATGCCTGACAGTGTCACAGAGACCGATATCTGCTGGCCACAGGGAGAATGGGTGACGCAGGACTGTGAGCAGCTTAAACGCGCGTATGTACTTGAGAACACGATACCCACCACCTGGTATAGTACTCTGGCACGGCAACGCGCGTTTGTCGGTTCGGATTTTCTGTATTGGCAGGCCAAAGACAGTGGCCTGAGAGTCACTCCGGACTGTCAGATACCTGCGCTCCAGCAGACTGTCACTGTCTGGCCAGCTCCGCTCGAACATTGGCTAAGTCCCGAATTACAGCGCGATAGCCGTATTCCGGTCTGGGACCCGCGCTGCCACAGCCCCGGTACACTGCTGCAACAGTCCGTGCTACAGATTCGGGGTGTGGATGATCAGGATGCTTTCCAGGTTCGCCAGAACCAGAATATTCAAATGGATCTTTATGCCCAGGGAGGCGATGCGCCGTTTTATTGGTTTCTCAATGGGAGTCTTTTGCCAGAGACCGGGCGCAGGATACAACTTAAAGACTTGTCATCGGGCATTTATCAATTGACTCTGATGGATCAGACTGGTGAAACTGATCGGATCGAATTCAATGTTCTGGTGAGATAACGGAAATTAGACGACAAAAGTACGATATTAGCTAACGCTTAAAAATGGATACCATCATAGTCTCTTGCAAAGAGGCTATTGAGATGTCCCACCATTATTCCAGTCATAACACTCTGCAGAATGCCGAATATACCGACGTTGACCTCCACTCAACGGAGTTTATCAGCAACCCGTTCCCTGCCTATCAGGCATTATTGCAACAGGGATCAATCTATCAGTCACCCTCGGCAACAGAATACTATGTGGTAAGACCAAGTCAGGTTGAAAGAATCCTGAAAGACAACAAAACCTTCTTATCGGATCGCACCGGTTCTTTCGCAGCAAAACTTTCTGAGGGTCAGCATGACCAGGTACAGCCGTTGCTCAATTCTCTCGCCAAATGGCTGTTGTTTCAGGACCCTCCCAAACATATGCCTCTACGCAAGATTGTAAATGCCTCCCTTAGCCACAAACTGGTTAGCAGCCTGGAGCCCGATATTCGCGCCATCACCCGCCAACTGGTCACAACCATGGTGACAGAACAACATAATGACCTCGTCAACAACCTGTCGTATCCACTACCAGCGTTGGTGATTGCCCGGCTATTGGGCGTTCCGGCTGAAGATATTTTACTGGTGAAAAAGTGGTCGGATGACATCGCCAGTTTTACCGGAGCGCAGTCCGGTATCGACATTGCCGAAAGAGCTAGAGCCAGTGTAGTGGAGATGTCTGATTATCTTCAGCAACTGCTGCACTCCACAGAACTGATCGAAAACACTACCGTGTTGGGCAACCTGACTCAGTTCCGCCAACAAAATGATGAGTTTACCGAAGAGGACCTGATCGCCAACTGCATTATGTTATTGTTTGCCGGTCACGAAACCACCACTTGCCTGATCAACAACCTTTGGATACAGCTACAGCAACATGACAGCCAGCGCCTGGACCTGATCCGCCACCCTGAACTGATCTCCAGTGCGGTGGAAGAAGGATTACGTTATGACGGTGCAGTTCATCGCTTGGGACGCTTTATTAAGAGTGATACCGAAATAGACGGTATCCAGTTACAACAGAATCGTATGATCTATGTGTTACTCGGTGCGGCCAATCGAAGCCCAGAGCTTTGCGAAAGACCGGACAAGTTTGATATTCGCAGAAAACCGGTTCGTAATTTTGGTTTCGGTTTTGGTCCGCATCTATGTTCTGGCGCGGCACTTGCCAGACTTGAAGCCGAGATAGCCACAGAAGAATTGCTAAAGCTGATACCGGAGGGCCATGTTATGGAAACACCGGAATACCATAGAAACCTGGCGCTGCGCTCGGTGAAATCGTTAAAGATTAAAATTTGAAGAACAGGCGGGTAGAACAACCGCCTGCTTTGAATCAGGAAGACTTATTGATCAATATGTCTGCAAGTAAACCACGCCGATCGCATCGATACGTGAGCCACTTCTGCCTTTAAAACCTACAATTTGGAACTGACCATTTCCGGTATATAGGAAACCGGAATCACCACCAGAGCCACCAACAGACAGAGTTCTGCCCATGTTTGTTGTGATGGTCAAAGAATCCACTTCAGAACCCGACTTCCCTGAAACCTTACTAATGTATTCACCCGACATGAAGTTCAGGGTCTTACAAGAGCCGCCGTTACCACCATGTTTGCCGTAACTATAAACATTGCCAGATCCGTCAATGTATACCACTTCCACGGAGTCAACCAATCTTCCACCACACAGCGTGACCCGATCAAGTTGTAAAAAATCATTTGGGGGGTTATCGAAAAAAGCAACCCCACCGCCGCCGCCAGAATTACCTGCTTCAAACTGTGCTGCTATTGCGCCCGCTGAAAAGCAGGTCAGCATCATCAATAATAACTTCTTCATAAACACTCCTTGATTTATACACACGAATTTTAATTTTTTATGACATTTCCATCGATTACGGTTGATATTAATCTCTCATTCCATTGAATCAAAAAATAATAACCATCAATGACTGACATCTAACATCATACTATCTGATGAATTTCTTTGATTTGGAAAATATTCTATTTAAAACGTACTCATTTCGTTTTTTATGGAATTACTTTTATCCAATTCAGAATTTGAATAAATTTTTTCTTTTTAACAACAGTAACGGCAGTAATACCAACCATTCGATCCCACCGTGACTTCCACTAGCCGACTCTTTATTTTCAGCAGTTACGGTTTTGCCGATTGCGTTGATTTCATTGTCACTTTCATCGTAAATACGTAGTGTAACGAGATAATCTCCAGATTTTTTATAAACATGCTTACCTTTATCTTCAGTACTGCTATCGCCATCACCGAAGGTAACTTTCGATATAGCACCTTCCGGATAAATACTGGCTGACGTATCAAAACTCAGCGTCAGGCCTTCAACATGTAACTTCAGGTCAGGGATACTGTTGTCAAAACTCGCTGAGATAGTTACAAGGTAATCTTCGACTTCACCATTCGCGTCTGAAGCAGGATAGTTTGAACACGGATTGATCGTATCTATTTTTGAATACCCAAATAGCTGAAGTACCCTCATACGAGTTGTAAATGGTTTGTCCTTTTTGATTGTCGGTACCTGGAAGTAACCTTCCACATAACCATTCCCCTGATCATCGTTGGTATGGTCGTAAACCTTTAAAACACGTTCGGATTTGTCCGTTTTCCAATGGCCGTCACCAAACTGACCATCACCATTCAAGTCTATCCATACATGGTAATTTTCAGCATACGGTCCGCCTTCTATATAACCGGACTCTATTCGATAACTTACCTGCTCACCGGCCACCAGACGAATGGGAATATCCGGATTCACCAAGCCACCTTCCGCATCACTGTCAAACGCCTGACCATTAATAATTATCCGCTTTATCCATTCACTTTCAGCATCAAAAATCGGCTCACAGTATCCATCGGGATCGCCAGTATCAGGTGAATCATTATCAATGGTCAGCTCAACAGTAACGCTTTTACTGACCCATGCAGAGGTATCCGCACTTAGATATTTAATGGACAAAGTAACCGAATAGGGGTTGTTCGAGGGCTTCGAATAGACATGTATGATCGATTGATTAAGAGAATCGTATTCTGATTCCTCGCTGACTTGGCCATCACCGAAATCCCAACGCAACAGCCATTTGCCATGATTATCCCCCGGATCAACCGTATTGTTCCTGAAGACCACCCGATAACGACCATCATCCTGACGCTCAATGCTCTGAACATAAAAGTTTGGATTAAACCCTATCGAGACTTGTTGCTGACTCGTTGCACCCGACGGGTTATCTTCATTCGTCAACGTCAACGTCACATCGTAGAGCCCGTCTTCGACATAATCATGACTTACCTTGTTCTTGTTATCCTTATCAGTCGTACCATCCCCAAAATCCCAATGGATGGTAGTCCCCTCCGGCATCACGCTGTCCGATGCATCGAACTCTACGGTCTGATCATTCGCGTCGAACTTGATTACTGGTTGGGTGACTGTGGTAAACGCAATGGTTTCATCCCATCGCCCCACTTCCGATCCATCACTGGCTTTCGCAATCGCTGTGACCTGATAGCTGCCGCTGCGCCAATAATCGTGGGTGGGAGACTTCTCATGACTGCTACCGCCATCCCCAAACTGCCAATCCCAACTGGTCACACGATTGTCTTCAGTCAGGTTGCTAAAGTGCACCTTATTTGTCCGATGCTCTACCTGGATGTTGATATAACTGGATGCTGCATCGTCCCAGCGCAAGGTATAATCCTGAATACTGGCACTCCTGATTTGATCGCATGGCAATCGATCAAACAATGCAAACGAGACAATGATCCTGACCCGATAATCCTGACCCGGCTCACCGGTAAAGGCCAATACTCCTGACAGTTCATCGACCGCACTGCCTGCATACATTTGCTCCGAGGCAATACTGAACTGACCATCCCGATTTTTGTCCAGCCAGATTTGCACTCGTTTGGCATAGTCCGCTGTATTGCTATGTTGACCCATCTTAAGAGCATAGAATACTTGTTGCCCAACCGGCACCATAACCGCTTGATCACTGTAATCCCGATAACTGATCTCCGCATCACCGTTGGTGACAAACTCCGTATTATTAAACATCACAGACGACGCATAATATTGTTCCGGATCTGTGCCCGAGACGCTGCAATAATGCTCGACCACATCAACGGGTAACCAGACCGTATCGGTTTCACCGTCGTTCATCGTCACCGTCAATCGGACATTGTAGTGTCCTGTTTGAGCATACGTGTGGGTGGGACTGTGTGTCGTACTGACCTGACCATCACCAAAGTCCCACTGCCAGGTAGCATCATTGGCCGCCAACACTTTGTTTTCATACCGGGATTGATTGCTAAAACTGACAGTCAGAAAATGAATCTCGCGCTCAAAACGGCTTTCAACACCTTGTTGGTTCTCCAGGTCAAGTTGGATACCCACACTCGCGAAAGCCTTACGGATCTGATTTTTGAGAGCATTTTTACTCCAGACCTGACCATCCGGTCCCTTGACACCATCGGCCTGCATCGCGGTCTGAACCACACTCGGGGCCCAACGCACAACACAGTCAGCGGCCTGCTGAAACGTACTCGATGCCACCCAGCAGTTTTGGTTCGCTGTGGCAAAGGCCATAAACGCGTATTGGGTATTCCAGTCACCGGCAACCGGTTGTGCTTCGCCACCATTCGTGGCCAGCAGATAAAAGGCTTTATTAAAAATACCGGAGCCATAATGGGAATCCAGGGCATCGTAGTAATCGTCAACGTGTCCTACGGAATCACCATCGGCCGTTGGATCCTCAAAATACCGCAGTGCACCACTGCCCTGATAGGAATCATAATTACTGCGCCAGTCGTTCTCACCGTTCAGATAATACTCTGCGGCTTCTCCGGCCATATCTGAAAAGGCTTCGTTGATCGCTCTGGCCTCTCCGTTCAACATCATCTTTGCGGGCTTGCCACTGCCATACCCCAAGGTATAGCCATGGGCGATTTCATGCGCCACCACATCCAGGGCCACTAGCGGATAAAAGAGATATTCACCATCCCCATAGTGCACCTGACCTTCGTCATAAAATGCCTGGTCGTAATTGTTTCCATAATGAACGTATTGCTTAACCGCTTCATGGAAGTAAGGTTTTTGACCCAGATAACGTTCAAACATCTCGATGGTCACTTGTCCATGGTAGTGGGCATCGTTCAATGCCGACTTGGCGGTATTCGTCAGCGCTTCCGTATGACGGTTCTCAGCATTGTCGCTGCCACAGTCATAGCGATGGACATTCTCGGGCAGGTTGCTGGTTTTATGCTTGGCATCAAAGGTTTTCAATTTGCCACTCAGCTCCATGGCACAGGCGTCGTTCTGTTTTTCCACTACAAATGTGCGCAGGTCTTTCACCGATTGGCCACTGACATCTCCGGCCACAAACGCATAATCCGCCTGTTCAACTTTTTCGTTACCACCTGGCCCCGATCCTGCGGCCTGATAGTGCATTAGAATATTGGCTTCAGACAACGTGGATCCGGTGGTCGCATTCAGATACACGCGCATTTTTTCGGGCGCACTTATGCCCTGAAGCAGATCGGTAAAGAAGATCAACTGAATCGCATCGTGGGCCTGACCTTGTGGGTCGATATAGACACCCTGCTTAACCGTTTTATGATCAAAAAACCGGGGTTCATCGTGATAGCGCTGATGGATATATGCCTGGGCATGAAGATCCATCTGTTCTTCTGTCAACACCTCTACATCACCCAAATCTGCAGCCAGGCTGCGAACCAATTGACCATACCCTTGCACCACGTGACCGGATGAAGTGGTGATCACCGCAATGGTGTAATCAAATACCGGCAGGCCAAGATACTGAAGTTGATAGCTGAAACTGTGTTGCTCACCGGCCTGACTGTGGCCTTGTTCGACCAACTGCGCATCGTCATCGAGATTCAACTGACGATGGAGCATTTTTGCCAACGCACTGCCATCATCGGCAGTCACAGATTGAGAAGAGGAACGTTTAAACGTGGAGACAGAGGGAGAGGATAATTGATCAAATACTGATACAGGTTCAGCTGAATAAGCTGCAACACTGCCTAAACCCAATAACAGGCCACTCAACAGCCTTATATTCCTGAACATGCTTGCTCCTTAGTTTGACGGGCAGACCGGTCCTGATGGTTCAGAAGACCGGGGTCCATTACTTAGTATTACTTCAGGCTTATTGTCAGCCTGACAAGCTCATAATATCCGTGCCAATTCTGTTTCGGCCAAAGCGGCAGGCTATTAAATTATGTGTTAGATATTGAATCCTTCAATGGTCGTAGTATTGAGAACGCAACTGCTCATTTAATCATTCAGTGATTTGGATCGCCGTCACCTAACTCAAACAACTCATCAATTGTGCTGACTCTTTTATGTGCTGTTAACTTATACCATTTAGCAAGAACACTACTGTCTATTAACGTGACTTTTCCGACTTCCCATCGGACTATGTTTGAACTAAAACAGCTCAGGAGCAACTCATCCCTATGTCATCATTGAATGAGGCTTTAAAATTCAAAAACGGTAAGAGCTGCAGACATGACTGGACCATATCATCTGTCATGGAATTATTTCAGATGCCATTCAATGATCTTGTATTTGAAGCAGCAAAGGTCCATCGCCAATATTTTGATCCCAACGAAGTACAAATCAGTACACTACTCTCCATTAAAACCGGGGCCTGTCCGGAAGACTGTAAATATTGTCCTCAAAGTGGCCACTACCAGACGGGTCTGGAAAAAGAAAAGCTGTTGGAAATTGAGACCGTCGTTGCGCAAGCCAGCGCTGCCAGGCAAGCCGGTGCCAGCCGTTTCTGCATGGGAGCGGCATGGCGTTCACCCAGCAAAAAGGATATGCCTTATGTGCTGGAGATGATCAGGCAGGTTAAGGCCCTGGGAATGGAAACCTGTATGACCTTAGGCATGCTCGATGCGCAGCAGGCTACAGAACTGGCCGATGCAGGCCTCGATTACTACAACCATAATCTCGATACCTCGCCAGATTATTATCGTGAAATCATTACCACCCGAACTTATCAGGATCGACTGAATACCTTGGCTCATGTAAGAGCATCCGGAATGAAAATATGCTCCGGCGGAATACTTGGCATGGGGGAACAGCTTGATGACCGTGCGGCAATGTTGGTACAGCTGGCAAATCTGAAACCTCATCCGGAAAGTGTCCCGATTAATCAGTTGGTCAAACTTGAAGGTTTACCACTGGCACAACAACAGGACCTTGATCCTCTGGATTTCATCCGTACCATTGCCGTAGCCCGGATTATGATGCCAAAATCCCACGTCCGCCTTTCGGCAGGAAGAGAACAGATGAGTGACACCATGCAGGCATTGGCATTTATGGCCGGGGCCAACTCGATATTTTACGGCGACAAATTGCTGACCACCGGCAACCCGGATGTGGAAAATGATCAACATCTTTTTCAACGTCTGGGCTTGAAACCCCAACAACGGATTCAACAGAAAGACAGTAACGAACAAATACCGGTCAGTTGTCCGCGAAGCAATACCATGTTTTACGATGCGACTCTGGAATCACATAAGCGCTGATGAATAATAACCTGATGAATGGAGATATTGTATTTCGAGCGGCAGCTGACAACGACCTTGCAGAAGCTATCAACGATGTCACCCAAACAAACCAATTCGATCACTACACCCACATGGGGATCACCGAAGTCAAAGATCAGCATGTCTATATTTATCACGCAGATCCCCACCTTGGGGTCTGCTGTCAGGCATTGTCGGAGTTTCGTCTATCAGAGCAGAATGAGGTACTGAACATTGGTGTCTACCGGCTTACGCCCTCGTACCAACATTATGTCGATAACGCTCTGTCTTTAGCCCGGACCTTAATTGGCCAACCTTATAATCACAGCTATATCCTGGATCATCAGGGCTTTTACTGCTCCGAGTTCATCTATCATCTTTTTGCTGACACCGGTTTATTTACACTAAAGCCGATGACATTCAAACAACCTGGCAGTGATTCATTCCATCCCGGCTGGATCACATATTACCGGGAACTCGGACTCGAAATTCCAGAGGGACTACCGGGCTGTAATCCTAACGAAATGGCTGCAAGTCAAAACCTGATTAAAGTATTCTGACTAGCATCACGGTATCTGCCGCTATCCGTCAGCATTCATGCCATCTCTGGTATTTACCTTAAAGTTGTTTCCAGAAAAAGTTGCTTACCTGGTCGCCAATAGGGCGTTGGAAGTCTACTCAAAATCGTTCATTTATGTCTTACAAACTCCCGCTTCAAGCCCGACACATACGGAGCCTCGGCCACAGACCAGCAGAGCGACTTAAATCCATTCCCGACAGGCTGGTCACAGATTTGTGCTTTGCCCTGGTTTCCTCGCCAGTATTATTCAGATGTTCCAAGAAAGTTTTTTGCGACGCCATCAGCTTTAATCATAAATACAAACATCCAACAAAATTCAGAGCATTGCACAGAATATGGAAATATTGATTCGAAAAACTTGCATGATAACGAGTCTCACTGCTGACATTTCCCAGAATAAAAAAACCATCATCTTTAAAACACAGTCGTTTTATCAAGAGCAACCAGTTTTAAAATTCGTTGGCATGCTCAACAACATCATCTATGGATATCAAACGAACAGCGATAACACGTAAACGTTGAGCCTGATGCATTCTAAACATCCAACCCCCTCCCCACAGCCAAACCGATGACATATCAAAAACGGCTATTCCGGATATTACTGCGATCACATTGTTTAAATACTCGTCGAAGTGAATAAATGCATCACACATCTGTAAGGTAGAGCAATGAAACGCTGGATTAGTAGCATCCAAAATCGTTATATTGATTACGATTTTCAGATACTGGCCATCAATCTGTTTCTAAGAGGAAAGAAAAATCATGGAAAGTCGAACATATTGGGTGGACTATGCCAAGGCCATCGGTATTCTACTGGTGGTTTACGGACATGTCGCACGGGGACTCGAAAATGGAGGCATCGTTATCCCGGAGCAACTGTTTGGTGCATATCAACTGACAGACAGTATCGTATACAGCTTTCATATGCCTTTGTTTTTTTTCCTGTCCGGGCTTTTTTTTCAACACTCGTTCTCAAAGCGTGGTGGTGGCCAGCTGGTATTAAGCAAGATAGACACGGTATTTTATCCATATGTATTGTGGTCCATCATACAGGGATGCACAGAGGTCTTGCTGTCCCATTACACCAATGGCGATTTAACCCTCAGCAGGGTATTCACTCTCTTATGGTCTCCCAGAGCGCAGTTTTGGTTTCTCTATGCACTATTTTTCGTTTTTGTGGCTGCCTCACTTATTTTTTCTCTGGTCCCTGAAAAATTCACGCTGGTGATATTTATACTGGCAGTACTGGCTAATATTTTTCGATCCCATATGCCGCCGGATATTATCTCTACTTACATCTCTCGCCACTTTGTCTTTTTTGCATTCGGCATTATATTCTCGCAATATTTCCGCGCTGATCGTCTGGCCTCTCCTTTTATGCTGCTGATGATGTTAGCAGCGTTCATTGGCAGCCAATACTTGTATCACCGTTATCTGTTATTACACGAAGCCAAGACGGTTTTTTCTCTCCTGCTTGCTCTGGTGTCTATCATGGCGGTGGTATCGCTTTCTGCTTTTCTGGCCCGGAAGTACTACCGGACACTGGCTTATCTGGGTTACGCGTCAATGGCAATTTATCTGATGCATACCCTGGCAGGAAGCGGTACCAGAGTGATATTGAAGAGCTTCCTTGGTGTAACTGACCTCAGTGTTCACCTACTTCTGGGAAACATCATGGCCGTGCTTGGACCGATCATTGCGCTACGCATTATTGATCATTACAACATTCCTTACTTACTTTCAGCACCAATCAGCCGATGGCTTAAACTGAGCTATCGAAAAATAGTACCAACCTCTAAACCGTCAGTACCACCTTCAGAGTGATAAGGGCAATGTCTTAATGTTTGGAAAAAAAGTTTGTGACTAAGCATTTGTGACATACCACAGCAAACATGTGCGTCACAGTCTGGCTCATTTATAACCAATGCCGGTTTTAATTAGGGGGCCTCTGAAAAACAGGAATAGTTTTGATGCAGGCGAGGAAGCACCACTCGCAACACCGCAGTTTACTGGAGTAAATGAGGATGTGAGACTGGGGCTGACAACGTCCTGCGCGAAAATAGTCCATTTTTCAGAGGTTCCTTAGCAGAATGAAACGTTTTAAAACTTTCTTTTTCCGAACCTATTGTGACGACTGAGGTTTATAAACGGAGAATTATCCTGTCAATAACGGAAAATCTATTGAAGGTTTTCCAGTTATCCACTACAAATAACCCTCAGCAATCTCTACTGCTAAAAAAAATAAAAGATACAGTTGGAGTAATACATGAATTTCTGGTTCAAACTATCTGCGGCTTTTGCTGTGTATTCCTGTTCAACGATTGCAACAGCTGCAACGGTGGAAGTTCTGCATTCCTGGACTTCTGAAGGTGAAGCAAAAGCAGTGGAAGTTCTTAAGTCGATGTTGGCTGAACGTGGCCACACGTGGAAGGATTTTGCGGTTCAAACCGGCGGCGACAATGCTCAGGGGGTTTTAAAACAACGCATCATCCAGGGCAAACCACCGGCAGCGGCAATGATGAAAAAGTTCAACCTTCAACGTTGGGAACGTCTCGGTTTTCTGCAAAACATCGACGATATCGCTGTAAGCGAGCACTGGGATGACACACTTTTCCACGCCGCTGAAGATGCTATTAAATTTGACGGTCATTATGGCGCAGCAGCGGTTGGCATCCATCGGACCAACTGGATATGGGCTAATAAGAAAATTTTGGATAAGGTCAATGCCAAGATGCCGGAAACCTGGCCGGAATTTTTTGCAGTGGCAGAAAAAATCAAATCAGCCGGATATCATGTTGTTGCTATTGGTGACGAAGCCGATCAATTGGGAACAATGTTTGAATCGATGATTTTGTCCGTTGGCGGACCTGAGCTGTATCGAAAAGCAATCGCTGAACTTGATTATGGTGCCATCAAGAGCCCGGAGATGAGTCGGGTCTTCGATATGGCACGCAAATTACAACCATATCTTTATATGGATTCTGACAGCAGCTGGAACAAAGCTACCAAGTTGGTTATCGATGGTGAAGCCGCATTCCAGTTTATGGGAGACTGGGCCAAGGGAGAGTTCTCCGTTGCCGGCAAAATTCCGATGAAAGATTACATCTGCGCGCCGGTTATGCAGACACGCAATCAGTTTCTCTACAACATCGATTCTCTGGCCATGTTTAAACTACACAATGCTCAGGAAATTGATGCCCAAAAAGACCTCGCCAGCGCGATCATGAGCAGCAACTTCCAACTCACCTACAATCGCTACAAAGGCTCGATTCCAACGCGGCAGGATCTTGACCTGACAGGTTTTGACATATGCGCCCAAATGAGCAAGCAGGAGCTGTTGAATGCTGAAGCTACGAATGCCGAGCTACCAAGCATTGCCCACGGATTGGCTGCCACTGAGCTGGTTCAGACAGCTTTTAATAGCGTGATTTCCGCATTCTTTCATGACCCGAATATGAGTTCAGACCAAGCTGCGCTTACCCTTTCCAAAGATATGCGCAAAGGCGCTTACATGATGTAATGGGACGATCAGAGCAGATTCGTATTCGCACATTCAGCGATGGTCTGCTCTTTTCATTTCATGACCTGCATTCCAATTTTTACCCAATAATCGCACCAGAAACAAAGAGCCCATCGAACATCGTTGTTATCGATATTTCCGACTCTCAGCCTCCTGCCCACTTACAAGCTTCGGAGCAGTCTGGATCGAAGCAAAACCAGTTATCAAGTTAACCTTTAATATTACAATCAACGGCATTTTGATGAATTAAGGATAACTTCTGGTCTGAGCTGGCAAATATACATAACGGCAAAACACCGTAATTCGAAGGCGGGAAATACTGAAAGGAAGCAAAAAAGTCTGTCTGTTAACGCACCATTCCATCGGACGAAAATTGTTTAATTGGTTGGAACAAGACGGGGCGGCCCGATCAGGCCGCCCTCTGTTCGATCAACGGGGTTGAATCACCAACGTATCCAGAGTTGTGCCGACCGAGCGATAGCTCGGACGATACATGTCTTCCACGTAAGGATTCGGCACCTGATAGGTACCTGGCGTGACAGCCCGCACCAGATAATACAGTTTCGTAGAACTCCAGCTGTCGACACTGATCGCGGCAACGTAGCGGTCATCACGGTACTCCTGGTACTGGGTCCGGTATTCACGGAAATAATGCCCCAACGATTCATCGTCAATCTTGACGTTATCCAGATCGACGCTGGCATTACTCAGGTTCTGGTTTTCCAGTTCCAGACCGGCTGGCAACAAATCAACAACCAGAGCGTCCGGAATGCGCAGGTTCTCATCGACCGAAATTGTCAGACCCACGACAATCAACTCACCACTGGTCAGGTTGCTCGGGGTAATACGCTGGCCATTAAGATCGTAGTAACGACGCACGATATGCAGACCATTGCTGTAAGGTTCCGGAGCCGTTCTTGGCGCTCCCTGATACGCCAGAGTCACGTATAGTTTCTGATCGGTGGCTTCAACCTGCTGCAGACTGGTCAGTTGATCGGCATCGAGCAAGGTGTTGAACGGCCGATTCTGGTTCAGGGTCTGCTGAGCGGTTTTGGCAATCAGTTTACCCTGCCACTGCTTACCGGATTTGGCATAGAACAACGCAACCTTGGCCAGAGCAATACGCTCCTGGGTGCTGAACCAACGCTCATTTTGCAGAATATCCACCAGATCCTGAGCCAGCGAGCCTTCGTCCAACCCCTGTTCCAGGGCTATCGCCAGACTCAATGCAGTGTCGCGCAGGGTTGAACCGTAATCCCGATAATAACGATAGCGTTCACGCTTGATTGAAAGGGCTGCATCATTGGCACGCTCAGCCCGATCATGATCATTCAGCAGATTCAGAGCCGCCGCCAGATGCATCCAGGCAAGACCGGAAGAACGGATACGGGCCCGAACGGAACGTCTGTCATTCTGATTTTCCATACCATCATCATACAGACGGCGAACCAGACTTAAATTGGCGGTTCCGGCTTTGGCCATCACATAGGCGGAATATGCCCGTATAGCAAAACTGTAATATTCGTTACTGTCGCTCCAACCATCATCATCAAACGCACTGGCGCGCAGATAACTGTCCAGACGTTTGAGCGCACGATCGAGTGTGTAGGAATCGACTTCAATACCCTGACGACGTGCATCCACCAGCACTTCGGTGGCATATGCCGTACCCCAGCGGGACTCTGAACTGGCCGCATCCCAGTAGCCAAAGCCACCGTTGGCAAACTGCTTGCTCTTCAGGCGCTCAATACCTGCGGTAATCTGCTGTAAGCGGAACTCATCACTGAACGGCCGATCAAAGCGGTTTTTGAAACTGTCCGTCAAACCCAAGTCCTGCACCGCAGCATTATCCAGCAATACCCATGGATACGTGGAACTGGTGGTCTGCTCCAGACAACCATATGGATAGTGCAGCAGGTACTCCAGGTGACTACGGAAGTTGATAGCCGGACGATTGGAAACAGTCATCAATGCCTGGACGGTATCCGGACGCAGATTGCTGATGTCCACCTGAGGCTGCCAGCTGCCATTGGCATCGATGACCGCACTCTGATACTCGGTTTGCCATGGGAAGGGACTGCGCACTCCGAGCTTCCAGGTACGATCAATGTTGATATCACTGCCATTGGTGGCCTGCAGGTGAATCACCCCCTGACCTTCATGCAGACCTCCGGTGATGGGCACCAGAACCACGGCTTTTTGTCGATCTGCCAGAGTAACGGTTTGCTTCAGGCCAGTAGAGAAAATTTCACCGCTGACATTTACCCTTACATCCAGCTGCTGGTTCAACCCGGAAAGGTTGTGCAGATCGAAACTAAGCTGACTCTGATCACCCATGGCAATAAACCGGGGCATGGAAATCTGAGTCACCAGTTTGTCTGCAACGATCGTTTCGGATTGCGCACTGCCGTATGAGTAATCACCGTACACCACAACCATCCATTTCAGCTTGCCGTTGAAATTGGGCAGCTGAAAGCTGACATCTGCCTCGCCATCCACCAGCTCCACCGGTTCACTGAAGAAAGAAACAATCTGAACCTCGGTTTTGGGTTTTTCACCCCCGCGGCTCAATTCCGCCTTCTCCATGGCATCAGCATCGGCAAACATATCACCCCCAAACCGCTGACGAATCATTTCGTAGCCCAGGTTATTGATGATCTTGCCATAAATATCGTAGTAACTACCTTCAAAACGGCGCGGAGCAAAGAAATACTGTTCCGGTTTCGGTGCCTGGTAACGGGTAATATTCAATACACCTTTATCAACCAAAGCCACAGTAGCAAACAGTTTCTGGCTGCCCAACTGGGCCCGGTTGGTCACTTTGAGGTGAGCACTGACCAACTTGTTCGGCTCAATTTTCTCAGGAGTTGTCAGTTCCACTTCCGCTACCGCATCGCTGCGTCGTAACGGCAGATGAATAATCCCCAGAGCCCGGGTCGGCGTGACCTCATTGACCTGATCCGCAGGCGTCAGCACCATGGCCGTCAGGTACAGATCGTGACGGTTCCACTGTTTTGGCAATTCAACGTTGATCTGGTTTTCACCTTTGTAAACCGACTGGTTCAGGGTGTATTCGACACCATCACTGGATTCTACGTTAATAATGGCGGAACCACTGATCGGACTGTTCAGACGCAGACGGGCGGTATCTCCTGGCGCGTAATAGTTCTGGTCAAGAGACATCTGGATCATATCCGGCTTCAGATTCGTGCTTTCCTGGTTGGACCAGCTCCACTGAGTTCTGAAGTGATACAACGTGATCGCACCGGAGCTGGAAGTCACTTCCAGATCATAAAGTCCCCATTCCACTGGAAAATCCACCGTTACAGGCTGATCCTTAATCTCAATGGTTTCTGAAGCGGTGACATAGCGATTGGCCTGATAATCCCAGTACCAGCCACGGGAGCTGTCGTATTGCCAGAAATACTCGCGGTGATCACGCAATAACCGGACACTCAAAGTATCGCGAACCGGTTTGCCGTTGGCGTCAACACTCAACAACTTGAATTGCAGAGTCTGATTGGAAGGCGGACGATCCTCGAACTGCGGCTGTACACCGGGCAGCTTGCTGTATGCCGGCAACTGAATCACATTCTGAGTACGGGTAATCGGGCGACCACCATTTTCATAAACACTGGCGCTGATACTGAAGTTCAGTGGTACTTTTATATCCGACCAATAATCGGGTACGACCAGCTCTCCATGGCCAGCTTCATCCAGCTTGATCGGGTCCAGATTGATATTGCGAGTGCGGACATTCGCCTCTGAATCACCAAAATAGAAACCTTTAAGATCCGGAAAAATTTTATTCGCCGGAGAAATGGTTACGACCGCATCAGCATTGTTGCCGGCTGCTGGCGCGCCATACAGATAATCCCCCTGAATCGGTACCTGAAACTCGCCTTTGGGCGAGTAACGGGTCTGATTACGATCACCGTCATAAAAGCTCAGGGTCAGGGTTTCTGGCAAAAACTCTTCCACCTGGAAGTAATAAGCCTCGTATTGGCCGTCAATTCTCACTTCCAGACGCCAGTCTCCAGTCGGGGCATTCTCATCCAACTCGAAACGTGTTTGATACAGGCCATTGGCATCGGGGCTCCAGGTGAACTTCTGCTTCTGCTCTCCACGGGCATTCCACAGAAAAGCCTTTAACGGCATATCCCGGACTTTACGACCATCAAAGTCACGCAGCAACATGTTGATATCAACCTGTTCACCGGGCCGATACAGATCCCTCGGGCCATACATAAATGCCTGAAACGGCTGATGCAGACTGGGCACATTAGGATAGGAGGAGAGATCGAGTTCGCCTTGGTCCAGTCTCAAAAAGCTGATTTGGTCTCCCTGTTCAGCAACGATGATATTGGGCAGGTCATTGGTGGAAAGCTGATAGCTGCCACTTTGAGAAGTACGGGCATTTTGTTCACGGGCAGCCTGATTATTACGTTCCGGCCACCAGAACCGCAGGTTAACATTTTTCAGCGGTTCGCCGGTGGTAATCGAGTTGGCGTAGACCATCAGGGACTGTTTGTACTTGCGAACATGCAGGCCAATGTCAGTAATGGTGAAATAGGTTGTGTCGTAACGGTATGAATACTCACCCGGCTGGCGGATCACCGCGACATAGATACCTGGTTCTTTTTTCTCCAGGATCGGATCAAGGTTAAAGTTATAGGTGGTCCGCTGATTGGTACGGGCATGGTTGGTATAGCGGGCGGTATGCACCAGATCGGCATATTCCCGCAGACCTGACAACGAATCGTAATACATCCGGCCTTTAAAATACGTTTCACCGATAAAGCGGTTCATATCCTGATCACGTACACGGAACACATCCAAGTCCACTTCAGGCTGGTTCACGACCGTCACCGGAATACCATCTTTTATATTTCCGACCAGAAATGTGCCGCTACTGGCAAAACTGGCCCCCGGCGTCAATGCCCGAGTGTCGACGGTCCAGTCAAAAGGATGGCTGTCACCACGACTATCCACCTTCGACAGCACATCACCACTAACCGATGTCAGGGCTTTAGTTACCTTTACCTGATAGCGGGTACTGGGTTCCACAAACGGTAAAACCCACTGGCGTCCGGTTCCCTGGGTATACCATTGACTGCCATCAGCCGGCGCAGGTGTTACAGAAATATAACGGGACAAATCAGTGCCGGGGTCCACTGCACCGGTTAAGCGGATAACCAGTGCCGGAGCATTATCCTGAGTGGTTTCACTGACATCGGAGATATAAAAGTCGGCGGCATTAATAAAGCTCGAAAACAACACCAGAAGGCTGATCCAAAAGCCATTAATACCAATACGTACCGCGTGCATAAGCTGCTTCCTTGACTTTTTAATAGATATTTTAAGAGCAGCAAGTGTAGGTGCTGCAAAGACAATTGGCAAAGCTCCGAGAGTGGTTTTTTGTGATATCGATCAGTGGCCGTCAGCAAATGAATGGATGACGACCAGTGTGTTGGTTAAAGCACCTGATTTGACCTGACCGTCAGTATCGAGGCCAGCCGTTTGAATCCCAGTTCAGAATACTGATTAACAATTTAGATGTTCCATTGTCACGGGCGTCGTAAGCATGGCGAACAATGACATCGGTATTGAGAATATCCTGCCCGCCCGGACCAATCCATTGGCTGTTACCACCATCCAACAAGCTGCCTCCACCGGACAACAGATCATGACCATTCTTATCCAGATAAGGGCCTCGAATCTCTGTCGCCCGGCCATAGCGAATCTGATAAGTGCTGTTGGTACCCTGGCAACATTTGCCGACAGACACAAATAAATAATAGTAACCCCGACGATAAATAATACTGGGCGCTTCAATACCTTCATTGCCACGATAAGCAATATTGTATTGTGGTCCATAGGGCTTCATGGTTAATGGATTCAAGCGGGTCAGTTGAATACCCGACCAGAAAGACCCAAATGCCAGCCACGGGTTGCCATCGGCATCCACAACCAGATCCGGATCAATTGCATTGAAATTTTGAGAGCTGTTACTACTGACCACCAGCCCATCGTCACGCCAACTACCAGAGCTGATACTGGTTGTGGACGCAAGCCCGATAGCGGACACATTGGAACCAAAGGTGGAAATAGAATAGTACATCCAGGTACGGCCATTATAAGATTTCACGTCAGGTGCCCAAACATCTTCGCCATCGTGATCCGGCACATACTGTCTCCACCAGCTCAGTCCATTTGGAAAAATACCACCATTTCCACCTGACCACTGGGTACCATTGGTCGAGTATTTGGAATAAATACCCGGTCCGGTCTGAAACACCCACCAGCGACCATTCTCATACGCCAGTGTCGGATCATGGGTGACCAGATTACCGCTCAGAGACCAGTGATCGGTTGCGCCATTGATGGTTGAGGGATCCCATCCCGGCTGGCCAGTGGTTCCCAACTGCGACAACTTCCACAATTGTGCATCGGAACCGTTATAGCTCCACTGGGCAATATTGGCACCATCGGCAGTATTAAAATTATAGAGATCCAGCGCTTTGCCACTATTACGGTTGATAAAACTGTAGTAACCGTTACTTTCCTGCTTCACTTGCCACTGCTGAGTATGGTTAGCGAGATACTCCCATTGCGACACATTGGCACCATCACTGGTACCGAAATCATAAACTTCCATGGCTTTGCCACTGCTCAGGTTGATCAGCGAATAGTAGTCACCTTCAACATGAGTAATCAGCCAGCGCTGGGCGTCATAGCCGTTGGCCGGCCATTGCTGAATATTGGCACCATTGTCTGCAGCGCCATTAATCACTTCAACCCGTTTACCACTGTGCTTTGATGTAATTGTGTAGACGCCATTTGATAGCGCCACAACATTAGTACTGATGCAAACCAATAGCCATAAAAGTCCGCAAAGAACGTTTTTATAAGCAGGCATAAATGTCACCTTTAACCTGACAGTTATAGTAGTGGCCCAATAGTACTCTGCAGCTGATGATTAATATGGAAACATTATTAAATGTCTGAGCACTTGTTGGCAAAATTTTACATAAAGAGCAAGTATTTGTGACCTGTCACAGGGTTTCATGCCAAAGAATCATAGCAATTTTGATTGCGGAGAGAGTGGCATACAAATGTAACAGACCCTAACAAAGTTCTGTTATTTCTGTCACACAGTAAGTAAGAGTAACCTAGCGTAATGCTTGGTTTTTTTCTGATCCCGGTCAGCAAAACCGAAACCTCTTGTTGTCACAATGCGCGCAAAAGAACAACAGGAGGGTCCCATGTCGACTCAATCGCTCACCACTTCAGCCGCTCATCAGGACACGCCCGGACGTCTGGTCATTTATGCGCCATTGGCAGGCTCGGTTTATCCCCTGGAGCAGGTCCCTGACCCGGTCTTTGCCGAAAAGATGATCGGCGATGGTATTTCCATCGATCCGGTGGACAACGTATTACTCGCACCATTCGATGGCGTGGTACAGCAACTGCATTCTTCAGGACACGCCGTTACCATCAAACATGCCAGCGGGCTCGAAGTACTGCTGCACATTGGTATTGATACCGTGCTGCTCAAGGGCAAAGGCTTTAAGCCATTAGTGAGCACCGGAACAAAGGTTTCCAAAGGTACACCGCTGATAGAATTCGCTGCCGATGACATTGCCTGCCAGGCCAAAAGTCTGATGACTGAGATTATTCTGGCCAATGGCGAACTGGTGAAACGTCTCCATCAGCCAACCATTGACGATATCGAAGCCATGGCCCCTCTGCTTGAGGTGGAGCTGCAAACTGGCGAACCTGACGGATCTGAACCGGAAACCGGTGAGTGGCTGGCCTCACGCCCCTTACTGATTCCCAACCCGGCGGGCTTACATGCCCGGCCCTGCGCAGCACTGGTCAAACTGGCCAAACAGTTCAGTGCCCACATTGAACTTGAATGCCACGGTCAGAGAGTCAATGGCCGGAGTCTGACGGCCATCATGGCACTGAACATCCGCCTCGGTGATTCCATCACCCTGTTCGCCCGCGGTGCTCAGGCCAGCATTGCACTGGAGCAACTCGGTGAAGCGGTACAGTCCGGCCTGGGAGAAGATGTTACCCAGATCAGTGGCAATACCATGATGGATTACGATCAGGAGCCGTCACTGCTGTTTCCACCTTCCGATGATCCAAGTCGGATCGGTGGCACCTCTGCCTCAGCCGGTCTGGCATTCGGGCGTATTTTTCAGCGGCGTGAAGAACGTTTTGAATACCCGGAACAAGGCGGTCGGTTTGAAAACGAGATCGTCATGCTGGATCAATGCCTATATGACGCCCGGTTGCAACTGATTGAATTGGAACAGCGACTCATCGATGCCGGTCAACCGGAGCGGGCACAGATTTTTGTCGCCCATCAGGAATTATTGAGCGATCCGGATTTGTATGATCATGCCACTGCTGACGTTCGAGCCGGCAAAAGCGCCGCGTTTGCCTGGCAAACAGCGGTCAACATGCAGGTAAATCGCCTGAAAAAACTCAACAACCCCATGCTGGCAGAACGCGCTGCCGACCTGCAGGATGTGGGACGCCGGGTCCTGAAACTCATCCTGGGGTTATCCGATGAGGAACAGGCTCTTCCCGAAAACACTATTCTGGTGGCCGAAGATCTGACGCCATCCGATACCGCCAACATCGATCTCAAAAAAGTGGTCGGCATCTGCACCACAGGTGGCGGTCCAACGTCACACACAGCCATTCTGGCCAGAGCCATGAACCTGCCGGCACTGGCAGGTGTCGAGCACCGGGTGCTGGAACTGGCCAACGGCACCGAAGTCATTCTGGATGCAGATAACGGAAACCTGCAGCTAACCCCTGACAGTAAGGCTCTTGAGGACATCCGCCTTCAACTCGATACCCGAGCCCGCCAGCACCAGGCCAATTTGGAGCAGGTAGCGTTACCGGCCACGACCCGTGACGGTCACACTATTGCCGTGGCAGCGAATGCCGGCAGTACTGCAGAAGTTGCCAAGGCCGTGACTGGAGGAGCCGAAGGAATCGGTCTGCTGCGCTCCGAGTTCCTGTTTCTTCAGTGCGCCACCGCACCAGACGAAGAAGAACAATACCGCATCTATCGCCAGGCTCTGGAAACCCTTCAACCCGGTCAGCCACTGATCGTACGGACTCTGGATGTCGGTGGTGACAAACCGTTGCCATATCTGCCGCTGCCGGCCGAAGACAACCCATTCCTCGGTCAACGGGGAATTCGGATCGGACTGGATAAACCGATGCTGCTACGCCAGCAGCTGCGTGCAATTTTAAGGGCTTCCAAACACGGCGCCATTCACATCTTGCTGCCCATGATCAGCAACCTGCACGAACTCCGGTTGACCAAAGAGCTGCTGGAGCAGGAACGCCAGTCCCTGAACGTAGCACCGGTTCCTGTGGGTATCATGATTGAAGTGCCATCTGCGGCATTGATGGCAGATGTACTGGCGGCTGAAGCAGACTTCTTTTCCATTGGTACCAACGATCTCACCCAGTACACCCTGGCGATGGACCGTGGCCATCCCAAACTGGCCCCGTTAATCGATGCACTGGACCCGGCAGTATTGCGACTGATCAAACAGACTTGTGACGGTGCCCGGATACATAACAAATGGGTGGGTATCTGCGGTGGGGTTGCCGGTGACCCTCAGGCCGCCGCGCTGCTGGTAGGCCTTGGTGTGACGGAACTATCGGTCAGCATTCCTGTGATTGCTGACGTAAAAGCCATTATTCGAAACCTCGATTTTAGTGAGTGCAGACGACTGGCGGAGCAGGCTTTGACGCTTTCATCCGCTTCCGAAGTGCGTCAGCTGATGACAAACAGTTTCAACAAATAAAATAATCAGGAGCAATCTCTATGAGTGTGTGGAAGCAATCCTTTGCGGTTTTGCAAAAAGTCGGCAAGTCGCTGATGCTACCGGTATCCGTATTACCGGTCGCCGGCATCCTGCTGGGTATCGGTGGAGCAGACTGGTCACACCTGGGTGAAGTACCTCAGGTGCTGGCGCTGATTCTGAGTGTGATGAAGCAATCCGGTGATGCCGTATTTGGCAACCTGCCATTGATCTTCGCTATCGGCGTGGCGCTGGGCTTTACCAATAATGATGGTGTATCCGCCCTCGCTGCCACTGTAGGTTATTACGTGATGACAGCTGCGATGAAGGCACTGGGTCCGACCATCGCCGGCAGTATTTATCATATAGACTTGCAAACCAACCCGGAGTTGATAGACAAACTGATCAATACCGGAGTACTCGGCGGCATTGTCGCCGGTGGTATTGCGGCATTCATGTTCAACCGCTTTTTCAATATCAAACTGCCGACCTACCTTGGATTTTTCGCTGGCAAACGTTTCGTCCCCATTATCACGGCTTTCAGCGCAATTGCGGCAGCTTTGATATTGACCATTATCTGGCCACCGATTGGCAATTTGATCAATTCATTTTCTGACTGGGCAGCGTATCAGAATCCGGCCCTGGCATTTGGCATCTATGGTGTGGTTGAACGTTCACTGATTCCGTTTGGACTGCATCATATCTGGAACGTACCGTTCTTCTTCGAAGCTGGTGCGGTTTGCCAGGTAGGTCATGACTTAATCAACGGTGTGGCGGACAAAGCTGCCTGTACCGCCCAAGGCGGACAATGGATTACTGGTGAAATTCAGCGCTACCTGGCCGGTGACCCAACAGCTGGCAACATGGCTGGTGGTTATCTGTTCAAAATGTGGGGACTGCCGGCTGCTGCCATCGCCATGTGGCATACCGCCAAGCCGGAAAACCGGGCCAAAATCGGTGGCATCATGATTTCCGCCGCACTGACCAGTTTTCTGACCGGGATTACCGAGCCTATTGAGTTCGCCTTCCTGTTCGTCGCACCTGTGCTGTATGTCATTCACGCGATTCTGGCCGGCCTGGCATTTCCGATCACCATCCTGTTGGATATGAAACACGGTATGACATTCAGCCATGGTGGTATCGACTTCTTCCTGTTCAGTCACCTGTCTCATAACTTCCTGATGTTCTTTGTCGTTGGCCCTGCTTACGCACTGGTTTATTACACTGTATTCCGTGTAGCTATCGTCAAGCTAAACCTGAAAACCCCTGGCCGTGAAGACGAAGTTGCTCTGGTCACCGTGCAAACAACCACTGGCAACGTGGCAGAAGATGATCGTGTCGGACAGATTATTCTGGCGTTCGGTGGTGCCTCCAACCTGAAAACAGTTGATAACTGCATTACCCGCCTGCGTATGGAAGTGCATCAGACTGAGAAAGTGAACTCTGATCGCCTGAAAGCCCTGGGCGCAACCGGTGTGATCAAGGTTGGAAACGGCATCCAGGCCATCTTTGGAACTGAAGCCGATAACCTGCGTACCTCCATTGACCAATATCTGGCGTCTGGCAAAGCACCTGAACTGGATGCACCAATGGCAGCTCCCGTCAGTCAAACAGTTGCAGCTCCAGTTGCACAACAGAGTACAGCCACTGGAATATCCGATGAACAACGCTCCCTGGCCAGCCGTCTGATCACACTGCTGGGCGGCAAAGATAACATTCAGGACTGTCTGGCCTGTGCCACCAGCCGCTTACGCCTGGAACTGAAAGACCAGGTCAAATGGGACGAAGCCGAACTGCGTAACGCAGGTGTCAAACGGGTTATGCGCATCAATGAAACCGTTGTGCATCTGTTACTTGGCGATCAGGCCAGTGCCACAGAACAGGCCATGAAAGAACAACTGGCTGGCTAAATAAACATCCGGAGGTGATGACCCCATCACCCCCGACACATCGATTATGTTCGTCAGTATGACTCTTTGCCGCCTTCTGGGCGGCTTTTTTATATCCAGGGATGGATGGGCAGAAAATTGCTCCTGCATTTTACTGCATGACCACCTTCCCTGACGGTCATTCCCTTCTTACGGATTAAAACATGCCGGCAAGAAACAGTCTGAGGGGATGTGTCGTCAACGGCCGTTCGTTTAAACTGCAGCACTGTATGTCCAGTCTCTTTTAGCTCTGCAGGATCATCGCATGTTTACAGCACAGGAACTCAGCCGGTATAGCCGCCACCTGACTCTCTCTGAATTCGGTCTGGAGGGTCAGCGCCGACTCAAAAATGCCCGGGTGCTGCTGGTAGGCGCGGGGGGGCTGGGATCACCTGCCGGTTTATATCTTGCAGCAGCGGGCGTCGGGATCATCGGCATTGTCGATGCGGATGTGGTTGAAGATAGCAACCTGCAACGGCAAGTGCTGTTCACAACCGCGGATATTGGGCAATCCAAGGCAAATCAGGCCGCCGTTCATTTGCAGCAACTGAATCCTCACATTACGGTCCATTCCCACCACATTGCCCTTAACCGTCACAACGCAATGACACTGATTGCAGACTATGATCTGGTTGTCGATGGATCCGATAATTTCCCGACTCGTTATCTGGTCAATGATGCCTGTGTACTGCTGGATAAACCCTACGTTTACGGCAGCATCTATCAGTTTGAGGGGCAGGCGAGCGTTTTTCATCACGCTGATGGTCCTTGTTATCGATGCCTGTTTCCTGAACCACCGGCTCCGGGGCAGGTGCCATCCTGTGCCGAGGCCGGCGTACTGGGAGTCTTACCAGCCATGATTGCAACGATACAAACGACCGAAGCCATCAAACTGATAACCGGAATCGGCCAGACGCTGAGCGGACGCTTATTACAATACCATGCTCTGGATATGCGCTTTGACGAACTCACCCTCAGCCGGGATCCTCAGTGTCCGATATGTGGTGACCAGCCCGTCATAACCGAGTTGATAGATTATGAGGCCTTTTGCGGGATGCAGCCGGCAGTCTCGCTGATAACGGCGACTGAACTCAAAACCCAATTAAAAAACAATCCTGATATTCAACTGATCGATGTGCGAGAGCCATACGAACGGGAAATCTGTCAAATCAACAACAGTCGCTCCATTCCCCTTGCTACGCTGATCCATCACCACAATGAATTGGTCGGCGACCGGATGATCGTATGCATCTGTAAAAGCGGCGGTCGTTCCGCAACCGCAACGCGTCAGCTTCAAGCTGCCGGGTGCTCGCAGGTTTATAGCCTGGAGGGTGGAATACTGGCCTGGATAGACCAGATTGATCCATGCCTGACGCGTTACTAATGCATTAGGCACAACATTGCACCTCGGTTTCCCTGGTCTATACTCAAACGTAATTGTTTGTATGCAGCATATCCAAAAATACCGGTAACTCTGAAAGCCTGACTTGGCAATCGATCGGGGTGGAACGTTGAATTATCATTGATAAAGGGAATGTCCTGATGGGCGTATACCTGATCAGAGGCTTAGTCACCACTCATGTCGGCTATATCATTGATTGACAGCATCAAAAATCGAATACGATATAAGCTGATCACCATTGGCATTGTCTTAATGGCGTTGATTGTTGTGCCGGGCAGCATCAGCATGAGTTACTTGCTCAGCATCCGCCAGGGAGTGGCCACAACCAAACTGACCGGCCCTCTTCATGCCTCAGTGTTGGAAGCGTCTGACGCCAGCCAGTACCTGATTGAGACGCTTCAGGGGCTGGTATCCGTTTGTCATCTGGATATGACTATTGAAATCCATGGCAACCAGGCACTATTTCCTGTCATCAACGAACCGAACAAAGCCTATGCAGT
This sequence comes from Gynuella sunshinyii YC6258, assembly GCF_000940805.1. Taxonomy (GTDB): domain Bacteria; phylum Pseudomonadota; class Gammaproteobacteria; order Pseudomonadales; family Natronospirillaceae; genus Gynuella; species Gynuella sunshinyii. Next base: position 752,363 of record NZ_CP007142.1, on the reverse strand, counting down.
GCTTGATGCCCTGTATGAACAGGCTCTCAAAAACCACTTTGACCAGTTGTCTGTACAGATCCATTCCGCCAGAGAAACATTGTTTAAGACCCACCAGCAAATGCAGCAAAGCTGCACACTGCTGATGAGCCTGCGGCAGGATTACTATACCCAACAGCAGCAGGTAACGACCGACGTACAGGAGCTGATCAATCTACTGGACAGCCTGATCCGACAATTTGACGGCTATGTGGGCACACACCGTATTCCCGACATCAACAACCTGAGCGATACAGAAATCAGGCGTACACTCAATGAAGTCATGTTTGATGTCTGGCCAACACTGCGCGGGCTCTACCACCTCAGAGATCTCGCCGACCGTCTGAGAGACTCATTAAACCGGCCTCACGCCGGGATACTGTTGCAACAATCTCTGGAAAAGCAGATGTCGCTGGTAACTCTTATAAGAACATCAATGAGTCGGACCTTTACACGACTGCAGATAGCGCAGAAACAGGACGAAGCTGAACATCTATCTACGCTCACCAGAGCCATCAATACCGGTTTATCCGGAAACGGGGGATTAACGGAAACGTATGCGCAAATAACTCAGGTCAATGAGGATCTGAACCAACTCAACGACCACCTGCAGACTTCCATCAACGAGCTGCGGGAGGTCCTTGACGGTGTCACTGTTCGTGCAGCCAAGATTAACTCCCAGGCTCAGGCAGCCATGGATCTGGCGACTTATCAGGCCTATCTGGTACTGGGATTTCTGACTATTTTTGTATCGTCATTGGCGCTACTGACCCTTTTGCTATTTGGTCGAAATCTTAGCCGCCGAATCGAGCTTCTGACGGGTTACACCACAAGTTTGATCGAACTGGAAACACAGCCACAACCGGTTCCGGAAAAACTGACCCAGTCCAGCGATGAACTGGGTATGTTGGCACAGACTTTTGATCAGCTGATGCAAAACCTGTTTGTTGCCCGGGAACATCTGCTGGAAGAATCGCGCAGTCAGATCCAGCTGCAAAATCAACGCATGATGATCATCCTGGAAAATGCACCTTACGGTCTATGCTTGTGTGACCAGGAAGAACGCATACTGCTGGCCAATCGCCAGTTCATATCGTTTTATCATCTTCCTGAACAATTGATTCAACCCGACACACTGTGGCCGGATGTTGTCCGATATGTCCGGAAACGAGGCGTTCGCATTGAGGCGGCTACGGACGACAATCCTCACATCTTTGACCCAATTATGGCCGGTACCAAGCCACAATCCGTAAATCTGGCCGACGGACGGATACTGAATATCACTACCATCAAAACCCCCGATGGCGGCACGATGCTAATCCATGAGGACGTCACCGAGCGGCTAAGTCAGCAGGCCAAAATCAGTCACATGGCTCATCACGATGCCTTAACCGGTCTGCCGAACCGAGTATTATTTCGGGAAAACGTTATCGATACACTGAGCCGTGCCCATGACAATCAACGAATGGCACTGTTATATCTCGATCTCGATCATTTCAAAGCGGTGAACGATACTCTGGGTCATTCGGTGGGAGACCTACTGTTAATTGAAGCAGCCAACAGGCTTCAACAATGCATTAATGACCACGACCTGATTGCTCGTCTGGGGGGAGATGAATTTGCAGTGATGCTGACTGATAACCCGTCCCGCGAAGATGCTCAACAAACCGCCTCAAAAATTATTCACCAGCTTGGGCAACTATACCGCCTGAATCAGCAATCCATTCTGGTGGGGGTTTCAATCGGTATCAGCGTCATACCGGAAGACGGCAATGACCAGGACCAGCTGTTTAAAAACGCAGATCTGGCACTCTATCGAGCTAAACAGGATGGGCGGAATACCTACTGCTTCTTTGAATCTGAAATGGATGCTCTGATGAAGGCTCGCCGGGAGTTGGAACTGGACTTACGATCCGCAATCGAAAAAGGACAAATGCAACTGGCCTACCAACCGGTCATTAACAGCGAGACCCTGGAAATCGCAGGATTTGAAGCACTGTTAAGGTGGCACCACCCACAGCGGGGGTGGGTTCCCCCATCTGAATTCATACCCGTCGCCGAGGCCAGCGGCCAGATTTGTGACATCGGGGCCTGGGTACTGCGGCAGGCTTGCCAGGAAGCCAGGAACTGGCCAGATCACCTCTGGGTTGCCGTCAATGTCTCTCCTGTACAATTCAAACACCGGGATCTCATTCAGGACCTCAACACCGCACTGCTGGATGCATCAATGTCTGCTAACCGGCTGGAACTGGAAATTACCGAAGGCGTATTGCTGCACAACACCGAATCCACCCTGGCCACCCTCGAATCCATCCACTCCCTTGGGGTGAGCATATCAATGGATGATTTCGGCACCGGCTACTCCAGCCTGAGCTATTTGCGGATGTTTAAATTTGACAAGATCAAGATCGACCAAAGCTTTATTTCCGATTTGCACCAGACTCAGGACGCCAGAGCCATGATCGGCGCTATCACAAGCATGTGTGAAAACCTTGGCATAAAAACCACCGCTGAAGGTGTAGAAACCAGAGCACAACAGGATATTCTGATTCAGCAGAAATGCAGTTTATTACAAGGGTATTTGTTTGGCAGGCCAGTACTGTCGAGCGAACTTGATGTTTATCGTTTTGCGAAGCAGCAACAAGATTATCATACTCGCTAACTATCTGGACTTCGGAGCATTATTAAAGCAATATCCTTATGATGTAAGGGCCAGTCAGGTAACTCACTGACTCATGTTCATATTTGAATATCTTTCTTATCCGAACATTTATAATGTACCCGAAAGATCCTATTCCTGCTGAAGACCGGTGTTCGAAGAACAGCTATGATTAAAAGCTTATTACGCTCTATCTGTTTTAAAACCGGTATGTTTCAATCACTGTACTTGAAGGTATGCAAGCCCGGAAATGCCGAATATACCCGCTATCTCAAAAAGTTTGGTCGCCTGCACGCGATCGGATAGGATTGTCTGATCAACAGGGATGTACGCATTTTAAATCCAAAGTACACCAGAATCGGTAATAATGTATGTTTGTCTTCCCGCACTCTAGCTGGTCACAATGGAGCAGTAGCGGTACTTAACAAGGCATATAATAAAAAACTGGATGCTATCGGTAAGATCGATATTAAAGACAATGTATTCATCGGTATTAACGCAATCATAATGCCGGGCATTGAAATCGGCCTAAACGCATTGGTTGCTGTGGAAGCCGTGGTTACAAAAAACGTCAGTAAAGGGGATATCGTTGCCGGTGTGCCTGCAAGAGTCATCGGTAAGGTGGATGATCTCGTGGCAAAAATGGAAAAAGAAACCTCTGAACTCCCATGGGCCGATATTATTTATCAACGCCAGGGAAGTTTCGATCCAAAGTTAGAACCTTGCCTGACCGCAGCGAGAGTCAAATATTTCTTTGGAGAAGAGAGATAAGTTTGAGAGCATATCTTAGAAGGAAACTATGGATTGAAACATTCAAATCAAAGGATATAGAGCAACTGAAAAAAAGCTCATAACCGCAAAATCTTACTTGATTGACCGCTTTACCCCTACCGTCGAACATATCGTGCTTCCAGAATATTTCATGCCGGAAGGTGAAATTACCATACGATATACGGGTCATTTTTCAGTTTCTGAATCCAGGGATATTACCCGCAAAAGGCGCTCATTCAATCGAATATTGAAGAGACTCAAGAACATCTGGATAGATGATAAAATCGTTATAGATTTTCGCAAGAATACACCGGCAAATTGGGCACATACTCTTAACTTTCATATTCCCTTTGCGTTTTTTGTTCTGGACCAGATCAGACAACATGAGCTCAAGGAAAAGCCCGTATTTGTGTTAAGTGAAAGAACTCCCACGTACATAAAAAATGTATTTGCTATGTTTGAACTTCCGACAATGTTTTCGGATGCCGACATTGAAGCACGGCTTGTGGAGTTCAACCAAAATCCTTTCGATTGCTTAAGAACGCCTGCTATCTCATGGATTCAGCAATTTATATTACCATCCAGCCCCTGGAAAAAACTTGAACAAACCGCCTATGATCTGCCTCGCAGGGTTTTTCTTTCTCGACGGGACAGTAGAAATATACGCAACGAAGCAGAAATTGAACAACTGTTGGGACAATACGGTTATCAAAAGATCTATCCCGAGGATCTGACAGTTGCACAACAGTTGCAGATCTTCATTCATGCAGAAGCCATTGCGGCCATACATGGTGCAGCTATAGGCCCTATGTTATATCGACCAGCCTCAAAAACCGGGTTGAAGTTTCTTGAAATATTCTCCCCCGGACACATGACCAACTACTATCGTGGCATGGCTGATCAGATTGGCGCTGAATGGATAGGCGTCAGGGGACGACTTGAACCAGGGCAAGTTGCACAGGCCTATAACTTTAACCAGGCCTTCTTAAAGCATTCATTAACCAGCTTCGAAGCATGCCCAGAGAGTATTCGACAGGCTATTGACCAACTAGGCCTCTATCCAGAGGCCGCGGAGAACTATTTATACTCGCTTATAAAAGTGAGGAGGCTTCAAATAACCAAGGAAATACTTACCTTTGTCTGGCGAGTTATGATCTGAAAAAGATCTCTCTCGCCTTATACTTCTTTTCTTTGCGATGACCAAGCTTTGAAATAAAGCAACGGTTACTACTCGGAAGAGGGGCGTAATTTCTTGTTTTCGACATATCCCATTAATGCACCAGCCATGAGTAATGTCAGATGACTGATCGATGAATTGGGTATCAAGTCCAGCAGGTTTACAGAAAGCGTCAAACATAGACCTACACTCAATACCGATACGCGTTGATTACGTCTTATCAATCCATAAACCGAAAAAATGGGATAACAAAGTAAACCGAAGAAAGCCAGATAACCAACCCAGCCCTGTTTACCGAACCAAAGAATCCAGACACCATCCGTTGTGCTGATATCCTCACCCGTATAAGGATCAAACACTCGGTTTCGACCATAACTCCCCCAACCAAACAGCGGTCTCTGGTTTGCCTTTGCCAACAGCATATCTTCGTTATCAAAACGATACTCAAGACTTCCAGCCCGGTCCTCACTGTAATGAGCAATACCATTTACTATTTGAGTTGTCGGAATAAGATCAAGGCTGCGCAACATCGGAAATACAAAAACAAACAGAGCTATTGCGGCAGCTACTTGTGCTTTTTTCCGATAACTGAGAAACATGACTGCTCCAATCATCAGCAGCACATATATAACGGCACTTAACGATTTACTTAAAACAACCACACCTACTAGAAACATTGCAATCAATAACCCATTGCGCTGCAAAGGTTTGATTTTTGCCTTCCACAAAACAAGTGCCGCTGTTGTAGCTAAGCTCATGAAAACTGCGATATAAAGACCGTGTCCAAGGAATACCACCGGGCGAAATCCACCCTGCCGAAGCTGCTGGCGCCAATCATGAGGAAAAATACCATATATTTGAGAGTGAAGCCTGGGGCTCATTTTAATTTCCCATAAGATGGGTAAAGAATAAATCAGACCTGCAATCACCAGATATTTCAGAAAATCTTTTTGTGCCTGTTCATTGTTTACAAAATTCAAACCCAGAATAAAAGGAATGAGGGTAATGAAAACATCAACCAGCATACCGATGGTATTTTCGATCGGGATACCGGATTTTATTTTTGGCCCATAAACAAGTGTATCCCCATTTGTCAGTGTGGTTAATATTGGTGACAGGTATAGCAGGATCACAATTATACGAGCGGTTATGGTTTCAGGTAAAAACTTAAAATTCTGTTGTCTTCTAAACAACAGCAAGAAAGCAACCAGTGATGGCAGCGTTTCTTTATTGAGACTCACCAAAGGTAGTGAAAACTCTGTTTTCAACGGTAATAGCAAATATGGTATCAGTAGCAACAAAATCGCTGCCTGACTATTATTTACTTTTTTAGCAATGAGCAATGCCCACAACGGCCAGGAAAACAATACGATATAGGCAAACAAATTAGGCATAAATACATTGCCCTTTTAATATTTTAGCGTTCAGTGTAGCACTGCTTGACTCATAGATAAGGAAAAAAGTTATCTAAGCCTGTTCACCACACAATCATTCAGGAGTTATAATTGAAGAAGTAGTCACTTGCTCAAATAATTGAAGTTAATAACATCCTAATCAAATAACCAATTCCAAGGCCAAAAGCAATGACTGCAAATACTCTTAACTCTTTAAACCAGTTCAAAATACCTCTATCAATAAAAATACGATAAAGAATCCAGGAGCCGAATAGACGACGACAGGAAAACGCAAGGATGATACCGGTCGTACCAAAAAAATGATAACACAGAGGAATCAGGATAATGACACCCGCAAACCGCCACAATGACATTTGAAAATGTACTTTACTGGCCCCTAAAGCAGTAATCACCTGCTCCTTGAACAACAAGCATTCAATCAAATGAGCAATGGACATAATTTGCAGAAAATATCCTGCCTGATGATATCGTTCGTCATAAATCAGACTGACAACGATATCGCCATTGGCAATAATAATGCTCGCTGGGATAGCAATGATCAGATCCCGATAGAATTTTATTTTGTAGTATACCTTCGATAAATTTTGCGGCTTTTCACGTACAACTTTACTGATCGCCGGCAACAAGGTGACATTCATCCGATTAAAAATATTTCCCATAGCAGCAAACATCAGGGAGGCTATGGAATATATCCCCATTTGCGTAGTTGTCATCAGATATCCAAAAAATATCTTATCAACATGATTTAATAACCCAACAATGGCGGATGAGGCTTGAATCCACTTCCCAAAGAACAAAACCTCTTTAATGGTTTCTTTATCCCATGCAAATCCAAAAATGCTGCGATCGAAAAGTACATAACTGAGTATCATGGTACATGCTGCCGCGACGACATTTGAAAACGCTAGAGTAAAAATACTGCTACTGAATTGTGCATATCCAATGATAAAGAGCAGAGCGAGTATTTGAGAAGTCAATTCAATGATTGTTTGTCTGCCAATCTTCTGATGGCGAATATGCAGATCCATCTGTATCGATTTAAAACCACCAATAATGGGGCATAAGGCAACAATTATTAGAGCTAATGGTAAGTCCTTATTCCCAAATGTTGACTCTGGCGGAAACAAAGAAAACTGATCCGCTCCCCAAATACATAGAGCAGCTACATATACAAATACCGATAAAGCTATTCCCTGAAGAACTTTGAAGCTGAAGACAGTTTTTAAAAATCTCGGTTCTTCCCCCCTTTCACTGCGTATAATACTGAGTCCAAACCCCATATCCGAGAATAGCAGTACGATATATACGACCGCATTTGCAATAGCCATTACACCAAATAAATCAGGTGCAAGAAATCGGGTGGTAATGAGATTGCCACCAAAGCGTATAATTTGTCCTGATGCAAAACCAGCCATCACAATAAAAGTAGACAAAACTGTCTTGTTCTTAAAATTCAAAAGAGATCTCCCTGACTGTTCTCAGCCAGTAGTTTATCTGTGTCGGTGAGGTTAGCAACAATCGCTTCGCGACTTATCTTACAGATCATGAGAAGCAAATATTATTTGAACCAGAGAGCTCTAGGAGAGCCTCATCAACTTCAACCATCAAAAGAAAAAAATGTCAATCATCAAAACCTTTAAATGATAACTGAAATACAAAATCTACTGGGAAATCTGTGGGGAATGTAATCGCTTGATTAAGATCCAATGCCGATCTAACAGAACCATTTACATTTCGCTCAACTGAAATGACCAGACTGAATACTTGTGCTGAACTGGTCTCCAGATAAATGATCGGCTGTGCAAATACCATACATCCATACTAACCGGAATTGGTTCATTCAAGAAACTTGAAAGAGATGCTCACCAATGACCAGCTCCTTTCCCACTGAGCATTTTTAAGCTTGCATTAACATATACAAGAGCATCAAATAACAACCCAAGGCCAGTAATCAAAGCCCGTTTGGGCGTCATTTTTTGTGTCTTGGCATTCCGCAGACGTTTTGTAACGTGCTTGAAAGCAATATAGCCATAAGGCCATTTTGGTAAATTTTCCCTGATCAAGTCCTTTAGCCATGTTTCTGATGTTGATATATTCGCCAGATATGACGTACGGGATTCCATGCTATCTGGTTGTGTGCGAATAGTATTAAATATCAGCTCATTAATGGCCGTGCCTATCATGATTCTTGTCTGATGAGATATGAGTTCGCCGATTCCGCGAATGGACATATAAACATGGTATATATCATCCCGCCCGTCAATGATTTCCAAATGCTCCTCTTTTGTTAATAAATCTGTCAAAAACATTGCCCGAAGGAAGCCATCTTCAACAGGGAGACCTATCGGTAACCAGATGTGCCGGACAAGCTCATATTTTGTCAGATATAATTGTCCACAGACTGATTTTTTATAGTTGGTGAGATTACCACCAGAATACTTAATCAGCTTTTCTGTGAAGCTCAACTTTTCGTTCTTAATATCAAGATCTTTTACAGGTTTACTGACAACCACTTTCAACTGATTCTCAGAGGTTAAAAAGTCCAACATCTTGTTAAGGGTATCAGTCTCAGGCAACAGAATGTCTGCATCCATGAAATAAACTACATCGACATCACTTTTAAGGATATTGTGTACAAAATAATTCCAGCATCGCGATTTTCCACTCAATTCAATATCCACCACCTGAAACTTATCCTGCACATTTTTTGGGAGCGATGATATTTTTCTCTTTGCAAAGTCCACTGTAAAATCACTGCAGCCATTAGCCAATACGAAAACATGCATGTTGTGTTCGGTATTGTTGACTATCGTCTGCACAGAAAGGTAGTGAATCAACTTTTCTATGTTTTGCTCTTCATTGTGTGCAAAAATACCAATTGAAATGTTCATTTTACATCCTTCTCATATTAGGTTTACCGAGTGCAGCTATCCAAAACAACATTCAATTCAAGTGACAAGAGATTTTCTAAACAATGGATTATTGTTAGTTATCTGCGGAACATAGCCAATCAGGGCACATACTAACCATAAATTTTCAGCAAATTCGATGCAAGCAATTGGTTTCTATTGACCCGGCAAGTACACAAGTCGGATTAACAGTGTGATGCAGGGATGCACCGGGATGTCGGACCACACCATTGGCCTCAGCCAATGCGAGCCCCGATAAATCAAGCAGTCTGATAATTCGGGGTTTCGCGCAACACCGCCAGATTTTTCGGGGCGACAATTAAACAGATCAGGACGATCTATTTAGTAGCCAGGTTAATAGTACACCTATTCGCTCATATGATGAGTGTGACTTTTGATAGACATTCCAACATTCCTGGCAAACATAGAACAAAGTTTTATTAATAACTTTTTCCTGCAAAAGTAAGATCCGTCAACCTGAATCACCTGGAAGCCATATTTTAACTGTCCTCAAGAAAACAAGCCATCTGATTCAATTTAAGATAAAGAAGGTCTGGCATGCAGCGTCGCATATATGTGAACACTAGCCACATTGCTTTGGAAAGAAAATATACAGCCCTATCTCTTCCTTCACTGCACAAACTGTTAGCTCAACATAAAAAATCCCGAATGAATTCATCACATCTTATTCGATTACAGGTAGTTAGTAGTTCTTAAAAGTGCATAAGAAAAGCTTCGCCCCAGGTCATCTTGGAGTTTCCCAAGACTAGAGGGCGAAGCTGATGCAGACATACATGCAAACACTTCTACGCGTTAACAATACCTAGTCTGACTAACAATTGTTGAGTCATTTTGGCTGAACAGAAACATTACCCGGGCTTGATGGGTTATACAGAAAAAGCTTGGCATCATCGCATAGATCAGCACCATCCTTACAGTATCCGTTCCGTATGTACTGGTTGATCTTTACAGCGCTCAAATACTGATTCCAGTTAAACTTTGACTGATTTTTCATTAATTCAACCAGCTTCGATACTTCATCTGTTTTGGAAGCATCTTGCTTTAGCTGTGTAAGATAAGTACCAATAGTTCTGTTTGGATCAAAATTACTACTGGATTCCATTTTAGCTTCGACTTCTCCAGATGCTTCAAGATATTCTGAAAAACTCATAAAGCCATCATCTTGTCCCACAAACCACTCTGATTGATCAGCATCAGAGACATAGTAGTTATTGGAAAATTTATTTTGATTACTTATAGCATACTTCATAATCCTGCCACTCTTGTAAACATTTTCGGTCGTGGTAGCACGAATTTCATTGTCATGAAAGTAAATACCACTTTGAGTAGCATCGTTAAATGTTACCAACGGCTTTGAACTGATAAGCCCCTCAACAATATTTCTGGCAAACTCAACATTTGTAGTATGCCCTGAGGAGCTTATCGCATAGACATTATTCAGTGTCACGCTACCCCAATTCGTAAAAATATTGTCGGCGACCAACCCACTCTTCCAGTCATCTACCCCGAGTCCCCAGGCAATGTTGCGACCCGTGGGCTGGGTTTCACCAATATTCATAAAAACATTTTTGACAACACGAATATCTTCCCAACGTGGGCCATTATTCTGATCTTTATTTCCACCCAGACTGACACCAACCTCACCTTGGAGATAAAGATTATTATCAAGCAAAATTTCCCAAGCCAGAATCTGATTCGTACCTTCCGTGGTATTCGAGGTAAATTTATTTGAAATACTGGATGCTCTTGCAAAGATATTATTTCGGAAAATAGTTTCTCTCGACTCAGCAAAATAAGTATTGTGATTAAATATCGTTGCCCCTCCCGCTCCCTGAGTACTTCCATCTCCCGGTTGATACCATCCGTTATGGTCAAAGAAGTTTTCTTCCAATAATGTTGAGGAGTAGTAAGCATACACACCTTGAGAGTGGCCGGATGTCGCATAGTTATTCGAAATTATGTTTCTCCGAAGCACAATATCACTAACCAGCCCCAAGTCAGTGTTAATATCCTGAATAGTGTTGTTCGCATACCAATCAAACCAGCAGTCTTCGATTAGAATATGACCTTCGAGATTCGTGCCATAATTTAAAGCCTGAAAGCCTTTTGGGTTTGACGCTGAACTAAAATCGAAATTGGGGTCACCTTTTGGATCTCTCGCATCGGCAACGAACTTAATACCAATTATTGCAGAATATTGTGCATTATTCAGGATAATACCGTCGGCGCTTCCTGTCTTAATCAGAGGCCTTTCTTTATTACTACCATAATAGCCAAATACGGAACGATTAGTTACCGAACTTCCCGCTTTAAACTTTATGACGGATGTTCTATTCCAGACATCCCCTCTCTTCAATAAAATATAGTCAGGATAACCATCTCTTACCTGCTTTAAAGCTTCATCAATTGAAGCATAAGGTTTGATGGTCCAGGTTGGGATAAAGACATCAATAGAGTTTCCGTACAGATCAGTAAGATCTTGATATTTGTAAACTTCTGCAGTCGTATCATTTCCTTCATTGGAAACATAGATAATACGGGAATCTTCTGACGGTTTTAGTATAGACCAACCATTTGTGTCCTGCGGTGGAAGGTTAAATTTACTTTCCCATTCAACACTATAGTTGTCAGCATAAGCATATGAAGTAAAGATAATACCTAAAAACAATATTGATATTTTTTTTACGAGAATTAAAAAAATATTGGAAGGGCCAAGGATGGATTTCATTGAGTTCCTCCTGAAAGGATTTAGAAAAACGGTACATAAGTAATCTAATCCGGCAACATATAGTGTCTTTCTGGAACATCTTATGAAAACATGATAACTATTATGTAAAGCAACACCGGTACTGCCTACTTTGCTTTGATCCTTAAAATAATAGCTGAGGTTTTTCATTACTTCATGAAACTTATATTTGAATTACCTTATGATCCTTTAATTCTAATTCGATATATAACTAGTTAACCAAATGCTATCTGCATACATTTTGGCAACAACATGGACTTTTGGGTAGGTTAACGCCTTCAGGACGGGCTTTTTTCTCAATTTTAAAAGTTACTGATTGTAACTAAAGAGCAGATTAGAACTATGTCTCAAACTTACGTGTTAAGAATTCTCAGATTCTGACACAATATTAACCAACCTGACGCATATTTTTCTTCGCAACACAACCTCTCTTGCTTTCAACATATCCACCTCAACATACAGGCATACTTCGTACTAGTAATCATATTAACCAGATAGAATTTCAAACCGGTCTGTCACTCCACTGTATTTCAAAAGCCGATATACTCTTTTCGGTGTATTTCGAAAAATTAAAGCCCTTCCGTATCGCTTTAGAAAGCCCTGGAACAATAGTAATTTCGCTATACATGCACCGTCAATGTAACTTACTCCAGCCATATCTAAACTGATATCGCTACCTGTGTTGTGCAGGTTGGCAACAAGAGCTTGCTGCAAGGGTTGTAAATAGGGATGACACATTGCTCCAGACAATCGGATAATTTCCGGATTCCCCTGCTCTGTTACTACCTTCCCTGACAACAGTTCAGCACCCACACTCTTTTTTAACCAATAACTATATACCACCAGAGGAAGTACCCGCGTGGTCATCTGGTTGATTAACCGCAGAGCATCTCCCAAATAACGACGCCAAAGGGCTGGCTCTTGACGTATACGCCATAGCCACTCCAATCCAGCTTTCTGCCAGACGCCTGGAGCTCTTTCAACATGTCCGGCAACAAAGTTAATGACAGCACCCAGATGGCTGTATACCGGCACCTCAAACTGATGTTTGTTGTGCTGTATCCATTGCTGCCCCTTTTTGGCACCCAGAGCAACCACCAGAAAATCGGCATTGGACTGATTAATGACTTGAATCGTGTCAGGCCGACTCATCTCCTCAACAGAAACAAAACCGGGATCTATATAGCCACAGCTTTCCATCCCCTTGCTCTGCTGATTAAGTTTCTCATGGGCAATCGCAGCAACACCCGGCTGACCGCCAAAGAAAAACACTTTAATTTTAGGGGATTTAGATTGCTCTGACAGATGACTGAACAAATCGGAACCGGCAACCCTTTCCCGCAATGGAATGCCAAGTAGTTTCGCCAACCAGACAATAGGCATACCATCGGCCAAACTTATATCACTCTGTACCACCGACTCAAAAAACGCCTCATCTGACTGAGCGGTAACAGCAAAGTTGAGATTAGGAGTAGAAATAAAACAGCGCTCACCAGTCTCAATAGAGTTTCTGACATGATTTGCTGCGTCATTTAAGGTCACAGCATCAAATGGTAATCCAAGAATGCACCAAACATCCCGGCTTAACAAAGTGTGTATTGATTCATTAGTCATAGCGAATGCTGTTGTACACAGTGATAGAATAATCGGTTGAGTTTCTCTGTATTACCCGACAGAGAAAATTCTTGGCGAATAAGAGAGATTGCATTTTGTGTCAATCGCTGCGACATGGGTAAATCCTGTAGAATTGCTGCAATTGCATCCGCTAAAGACGCCTCATCTTCTGGGTCAACCAATAAGCCACTCTGCTGATCAACAACCAACTCAGGAATCCCTGATAATCTGGTCGATACAACTGGAATTCCCGACAACATAGCCTCCATTAGAACAACAGGGATACCATCCATATCACCATTGCTGTCTTTACGACACGGCAATACAAATAAATCCAGGCTTGTTAGAAATTCTGAGACCTGATTGTGGGCGATTGGTCCCAGAAACTTAACCTGATTTTCTAGTTGGTGCTTGTAAACCAGATTTCGTAACTCTTGCTCAAGAGGGCCGGACCCTGCAATTCGCAGTTCAACATCCATATTTCTTTGACACAGCAAGTAGATAGCCTTGATCAATAGATCCATTCCTTTCTTTTCAACCATGCGACCAATCACACCAACCACACGATGAGCATCAGGTTTTTTAGTGTTGATACCTACGTTTGCAGGAAACTGATCATCGTCAACCCCACAGCGTATAACATTGATACGGCTGACATCCGCTCCCAAGCTCCTAAGAAATCGAACATTAAACTCTGAAATAGTCGCAAAAAAAGCGGAGCGCCGAACTTTTTCTTTTAATAACCAGCCCCTTTCAAACAAATCGTTTGCATGCGCTGTCACGCTAAAGCGAATACCCGCCAACACAGAGGCATACATGGCAACATCTGTCGGAACGTGAGCAAAGTGAACGTGAAGGTGCTGTACTTTCGTTCTTCTTAAATCATCTGCCAACGCTGCAGCAAAAAAAAAGCGATAAGCCAAGCCAAGGGCACCCCGATTCACTAACCCCAACTGAATCATATCTCTGACAAGCCAGCCAAAACCTGAAAAGTAGGCTCTCGGGTGACCAAATATCAACCTCAGGTGCTTTCCTGCAACTATGAATTTGCTTCGTTCATAAAGGTAGCGTGTGTTTGCTTTCAGGTTCTCTACCGATGGCTCCTGAGCTTCGACTTTGGGTCGATGAATGGAAAATGGTATAACTTCTGTTCCCAAACGCTGTAGACATAGAATTTCATTGTAAACAAATGTTGCAGAAAGTGCGGGAATTTCTGGCGCAAGATAAGCGATCTTCACGAATAGCTCCAAATCAAGAGTGCGTGGTTTTCCATACAACTTCCTGTTGACGGTTGAGCGCCTCGGTCGCCGCAGTCTTACCTTTTAACAGGCATTGAGTCTGATACTCGCGAATAAACTGTACCAGTTCTTTATCTGCAAAACGGGGTTGCTTCTGAAGCATGCTTTTCACATATCCCCACCACATCGCCAAACCACCGACCAGATAGGGTGGGTGAAATAATCTAAAAACAGATGATGCCGTCATGTACAACAGGCCGGTACCCATAAAATACTGCCCAAAACCATGGCGCATCCTGCCAGTAAAAATACCTTTCTGGCTCGATCCCATAGGCCTCAAATGAATGAATCGGAGATCCGGCTCGTCCCAACTGACGGCTATCCAGCCTAACTGCCGGCACTTGTGGCAATCAATACCATCCCACATGACCTGCCTGACGAATCCACCAATTTCTTCGAAACAACTGCGACGATAAAATTTAGTCATACCGACGGACATTTCATCGCCACATTTTTCACTGACCAGCTCACCGGTTTTCTGATCGCGAAAGTATGCTTTTCCACTGCACGTACCAATTCGGGGGTTAGCGTTCATGCGCTCAATCAGAGTTTCAAAATAACGCGGTGGCAGATCCAGATCCAAGTCAAACTTACATACAAAATCGAACTGACTGACATCAATCTGATCATAGCCATGATAAAACGCTTCTATCACACCTGGCCCTACACTCCTGTGACCACGGTCCTGACGGGTGATAACCTTTATAAAAGAATGCTTTTCTGCATATTGTTTCAAAATAACCGGCGTCTCATCGGTAGACCCGTCATCAACGATAACCCAGAGATCCGGCTGGGCAGTTTGGGCAACAACACTGTCCAGGGTAATGCGCATGTAATCTGCTTCATTTCGGCAGGGGGAAACCAGTAAATACGACATTGTTTTAATCCATTCAATTATTTGTATTCAATTAAAGTACCACGGCGTCCCTTAATCCGGTTGAGTACATAACGCCATATACCTGTTAGTTGCGGAAATTTTCCACCCACATTGGACAGTGCATACCAAAACGCCTGTTTTGCACTTGTAATTCTTAAACGATAACGAACACTAAGGCGTATTACCTGCACAGGGTAAAGCAAGAACAACACCAGCATCCAAGGAGATATCAACGCAAGACACAGAAACGACAGCGGTAAACAAACCGCCCAGACCAAAATACTGCGAATTTCCTTTTGCCGGTATTTTTCGAGGCTACGCCCATGTATGGAAAATCCTTCCGCATAGGCATATCCCGCCCGCTGTGCTCTTTTCCACCATTGCCCGAAACGGGTCATAGCTGCATCATGAAGAGTCATCTCTGCATCAATACGGTTAATTTTCCAACCTTTTTCCCGCATTCTCAGACACATTTCCGGCTCTTCGCCAGCAATCAAGTCATCCCGGTAGCCATTAACAATCTGATAAGCACTTGTCCTAATGAGCGCATCGCCACCACAAGCACTGGCGTCACCAATGGGAGTATCCCATTCCATGTCACACAGGAGGTTATAAATGCTGTTTTGTGGATTACGCTCCCGGCGCCGACCACATACAACCGCATAATCAGGGTGTTCACCCAAAAACGATGCTGCTGCCTGAATCCAGCCGGATCGTAGCTCACAGTCACCATCAATAAACTGAATAAACTGCAGATCAGGATAAATCTTCAGCAACTTGGCCGCACCAGCATTGCGGGCTCGGGCAGCAGTAAATGGAACTGTCATATCCAGAGAAACCACCAAAACTCCGAGACTTTCAGCCATCTTGACACTGCTGTCCGTCGACCCAGAGTCAACATACACAATCGCCGTAACCTGTTTGATCAGACTGTTAAGACATTGCCTGAGCCGGTCCCCTTCGTTACGCCCGATAACCACGGCACCGCAATCCTGGCTTATTATTTCTACCGCATCAGCACTATCGGATTGTTCAGTATCAAAGGCAGTCATTATTGTGTTATTCCAAATTAAGATTGCTGATGCGAAAATTTCAGTGGCTCAGAAACAGCGACCTGTTTGAAGTTGTCGCACTTGATCTGCCGCCCAAACCAGCTCCCTAAGACCTCAAGATCCCGATCAAAGGTTTCAACGAGCTTATTCATATGAACAGCATCGATCACCGGGCGCTCTTTCATAGTCAGCCCACTTTTGACACGATCCCGTATACTTTGAGGCACCAGCTTCTGACGTAAGAACGTCATCACCCGGGATTCGACCAACAAACCGTACCCCGGAAATGGTCTGATTCGTTGCTGCGAGACATTTTGCGAAGGTAGCGTGTCATGCCAAACGACGGGCTTCGAATAACCGATAAATCTGGCAACCCGCTCAAGCTCTGACTGGGGGCTCGCTTTGATCGCCTCCGTACAGGTGACCAGAATATTTTCCCGGCCATAAGCTTCTATATAAGGTAGTAACTGCCTTGCATAACAACTATAAGCGATCAACTCATGGTACTGATCAATCGCTTGGTTAATGTCACAACTGATCACACGCTGTGACCACTGATGAATATAGTGGGAAACCAGACGATCAACCGGATGTCGTATGACATAGATTAGTTTGGGTGCAACCAGGCGCCTCTGCATCCTCTCAATGGTCTGAGGATAATCCGGCAGCTTGGTGTAGTGTGTACTGGACTCTCCACATAGATCACCGTTCTCTGCCAACTCAAACAAACCATCGTACCATGCCTCTCCGCGCGCATACTGCTCATCATCACTGAAATAATTAGGCTCTTTCGGCGTAGACATAAAAATGCCGGGTTGCATGGCCAACTGAGCATGTAATGTACTGGTGGCACTTTTCATTGCCCCAATTAATATGAAATCAGGTTTTGTCATAGTCATCCGGATGAATGTAGGGTTTGAGAGGCTTGTTGAAATTAACCCAGATATCGCGCCACTGCTTTTCAATGACGCTTCTTGGTTTATGAGGCAGAATAATTCTGCGAGACTGAGAAATAAGGGTGCCAAAAATCCATAGAACGTTGGCAGCCAACAATCCGGATTTACCATAGAGCTGATAGAAAAACCGCGCCCTGGATTCGTAAAAATAACGCGGCAGGCGTTTTCTCAGACGCGCCTGGGATTTAACGGGAGAGCTGCCCCCCCGTAGATGAACCACATGCGCATCGGGAACATTCATGACCTTCCAGCCAGCAGCAGCAGCCCGGTAACAAAACTCTGAGTCCTCAAAGTACATGAAGTAACCTTCGTCCATCAGACCTATACTTTCCAGTACTTCAGCTCTGATCAGGACACACGCAAAACTGGTCCAATGGTAATAGTCTGGCTCCATACGGACAGGATGGGCGACAACAAAATTTCTCAGCAATCGACTCACGATGCCCGTGCAGGCGGCATTGATAAGCTCACTAACCGGTGAGTGAAAGCGAAAACAACTTTCCTGAGGAGTCGCATCCGGCCACTCAAGCCTGGGGCTGAACAACCCCGCTTGAGGATTTTGTTCGGCAACACTCAAGAGGGTTTTAAATGCATTTTTCCTTACCAGGGTATCACTGTTAAGGAGCAGGTAATATTTTGCCCTAACAGCCTTAATTCCAACGTTGTTACCTGCTGAGAAGCCACCGTTCACCGGTGACGCAACAACCTCCACCTGCCCCTGCACCTGCTCGCTATCAATCCAACGTCGGATTTCTTCACAGGAATTATCTTTCGAGCAGTTATCAACAACAATAATTTTACTGTCGATATCAACCAGCTCAGGCATACAGGTTTCCAGACAATCTATGACCATTGCCGGAGTCTTGTAATTAACGATAACAATTGCTAGCACAGTCATTTTAAAAAACTGTTTATATGATGACTAAGAATACTAAACAGGTGACTTGGGTGTATTGCGTAAAATTGAATCCATACCGGTCTCATAGTCCAGAGGCCCTTCCTTCATTCATGAATAATTCCAAGATTAAGCAAAACATATTTAACTTACAAGAATTGACTGATAGTAAAGCGGTCGACTTTGAGCATTAAAACAAAGTAATTAGAACCTGGACTCAAAAGTGTCAGACTTTTTTACAGTTCAAACCTTAAAAAGCAATAAGACTCATGCTCTTTTGATGACATGATAATGAACGCGGGCTCCGTTCGATTGTTTGTTATGGCGCAGCATGCTTTTTGATGTACTTGGTAAGCCAGTTTCTTTAACATTATTTACTAGTGCGTCAGGAGTAAGATAGTGTCATCCTGTTTCCGATCATAATTTACATGACCCGACATGATGTATCGCTTGTAACACAAAAGGACCCCATATGAATTTCAGCGCTGACCGCGAAATATTAGGAATTGTTTCGAGAAGCTCAATCAGCTACGTCAAAGGTGTTTTTAGTGCGTTTTCCAAAGGCTCTGTGGTTGTAAACCTCCGAGATGAAAACGACAGGGAACGTTGCGATATGTTAGGTATATCACAAATACTGACACCTGAAGACGATACCGGCTGGGTCAGCGACCTGAACTATCCCAACATGCAGGAACGGTCGCAGGACATTGCCCAGGTATTGTTCACGTCCGGAACAGAAGGCAAGCCCAAAGCTATCCTGCTATCTTATGGTGCGCTAGCCAATACTACTGAACGTCTTACATCTATCATGGCAATAGATTCCAGTATCAGGGAGTATATTGGTGTTCCAGTTAACTATTCCTTCGGGTTTGGCCGATGTCGCGTAGTGAGTCAAGCCGGCGGTAAGTTCTATATCCCTCCTAATGGCTTCAATCCTTCTGAAATTGCTGAAATGCTCCAACGGGATAAAATCAATGCAATTTCAGCAGTACCAACACTCTGGCGGATTTTACTCCAGTCCCAGGAACTGTTTCTCGGTATTGGTGAGAAAGTCCTCTGGATAGAAATCGGCAGTCAGTACATGAGCCGTGCTGAAAAAGAGCAACTTAAAGCCCTGTTTCCTAAAGCCAGAATCATCCAGCATTATGGCCTTACAGAGGCATCTCGCAGTAGCTTTCTGAAAATACATGAAACCGAAGGCGAAGAACTTGAATCTGTGGGAAAAGCTTATGATGGTGTGGAAGTAGCCGTCGGTGGTAACGGACAAATCAGAATTCGAGGCCCTCACCTGGCTAGCGGACAGATCAAAGACACGCTGGAACAAAGGCTGGTGGACGATGATGGGTGGTTTACCACCAGTGACCAGGGACGCATTGAAAATGGTTATATTTACTATGAAGGTAGAGCTGACGATCTTATAAATTGTGGTGGTGTTAAGTTATTTCCGGAAGCACTCGAGCAAGATATTTTGACAGAGTTGCAAGCTCGCCGCGGAATAGCGATCAGCAAAATTCCCGACTCATTACGGGGCGAACAACCATTGGTCTCATATTTGTCCGACACCAATATTGATGTCGAACAATTAAGGGAAGTCTCGAACCGTGTTATGTTGAAACACGGATTCAATGCAGGTAAAACTCTAAAAATAATGCCCTGCAAGTCATTTCCAATGACAGATACTGGCAAGATACAGCGTAAAAAACTATCAGAACAGTACCAAAGCAATGAATCGCTCTCCACTAAATCTGCAAATACTGAGGCAAAACAGGCATCGCCTGATTCCATTGCCGACAAGCTAGTGGATATCTGGGAAAACGTTCTGAAAATCAGCCCCATCAGCTTGAATGACAGTTTTTTCGATCTAGGCGGGGATTCTCTATCTGCCATAACCGTTACCATGAAAATGGAAAAGGCCGGCATTCCAAAAGATATTTGTCGAAAGATTTTTGAAGGCCTCACAATAGCCCAGATCTGCCAGCATTTTAAAAGCACTCAAAGCCCATTATTAGCCAACAAAATCTCTCAGTTAATTGCTATTTGGGAGGATGTTCTTAAGATCCACCCGATCAGTATGAATGATAGTTTTTTCGACTTGGGAGGCGATTCACTTTCGGCCATCAGCGTTACCATGAGAATGGAAAAGGCCGGCATCCCAAAAGAAGTTTGTCGTAAAATTTTCGAGGGGCTTTCTATTGCGCAGATTGTTTCTAATATGGATCAGTCCAGTGACGCCTCAAATGCGTTGACAGAGAAAACTAAACAACTGGTGCAAATCTGGGAAGAAACTCTGAAAATTAACCCAATCAGCATCCATGACTCCTTCTTTGAGCTTGGAGGAGATTCTCTCTCTGCAATTACTGTCACCATGAAAATGGAGAAAGCGGGTATCCCAAAAGATATATGCCGACGTATCTTTGAAGGACACAGTATTAATGACATTGTCAGAAGTTCCGATGAACCTGCTGCTGCCAGTACAATAGCACTACGTTCAGAGCAGGAACCAAATACTCCATCTCGAAAAATTCCACTGGCAGCCGGCAGCCAAGCTTTGAATATGGTGCGCGGGTTGCTCGTGTTGCTAAATGTTACAGCACACTGGATGCCTGGCATTATTGACCGGCTGCCTGCCGTGTTCGCTCATTTCAATAAATATCTGGCTCCATTGTACAGTTCCGGAACACCTGGTTTTGCAATGGTCTTTGGAGCAGGCATTGGTTTTTTCTTTTTCCCGAGATACCAGAAAAACCCTCAGTCAGTTACTCCTGTGGCTTTTCGAAACGCAATATTGCTAGGTAGTGGAATTACTGTTTATGCAGCACTAAAAATCATTTCCAACCTTGCAGAAGGAGCCGATATCGATGGACTCGTAGTCTCTAATGCTTTCTGGAGCGTACTCACTTATTATTTCTTTGCTGTTTTAAGTCTACCCATCTGGTTAAGAGCACTGACCTGGAAACTGAACTTCAGTTATTCTTGTTTAATAGCCGCTCTACTCTTTTATACGACACATCTTGTAATCGATGCGATACAGATCTCACCATCAAATAACCCCCTTATTCAGCCTTTCATTTTATTACTAACTGCCAAATACAATTATTTTGAAATGTCTGCTGGTGTAATGTTGGGTGCGGCAGTTGGCAACTGGATCAGAAACACCATAGTCAGAGAAGGAAGTCTAAAATTATTTGGCATGGCTGGTTTACTGCTCATTGGCCTTGCAGTCATCCTGTCTTATGAGCAGGGACAGTTTTCGTTTTGGTTTATTTGGCCAAAGGGCATGTTTCTATGGACTTGGCCATTCTATCTGGGCGTTGTCATTATTGGTATAACAGGAGTCTACCGATACGCCACCAGCCAACATACCCACGGGTGGTTTGATACATTTATTAAAGTCCTTGTCGTTGTCGGGGTATTAGCATTTCCAATATTCATTGCACATGAGCTGGTGATGCCACTCAAAGATCTGCTAACTGCGATGAGGGTACCTGGAGCCTTTCCATTGACTATTATTCTATTTTTTACTGCGGTGGCTTATATGGTTAAACGGTTGTATCAGGTACAGTTCGGAAGCATCTCTTAAAGCTCAATAAGGAAAGGCGATACAGATAAAAAGCTTTTGATATCAATAGTTTTTGAAGCGTGACAATGTCTCAAAAGGAAGGAAGAACATGGCTATTCAGAAATCGTTGTTGGAAAACAATAAATTCCCATTACTCGTTTCGTCAGACTCTGGCAATGAAAATATTATTGAGTGGGCGAACACATCCAAAACGGAAATCAGAGCATTATTGAACCAGTATGGTGCGATATTGTTCCGTGGTTTTGATATCAATGGCATCGATGATTTTGAGGCCTTTGCAGCAGCGTCCACCTCTGGAGACTGGGTTCCTTACCTTGAGGCAACGTCTCCACGAGACCATGTTCAGGGGCATACTTCCACCTCCACCAAGTACAAAAATGATCGGACCATTTTTTTTCACAATGAAAAATCGTATTCAGGAACCTGGCCTTATAATCTTTTCTTTTATTGTGACGTTCCTCCCACCGAAGGCGGAGAAACCCCACTATCTGATTGCCGGGCGATCTATCGTGACCTTCCCGTGGAAATTAGAGAAAAATTTGAACGCAAGAAGCTAATGTATGTCCGGCGCTTCAGTAACAACATGGGCATCCCCTGGAAAAAAGCGTTTGATGTAAGTAATGAGAAGGAACTGGAAGGGTATTGTAAGAAAAATTATATAGAGGATTTAACGTGGAATGCAGATGGTACTCCAACTCTAAAGTACGTGCGCAATACTATCCTCGAACACCCGCTGACTGGTGATAAGTGCTGGTTTAATCATGGCACATTCTTTAATGTCCACTCTCTTGAGCCAGAAATAAAAGAATTCTTTTTATCCAATTTTGGCCAGGATGGATTACCTTACAATACGTTTTATGGCGATGGAGAGGCGATTGAAGAAGAGGTGATTTTGACACTCAGGGAACTGTACCAGAAACACTCCGTGTTATTTCCCTGGAAAAAGAAAGACGTTATTTTAATAGATAATATGTTATTGGCACATGGTCGACAGCCTTTTAAAGGAGAACGTAATATATTAGTGACTATGACAGAGCATATTGATTACAGCTCGATTAAAACTTTTTAACAGGAAAACGGATTTTGGTTCATTCAAGAAAAACTCGCTTACTGCAAAGACGAAACTCGTTGTCAACAATGTTTCAGTCCTTAATAGACGGCGTGATCATTGTGGTCCTGCTATATCTCATTGCAGTGATAAACCGAGGGTATTTCACCAGCATTGACTTGCTGTTTGGCCTGACCCTACTGATCACAATGGCCTTCTTTTATGATTTACTGGGTGTATATCGGCGCCACTCCAGTGCAACAGGAAAGGTCCTGTCTTTGGCAAAATCCTGGGGCCTGACGTTTATGGTTCTGCTCAGCATCATTTATCTGCTGCAAAATCAAATTCAGATTTCCCATGCATATTCTCAAGTAATCATTTTTCAGTTGTTTTTTTATGGCTTCATTGGTCAGGTCATTGCTCATTTGGGATTCAGAGCCTTTCACGTACGGACCCGTAAAGCTTCTACTGCAAAAAGTATCGTTGTAGGAACGGGACAGCTTGCTTTCTACGTTCATGAGCGCATTAACCAAAATCCCTGGATTCCTGAGAGGGTTGTTGGCCTGATCTCCACTCCAGCAGAGCCAGGCGATAATCTCTCTGAAGACGAGCGAAAAAAAGTTATCGGCAAGCTGGAAGATATCGAACAGATTGTAAGACAGAATGATATCCGAAGTGTGTACTTTGCGGTGTCGCTGGAATCATCTCCAATGATTAAGGATGTGTATTTCAAGCTACTGGACCTCAATGTCGATATACATTGGGCACCCAATATTTTTGCATTGCAGCTAATCAATCACAGCGTAAAAGAATTTGCGGGCATTCCAATATTAACCCTGTCTGAGACTCCTCTACTGGGAACGCACTACTTGATGAAGGAGATAGAAGACAAGATCCTCGCAGTGGTCGCCATTATTCTTGCCTCTCCGATTCTTATCGGGACAGCAATCGCTGTAAAAATCAATTCTCCTGGACCAATTATCTTTAAACAAAGTCGTACCGGTTGGGATGGTAAGGAGTTTATGATCTGGAAGTTCAGGAGTATGTATGTGAACCAACCAGATCCAGATAAGGTCAAGCAGGCAACCAAAGACGACCCCAGGGTTACCAGGGTAGGAAAGTTCATTCGCAGAACCAGTATTGATGAACTGCCTCAGATTTTTAATGTGTTGTTTGGATCAATGTCCATGGTAGGGCCACGACCACACGCGGTGCAACATAATCAGGAATACTCTGCCATGATCACGTCTTATCTGAGCCGCCATCGGATTAAACCCGGTATCACCGGACTTGCCCAGGTTCGGGGTTTTCGTGGCGAAACAGAGGATCTTGAACTGATGCGCAAGCGTGTGGAACATGATTTGGAGTATATCAACAACTGGTCAGTTGCCATGGATATCTACATCTTGGTGAAAACGGTGTTTACACTGTTTAATGACCGGGCTTACTAAATAATATAATCGGCGCCAAAGCGCCTTTTTCGTTCGACCCGGCATAGAGCCATGCTGGGTTAGTATTCACTGGATACTTGTGCTCAAAAGAGTGGCCGTTGTTTACTCATGAAACACTATTAAAAACTGATCTCATATTTCTTACTGAGATCGTAAAGAGTGGGACGAGTCACTCCCAATAACTTGGCAGCCGAACTTACATTACCATTAGTCAGGCTGAGAGCTTCAAGAATAGCGCTGCGCTCAGCACGCATTCTCACGTCTTTCAGAATCAGACTCTTGGTTCCATTTATTCTCAAACCCAGATCATCAGCGGTCACTTGCTTCCCTTCTGCCATGATTACTGCGCGCTTTATTTTATTTTCCAGCTCACGAATATTACCTGGCCAATCGTAGTTATTGATCGCATGAATGGCATCTTCAGTAAAACCATTCACATTCAGATTGTTGGCGGTGACATAACGATTCAGGAAATAGCGCGCCAGCAATGCTTTATCCGCATCACGCTCACTCAACCTGGGCAAATGCAATACCATCTCAGTAATACGATAAAAGAGATCTTCCCGAAAAGTACCTTCTTTTACCATTTCGTCCAGATTCTTGTTAGTCGCACAGATAATTCTGACATTAATAGGTATTTCTCGCCGCCCACCGACTCGCTCAATCACCCGTTCCTGCAGAAATCGCAATAGTTTTGCCTGCAAAGAGAGGGGCATGTCACCAATCTCATCCAAAAACAGCGTCCCTTTATTGGCCGACTCAAACTTACCCTCAGTTTGCTTCACTGCCCCCGTAAACGCTCCTTTTTCATAACCAAACAGCTCACTTTCCATGAGGTTTTCGGGTACTGCTGCACAATTAATCGCTACGAAGCGCTTATCGGCCCGATCGCTTTTATTATGAATCGCACGCGCCATCACCTCCTTACCAGTGCCACTTTCACCCAAAATAGTGCAGGTGACATCCGATGGTGCGATACGCTCTGCCATGCGGCAAACACGTAGCATTTCCGGATCACTGGTAATGACACCGTCCATCCCATAGGACATGTCATTAAGCAGACTACGGTTCTTTTGCTCCAGACCATATATTTTATAGGCACGATCAACAACGAAGTTGAGAGTGTCGATATCGATTGGTTTGTTGTAGAAATCATAAGCGCCATTACCGATCGCCCGGATAGCATTTTCGTGCTGGTTTTTGCCCGTCAATACGATAATTTTAGTTTCCGGGTAAATGGATAAAATGTCGGCAATGCACAGCATTCCTTCAGACACACCATCTTCATCCGGAGGCAGACCCAGGTCCTGCAAGACCACTTTAGGTTCATACTGTCGAACCATATTCACCGCATCTGTTCGATTGGCTGCAATCAACACAGAATAATCTTCAAAGCTCCATTTAAACTGGCTTTGTAATCCAGCGTCATCTTCTACAATTAACAGATATCTGGCTTCGCTCATAGTTGACTCATTCGGTTGTGGTTACTTTGCCTTTCAAGCGGATTGTGAAGGTGGTGCCTTTGCCGGGAGTGCTCTCGACATCCAGGTGACCATCCAGCTGGTTAACATACTGCTTTGTCAGGTAGGCTCCCAGCCCCATCCCTTGGCCGATCTTGGTCGTTTCAAATGGGCGGAATAGTTTGTTATCCATAAACTCCTGGGTCATTCCTTTACCATTATCCTCAATCAATATTGTGGCCCACTCCAATTCATTATCAACGTTCATGGTGACATTCACAAATCCATTGTCATCAGTAGAATCCTGTGCGTTTCTAATCAAGTGCGATAGTGCCATCGTCAATTTTTCTTTATCTGCGACAATCTTCAGATCATCACCATCAACCTTTAGCGCAGGTTCCGGAAGATATTTCAAATTTCGCTCCACTGCTGCCAGCAATACCTGTATCAGGGATATTTCCAGGCTGGACTCATTTTCCTCGTGCTGTAGTTTATCAAGCAGGTTGGTCATTCTCTGGACAGAGTTTTCCACAGTCATGATCATATCGTCGATAAACGCCGGATTGGTTTTATGTTTTTCGGCGTTTTTCAGTAACAACGCCTGCTGTGCAATCACATTGTTCAAATCATGCACAATGAAAGCCGTAAAACGGGTGAAGGCTGTCAGTTGAGAGTTTTCCTTGAGCACCACGTCCTGCTGATAGAGCTTGATATAGTTTGCTACCTGACGACCTATTGTTTTTAGCAGGTCCAGATCTTCCCAGGTGACATTGGTAATAAAAGCAGGTTGAGTGAGCAGGCAGAAGCCTACCAACTCATTGGACGACAGATATGGGACAATAATCCAAGCTTCACGGATTTGAAAAATACTTTTGGGTACTTGATGTAGTAATAGATCCTGGCGGTTATTCACTTTCCCTGAGAGCGTGAAAACCCAATCTTTTTCATACATGGTCTGCAGGAATTTTTCGTCCTTGGTAAACCTGGGCAGGTTCTTCAGCAAAGTGCCAATATTAGTATAAGCCGGTTCAAATCGATTGTTATTAAGTACCCAGACCACTCCAGCCGGTGAACGAAACACTGACGACAGTAACTCAAACGAAACTTTTTCATATGACCCTTTTCCGGATTCTGAATTGGACAGGCGGTCTATAACCTTAATCCACTCCTTGCGATAGTCATATTTATGGCCAAACAGGTGACGGTTTATCGATTCATAAAAGCGTGATCTAACCGTACCGGACAGATATAGCGATAAAATAATGATTAAGGAACCCGAACAACCCAATGAGTAGAACACCAGTCCCCACGATGTATCGGTCAATTCAATGTAATAGCCAGCCAAGATCAGGATCAGAATCAGAAAGCCAATTAAAGCCAGAGACGAAGAGTAGAAAATCGATTCATTCGAAAAAGAGATCTTTGAACTCTCACCCGCGCTACCCCGAAATAACGCCACTGCGCTGGCAATCAGGGTTAGCATGACGACAGCAATAGCCCCTCTGGCCTGAAGATTTACCACACTGATATGTCCCACCAGGGCGGAATGGGTAAACATATATATATCGAACGAAAACATTACTGCCAGAATCATGGCCAGAATTTTATTCAGCCGGCTCTTTCTGGAGGCTTTATAAAGCTGTTCTGCACCCAGAACCGCAATAATGTTGGAGAAAATGAGCAACAATGCTGTCACGATGTTGCCATAGTTTGGGAACCACTTACGGGCAAATGTGATCAACACCCATGCGAGAATTGATAACAATAATATGGGCAGGTAAATTTTGTGAGTCAGCAAGCTGCCCAGACTAGGGCTCAATAATCGCAAAATCACGAAAGTCCAGACTAGATTTCTCGCCAATTCCAGAGAAAGCCTGACTTGTGTATCCCAAATATTAAGGCTGTAGATCTGAACAATTCCAAATAGCCAGACAGCCGTCATAGCACAGGCCATGGCAAGGTATAGGTATATCCTGTCTTTGAGCGAGTACACTAAAAAGATGCACAACAGGAATATTGCTAAACCATCAGCAAAACCATAAGCGACAACTGAAATAGAGTTGGCCTGCATAGGTCATCCTTGGCAATTATGAATTTAGAAAGAATATTATAGTTATCATTATTTAAACAAAGCCTCTGTAGGCTCACAAGGGAAATATGTCGGCACCCGATCCCTGTGATTATGGTAAAGCCTTACAGACAGACACGGCTATGAACATTTCACATCGCCGATGAGGAAATACTTCGGTTATTTTGTACCCGGCTAACTTTTTTATAAAGTGCTCTAAGGCTCCCATTTATTGAGCCTGATTTCCCTATTGCCGCGGACTCCACCATTCTTACCTGCAACACAGACATTTTGTCAGGCAAAAAAAAGCAGCGATACTCCGCTGCTTTTTGTGAACATAGACTGGTTATTTATGCTTGGCTCGCATTTCTTCCAATACCTTGATCTGACCAACTGCTTTGGCAAGCTTGATAGCAATTTGGGCAAATTGCTCATCCGCCTGATGTTGAGCCAGTTCTTTCTCGGCAGCATGTTTTGCTTCCAAAGCCTGAGCTTCATCAATATCGCTGGCCCGTAAAGCGGTGTCCGCCAGAACCGTGACAATATTAGGTTGTACTTCCAGGTACCCACCAGAGACGTAGACAACTTCCACATCTCCGTTTTGCTTGGTAATACGAACAGGACCAGGAACCAGTGAAGTCAGCAAGGGAGCATGACCGGGCATAATACCCAGCTCACCCATAACCCCTCTGGCTTGCAGAGATGATACGAGACCAGAAAAGATCTGGTCGTGAGCACTCACGATGTCGCAGTGGACAGTGATAGCCATGATTTACCTCCGCTTAAGCTTTGCTACGTTTGGCGTAAGCTTCCAGAACTTCTTCAATGCCACCTTTCATGTAGAAATCCTGTTCAGGAATATGATCATATTCCCCTTTCAGAATACCTGAGAAGCCGGCAATGGTGTCTTTCAGTGAAACATAACGACCTGGTGATCCTGTGAATACCTCTGCCACATGGAAAGGCTGAGACAGGAAGCGCTGAATCTTACGTGCACGGGCAACCAACAATTTGTCATCTTCTGACAGTTCGTCCATACCCAGAATCGCAATAATATCTTTCAGCTCGTTATAACGCTGCAAAGTTGCCTGAACCTCACGGGCCACTTCATAGTGTTCCTGACCGATAACCAAAGGATCCAACTGGCGGGAAGTGGAGTCCAGCGGGTTAACCGCAGGATAAATACCCAATGCAGCAATATTACGATCCAATACCACAGTCGCATCCAAGTGAGCGAATGTGGTCGCTGGAGATGGGTCAGTCAAGTCATCCGCGGGTACATATACGGCCTGCACAGATGTAATGGAACCCACTTTAGTAGACGTAATACGTTCCTGTAGAACACCCATTTCTTCTGCCAGAGTTGGCTGATAACCCACCGCAGAAGGCATACGACCCAACAGAGCAGATACTTCTGTTCCTGCCAGGGTATAACGATAAATGTTATCCACAAAGAACAGCACGTCACGGCCTTCATCACGGAATTTCTCCGCCATGGTCAAACCAGTCAGCGCCACACGAAGTCTGTTTCCTGGTGGTTCGTTCATCTGACCATAAACCATGGCCACTTTGGATTCTGCCAGGTTGTCCAGACGAATAACTTTGGCATCTGACATCTCGTGGTAGAAGTCGTTACCTTCACGAGTCCGCTCGCCCACACCGGCGAATACAGACAAACCACTGTGTTCTGTCGCAATGTTATTGATCAGCTCGAGCATGTTTACAGTTTTACCCACACCTGCACCACCGAACAGACCCACTTTACCACCTTTGGCAAACGGACAAATAAGGTCGATAACCTTAATACCGGTTTCCAGGAGTTCAGTGGTATGCGCCTGCTCCGCATAACTTGGCGCTTTACGGTGAATCACAGAACGTTCTTGTTCACCAATCGGGCCACGCTCGTCGATTGGGTTACCCAGAACGTCCATAATACGTCCCAGGGTTTCTTTTCCAACGGGTACTGCAATAGCCTTACCGGTATTGCTGACGGCAACACCACGTTTAACGCCATCAGACGCACCCATGGCAATGGTACGAACCACACCATCACCCAGCTGCTGTTGAACCTCAAGAGTGAGTTCATAACCTTCAACAGTCAGCGCATCGTATACTTTTGGTACCGAATCACGCGGGAATTCCACGTCAATCACGGCGCCAATGATCTGTACGATCTTTCCGCTACTCATGATTTGTGTCCTCTAAAAATCCGCAAATAAGCTTAAAAATCAGTTAATAACCCTAAACAGCGGCGGCTCCGCCAACGATCTCAGAAATCTCCTGAGTAATCGCGGCCTGCCGGGCTTTGTTGTAAACCAGCTGCAACTGCTTGATCAGTTCACCAGCGTTATCGGTGGCGGCTTTCATCGCCATCATTCGCGCTGCCTGCTCGCAGGCGGCATTCTCGATAACTGCCTGATAAACCTGAGACTCAAGGTAACGGGCTATCAAACCATCCAGTAATTCCCGCGCATCGGGCTCATACATATAGTCCCAGATGTGTTTACGCATGTTGCCATCATCTTCTGCCTCAAGTGGCAGTAGCTGACGCAACACCGGAGCCTGAGTCATGG
This sequence comes from Gynuella sunshinyii YC6258, assembly GCF_000940805.1. Taxonomy (GTDB): domain Bacteria; phylum Pseudomonadota; class Gammaproteobacteria; order Pseudomonadales; family Natronospirillaceae; genus Gynuella; species Gynuella sunshinyii. The sequence goes on along the minus strand of NZ_CP007142.1, from coordinate 721,775 downwards.
TATTTACAAACTCGTTGTACACCAGAATCAAGCGGTCAATTTCACCGTTGGCGTATTTATCCAACATGATCTTGACTCCTCCGATCAGGTCTCCAACTTCAGGCTGATCCCCCAAATGGCTGATATTGGCAACCACTGAAGTACCTATGCCGTTGAAATAACCTGCACCCTTGGCACCCACAGCACACACTTCCACACCAATGGATTTATGTGCCCAAGTCTGCATGTCGAGAACCACTTTTTTGAAAGCGTTGATATTGAGGCCTCCACAGAGTCCTCTATCAGTGGATACGATGATGTATCCTACTTTCCTGATTTCCCGCTCCTGCATATACAATGGGTGATATTCAGGGTTTGCGTTTGCCAGGTGACCAATTACATTTCTGATTTTGTCAGAGTAAGGCTTACTGGCTTTCATCCGATCCTGAGCTTTACGCATTTTACTGGTCGCCACCATTTCCATGGCGTTGGTAATTTTCTGCGTATTTTTAATGCTTCCGATCTGAGAGCGAATCTCTTTTCCGGCTGCCATATCTATTCCTCAGCTTGGATCATGCTGTGCCAAAGCACAGCACCTTCAGATTACCAGGATTGAGTTTCTACAAACTTATCCAGTGCGGCTTTCAGCTTGGCAACGACATCGTCATTGAAAGCTCCTGTTTCAACCATTTCCTTCATAAAATCTCCATGCTCAGCATGCAGATATGAATGAAGGGCACTTTCAAAGTCACCCACTTTATGGGGCTCAACATCTTTCAGGTAACCATTGTTAGCCGCGAAAATAGACGATGCCATTTCAGCAATAGACATAGGTGCATATTGCCGTTGCTTCATCAGTTCGGTGACACGGATACCATGATTCAACTGAGCTTTGGTCGCCTCATCCAGGTCCGAAGCAAACTGAGCAAAAGCCGCCAGTTCACGATACTGTGCAAGAGCAGTACGAATACCGCCAGACAGTTTGGACATCAGTTTGGTCTGAGCTGCACCACCTACCCGGGAAACCGAAATACCCGCGTTCATCGCCGGGCGAATACCCGAGTTGAACAGGTTGGTTTCAAGGAAGATCTGACCATCGGTAATTGAAATTACGTTGGTTGGTACGAAGGCAGATACGTCACCAGCCTGAGTTTCAATGATCGGCAATGCGGTTAGAGAACCGGTCTTACCTTTTACTGCACCATTAGTGAAAGCCTCAACGTAATCTGCATTAACCCTTGCAGCACGTTCCAGCAAACGGGAGTGCAAATAGAACACATCACCCGGATAGGCTTCACGACCTGGCGGACGACGTAGCAACAAAGAAATCTGGCGATATGCTACAGCCTGTTTGGACAGGTCATCATAGATAATCAGGGCATCTTCACCACGATCACGGAAGTATTCTCCCATGGTACATCCGGAATAAGGTGCCAGAAACTGCATCGAAGCAGGTTCAGAAGCTGATGCTGCGACCACGATGGTATGGGCCATGGCATCATGCTCTTCCAACTTGCGTACTACGTTGGCAATCGTCGATTGTTTCTGACCGATCGCAACATAGATACACTTAATACCTTTGCCTTTCTGGTTGATAATGGCATCAACTGCCAAAGCGGTTTTACCAGTCTGACGGTCACCGATGATCAACTCACGCTGACCCCGACCGATTGGAACCATGGCATCCACTGCTTTATAACCAGTCTGTACCGGTTGATCGACTGATTGCCGGGCAATAACGCCAGGAGCAACTTTCTCAATGGCATCTGTCATTGATGCATTGATGTCACCCTTACCATCAATCGGATTACCTAGAGCGTCCACAACCCGACCAAGCATTTCTGTTCCAATCGGTACTTCCAGGATCCGACCAGTACATTTGGCTTTCTGGCCCTCCTGGATTCCCAAATAGTCACCTAGGACTACGGCACCAACAGAGTCACGCTCAAGGTTAAGGGCCATACCATAAAGACCCCCTTCAAATTCAATCATCTCACCATACATAACGTCGGCAAGACCATGAATACGTACGATACCATCAGTTACGGAAACGATAGTACCTTCATTTTTTGCTTCAGATGCGACATCAACGCCTTCGATGCGCTTTCTGATAATTTCGCTAATTTCTGAAGGATTCAGTTGCTGCATGCCTGCTTCCTCTTAGGAATACATTGCTTCGGCCAGCTTCGCGAGCTTGCCAGTCACAGAGCCGTCGATAACCATATCGTTGGTTCGAATAATGACACCACCGATAATCGAATTATCCACTGAAGTGACTAACTTCACGTCACGACCCAATTTAGTTGTCAGTTTCTCAGTCAGAGATTTTTCCTGATCTGCGGTCAACTCAAACGCGCTGGTCACCTGTACTTCAACGCTTTTTTCCAGTTCGGCTTTAAACTCCTCGAACAGTGCCGCAATTCCGGGACACAATTCCAGGCGTCTGTTTTCAGCCAGAGTCGTAATCAGTGTTGAGATGACCTTCGTTTCTTCTCCGCAAACACCCTGTATCACCTGTGCTTTCTGACTGGCGGTCAGGGATGGATTGGAGATCAGTTCAAGGACTTTTTCCTGCTGAGTAACTGCACTGAGTGTTGCCAGCGATTCAGACCATTGTTCAAGTGTTTTGGCCGCTTGAGCCGCCTCAAATGCCGCTTTGGCATAGGGGCGAGCCAGTGTATTTACTTCAGCCATGGCACCTCCCTTAGAGTTCCGCTGCTAGTTTTTCAAGCAGTTCGCTATGTTTCTTGGCATCCACAGTGGATTGCAAAATCTTCTGTGCACCAGACAAAGCAAGTTCGGAGACCCGTTGGCGTAATTCTTCACGTGCCCGGATGGCTTCCTGCTCAATTTCGGCTTCGGCAGATCTGCGAATACGCTCTGCTTCCTGTTGAGCCTCTTTCTGAGCCTCAGCAACAATCTGTGCTGAACGTTTATTCGCCTGATCAACAATAGTCGCAGCCTGTTCTTTGGCTTCACGCAGTTGCTGGGCAGCTCTTTCTTGAGCCAGCTCAAGATCTTTTGCTGCACGATCAGCAGCATTAAGACCATCGGCAATCTTAGCCTGGCGTGCATCCATAGCCTTCACAAGAGGAGGCCATACATACTTGGCGCAAAACCAGACGAATACCGCAAACGACAGGAGCTGACCAATCAGTGTCAGATTAATGTTCACGGCTATACCTCACGGATTCGGTTAAACAAAATAATGTCTTACTCCGAATGGAGATTAGCCAGCCATACCCGGAGCAACGGCGAAAATCAGGTACATGGCAATACCAACACCGATCATAGGAATCGCGTCAACCAGACCAACGGCCAGGAAGAAACGACCTTGCAGCATAGGACCCAGTTCAGGTTGACGAGCAACACCTTCAAGTAGCTTGCCACCTAAAACACCCATACCAATTGCGGCACCCAAAGCGCCCAGGCCGATCATGATTGCTGCTGCAATAAAAGTCAGAGCCATTTTTCTCTCTCCTAAGTTAGAAAATTAAAGTTTAAGTTTCTGATGTTCAAAGGTTTCAAAGACACACTGATCATCTGCTTGAACAGACAATCAGGCATGTCTAGTGATCTTCATGAGCCATACTCAGATAGACGATGGTCAACACCATAAAGATGAACGCCTGCAGCGTAATCACCAGAATATGGAATATTGCCCAGCCTAGCTGCAGAGCACCGGCAATCACTCCCAGCACAAGACCCGCGCTGTACATGATTGCAATCAAGATAAAAATCATTTCACCTGCATACATATTCCCGAACAACCGCAGTCCCAACGAAAAAGGCTTGGCGATCAGTGAAACCAGTTCAAGGAACAAGTTGATGGGCACAAAAATAGCCTGTATGACAGGGTTTTTCGAAGAAAATGGTTGTAGAGTCAATTCTTTTACAAAACCAATTCCCTTGACCTTGATGCCGTAAAAAATCATCAGGATGAAAACACCAAGAGCCATTCCAAGAGTTGCATTGGGATCAGTGGAAGGAACAATTTTCTGATAGGCGTGAGCCCCAAAAATCTTTTGTACAATAAAAGGAATCAGGTCTACTGGTAACAGATCCATCAGGTTCATCAGAAAAACCCAGGCAAAGATAGTTAATGCCAACGGGGCAATCAGTGGGTTACGACCATGGAAACCGTCTTTGACCTGGTTATTAATAAAGTCCACACACATTTCCACGAAATTCTGAAATCCGGATGGAGCCTCCATTGTGATCTTGCCCGCTGCTCTTTTGAACAGCCACAAAAACACCGCTGCCAAACCGATGGACCACATCATAGTGTCTACGTGAATTGCCCAAAATCCCATTTCGGTTGCTTCTTGAGCATTGTGAGCAAAGCCCCAATGCCCGTCATGGTGCATACCAAATACGAGATTGGTTAAGTGGTGCTGAATATATTCAGTCGAAGTTTGAGTGCCACTCGCCATTTGTTTCTCATTCCTCAGTTTACCGCATTTGCGGTCGATTAATTAAAATCGGATACCACATCAGTGAACTCAACTGAAAAACCATATACCCCAAAAACAGAGCCCATAGATTAATGTCAGTTGAAAACCTGAATATAAGTGCAAACAGACAGGCGGTAAGAACCAGCTTGCCGAGAACACTTTGATTGGTGATTTTTACAGCCTTGCGGATATTTCTCGCGCCTATGTAGCGAAATGCCCGCAATGCAAAATACGTTTGGGGAATAATATGTGCCGCCGCTCCCAGCACAAATGCCAAGGCAATACTTTTATTAAAAACCCCGACTGCTGCAAAACATAAAATCAAAAAGCAACACTGAAACAGTGACACCCTTAGCAGCGGTGGTCTTGGAATGGATGATGTTAATTGTTCTGACCTGTCATCCCAGGGCTTAAAATGACTCACTCCATCCCCTACTTTAAGTTACCCACCTGTTTTAACTGATAATCTCAGTCCCCCAAAAACAGGTTGCTACTGACTCAAAAGCCGCGAAAGTATAGGGGGTTGCTCGAAGATGATCAATAAAGCCAAAGGTCTAACTGATAATAATTGTTCGTGTTACGTAAACACAGGCTCTAGGACAGCATTTTGAAGACGATAGCAAGCATTGTAAATGTGCGCATATATCAGCCTTTTGTTACTTTTTTTACCATCACTCATCCCGTACCACTCGACATTTAACCAGCCAAAACAACCGGACCGGGAATATTTTCACAATAAAAGTTGGCATATTTGTATGTTTATATATACTGTATTTTTATACAGTATATATAAACAGGGGATCTGAAATGAGTACATTTCGAACCAACTCTGGTTTACCTGACGTGATTGATGCATTTCACGAAGCGTTACGCTGTTATGGAGACCCGGAGTGTTATAGCTGGTCACACCCTGCGGTACACAAGGCCGCATGTTTGACCGGCTTTGCTGATTTACGAAACCAGCCTCCTCTCGTCTCCCTGGAGAGCTTCAAGCGACATTATGAAGAAATAAAACGGCAGGTATTGGCGGAACTCAGCGATCCCAGCAGTAATCCTCTTTTGGAGATTGATCGACTATCCCGCACTCTGAATATAGAACCTTTTTTGCTGTATTATCTGACTAAACCAAAAGGAACATCGATTCGCCGGTACCTTCGTCACCGTTGTATCAGCCAATTAGCAAAGCAGAACATTAACTACCCATTACCACAATAACCTCATATCACTACACCACAAAGAGGGAGTTTATCGAGGTATCTGGTAGTGGGATTGTTCCAGCAGATCGACACCACATTTCAGGTTTTCGAGCCAATTCAGCATACTATTGATGGCTGGACCTTCAAATCTTGCCCCATGCTGAGGAACGATCATGCTGATTTCGAGGTCGCGAACCATATTAACCCAGAGACGACAGGCTTTATTGGATGTCATATAGCGTTGATGAAATGTCCGCATATATTGAGTGTGGCCATCAAAGTCATGGGTCACAGCGCTGCTTGCATCACCACCTCCCACAGAAGCACCAATATCACCACTGAAGAGAATTTTCGAAACTGGGTCATAAAAGCTGAAATTACCGACCGAATGGAGAAAGTGAGCTGGCAGAACCATAAATGGTTGATGTCCGATTTTTACTCGGCCACCGCGATCATCAACGGCAACGATACGCGCGTCAATATCCGCATTATTGCGACTGGTCACGTAATTGGAAGCCAAATGAGGCAGGAACCTCTGCCATAGTTTGCTTACTACCACTTTTGCCTGTGTATGAATCAACCACCGTGGAAGAGAAGAAATAATGTCCGGATCCTGATGACTGGCAAACACATAGTCAACATGATCCAAAGAAACGAGTTTTGATAACTCAATCGTCAACGGGGTATATGTAAGCTCTCCACCAGGGTCGAGCACAGCACAACGATCATGATCAACGATTAGAAACTGATTGGCCTGAACTCCGGACCCTTTAACCAGGTCGCTGAACAGTATGACTTTATGTTGATTATTGTTGTAGAGGATAGTCGCCATAAGCTTTGCTCAGAATTACATAAAGATTCCGCCAGCTTAGAGGGCAATGAAAGTGAATGCAAACACCATATACCCGGCTCCAAAAGACACATATTTCACACCTTAATCAGCATCGCTATAACCCTCTTGCAGATATCTGCGTATACACTCTGTGATAATGATATGACTGCGGCAGACCGGGTAAGGCATTCAAAAGCCAGGTTAAAAAAGACCAAACTACAGCCAGTAACTACTCTGGCGTGTGCCACACCAAGCAGACGACATCCCACCGTCACCTTGATACAAAACTGGCACCCCCGACTTGTCTGGAACCAATAAATCTCTCACTTTTATTACGCTTGGTTCGCTCACTGATCACTGTTTTTGCAAGGAAAGAACAATGACCGCAAAACATTCTTAACCTGCATGCGGCCATTCGAAATCAATCGCCACCGGAAGATGATCAGATACTGGATGGTCCAGCGCGTTAAGATGATGCACCTTTATATGGTTCGACAGTACGATGTGATCCAGTGCTTTGGTAGGTTTCCAACTGGGATAAGTTCTGGTGTGAAGGGGAACATAGAGAGATAATCCGGATAACGCCGAATGAGCCACCAATTTTTCCGCACGGACATTAAGATCTCCCATAAGGATAAAGTTTGCACGCTCACAGACCAGATCGCGGATATAGCACAACTGCTGATTCTGGTCCCTTTTACCCAAAGCAAGATGCACCATAATGATTGTCAGCGGTGACTCCACTTGCCCCATGACCAACTCTATCGCACCACGCCCAGGTATTTTCCCAGGCAACTCATGTTGCACCACTTTAATCGGTTTATGCTTACACAAAACGCCATTACTGTGCTGCGCCAGTGGACCAAAGTTCCGGTTACGTTGCTGATACCAGTAAGGATGATGAGCTTTTTCTGCCAGGTATTCGATCTGGTTGATAAAACCGGAACGGAAACTGCCGCCATCGACCTCCTGAAGCGCAACCAAATCAAAATTTTTCAGTAGCGCGGAAATGGAATCGAGGTTCTTCAATCGGGCAGAGGAAGGCAGGATGTGCTGCCATGCGCGGGTAATGTAGTGATGATAGTGCTCAGTGCGGATACCAACCTGAACATTATAACTCAACATTCGCAGATGGTTGGCCGGTCTGGCCTCATAGTAGAGTGCCGGATTTTCTGGAAAATGTAATTGATGGTTACGACGCATGGAAAATCTCCTGGCAGTATTAAATCAACCTGCCAGGAGAAGTATAACCGTTAACTTTCAGAACGTTCTTTTTCGATTAAAAAATTAACCACATCAATCATACCTACATTGGAACCGGCTGTTTCACCTGTAACCAGGTACTTACCCGCTACAACCATACTGGGAGTTCCCATGATGCCTGCTCCCTTAGTCAGCATTTCAGCCTGTTTCAGCTTGGTATTCACGCCAAAAGACTCTGCGGTTTTAAGAAATTTGTCTTTATCTACACCGAGTTTTGCATAGATGTTCGCATAATCCTCTACTGTTCTGGCTGGTGCTTTGTTTACAAAGATCGCATTAAAGACATCTTCGTGGGTTGTATCAGCGACACCCAGAAGCTCAGCAGCGTAATAAGACTTGACCATTGGAATCCAATGAGAAAAAGGTGTGGCTACAGGTTCGTACTGTACGTCATCAGCCAGTGTAGGAATCCACTGCTGTAAAGCTGGTTCAAGGTTGTAGCAGTGTGGGCAGGTGTAGGAAAAAAACTCCCAGACAACAACTTTTTTTCCAGGTTCCAAAGCAACAGGTAGAGGAGTCGGCAGAAGCTTATAGTGTTTCCCCTCAATATATTTATCGGCCGCCAGAGCATGGCCAGTTAACAGGATTGCTGCTGCCATGACAAACAGTTTCAAAAAGCGCATCTTTTTCTCCAAAGGTTGATGTGAACCATGCTCATTTTGCATGGTAGTAGATGAATACTGGCGTAACTATTGTCTGGTTTTCAGAACAAAAAAAGCGGCATCTGCCGCTTTTTCATTATCTTTGCGCCTTAGCCTTCATCAGTATAAACCGGATATATAACTGGCGAGGGCATCAATTTCAAAGTCTTTTAACCGGAATGCGACATCGCGCATCATTTTACTTTCACCATCATTGGTTCTGACTTCAGCAACCAGGGCTCCAGTGTGGCGGTAACCTTCACGGAATTTTTTCAACTGAGCCACAATATAGGCTGGGTTCTGACCAGCAAGCCTTGGGAACGCGGCAACCGGGTTACCCATACCTGTTGGAGTATGACAGGCAGCACAGGCAGTTACACCCGTGTCGATATTGCCACCCATGAACAGAGACTGGCCCAGTTTTACCTGTTTCGGATCAGCTTGACCTGAGGGGCCATTCAAAGAGGAGAAGAATGCTGACAGATCCTGCAGATCCTGATCACTCAACGGCGCAACAATGGCTGCCATTTCGTTAATCACGCGAGCACCTGACTTAACATCGCGCAGCTGTTTCAATAAATAAGCTTCGCCCTGACCCGCCAATGATGGATAATTGGGAATCGCTGCAATACCATCCGGGCCGTGACAGGCGATACAGGTTGCAGACTGGGAAAGTGCCTTGCCGGCCTCAATGTCTCCTGCGGCACTGGCGGCTCCAGACAGCACCAGGGACAGAAATAGGAAAGAGATGAGCTGTTTTTTCATTGGATTTCCTGATTTTGTGAATTTTATCAGCATGGCCAAGGTAGTTTCCGGGGTGGCCAGTAGGTTTTTTGAAAACGGTCTACAATGCTTCAGTGATATGCAATTCGGGCAAAAACACGGATCCAAGATGATCTGAATATCGTGTTTCAGCCTGTTTATGTCTACACCCACAGCATTGCAACACTTCTCAATTCCTACCAGGGCTCACAGGCCCTTTGCAAACTGGCGCCGCATTATAGTAAATAAGCTCCCGCAAAGAGAAGACAGCATAAAAAATATGTCTAATTTTAAAGCAATTAATTTTCATTCCGCCCGCTTCTTAAAAAGCGCCGCCCGACTCGACCAATGTCCAGAGGACACCGGCGCAGAGGTTGCCTTCGCAGGGCGTTCCAATGCCGGAAAATCCAGTGCGCTGAACACTCTGACCCGGCAAAATAAGCTGGCCAGGACCAGTAAGACTCCCGGACGGACGCAATTAATCAACTTCTTTGTCCTGAATGATCCGGCCTTTCGTATTGTTGATCTGCCAGGATATGGTTTTGCCAAAGTATCGAAAGAAACCAAGAAGGACTGGGATTATCATCTTGAACAATATCTACAGGAACGGAAATCTTTACAAGGGCTGATCCTGTTAATGGACATCCGCCACCCACTGACAGAGTTTGATCAGGAGATGGTGGAATGGGCCTACGAGTCCGGGTTACCTTGCCACATCCTGTTAACCAAGGCAGACAAGCTGAAGTTTGGGGCCGCAAAGACCCAACTGCTCAAAGTACAGAAAGAACTGACGCGTCACCGCGAGCTGGTTACGGTCCAACTGTTTTCTTCACTCAAAAAGCAGGGTATTGATGAACTGTCCGAGTTGCTGAGCCAATGGCTCGTACCTAACGAGCCATCAGATCTGCAAGAACCGTAGTCAAATCACTAAGCTTATGAGGGGGTCTGAATATTCCGACAAACTGACCTTCGGGATTGAGAATGGCCATATTGTCGCTGTGATCAACGAAATACACATCATCATCGCCACCCGGTGCCCGGCTGAATAAGTTATTCAATTGCCGGGCCAGACTGGCGATAACAGATTCATCACCACTCAAGGCCTTAAACTCTGGATTAAAGTAACTGACATAGCCTTTCAATAGCTCAGGTGTGTCACGTGCAGGATCAACCGTCACCATATAGACCTGCGGCATCGGTTTCTGCTGTTCCTCTAACTGCCTGGCCACCTGCCCCAACAACATCATATTGGTCGGACAGATATCCGGGCAATTGGTGTAACCAAAATTGATAATTGACCAGTGGCCTCTGAAATCATTTGCGACAAACGTCTGACCATCCTGATCCTGCAGCTGAAAGGGCTGGATGTTTCTGGGGCTGGCAAACATGACCGCATTCATCGATTTCAGTTGGTCGTCATTCAATACCTGATCGCGCGAATATAACCAGAACTGCAAAGCAAATATACCAACGACAATAACAGCCAAAGAGGCGACGGTGTTGCGAATACCTTTATTCAAATGACCTCCCCTGAAAAACAGTTTTTATATGGGTTACAACATAACAGGGAGGTAATGATCCATCAAAAGCACCAGAAACAACAGCATCAAATAAGTGATTGAATATTTGAAGGTCTTAAAAGCAGCATGGTCGCGACTTTGCCGAAACAACCACCAGCTCCATTGCAAAAAGCGGACATTGAGGAGTACCACTCCTGCCAGATAAACCAACCCCGTCAAACGGGTAGCAAATGGCAGCAAAGTAACTCCCGTCAGAATCAGGGTATACAACAGGATATGCAGGCGGGTGTAGGCTCCACCATGAGTCACCGGCAACATGGGGATTTCGGCTTTGGCATACTCTTTTTCACGATGCACGGCCAATGCCCAGAAATGAGGTGGGGTCCAGGCGAAAATGATCAGTACCAATACCAGAGGAAATGCATCTACCGAATCAGTGACAGCAGTCCACCCCAACAATGGTGGGGCCGCTCCCGCCAGTCCACCAATGACAATATTTTGCGGTGTCGCCCGCTTCAGAAAACCCGTGTATATAAACGCATAGCCAATCAGTGACGCAAAGGTCAACCAGGCCGTCAGCGGATTAATGAACAATATAAGCAGCAACATGCCAGAGATTGTCAGCACCGTGGCAAACAAAGCCGCCTGCATTACCGATATCCGACCTTCTGCGACCGGGCGTTTGCGAGTACGTGCCATGATCTGATCAATACGGGAATCAACCAGGTGATTAATGGCGGCCCCTCCCGCGGCAACCAGCGCAATGCCGGCATTGCCGATGATCAACACATGCAGACTCAACCAGCCATCTGCCGCCAGCAACATGCCGACCACAGAAGTAAGAATCATCAGAGCCACGACCTTAGGTTTGGTCAGCTCCAAGTAATCCCGCCATATGGCGTGGCGACTCTGAATTATTGCTACAGCCATGTTTTATCTCCTGAAATAAACGATAATTTACCGTTACCAATGTGGCCACCAACACCGCACCAACAACGTTGTGAGCAACAGCAACAGGTAGTGGCAATACAAAGACGACATTACTGATACCCAATAAAATCTGGCTTGATACCACCACAACAAGTAATCCTGCCAGTCCGCTCAGGCGCTGTTGCCATAACCGCCAGGCCAGCCAGTAACAGGCTAGACCCACCAGCACAGCCCCCAGACGATGACTCCAGTGGATAGCGATACGACCCTCTGCATGCAACGCGCCACCGAGATAATTCGGACCAATATGCTGAAATACGTTGAACCCATGGCTGAAATCGGCCTGCGGCCACCAGCTGTCGCCATAACACAAAGGGAAGTCTGAGCAGGCCAACGCGGCATAATTAGAGGTTGTCCAGCCTCCGAGCATTACTTGAAAAATGGCCAGCCCCAACGCGATCATCGCAATCTTTCTGGGCAAGTTTGCCTGGCTGCGAGTGCTGGGGTCGAACTGCCAGCCGGATAACCTTAACGTCAGCAGCCACAACAGACAGAAAGTGGTAAAACCGCCAAGCAGATGGGCGGTCACCACTTGGGGCCATAGTTTTAATGTTACGGTCCACATGCCAAAAAGCCCCTGCAGCACGACAAACAACAGCAGAAACAGGGGTAATTTGACTGGTTGATCGGCCAGCTGACGAGAACGAACACAAACAACCACCAGAGCAATAATCAACACCCCGAGGCCGGAAGCCAGATAGCGATGTACCATTTCCGGCCAGGTTTTACTGAGATCCACCGGCATTTCCGGATAACTCTGGTTGGCCTTCGCAATGGCGGTATCTGACGTAGGTGCCCAAAAATGACCATAACAACCCGGCCAATCCGGACACCCCAAACCTGCATCGGACAATCGGGTAAACGCTCCCAATGCCACAACAGCCAGAGCAAACACACTGGCAAACAAGGCAAGTCTGAAACCGGGCCGTGCATTAGCTAGACGAATCATGGCACTAACCTATGGTAGACAGTTTCAGAAGTTTTTTGAGATCACTGGTCACCTGCTTGCCGTTATGCTCCGCAGTGTAATAGAGCATGACATTGCCCAATGGATCGGCAATCATCAGATAAGCGCCTTTTATCGGGTCACCTTGCAACTGGCCGTGCATAAAAGCCTCGAGCTGCTCATGATCAACCCTTAGAGTTTGATAACCTTCGATCTCATTGACCCTGGCAGGAAGCTTATCCTGAGTGGTGATAAATAATCGCTGCACCCGGGGCATGTACTTCCCCAGCGCCACATGAATCTGTCGGGTCCAATAAAGCCATTCATGGGTTCTGCCATCTGCAGCACCATCATCAAACAGGATTAATTGCCAGTGCCCACGAAAGCGCTGATAGTCCTGTGGCAACAGATCCTGAAGTTGCAGAACCGGTGATAGCAGGTTTCCCTGATTGTTTTTTTCACCAGGATTCATCAACCCTGTCTGATACATGACGGTCGCTGCAACCAGCACCAGTACCGGTAACATCAGAATCAACGAAGCCGTCAGGCGAGAACGGGTATTGGGTATTTGAGCAGGTGTTTCAATACTGGGATTCACGGGATTCCTCGACTGGATGCTTAAAACCAAGTTTCAAATATAACGACACTAACATCAGCGCCAGGGCAAACCATTGCACCGCATAACCAAAGTGTCGGGCAGGTGGAATGGCGCTGGGTTGCCAGATATGAGTCAGTGCGTAAGGCTGGGCGTCATTCAATTGGATCAACTCCGGGAAAATACGATAACGATCAATACCGGGCAGCAACAACCGGTAGCCGGTCGACACCTTCGTCATAGGATCAGATTCCTGCCAGCTCACCTGGCGCACGGTACCTTGCCATTCAATGGTCCTTGGCAGATGGCCAATCTCAGGAAGCAAACGACGATCAGGGTTTCCGGCAATCCATCCCAGACTGACCCAGGCATAATCAAAGTGGCCTTCCGACAGGCGTACAGGTACAACAACCTCATAACCAGCCTGACCACCAGAGGTACGGTTATCAACAAGATAGTGCCATTGAGGCAAGGGCTCACCTCTGACCACAACCTGAGAAAACAACTCACAGCAATCCTTGCTCAACAATACCGGTGCGCTGGTCAACAGCACCTGATAATGTTGTAAAAGCTGTGATTTCCAGGAAGCTCTGCTAAGCTGCCAGAAACCCAGACCAACCGTCAGCGGCAAAAAAATAATGACAAAAACCGTCATTGCCCTGCCTGGTTGAAAAGATTTTTCTGAACTCGTTGTCGTTATCATTCACACACTAATTTGTTGCTGACTTATGTGGTTGAAAATACTGATCATTTTCTTAATTGTATTGATGCTGTTATCACTGAGCGGTACACTCTACACGCTGTTCCGGTTTCCTAATGATTCTAAAGCCATGGTCTATTTATTAACGGTGCGGATATGTCTGGCGGTGCTCATTGTCTGTTTATTGATGTACGGTTATTTCTCAGGACAACTCAATATGGCCGCACCTTGGTCCGGCCACTACTGACACCAGGCATCAAACCCAATACACAAACACAAACAGACAGATCCATACCACATCAACAAAGTGCCAGTACCACGCTGCCGCCTGAAAACCGAAATGATCGTTAGGTTTGAAGTGCCCTTTAAGGCTACGGAAAAACATCATCAGCAACATGAACGTACCAATCGTGACATGGGCACCGTGAAAACCAGTGAGCATGAAAAAGGTCGTACCGTAAATACCTGAATGCAAGGTCAAGCCAAGTTCAGTGTAAGCTTCATGATATTCTGTTGCCTGAAAATACAGGAACAACGCTCCAAGCAAAACAGTCAGTCCCAGCCAAATATTCAGCTGCTGTCGTTTTTGAGCGATCAGAGCATGGTGAGCGATAGTCACCGTGACACTGGAACTGATCAGGATTATGGTGTTCCAAAGCGGTAAACCCATCGCGTGAATCACACCTTCGGGCGGAGTAAACGCGCTGTTGTCAGGGTTTTCCAGCATGGGCCAGTTAAAAGTGAAGTCGTTACCAAAATAACTGAGACTGTCACCAAACTCACCGCCAAGCCAAGGGCCATTCAAAGCCCGGATATAGAACAATGCGCCGAAAAACGCCGCAAAGAACATAACCTCAGAAAAAATAAACCAACCCATGCCCCATACATATGAGCGCTTGAGCTGATCACTGTTCAAACCAGCAAGATTTTCCCCAATGACTTTGGAAAACCAATTGAACATAGTAAATGCCAGACAGAGTGCACCCAGCATAAAAATGGTTGCCGTACCACCGTTGAGCCATCGTCCAGCACCATAAACCGATAAGAACATCGAAAATGCCATCAGGACAGGCATGCGACTCTGGGCTGGAACAAAGTACTTTTCATAGGTTGACGTATTAGCCATTGAGGTCTCCATTATGATTCTTGTTATATTTTCAAACCTTCAGGCGACAGCGTGCTCTGCCTTATAAAAATAAACGACTTAACTTACGTACCTTCGTTGGCTGCCATTTGAGTGACATCAAACATGGTATAAGACAGAGTAATCGTGTCGATAAAGTCCGGTGTATCGAGATCCACCAGGAATCTGACACCCATTTCTTTCTCCTCACCTGCCTCCAATGGTTGCTGGTTAAAACAGAAGCATTCTGTTTTATGAAAATAGTTAGTAGCCTCAAAAGGACTCACACTGGGCACCGCCTGACCAACCATGTTTTTGCCGGAATTGTTCCGTGCTTTAAAAAAAACGGTGACAGGTTCGCCAGGATGTACAGTCACAGATACAGTCTCCGGAAAAAAGTCCCATAGCATGCCTTCATTGTTATGGCTGAGAAACTGCACCTTGATGACTCTTTGAGCATCAACCTGTTGTGAAGTCTGAGTGTAAGGGCCACCCGTTCTGCCAGTAATACCAGTCAGATTGCATAACAGGTTATACATGGGCACCAGACCCACGAAGAGAAATAGAATCATCCCCACCACAACACCAAGCAAAATAACCACCACTCGGGTATGGTTTTCTGGCTTACTGGTTGTTGTTTCCATCAGTGTCCTCCATCCACTTTAGGTGGCGTAGTGAACGTGTGATAAGGGGCCGGCGATGGTACGGTCCACTCCAGACCTTCCGCCCCTTCCCAAGGTTTGGCGGGTGCTTTTTCACCTGAAAAAACACATTTGAAAACCACCAGCAAAAATACCAGCTGACTGATGCCGAACAGAAAGGCTCCCATACTCGAAATCATGTTGAAATCCGCAAACTGCAGGTTGTAGTCGGGAATCCTCCGGGGCATGCCGGCCAGACCAACAAAATGCTGCGGAAAAAACGTTATGTTGACACCAATGAACGATAACCAGAAATGTACTTTCCCAAGTGTTTCGTCATACATGTGACCGGTCCATTTTGGCAACCAATAGTAGGTGGCAGCCATAATCGAAAACACCGCGCCTGGAACCAGCACATAATGAAAATGGGCAACGACAAAATAGGTATCATGATATTGAAAGTCAGCCGGTGCGATTGCCAGCATCAATCCGGAAAAGCCACCAATGGTAAACAGAATCACGAACGCACAGGCAAACAACATGGGCGTCTCGAACGTCATCGACCCCCGAAACATGGTGGCTACCCAGTTGAAGACCTTCACCCCCGTAGGAACCGCGATCAACATCGTTGCATACATGAAAAACAACTCACCCACCAGCGGAATACCAACCGTAAACATGTGATGGGCCCAAACTATAAAGGAGAGGAATGCAATGGACGCAGTGGCATACACCATTGAGGTATAACCAAACAATGGCTTACGGGCAAACGCCGGAATGATTGCGGAGACGACCCCAAAAGCGGGCAGGATCATGATATAGACTTCCGGATGTCCAAAGAACCAGAACACATGTTGAAACAGAACGGGCGAACCACCACCGGCTGCATTGAAAAACGAAGTTCCGAAGTGGATGTCCATCAACATCATAGTTACCACACCAGCCAGTACCGGCATCACTGCAATGAGTAGATAAGCGGTAATCAGCCAGGTCCAGACAAACAATGGCATTTTCATAAATGTCATGCCTGGCGCACGCAGGTTAAAGATGGTTGCGATGATATTGATCGCACCCATAATCGATGAGGCACCCATAATGTGAATGGCAAAGATAAAATACGTGACACTCGGCGGTGCATAAGTCGTGGATAAGGGCGCATAGAAAGTCCAGCCAAAATTAGGAGCCCCACCTTCCATAAACAAAGTACTGGCCAGCATGGCAAAAGCAAACGGCAGAATCCAAAAACTCAGGTTGTTCATTCGGGGCAACGCCATGTCCGGCGCACCGATCATCATAGGGATCATCCAGTTGGCCAGGCCGACGAAAGCGGGCATGACCGCACCAAACACCATAATCAGTCCGTGCATGGTGGTCATCTGATTAAAAAATTCCGGTTGAACCAATTGCAGTCCCGGCTGAAACAGCTCAGCGCGAATGACCAATGCAAAGGTTCCACCGAGCAAAAACATGGAGAAACTGAACCAAAGGTACAATGTGCCGATGTCTTTATGATTTGTGGTAAATAACCAACGGGTCAGGCCTTTGGCCGGACCGTGGTGCTCTTCATGATGATCATGTTCATGGCTGATCGCAGTCATGTTTCACTCCTGTTGTCCGGACTTGAATTTAACGATATCCAGGGGCGCAACCATGTCCCCCATATTGTTACCCCAGGCATTACGTTCATAGGTAACGACCGCTGCAAGATCGACTTCCGACAATTGTTTTCCAAATGCCTGCATCGCAGTACCGTTAACACCATTCAAAATGATAGCGATGTGTTTATTGATATCACCGGTTGCCACAGCACTGCCCTTGAGCGCTGGGAACGCACCTTCAACTCCCATACCGTTAGCCTGGTGACAGGCAACACAGAATTGCCCGTAAACTTTTTCACCCCGATCGACGAGTTCAGTCAATGTCCAGGTTTTATTGGTTAATTCGGCCATTTTCCGTGCATCATCCTGTTTTGCGGCGAGCCAGGTTTGAAACTCTTCTGGCTCCCGAACATCAACAACAATCGGCATAAAGCCATGATCCTTGCCACACAGTTCTGCACACTGGCCACGATATAAACCAGCCTGCTCGACCTTGGTCCAGCTCTCATTAACAATTCCGGGAATAGCATCTTTTTTGACACCCAGTGCAGGCACCCACCAGGAATGAATCACATCATTGGAAGTAATTAGTAAGCGAACTCTCTGGTTAGTGGGAATTACCAGCGGTTCACTGACTTCAAGCAGATAGTTTTCATCTTTGGCGACTTTATTGGCAATTTGTTCAGGAGGAGTGGCAAGTGTGGAAAAATAAGCAACCTTGGCATCATTGGTATCACTGACATAACGATACTGCCACTTCCATTGGTAACCGACGATTTCGATCGTGACTTCGGCAGGTCCCCGCTCATAAATCTGAGCCAAAGTCCGGGCTGCCGGGATGGCCATAGCGATAAGGATAGCGAACGGAACGACAGTCCAGATAATTTCCACCAGGGTGCTTTCGTGAAAATTGGCGGCCTGCACACCTCTGGACTTGCGATGCATAAGCATGGAATAAATCATGATACCGAACACGATGATGCCGATACCAACGCAAACCCAAAAGATCAACATGTGTAAACGATAGACTGAGCGGCTGATTTCGGTCACTCCTTCAGTCATATTCCATCTGGATTCAGAATGACCGTGTGTCGATAGAACCCATATAAGCACACCGGCTGACAACCATAGCCAGGCTTTCAGTTTTTGCATTCTCCACCTCAGTTTTCTTAATTGTTATTGTACTTCTGGATTGGATTCGTTTTTGGGCAGGTAAGCGGCCTGCGTCAAAATGCAAACAAACCGGACTGATCTGTATTTTTAGCTTTCCACTCCTCCTTTCGGATGTGTTATTAAAACGTCAATGCCTTAATATCTTTTTGTATTAACATTGAGATAAATCAGTATAAAC
Organism: Gynuella sunshinyii YC6258; assembly: GCF_000940805.1. GTDB lineage: Bacteria > Pseudomonadota > Gammaproteobacteria > Pseudomonadales > Natronospirillaceae > Gynuella > Gynuella sunshinyii. The sequence goes on along the minus strand of NZ_CP007142.1, from coordinate 703,184 downwards.
ACCAAATTTAATGTGAATAAAGTGTTGATTAGTTTTTTTTATTCGTTCCAATTTGTATTTTTTTGAAAATCAAAGACTTAGAAGCAAGCAAACTGAGGCAATTCTGCTACTTTTAATGAGTAAGACCTGTTGTCAGTTGTTTATCGGTTTGAGTGTATGAAAATCTGGACAAACAGGTCCTTGGGCGATGTTCTGGCGCAGGTTGGATTTTTTGCACATATCATCGATCATCCGACCTTACTTCTGGGTCAGTGTTAGTATGAGTATTTTTCATTTATGTCCGTCCCGCAGTTAAGGGCTATCATTAAAGAAGCCATAGAGCTGGAAGATACCGCAGGATATATGCGCAAAATGGTGATGGCACGGTTAAATCTGTTGCATCACTGCGTACGCCTGCCGAGTGAAGATCCGGTTACCAAAATCGTTAACTTTGTAAAATCGTATATTGCTGCGCTGCCTGACTGTATCGCAGAGATCAGAGCCGTCTCCAGTCAGGCTGGCGTTTACAATTTTGTCGAACCGTTTTTAACCGTGGCAGAGGCGTTTATCGTATCGCCACCTTCGTTTACCCAAGGCCGGCATAGCCTGGATACACTGATCAGCGGTGCATACGTCACCCATCGGCTGATCGAGGAAGTCAATGATATTTTTATGTCACGAACCCGGTTTCCGCTGATACCTCTCGACATGACTATGTCGAACCTGCTGGTACATGAGCTGATCGGCGAACCCCATAGCAACGACCTTGATCAGACCGCCGAGGAACTGGTCAGGCAGATTACCGAAAAAACAGAGGTGTTTCAGAGTGAGGCATTTCAGCAGTTTGTTGCCAGCTCCCGGGAGGATACCCCCAAACACTGGGATTCTCTGACCATGGAACTGGATCTTGATCTGTTTGAAAAAGTACGCGCCTGACAACCGGGAGCATCACAACTCGGATGACGATCCCGGTGCTCCAGCCGACTAAGACAACTCGTTTACGAGCATCTGCTCCACTTGCTGACACGCCTGATTAAAACGATTCTGATCAGTGCTGTGAACCGTGATATGACCAATCTTCCGGCCCGGTTTTTCTGATTTGGCGTAGCTGTGCAGATTGACCGCCGGCAGAGAAAGAACCGCATTCATATCCGGCATCCGACCGATAATGTTATACATTGCAACATGTCCAAGCCGGTGGGTGCTGCCGAGCGGCATATCAGCAATGGCCCGCAGGTGATTCTCAAATTGACTGGTTTCCGCACCTTCAATGGTCCAGTGCCCTGAATTATGCACCCGCGGTGCAATTTCGTTAGCGATCAACTGATCTTCCTTCACGAAGAACTCAAACGTCAGCACCCCAACATAACCCAGTGCGTCCATCGCTTTATGAACATAGTCTTCTGCCTGCTGTTGCAGAGGATGCGCTTCTGTCACGACAGAACGATACAAGACACCCTGACGATGTTCATTATGAATGAGCGGATAAAACGCCGTCTGTCCATCGCGGCCACGAACACCGATGCAACTGACTTCATAGTCAAAATCAATAAACCCTTCCAGAATGAGCGGAACAGAACCCAGTTCTGCAAACGTACCTGCAACATCTGCAGCGGTCATAAGGCGTTTCTGACCTTTGCCGTCATAGCCCAGAGTGCGAGTCTTTACCACTGCCGGCAAACCAATATGCTGCACACCGTCTTCCAGGTCCTGCTGACAATCCACTGGAAACACCGGTGCGATAGGAATGGCGTTGTCTTTAAAGAGTGACTTTTCAAACCAGCGATCACGGGCAATACGCAGAGCCTTGGCATTGGGATACACTGGCAACCGCGCCGCAATCCGCTCAACGGTTTCCGGCGGTACACTTTCGAATTCAAATGTCACCAGATCTACTGCATCGGTCAGCGCGTCTATCGCAGCTGGATCATCATAAGCAGCATTCACGAGGTCTCCGACATGAGCAGCACAAGCATCTGCTGCCGGGTCCAGAAACGTCAATCTCATTGCCAGAGGCGTACCAGCCAATGCCATCATTCGGCCCAGCTGGCCGCCACCTACCACTCCGATTTTCATATCTACTCCATCAGCTGCCTGTGGTTCTGGGATCAGGGTTAGCCAGAACGGTTTCAGTTTGTTGCTTGCGATATTCGATCAGAGCTGTACGGATGTCGGGATATTTATTGGCGAGAATACTGGCCGCCAGTAATGCAGCATTGACGGCGCCAGCCCGGCCGATGGCCAGTGTTCCGGTAGGAATACCAGCCGGCATCTGCACGATGGACAGCAACGAGTCCACACCACTGAGCATGGACGACTGCACCGGGACACCCAGCACTGGCAAGTGAGTCTTGGCTGCGCACATACCCGGTAAATGCGCAGCCCCTCCTGCACCGGCAATAATAACTTCAATCCCCCGCTCTGCGGCCTGTTCAGCATACTCAAACAACAGATCCGGAGTCCGGTGAGCAGAGACCACCCTGGCTTCATGGGCGATACCCAGCTTTTCGAGTATTTGAGTACAGTGTTCCATGGTGGACCAGTCTGATTTGGAACCCATGATCACGCCAACCTTTATCGTCATTTGATTCTCCGCCATCGGTGTCAGGCGATGATTGCCTGTATGTTTTAGTGTTTGGTATGAGAGGAATTATCCAGGGAAACAATCCTGATGACCTGTTCATTTTCGTCATCGGCTGCTGGTGATACCCGGGTACTGAGTTCTTCCGGAGGATTGTCATAGAGTTCATCAGTAAAACCGCATTCAACGCACTCTCGCATCATGACGCGGCGCTGTTCGTCCCGCTCCGCACGAACAGCATCACTGGCACCGCATTTTGGGCAGACAGCCCCGGCAATAAAGCGTTTAACCATCGGTTTTACCCGTTCCTGAAAAGGCGCGCATTATAACAGTGGCAATCGATATTAAAAGGATAAAGGCAGGCGGGTGTCCACCGCCTGCCGCGAAGATCAGACTTTAAAACGACCAACCTGTTGCATCAGCTGCTGGGAATATTTCTGCATCACTTCCACAGACTCATTCACCGTGTTGGACAACTGAGTGGTCTCTTTGGTCAAATCAGACAACGTCACCAGATTGGTATTGATATCTTCGGCCACATGACTTTGTTCCTCTGTGGCAGTGGCCGTTTGCGCGGACATATCCCGGACTTTAATCGTGGCCTGAATGATAGAGTCCAAGGCGCTACTCGCATTGGCAGATAGCTCAACAGTCGACTGTGCCGCTCCCTCACTGGCTTTAACGTTCTCCACGGCACTCTGCACACCATTTCTAAGAGTGGTAATCATTTCCTGAATATCGGTAGTGGACTGCTGGGTCTTGCTGGCCAGATTACGTACTTCATCAGCGACCACCGCAAAACCACGACCCTGTTCGCCGGCTCTGGCAGCCTCAATGGCAGCATTCAGGGCCAACAGATTAGTCTGCTCAGCAATACCACGAATCACATCCAGGACACTGACAATATTATCGGAATTGGCAGACAACTCCTCCATGACTTTAGCCGCCGAACCAACTTGCGTGGAAAGCAAACTGATCTGATCAACCGACTTGCCAAGCGTGGATTTACCATGGTTGGTCAGCTCTTCTACTTCTGTCATTTCATGTGCGGTGCCACTGGCATTATTCGCAACTTCCCTGACTGCAGCACTCATTTCATTGATCGCCGTGACAATCAAGTCCATTGAATGAGTCTGTTCGCCGTTAAGATGTTTTGAGTTATGAACCACTTCAATCAGTCCGCTCATCTGATCCATAACTTTTTGAGATTGAGTTCGTACGGCAACAATCATGTCACGTAAGGAGCTCACGAAATCATCAAACTCTCTTGCCAGCCGGCCAACCTCATCTTCGCGGGTGCTGTTAATTTTTTTGGTCAAATCCCCTTCACCGGAATTAATTTCCCGAATGGCAGCAACAACCTGCAGAATACCTGCAGATATCCGACTGGGGGCTACCCAGGACAACACGGCACTGATGACAACAACAATCGCCACCAGAATGATCAACAGCTGGTTAAATGTATGTGAATAATCGCGAACTTCCACCTGTTCAGCCGCAATCAATTGATCGGCCAGTTCCCCTGCAAGGTTATAAAATTCCCGAAGATCAGAGAAATTTTGTTGACCTTGACCATAATATAACGCTTTTGCGCTTTCGAGATCCTTGCGTTCGAGCAGCTGAAAAACCTGATTGTTGTTCTGTTTCCAGGATTGAAACTGCTGCTCAAACTTGCTGATATTTAACTTGTCGGCAATGCCCGGTATATCCTTCATAATCTGCCAGTATTGCTGCATTCGATCATAAGCCTGTTGAACATTTTCGACGGAATCCGCTCGCGATTGTTCAAAGCCGGTTTTGTCATCGGTATAATCAAAAGCCTCTTTTGATGCAACGAGTGCCTGATATAAATCCCGGTCAGCATTGAGAACCAGAGATAGAGCAGGGGCATAATTGCTGCCAAAAGCAACGATATCTTTCTCAAGATACCTCACCAGATTGATACTCATGACAGCAACAAACACGAAAAAAATCGTTTGAATACTGAAAATCAGTGTGTATTTTCCACGAATTGTTCTTAACCAATTCATTGATCGACCCCTCTCTACTGCTTTAGCTACTAATTAGTATAGATAAGATCTGATGATCAACAGTCCTGTAACAGGAAAATGAATGAAAAAAAAGAAAAACCGAATGTGGCCAACATGAAAATACACTTCTCTCACACTGATTTCATTGTTGTCGACAAACCATCAGGACTTCCCGTTCATGGTGATCAGGCTAACAATGTGGTCGACCTGTGGCGACAACATCTGGGACAAGAGGTATTCCCTTGTCACCGACTGGATAAAGATACCAGTGGGCTATTATTACTGGCCCTAAACACCGAAGCAGCCGCTGAGTTATCGCAACAGTTTTTCCTGCGTAAAGTGGAAAAATACTATTTTGGAGTCAGTACTGCACGCCCGAAAAAATCCCAGGGGAAAGTTATAGGTGACTTGAAGAAATCACGCAACGGAAACTACAAGTTAACTAGAGAACTAAAAAACCCAGCGGTTACATATTTTTTTAGTCGTGGATTAAAGCCAGGATATCGGGCACTGTTGTTTAAACCATTAACCGGACAAACACATCAACTACGGGTCATTGCCAAATCTCTCGGCGCACCGCTGCTTGGCGATCCTCGTTATGATGGAAATAATGCAGACCGGATGTACCTGCATGCCTGCTATTTGAAGTTTGATTATCAACAACAATCCTATGCGAACTGGCTGCCACCAGACACAGGTGATCTATTCAAAGAACTGCTGTTACCAGAAGATGATCCTTGGCGTCATCCGGAGCAGCTTGACTGGCCGGTTTAAGATGACCCCTGACGGGCACGGGCTGCCCGCAAAAACTGATCATCAAAACGCCGTTCCATCGGCATAAAGACATGCTTATGGCGATAGGGAAGCAACTGTCGCATACTGTTGAATCCGCACGCAGTAAAAATACGATCAGCCAGTTCAAACCACGGATGCGCCGGCCAGGCATGAATATGATCGATATCAACCGGCAGCTGTGACGGCCGAACAGGTGACAACAGCAGTTGCTTCGGCTGCAGACCTTCTTCCTCGGCCATACTCCCAGCCAGTGCCAGCAACGCCTTTATTTCGTCTTCAGGACCACTGTGAACAATCAACCACAGGGGCGTTTCGGTATTGTCCCGACGATCAGGCGTCATCGTCGGTCCTGGCAGCGGATCCTGCAAAGTCAATTCAAGCATGTTCTCTGAACGTTCTGCCAGGGCCTGATGATGGACTGCTGTCAGGGCTTCAACCACATATGTGACATGGTAGGCTGGTAACTTGCCCTGAAACACTTTCTGATATTGCGACCAGCGTAACAGGCGAGCGACATGTAACAGCCGGATCCCCTCTGGGAATGGAAAATCACAGAGTTCGCCAAACAGCCCGGCAGGAAATGCATCGACTACAATCTGTCGATAAACTTGTTGTTCGAGGCTTTGCGTCAGCCACTGACGCAGGAGTGTTGGATTCTGTGACATGGTTTCAGGAGGCGACAAAACCTGCAGTTCCGGTCCGAAGCCTGCCAATGAACCGGATGTCGGTTGCGTAACAGCGAGCGTCACCGGCCCGCGGATATCCAGTGTATTGATCAATGCCCTGGCGCGGGTATAGTGCCCGAGGCCACCGCCAAGGGCATAAATAAAGGTCACAATGCCTGCCGGATCATGATTTCGGCAACCAGGATATAACGGAGTTCATCACTGATTCGCTGATCCAGCAAAGCCCCGTAAGCGGAGGAGAGCTGCAGCTCATCGGTCCGATAACGCACAATCTTATCGTTATCCTTCACACGAATGCCCTTACGTTCAGGTTCGATTTGAACCTGCCCCAGGAACTGCTCCTGACCAAAACCATCCACTTCGTACACTTTCAGCTTTTCGTCCTTACGTTTGATCTTCAACGGACGATCTTCATTGTTGTTCACAATAATTTTGAGCTTTTCGAGATCCCCTTTGACCTTGATCTCGCCTGACTGATTAGGGATACGCAGTTTGAACTTTTCAGCGCCATCACTCTTGATCTCAGCAACCAGCTGACCATTGCCATCAAAGTACTGGCGTTTGTCTCCTTTGTTGACAGAGTGCAGAACGAGACGACCGGTCTCGCACTGACAACGGATGCTGACCTGATCCTTGGTAAGCGTGAATTCACTGCGTACATTGCCCTGACCATCTTCCAGCGTCCAACTCCACGCAATTGCCATGGGTGACCACATCAGCAGACAAAGCGCTAAAAATTTGCTCAATAACCTCATTCCATTACTCCCTGATTACCCGTAGATGATTTGCAAGTTTGCTCTGCCCAAGTTCTGCAACAAGCAACTGCTCATAACGATTCAACTCTATATTCTGATTCAAACAGTCCGCAACCAGGGACTGACAGGCCTCGGACAAAGACTGATGCTGTCGCTCTCCAGTACTACAGGCGGAATTGATGGCTCGGGCACAATCATCAGTATGACCAGGGGCAAACAAATAACCGTGTCGACCATCCTCCAGCATATCGGCCATGCCTCCAGCCCTGGATGCCAGCATTGGGGTACCCAGCGCGGCGGCCTCCAGCATGACATTGGGCATGCCATCATAGTAGGAGGGAATACAAACATAGTCACAAGCGAGATAGTACGGAATCAGTGAATAGCGATCCGCAAATGGAATATGGGTATAACTCAGCTGCGGGGTTTGTTGATTCAACTTGTCATTCAGGTCAGGCTCCATATCCCCGACAATCAGCAAGTGCACTTCAGATGCCCGCCCGGAACGTAATAATGCATCAATAAAATAACCGCCGCCTTTCTTGCGTTTGATATGACCAAACATACCCAACACTGTGACATTGCGGTTTCCCTGCCACTGATCCCGTAAAGCAACGGCCTGATCCCGGTCAGAAGATAAGGGCTGCCAGGATTCCTGATCAATGCCGTTGGCAATCCAATCAACTGCAACGTCAGGCCAGAGACCGGCAATGCGAGTCAGCTTGTCCTGAGACACCACCACAACCCTGGCAGATGCCTTCAGGGCCCGTTCCAGCACCCCGACCCGTTTAACGTCGAAAACCGCCGTATCGAAGTCATTACCACGAATCAACGTAAACAGTGGTTTTTGCAACCAGCCGGCAAACACGGGAGCCGCCAGCATGGGGACATAACCACCAAATGCGACAATGCCATCGTATTCGCCACTACCCAGATAAGGCAGCGCGCACCAAAGACAGTTCAGAGTATGGTTGATGTCCGTTTCCAGGGGGCAACGAATGTCCACCCCGGCCAGTTTTTTCTGCGCATCCAGCTCCGTCCAGCGACTGCTGAAATGGACCAGATCAATCCGCCATCCACGTTTTCTCAAGCCCGATACGATACGGTCGCAACTTTGCGCCATGCCACCCTGCTGAGGGTGGTAATTCTGTGTTAACCAGAGTAGAGATCCTGACATATGTGCAATCCCTAACTGTCAAACAGACTGGGGGCATCATCATCCTGAGCATCGTCACGGATCTCTGCAGCCGAGGAAAATGCCGCTACATCGTCACTATCAAACGTTTGCTGATTATCCAGCGGATTATGATCATGATAAGAATGGTAATAATGACGACGATAACCATAAGCCCAAATCATAGAATCACTGTCATCGCCTTCGGCAATATGATTACCGGCTTCATCTTCTTCGCCGGCTTCATCCTGCACGGCAGCGCAGTCTGTACAGAGCATCTGACCTTCAACCTCAACCAGGTGCAGACCACAAACGGCACATCCACATTGTTCGCAGAGCCCCTCGGAAGGATCTCCGCACTGACGCAATACAAAAAAACCTGCTTTTACCTCACATGCTGACATGGTTTCACCCCTGTGGTTCTAAGCATTTAAATAGGTTTGACACCCCCAACAACAGCTCCCTGAACGGCAGCGGCATACCGGGTTGCTGGGTTATTGGTAAGACTTGACGACTTTTCAGCACCGTTCTCCGCTCCCCTTGTCTGACCTGCAATTTGGCAGCACCATCGTTGAGCTGATAGCGGTTATGTTTAAAACTGAGAGAGAACTCCAGGCGCGTGCGGCATTTATATTTGGTCTTAAATTTGATTTTGCCGCGAGCATTTTTTTTCCGGATTTTGCGCTGACGCACGATTTCCTGAACCTGCCAGGAAAGCACACTGTTGTCACACAAGGTCAGTTGCCCCTGACACCAGGGATCCTGAAACAAAGATTCTTCCACTTTGGGGTATTGTTTTCCGGCAGCGGTGTGGCGAACTCGTTTGGACACCTGATCAAATCCTCGCAAATCCAGCTCCATAGACAAAGGCTGATCCGGATGGGAATCCTGCTGCAGCACCGCCAGGAAAGGCAGAAGGGTTTGGCGGAGCCGGTCAAACAGCTTCTGATGTTTACTCATTGCAATCAGAAACACAATATCCAGCACCAACAGTCCGACCATCAATGGGATGATTGGCCAGCTCTGTATCACGGCAACGACCCCAATCACCACAATCGCAACCAACAGATAAATGCTCATTTTCGCCAGCTTGGCTCTTTTGCGTCCCTGCGCCTGAAGATATCGAAAGCGCCGCAGCCAGTCCTCAATGCGGTATTCACCGCTGTAGTGATGCTGATCCAGCAGCGTATGGTAAAACCGTTTCAAATCTTCTTTGGTGACCGTTTTTCCAGTCATAACATTACTTCTCCTTTAACAGCTCCATATGTATTCTTCCCAGTCGTTCATTGGCCTGCGACCACAGAAACCCATTTTCAATCGTCTGTCTGGCCGCATGTCCCAGTTGAGTAACGGTGTCGGGATATTCCAACAAAACCCTTAACGCCCTGGCCAGTTCCGAGGGGCGCTCCGGGGCAATCAGATAACCATTCTCGCGGTGCCGGATTAACTCGTGTACCACCGGCAGATCGGAAGCCACGACCGGCACACCTGCGCCCATGGATTCGAGAATTTTTAACGGGCAGCAACCTTGTTCGATATTGCGAGGGCATTCAGTCAACGGCGCAACCGTCAGGTAAGCATTGCTGATCCAGGGTGCCAGCTGTTCTTTGGATAACTGAAAATGCCATTGCACGTGATTTTCCAGCCCCAGTCGCTGCACCAGTTTCTGATAAGCCTTGGCACGCCTGGACTTGACCGAGCTACAGATGACCAGCTGTAAATTCGGCAAATCCTGCAGCTGACGCCAGGCCTGCAACAGTACATCCAGTCCCTGCCAGTCCTGCACGGCACCAAAATATAAAACATACCGTGCCGGTGCCTCTGCCGGGCGGGGTTGTAACGGCGTAATACGGGTGCCATTGGCAATCACTTCAATACGCGTTCCCGACACCCCCCGGCGAATTAAGTGAGTACGAATAATCGTTGACGGCACCACTATCCGGGTGGCCTGGTCCAGACACTCATCTTCCATTTTCCGAAGCTTGTGCAGGGTTGCTGCAGAAACATTGGGAAATGCTGCCGGCAGCTCAATTGAAGGCAAACCGTTGACTTCATAAATGGTTGCAAAGCGCCCCTCGCCATGACGTAACACCGGCACTCCGCTCCAGGGGTCACGGAACTGGGCTATTTTCAGACTATCCTTCAATCCATTGTTCAAAATCTTCGATAATTCAGCACTGAAGGACAGTGCCCGGTGCAGGTAGTTTTCCACCAACCCGCCAAAGCGCAAAATTTCGATATTGCCGGGTTCGCGCTGATAGCGGGGCAATTCTTCATTGCCAAGGGTATAAAGCAGTCCACCACCAGCACGATCAAACAGAGTGCCCGCAGCCTGATGGATATGGGTGGCAGCCCCTTTGGCGGACGGGTAGACATCAAATGCAGAATACAGAGACGGATGAGCCTTCAGTGTGATGGTCATGATTACAACAGATAGTTAGGTCCACAGAACAATGATTGTGGCAGCGGGCTGCCGGCCGGGAAGGAATAGTAGCAGACATTACTGTCTGTGGCAGGGGTATCCAGGTCATGGATTTTCAACAATGACCCGGATACTGGAGATGACTCAGGCGGCTTTAATACCGGAATGACGCAACAGCGCATCCACTGAAGGCTCACGGCCACGGAAATTCTTGAACAACGTCATGGCATCCTCACTGCCACCTTTTTCCAGGATTTCACGCCGGAAGCTGAGGCCGGTTTCAGCATTAAACACCCCTTCTTCCTCAAACCGCGAAAAGGCATCGGCACTAAGCACTTCCGCCCATTTATAACTGTAATAGCCGGCAGCATAACCTCCCCCGAAAATATGGCTGAAACTGTTTTCGAACCGATTTTCCGGCAAAACAGGCACCACGCAGACCCGGTCACGAACTGAGTCGATCACCGTGCGTATCCATTCCGGATGACCATGTCGATACTGGGTATGGAGTTCAAAATCGAACAATGCAAACTCAAGCTGACGGACTGTTTGCATGGCGGACTGGAAGTTCTTGGCAGCCAGCATTTTATCGAGCAGGTCCTTCGGCAATGGCTCTCCGGTTTCAAAATGACCGGAGATAAATGCCAGAGCCTCGGGTTCATAGCAGAAGTTCTCCATAAACTGACTGGGAAGTTCAACCGCATCCCAGGCAACACCATTGATACCTCCCACCGCCGAAACCTCCACTTGGGTCAGCATATGATGGATCCCGTGACCAAACTCGTGAAACAGCGTGGTCACTTCCATATGTGTCAACAGCGCCGGCTTGTCACCCACCGGGGCGGTAAAGTTACAGGTCAGATACGCCACTGGCAGCTGGCCAGGTATACGGGAACGGCACACGTCCATCCAGGCGCCGCCGCGCTTGCCCTCACGGGCATAAAGATCCAGATAAAAGCTGGCAATATGTTCACCCTGACTGGTGATTTCAAACAGCTTCACATCCGGATGATAGGTATCGAAATCCTGCTGCTCGCGAAATTCTACCGCGAATAATCGTTGCGCCGTTTGAAACAGACCGTCAATAACCCTGTTTACCGGAAAATACGGCTTCAGTTCTTCCTGGGAAATACTATAGCTGTGTTGCTTGAGTTTCTCAGATGCATAGGCAACATCCCAGGGATCCAGCTTACTGACGCCCAGATTCTGACGGGCATACGCAGTCAGCTCGGCAAACTCCTCTCCAGCCTGGGGATAGGATTTGTCAGCCAGCTCATTGAGGAAATCCAGCACCTGCTTGGGTGACTTGGCCATTTTCTTGGCCAGCGACAATTCTGAATAGTTGCCATATCCCAGCAAATCGGCTTCTTCGGTACGCAGATCAAGAATCTCAGCCATCACTGCAGCATTGTTCCACTGACCGGCATTCGGCCCCTGGTCAGATGCACGGGTTGAAAACGCGGTGGCCACTTCACGGCGCAGGCTGCGATTATCTGCATAGGTCATGACCGGCAGATAGGATGGAAACTCCAAGGTGATCAGCCAACCATCCTTACCTTTATTTTTGGCATTCTGTGCCAGAGTCGCCAACGCTGATTCGGGCAGCCCGGCGAGATCTTTCTGATCAATGATGTGTTTGCTCCATCCCTGCGTGGCATCCAGTACATTTTCCTGGAATTGACTGCCGAGTTTGGACAGACGCTGAGCGATTTCGGCATACCGGCTCCGCTGCTCCTGTGGCAGACTGATACCGGAGAGTTTGAAATCCAGTAATGCATTTTCCACCGCTTTACGGGCCGGCCGGTCGAGTTTGTCCAAATCAATCTGCTGATATTTTCGGCACAACCCTTCGTTCTGATAGAACTCAGTACTGTAGGCAGACATCATCTCCAGGGCCTGTTTATAGGCTTCACGGAGTTCTTCGGAATCTTTCACATACGCCAAATGACCTATCGGAGACCAGGCCTGCTCCAGTCTGTCGGTCAGTTGCTGAATCGGATTCAGGAACGTTTCCCAATCGGGCGTTTCCGGACTGTTGACCAATTCATTGATTTCAGCTCGGTTCTGTTCGATCAACTGACCGATCGCCGGCACCACATGCTCAGCGCGGATACGACTGAAAGGCGGCAGACGGTGGGATTCCAGAAGCGGATTACTCATGATCGTTTCCTTTTTGTAAGATGGAAAAATAAATGGTGCCGGGGTTCAACGGCCCGAAAATAAAAATGATAATTCCTTCAAATAACAGGTTGACGCCATGGAATCAAGAAACTACTCTTCCAGCCATGAACACATTCACTTCTTTATCACTACTACGACTGCCCCTGCTACTAGGTCTATAAAACGACCTGGCAATCGGTGTTTTGCCTCACAACTCCAACACCAATGTTCAAAAATCAAAGCAGACGGTTGAAAACGAAGTGAAATCAAATCCCCTTATTCTCAAGCTCCAAAAACTCATTCTGTTACGACTGCGACTGATGCGCGGTTGTCTGACCTGGAATGTGGTGTCAGACAGCCTTCCTCATTCAAGCCACACGACGTTATCGTTTCAACATCATTTTATTTAGAGTTTCGGAGCTACCATGACCAACACAGGCTACAACTTTCGCAAATACCGACCATTCCAGACATTGAATCTGACCGACCGCACCTGGCCCAACAATACGATTACCAAAGCCCCGATCTGGTGTTCCGTTGACTTGCGTGACGGCAATCAGGCATTGGTGGAACCCATGACCGTCGAGCAGAAAACCCGCATGTGGAATTTGCTCGTGAGTATGGGGTTCAAGGAAATAGAAGTGGGTTTCCCTTCAGCCTCTCAGCCCGATTACGACTTTGTCCGGAAAATCATTGATGACGGGCTGGTGCCGGAAGATGTCACCATTCAGGTACTGGTTCAGGCCCGTGAGCATTTGATCAGCAAAACCTTCGAAGCGCTCAAAGGCGCCAAAAAAGCCATCGTTCATGTTTATAATTCAACCTCCACCACTCAGCGCGAGAAGGTCTTCCGTCTGGATCGCCAGGGCATTACCGATATTGCCGTCCAGGGCGCCAAATGGGTGAAGGAATACGCTGCCAAACATCCGGATACCGACTGGCGGTTTCAGTATTCTCCGGAGAGTTTTACCGGTACCGAGATGGACTTTGCCGCCGATGTCTGTAATGCCGTCATTGAAGTCTGGCAACCCACCCCCGAAAAGCCCTGCATCATCAATTTACCGGCCACTGTAGAAGTCAGTACTCCGAATGTCTTCGCCGACCAGATTGAATGGATGTGCCGCCATCTGCATCATCGTGAGGCCGTCATCGTGTCGGTGCATACTCACAATGACCGTGGCACCGGCGTGGCTGCCTCCGAACTTGGCTTGTTGGCCGGTGCTGACAGGGTGGAAGGTACTTTGTTCGGCAATGGTGAGCGGACCGGCAACCTCGACATCGTCACCATGGCCATGAACCTCTACTCTCAGGGGATTGATTCCGGTATCGATTGTTCAAACATGGATGACATCATCCAGACCTATAAATACTGCAATCAGTTGGAAGTACATCCTCGTCATCCTTACGCTGGTGAACTGGTCTTTACCGCTTTCAGCGGCAGCCATCAGGATGCCATCCGCAAGTGTCTTTCAGATCAGCAGCATGAATCCCATTGGAATGTGGCCTACCTGCCAATCGATCCATCCGACCTCGGCCGTAAATACGAAGAAGTCATCCGGATCAACAGTCAGTCCGGTAAGGGCGGCGTCACCTATGTGATGGAAAAAGATCATGGCTATCGTCTGCCAAGACCCTTGCAGATTCACTTCAGTCAGGTGATTCAACGGGTATCCGAACAGACCCAGAAAGAGGTCAGCCCACAGACCATCTGGGAAAATTTCCGCAGCTCCTATGTTGAGGTGGATGCTCCATTCTCTCTCAAGGAATACAACATTCAGCGGGATGTGGATAAACAGACTGATCAGATCAAAGCCGTTATTGATGGTGAAGGTCAGAAACGGGTACTGACCGGTACCGGTAATGGTCCTATTTCCGCCTTTGCCAGCGCAGTGCGCAAACAGATGGGTATCGAGTTCGAACTGGTCGATTATAACGAACATGCCATCGGTGAAGGTGAAGACACTATGGCGGTGACTTATATGCAGATCCGGGTAAACGGCAATGTCTGTTTCGGTGTGGGCGAAAACCCCGACATCGTTATGGCATCACTCATTGCATTGTTACATGCAGTGAATAATGCGGTGAAAGCCGGCTGGGTTACGCCAATCAGCGAAGGGCAAAGCGCCTGATATCACGCTCATGACAAAAGTGGTTCTCGTCTGAAGAGAGCCACTTTTTGTTCAACCTTTTTTCGCCTGATTACCGTTTAGCCGGTTTGAGATCTGCGAAAACGCCAACGCCCCTGGCACCCGACTCTTTTAACCTGTTTACTCCGGCTTCATGCACATCTTCTCCGTTAACCACACCATGCCAACAAACGATCCCGCGAATTGTGTATGTTCAAGGTCTTGGCTAGACTTCGCCGCGAAAACCACACGGTAACGCAGACGGGAGGGGTATATGCCTCGGTTGAAGATTGCAGTTATTCCAGGAGACGGTATTGGCAAGGAAGTGATACCCGTGGGTATCAAAGCACTGGAAGCAGCGGGCAGACAGTTTGGAATCGACTTTGACTGGGTCCATTTCGACTGGTCCTGTGAGACCTATCATCGAACCGGACGCATGATGCCGGAAGATGGTATCGAGCAACTCAGCGGGTTTGATGCTATCTATCTTGGAGCAGTCGGTTATCCGGGAGTACCCGATCACATTTCCTTATGGGGACTGCTGTTACCCATCCGCCGGGCGTTTGATCAGTACGTCAATCTGCGCCCGGTACGCCTGTTTGAAGGGGTGCCCTGCCCACTGGCAAGCAAGCAACCTGGCGATATTGATTTCCTGGTGGTACGTGAAAATGTGGAAGGTGAATATTCGTCAATCGGGGGCATTCAGTATGAGGGCACCGAACATGAAGTCGTGGTTCAGCAGAGTATTTTTACCCGCAGAGGCACGGATCGAATCATCGATTATGCCTTTAAGATGGCACAGAGCCGTACAGCAAAACACCTGACATCCGCCACCAAGTCCAATGGCATTTATCATTCCATGCCATTCTGGGATAAACGCGTGCAGGAAATGGGAAAAGCCTATCCCGATGTTCGCGTGGATCAGTATCACATAGATATTCTGACCGCTCATTTCGTGCGCATGCCTGAGCATTTTGACGTGGTCGTCGGATCAAATCTGTTTGGGGACATTCTGTCTGATCTGGGTCCGGCCTGCACCGGCACGATTGCCATCGCACCATCGGCCAACATCAATCCTGAAAAACAGTTTCCATCCATGTTCGAGCCGGTTCATGGTTCAGCTCCGGATATTGCCGGACAGGGCATTGCCAATCCCTTGGGTACTATCTGGGCTGGTGCCATGATGATGCAACATCTGGGTTACCCGGACGTTCACGATGTCTTGCTGCGAGCAATAGAAAACGTACTGCGAACAGCGCAGACCCTGACCCGGGACATGGGCGGCAACGCCGGCACTGAGGCGCTGGGTAACGCGGTGATTGCAGAAATCGGTTGAGCCTGGGAATACCCGCGAAAGATCAGAATCTTCCGCGGACAAAATGATCTTGGATCGTCTAATCCGTCAGCGGCTCAATGTCCTTTGTGCTTCATACTTTAGCGGACCGGGTTGCCATGCAGAGATACCCGGTACGATATCCGCCCCGAGCTTAACGCCCATGGTCACCGAGTTGGAGCCAGACAACAACCGGTACAGGGTCAGCCCCATATTGGTGGTACTGACAGACAAGGGAATGGTCACATTCTGGGTCTGGCCCTGACGCAGGTTAATTTGTTTCAGCGCGCCATCCGTCAGGGATTTGCCGTTGGCCATCAAATCGTAGTTCACCGACTTGAGGTTCACATCAAAGATATTCGGGTTGGTGACATCCAGATCGACCTTGAGTTTTGCACCACTCAGACTGATTGATTCGAGACTGATATCTTTAAGACTGATCTGTGGCAGTCGGGGAACCGGCAGCGAACCGGTAAATTTCAATGGCAGACCAAGCTTGCCGAGCACCGGAACATCGACAAATACGGTACCATCCAGGGCATAATTCAGCGCATTCTCGTTGGCAATACTGCCCACCGCAGCGATGACATCCTGATACTTCAGAGTCACCGGCAGCTGCATTTTGTTACGACCATTGGCCGGAATCGCCAGCTTTGAATCCGGCTGACTGACAGCCGCAAGGCGATGACCATCAATGGCCATATTCATATCAAATCCGACCGTGTGCAGGGTAAAGGGATTGGGATTGGTCAGCACCACGTCCACCAGTACGGTTGCCTGATCCAGAGAGAGTGATTTAACGGATGCACTGGTGACGGAAGCTTGGGGTTTCTGTACATCGGCAATCTGCTGAAGCGAGCTGCAGGCAGTGAGTGCAGTAAGAATGAGCAGGCACAACGGTGTATAAAACCGGCGCAATTGACGTGCAGACATAATGATCCCTTAGGGTAGTTAAACAGCACTGGGAGTCTAACACCGCGAAGGTTCGGGTATGAACTATGATTTATGGTTCGTTCAGACAACCGCCAGATAATCCTGAATGATAAACGCGACCACCTCGCTGGTGAGGTACCCCAGTTCTGAAAAGCGCTTTTTCTTTTGATAAGCCACCAATAATTCATAGCTTCTGACCGGATCATCATCGGGCAACATATTGGCGTCCATGAAACCAATTTCCTTGAGTGCTTCCTGGAGCAATAAGGCCACCTCTTTTTTCTCCTCTGGCCGGTAACGGAGATTGATTGAAGTTCCCCACTCGGAGATCAGCGCATTCAAATGTGCCATTCTGACCAGAAACTGCTTCTGTAATGCCAGATATTTGCTTTTATAAGGCAAAGTATCCGCCAGCTGTAACTGTAATTGCGATAACTGTTCCCGGGTATCGGCCAGAGCGAGCGTCACTTCATCATAGCCGGGTTGCTGCAGCTGCAATTCTTGAGTGAGCTGGGTGACTTCCTGTTCCGCTTGCTGCAGCTTGTGCTGTATTTCCGGCAACTCTTTCAAAGTCGCAACAATGTCCTGAGCTGAACGATCCGCATAGATATCCTCAAGCTCGGTTCTGGCCAGCACAATCATGTCCGGTCTGTGATTGTTACTGAAAAAATCCGTCTGACTGAACATATAGATAACGGCGGTCACCAACTCCAGTACCAGCGTGGTAAACAACTTGTTGAGATATTGTTCCTTAATAGACAGTTTTTGGATAATTCCCAACAGGGTGACTATGGCGGTTACAGTGAAAATGAAAAGCACTACATAAAACAGCCAGCTTTCTCTGTCCATTCAGACTTTCCTTTTACGGTCATTGAGGAGACATCGCATCATGCCGCATAACAGCAGAACGAACAAATACCCATGACACGGTTTCGATCAGAAGCGGTTAGCGGGCTACCCGCTATCGGCAAATATGCTCCGGCCCGGTCGAAGCTGATTCTGCGCAAAGATATAAATACATGACAAAGATGTTCACCATTATGTGAATACTGGTTCAAAAGGATGATTCATCAATTAGTCGTAGACGAGTGCTTTTTAGCGATTTGAACGGTTTTATGGGCTCAGATTCAAGGGATTGACGCTGGTATTTCCCGGATAAATACCGGCCATCAACCACTGCCCCTGATCGCGTTTCAGATGGTAAATCACATCCAGATGATCCACCTCTCCGGGCTTACGGACCGACGTGGATGCTGAGGCCTTGAATGCCGTCAACAAATTATCGAGCTGTTGTTCATCCGGTTGAATGGCATGAAAATCCGGATCAAAGTATTGCGCAAATGCCCGACTGGATTCGGCCGGCACATAAGGTTCCACACTGATAAATACCAATCGGCTGTGATCCGGATGACGAGCATTGCGATGCATGGCACTCATATTGGCCAGCGCTACCGGACATACCGTACTGCAACTGACAAATCCGAAATACACCAACGCCTCATCACTGTCCTGAAGAATACTGTCCACCTGATCAATGGGCCGATTTGGGTGCAGGCCATTACCGAGACCAGACAACCAGCCGGCGATAAACAGCCAGAAAAAAGTCAGTGGCGGCAGAATTATCCAACCCAAACGACGTTTGAGACGCTGATCCATCATCGCCAGTTAATCGGCTTTCAAATGACGTTGCATCTGGTGAATGACCTCACTGACCTGGTTTGACGCTTCCTGAATAGTGGCAATCATGGAAGACTGCTGATCGGTATTGGCAGCGATATTTTCCACACAACGTTCAGCCGCAGAAGTATCTTCACCAATGGCTCGCATCGCGTCGGCCGCCGCTTTGGAGATATCCAGGGTAGCCGCCAGACTTTTGGAAAGTTTCTTGATCTCATCCGACAAACCATGGAAATCCGTTGACAGTGTTTGGGTCTGGTTTGAATAGGTTGATATATCCCGATTAATATTTTCAATACTGCGGGAAATCTCTGCTGCCGTATCGCTGATTTCCATAGTGCTTTCATGGGTACGCTGAGCCAGGTTTCTGACTTCGTCTGCCACCACCGCGAATCCCCGCCCGGCATCACCGGCCCGAGCAGCCTCAATGGATGCATTCAATGCCAACAGATTGGTCTGATCGGCAATTCCGGCAATAATGCTGACAATGTCATCAATCGCCGCAGCACGTGACTTCAGATTATTCAGGTTACTTTCCAGACTCTTGGTTTTGTCGGTCAGCTGACTGGCGCTTTCAGCATGATGATTCATCTGATCCGCCAGCTGATTCGCCACCGATGTATCCTGAAGGATATGTTCTGAAGATGAATTAACACTTGCTATCGTAGTACTGGAAAGGTCTTTGGCATGGATGCTCTGACCACCGGCTTCGCTGCAGGCATGTTTTTGCTCGCGGATACTGTCGGCCATAACCGCTACAGAATGGATCAAATTCTGGTTTAGATGTTTAAGCGCCTGATTGCTGTCAGTCAGTGATACCAACACGGCTTCGCGCTCCGCCGACTGTTTTGACAACAACTCATTACTGACAACGTTGTGAATAAATTCGCTGCTGTTACCCCGAATGATATATATCATCACAGCCCCTTGTGCCACTACAAACGCAGCATGCAGCAACACAATGTTAAAACCATGCCCGTAGTTGAATATGATGACCGGCATACCGGCAAAAGTTGCACCCTGCACCTGCAGATAGTGAACAATAATATGGTGGACAGCGATGGCAGTAGCAGATACCAGTAACGGCACGATACTTTTATATCGAGCCATAATGGCCAGCACACCGAAGATGTGGAAATGGTATTCGATCCGTCCCAGATGCTGCTGTATAAACACCATCGAAAAACCCATCATCGCGAAAGCGATAACCACCTGGCTCTGAGTACTGCCAGGCGCAAGTTTGTAAGCACTGTAGGAAGCGAGAAAAAGCCCGCCTCCTGAAATCATACCAAACCAATAAGTACTGAATTCCGCTGCCATTATGGTAGCAGCCATCAACCAGTGACCTGCAAGCAAGAACAAGAACAAACGATCCGCCTGAACGTTATCCTCTATCAGTTTGTTCTTACTTAAATCATCTGCAACGGTCATTTTTTTCCTCGCAGTAATAATAGTTTTCCAATTTACCTCTGGCTCAGCGTAGACGAATTACGGGTTTTGTCACTAACCGGCCAACTACGCGCCACGCCCCGGCCGGTTAAGATTCAGAATAATCCAATCGAACGACTGCGGTGTCATACAAACGTAGGAACTCCCCCACTTCTGCAAGTACCGGCTAATGGCTTCAGTTATCCTCGATGATCGGGACTCTCATCACTGTCTCCGCCCATCTCCGCTTTGATCCAGCGCACGAAGCGCTGAATGTCCGGGCGATTGAAGGTATTGCGAGTACAAATCAGATAATAGTTGTGTTTGGCTCGAATACTAACCTCGAATAACCGCACCAGACGCCCGGCACGCAAATCGTCAGCGGCCAGCACGCTGCTGCCAAGGGCTATTCCCTGCCCGTCCATCGCCGCCTGCAATACCATGCTCGACATACTGAAGCGCGGACCGTTAACCACTTCGAGACCTGCTACACCCGCCGATGCCAACCACTGACTCCAGCCTGGAAAATCTCGGTCATCGGCACGCCCTCCGAAATGTAGCAGCGTCTGGCCGGCCAGGTCCGACGGGTGTGCAAAACGGTGACCGCGCTCCAACAGCCGGGGACTGCAGACCGGGAAGAGCTCCTCGTCGGTGAGCAGTTCAAGGTGCAACCCCCTTTCCTTGGGAGGACCGTAACGGATCGCAAGGTCCACGTCCTCGAGGGAAAAGTCCACCAGGCGCGTCGATGCATCAACCCGCAGGTCAATATCGGGATGGCCACGACGGAACAGTTCGAGTTTGGGCAACAACCACTTGGCACCAAATGAGGGTGCGACGCTCACCGTGATCAGTTTCTGGTTACCGAACTCCTGCGCCTTGATCACAGCCTGGTTGAGTAGTTCGAAAGCCTCCTCGACGAGCGGCAGCACCTCGCGTCCGGCTTCGGTCAGCCGGACTGACTTGTTCTGACGCTTGAACAAGTCGACACCGATGAATTCCTCCAGCAGCTTGATCTGCTGGCTGACAGCACCGGTGGTGACATGCAGTTCATCTGCAGCCTTCTTCAGGCTCTCAAGACGCCCGGCGGCCTCGAAGGTGCGCAGAGCCTTAAGTGGCGGCATTCGTCTCATCGGAAACCCTTTTGATGTAGAAAATATAAAACGTACTAGTGCAACGTCTGTTTGTTTAAAACCCAACCGCATCTTTTAGCATGCTATCGAGTTTCAATAATTTGATTTAGCAATTCTAGTCCTAATAGTGATTGGATGTCAGCAGCCAGCGAAACGTGGCCGTCTCGTAAGGCAACTAAAACAACAATCACTCAACATCATAATCCATTGTTTTATATGGTTTATTTTTTATTCCACACGAAAAATCAAAACCTTCCAGCCCATTGATTTGAGCAATATCGGAGGCTAGCACTCGTCGCAGTTCAGACACCGAAAAAATCGCAATCATGTTTTTGTTTAGTTTTTCTATACCTAACTGAAAATATATATGGTTTGTTCATATTTTGTGCGTGTCGTATCTTGATCATCAGCAGGGCTTATGGACAAAGCCAACAACGCTCTAGAGCTAGAAATTTTAAACCATAATAAACCGCTCAACTGAGACCAGAACCATGCAGACAGCCATTCCCTGCACCATGATGAGAGGCGGAACCTCCCGCGGCCCATACTTCCTCGCCACCGACCTGCCGGCCGACTGGGCCACCCAGGAGCAGGTACTACTGGCCGCGATGGGCTCACCCAACCGTCAGCAAATCGACGGTATCGGTGGCGGCACTTCGCTCACCAGCAAAGCCGCGATTTTGTCCCGTTCCAGCCATCCGGAAGCCGATGTCGACTATCTGTTTGCCCAGGTAAGCATCGACAAGCTGTACGTCGATATCGCCCCGTCCTGCGGCAACATCCTCGCCGGCGTCGGCCCTTTCGCCATTGATGCAGGCCTGGTGAAGCCAGTCGACGACGAAACAGTCGTGAGGGTGCGCAATGTCAACACAGACAAGCTGATCGAGGTCCGCGTAAAAACCCCCAATGGTCAGGTCGAATATGAGGGAGATACCCGCATCGATGGCGTCGAGGGTACTGCAGCGCCAGTGCTGCTGAACTTCCTCGACGTGGCCGGTAGCAAGACCGGCAGCCTGCTGCCTACCGGCAATGTCCTGGACCTCATCGAAGGCGTGCCGGTGACCTGCATCGATGCAGCGGTACCAATGGTGCTCATCGCCGCCCACTCACTTGGTAAAACCGGTGCAGAATCCAAAATCGAGCTCGACGGTGACGCCGAACTGCTGGCGCATATCGAGAAAATCCGCCTGGCGGCATCCTGGAAGATGGGCCTCGGCGATGCCAGCGGCAAGGTGGTGCCGAAGGTCGCTCTGGTGAGCGCTCCTCGTAATGGCGGTACCCTGACGTCGCGCTATTTCGTCCCGGATAATTGCCATGCCAGCCATGCGGTCACTGGTGCCATCTGTGTCAGCACCTCGGTTCTGCTGCCAGGATCAGTGTCGGCACCCCTGGCCAGACAGGTGGGTCCCAATGGTCTGGTGCAGCTCGAACATCCCAGCGGTCAGATCGAAATAATGCTTGATGCTGCCCCCACAGCCCAAGGTATCGAGATCCGCCGCGCCGGCGTCGTCCGCACCGCTCGCAAGCTATTTTGCGGCGAGCTCTATGTACCCAGTTCCATCTGGGCCGGCAACCATTCCAAGGCCTCCTGAGCCCAAAATTTCACACTCGGGTATCCGATTGACAGCTTCAGGGGATACCTTAAAACCACGCCGGACGCCCAACCTCTTATCCGTTCCGGCCATAACAATAAACAATAAGAGATGAGAACGATGAATAACTCTAAAACGACTTTTATTTCCAGCGTTACCCGTTCACTCCGCAATTCAATAACCGCCGTTACCGTTGGTGCCGGGGCTGTCACCCTGGCTCCCGCAGCGCTGGCTGCAGATTTTGCCGGTGACCGTATTGAGATGGTCATGCCCTTCAAGGAAGGTGGCGGCTCCGATACCTGGGGCCGTTTCTACGCTCCGAAGGTTGCAGAGCAGCTGCCGGGCAGCCCGGTCATGGTGGTCAGGAACATTCCCGGCGGCGGCTCCACCAGCGGCGCCAACCAGTTCCAGCTGCGGGCAAAACCGGATGGCCAAGACGTCCTCGCCTCCTCCGCTTCAACAATGTTCCCCTACATCCTCGGCGACAGCCGTGTGCGCTATGACTACAAAGACTGGGCTGCAGTGCTGGCGTCACCCACCGGCGGCGTCGTCTACGTCAGCGCGGACCTGGGTATCGACTCAGTCGCCGATATCGCCAAACTCAAGGGTAAAGACCTGAAGTTCGCCAGCCAGGGCGCCACCAGTATGGACCTGGTGACGCTGCTTGCGCTCGACTTGCTGGACATGGACGTAAAAGCCGTTTTCGGCATGAAAGGCCGTGGCGAAGGCCGACTGGCATTTGAGCGTGGCGAGGTCAATATCGATGCCCAGACAACCTCGGCTTTCATCAAGAAGGTTCAGCCACTGATTGACGAAGGCAAGGCGATTCCACTGTTCAGCTACGGCGTGCTGGGCAAAGACGGCAAAATCAAGCGCGATCCGAACTTCCCGAACCTGCCGGATTTCGTCGAAGCCTACGAGATGGTGCACGGACAGTTACCGGACAGCGATGCGTTCCGCGCCTGGAAAACCTTCTTCATTGCCGGCTATGCGGCGCAGAAAGGCCTGTTCCTGCCCAAGGGCACGCCTGACGACGTGGTGAAAGCCTATAGCGAAGCAGTGGCAAACGTGATCGCCAAACCGGAGTTCGCAAGCGAATCCGAAGACGTGCTCGGCAACTACGAACAGGCCGTCGGCAGCGACGCCCAGATGATGTTCGCCGAAGCGCTGAAGATCGACAAAGCCGCCAGGACCTGGGTCATCAACTGGCTCAATAGCGAATACAGCGCCGGTCTCAAACTCAGCTCCAACTGATTCCGACAGCCACCCCAGCGGACTGCGACAAATCAGGGTCCAGCCCGCATTTTCTCAAGGTGATTGCCATGATTGAAACAATTGCTTCCTCGCTGCTGACCGTGCTCAGCGTCGAGCATATTGCCTACCTGGCCGGCGGCGTCTGCCTCGGCCTGATGATCGGCATTTTCCCCGGCCTCGGCGGCATTGCCGGCCTCTCGCTGCTGCTGCCCTTCCTCTATGGTATGGAGCCGACCTCCGCACTGGCCATGCTGATCGGCCTGGTCGCGGTCATTCCGACTTCCGATACCTTTACTTCGGTACTGATGGGCATTCCCGGCTCCAGCGCCTCACAGGCCACCGTGCTGGACGGTTTTCCAATGGCCAAGCAGGGCCACGCGGCCCGCGCCCTGGGTGCCGCTTTCAGCGCCTCGCTATTGGGCGGCCTGCTCGGTGCTCTGGCACTGACCGCCTTCGTTCTGATCGCCCGCCCGCTGATCCTGGCGTTCGGTTCTGCCGAGCTGTTCATGCTGACGTTACTGGGTCTCAGCATGGTCGGCGTACTCGCCGGCAACAGTCTCGTGAAAGGCATCAGCGCCTGCGGTATCGGGGTACTGCTGGGCAGTCTCGGTGCGGCACCCGCCACCGGCGAATACCGTATGTCCTTTGACAACATTTATCTGATGGACGGCCTTCCGCTCGTTGTCGTCGGTCTAGGTATCTTCGCGATTCCTGAAATCATCGACCTGCTGCGCCAGAATCGCGCCATCAACGAAGCCTCAGAGCTCGGAAGCGGCTGGGTCGACGGCCTGAAAGACGTTATTCGGAACAAGTGGCTGGCCATTCGCTGCGCCATTATCGGCACACTGGTCGGAGCCTTGCCGGGTCTTGGCGGCAGTGTCGTCGACTGGATCGCCTACGGACACGCCGTTCAGACCACCAAGGACAAACCCCGCTTCGGCAACGGCGATGTGCGGGGTGTCATCGCGCCCGAGTCCGCCAACAATGCCAAGGAAGGCGGTAGCCTGGTACCAACACTGCTCTTCGGCATCCCCGGCTCCGGCAGCATGGCGGTTTTCCTCGGTGGTATGGTGCTGATCGGCCTCGAACCTGGTCCCGCCATGGTCGGCGCGGAACTGGGCACCACCTATACCATCATCTGGTCGCTGGCACTGGCCAACGTCATCGGTGCCGGCTCCTGCCTGCTGTTGTCGAAATGGGTTTCGCGCCTGACGCTGATTCCCTACGCGCTGATGGCACCCTTCATGCTGATGGTCATCTGCTTCGCCGCTTTCCAGGCCACCCGCAGCCTCGGCGACCTGGTCTCGTTGCTGGCAATTGGTGTACTCGGCGTACTGATGAAGCGTTTCGACTGGCCGCGCCCGGCCTTCCTCATCGGTTTCGTGCTTTCCGGAGGCATGGAGACATACCTGTACCAGGCCATTCAGTTCGACGGCTGGTCCTTCCTCACCAAACCTGGCGTGATGATCATCGCCTTCATCATCGTACTGTCGGTCTACTTTGCCATTCGCGCCAAACGCAACAGCGGTGACAACAGCCACGAGGATCCGACTTCCGTTGAACCGCCACGCCGTCGTGCGCGCAATCTGAAGCCACAGGCCGCCTTTGCCGCATTGGTCGTTGCCTTCTTCGCCTTCGCGCTCTACGACGCTTTCCAGCACTCGTTCCTTGGCGGCGTCTTCACCGCTGGCATCAGCGGCCTGATGTTGGTGTTGTCACTGACTGTGCTGATCAAGCTGTGGCGCGGCCAGATCGACGACCCTGTCAACTTCGACAACGAGGTTGAAGCCGGCTATGACAGCGACAGTACGGTGGCACGCCTGCCGCACTACCTCTACTGGCTCACCGCGCTGGTGCTGGGTTGCTACCTGTTCGGATACCTGATCGCCATCAGTCTGTTCTTCGTCGTCTTCCTGATGACCAAGGCACGCATCTCGCTGGTCAAAACCCTGTCGCTGACCGGCGCTGCACTGGGCTTCCTCGTGATCCTCGCCCGCATGATGGTACTGGACCTGCCCAGCGGACTGCTGCAGGACCTGGTACACATGCCCTGGCCCCTGAGTTAAGGAGAAACAGATGAACACTCCCAAAGTATTGTTGATGCCGCTGTCGAGCAGTGGCGAAGTATCCGAACGGCTGCAGGGTGCACTGGCGGTGGCAAAGTACTTCGGTGCCCAACTTCAGGTGCTGCATGCCAGCGTTCACCCCAGCCGGTTCGTACCCCATGAAGTGGCGGGCCTGTCACGCCAGTTCATGCAGGAGCTGGAACGGATCGCTGGTACTCAGTCGCGACAAGACGCCGACCAGCTGCGCGGGCTCTTTAAGCAGTTGGCTGATCAAGGAGGCGTCCCGGTCAGGGAAACACCGCTGCCGGACGGCGCTTCCGCCTGCTGGCACGAAGTCGAGGGCCTGCGCAGCGAACTGGTCGCCCGCCGGGGCCGGGTCGCCGACCTGCTGATCATACCGCAGGGCCGGGACGGGGCGATCAGTGCAACACTGGAGGCCGCCATTCTGCAAAGCGGCAGCCCGGTGCTGGTCATGCCGCGGACCCAGACCGTTTTTTGCCCGCATCGTATCGCCATCGCCTGGAACGGCACTCCCGAGGTGTCACGGGCAGTGCGCAGCGCCCTGCCCTTTCTGCATCGTTGCAGTGACGTGCGGATACTGACCCACGAAACCACCTCCGACCGGGTTCCCGGTCCGGAGGCGCTGCAAGTCTATCTGCGCAGCCACAGCATCGACGCGAAACCACAGTGGGTCAAACATCGTCACCGCAACGATGGTGCCGACTTACTCAAGGCAGCCCAAAATGAACATTGCGACCTGATCGTGATGGGTGCTTATAGCCACCACCGGCTGCAGCAACAGGCCTTCGGTGGCGTTACCCGCCGCCTGTTGCAGCACAGCCCCATACCGCTGCTGATGAGTCACTGAACTCCGACGAACAGAGTTTCAGAACCCTTGCAGGAGCCTCGTCCCCGGTGCAAATACCCTTGGTGCCGGACCTGTCCGTCTTGAGGCAGGGCTCCTCCTACAACAACAAACACCAATCGCGACTTGTTCGCAGGTTCCTAAAGCCCACTGGAATGTGCGCGGATTCCGCAGATGGTGTTTTTCCGGGAGACGCTCGATATGGGTATAAACCGCACGTCCTTGGAAGGCATTTTCAAGAAGCCGGAAACGCCCGACTCCTCGATCAGAGAGATATGCTACCGGATGTTGTCCAGGCGACTGGCAAACTCCGTTTCACGCCCCGGATCCAGCCGTCGAAAGCAATGGGGAATATTCAGATGTATCGGCAGGTTCCCGAAGAGGATCTGCCCCATATGATGCGTCCGGTCTGGTGGCGACAGGATGGCCTTTTTGTTTGTAGACAAACGCCCGGCGCTCCTGGTGATAACGACTACCGGAATCATCAAAGATACG
The DNA here is from genome assembly GCF_000940805.1 of Gynuella sunshinyii YC6258. GTDB lineage: Bacteria > Pseudomonadota > Gammaproteobacteria > Pseudomonadales > Natronospirillaceae > Gynuella > Gynuella sunshinyii. Next base: position 675,703 of record NZ_CP007142.1, on the reverse strand, counting down.
CTTCATTTCCTGCAATTCTTCAGCACGATACTGGGTCAACGGTTTGATGGATTCGTCATGCTGTCGTTGCTGTCTTTTGTTACTTAAAAAAGCCGGCAGATCCACCTGTCTGGTCAGCTCCCTGCAGTACACTTTCAAATGGTCATGGAATGCCTGCCATTCTTCCGGGAACACTGTATCCGCCAGGCCGATTTCGAATGCTTCAGCGGCCAGCATCGGCTCACAATCAAGGGTAATTTTCTGTGCCTGGCGATGGCCGACTTTTGCAGGTAGCAGATATGTCCAGTACTCAGACCCATATAACCCCATCCGTTGATAATGAGGATTCAACACCACCCCGTCCCGAATAATGACCTCATCACAGGCCAGAGCGGCAATAACGCCACCGGCTCCGGCATTGTTGCGCAATGCCGCAATGGTCATGTGATCAGGCGAGTCGATAATTTCCAGCACCAGATCATTTATGGCATTGATGTTCTGCCATGATTCCTCAGCCGGATCAGCAGCAGCCTCGATGCAGTTCAGATGAATACCGTTACTCCAGAAATCCTCACCACCCATTAGCACAATGTATTTTGTGTCGGTCTGCTTGATCGATACCAATGCGTTTTTCAAATCATGGCATTGGCGGGTGCTCATCGCGCCATTATAGAAATTGAAATACAGATACGTGACCTCGCCATCCCGTTCACTGTAGATATCCTCAGCCACACAATTACCCGGCTCGGTATTGACTGCCGACCATGCGTGCACCGGTAACAGATGCTGCACCACCTGAGCCGCTGGTAACTTTATGGCCGGGAGCCGCGGATGCTGTTTGCACTTCATCTGCTGGATCCAGACACTGCCAGTTGCGCACGCAAAACAGACCGCGTCTTTGTAAACAGCGATGATGTCGCCAGGATGTCCGGTGTGGGAAGTATCTTCGCTGGCTCCGTATAAATAGACCGGATAATCATAGAGAGAAATCAACACGCCCGGGCTGGTATCTGCTGAATTCATTTTGCGAACCACAACTTCACTGGCATCTGATTGCCAGTCAATGGCGCGGATTTCCCGTTTCATTAATGGCCGGAGCTTGCCTTTGACTTTTGGGTTCGTGTAATCCAGCGGACGTGGATTTATCTGTTGCTGCTCTATGTTCCTCAGCGTGGATTTGATCATATCCACCGCTGCAGAGCTTACCTCGCGCTTATATACACTGAGTTTGGATGCCTCACGCAACGCGAATACCCGGGTATCCCATATGTCCCCAGAATCCATTTCCGCGTCTGCCTGCAATAACGTCACTCCCCATTGCGGCTTGTGTTCGATAATGGCCCAATCAAGAGAGGATGGTCCTCTGTCACCTTCTATGCCGGGATGAATAACCAGACATAAATACTGACGCCAGATATCTTCCGGTATCCTCTGAGTCAGAAATGGACAAATAATAATATCGGGTTCAAATTGCGACACTTGATCGCGCAGTATAATTTCATCAAGGTCGTAATGTTGCTCAACGACATGCCCAAGCAATAACAGCTCTTTAAATACCCTTTGTGTTAAGCCACTGAAAGCAGATGCAAGAATAAGAACTTTCAAATGGGACCCCTCCCTATAATCAACACATGTTTGGCGGTGCTTGCGACATGGAAAATATCTGTTCGGTGACCGCTGAATCATTTATAGCATCGAATGAATGGAAAAGATAAATGCGAAAACACGACCGGGAAGATGAACTTTTGAACGATACAGAGGGGTTGGATTGATTTGTCAGAGCCGCTAACAATGAGAAAGAAAACCGTTAAACAAACGTTACAAATACGAGCCTGAATAATAAACCCGATCTTTATGATAAGGTGCTGATAATGTCCGTTAAGCGAATTTGGCGGCGGCATCCAGCAAGTTAATGAAACTTTCTCTTGTCTTGTAGTTAACAAACGAACATACAAAGAAAAATTTAATTTAACAGCCACAACATTCAAGCAGATCTCTTGACGCTATTCCGTGCCATTTTTTTGTGCAGAAACAAAATGACAATGGATCCGGTCAGGAGACCGTTCATTCCAGGGATCATCAATTAGTGTTAGAAAAGCTCAGTATTCGAGGCTTTTTAAGTGATTGAAAACCTCCACACTTGGTACTAAAGGATGAAACCAAACACGCGGCCACTCTGGATATTTTAATCGCCGGATCGACATGTGATGTTTTGCAACCAGCCGCCAGCATTCCAAAATGGCAAGCGACCAAATCAACAACTCCCTAACCAAGCAGTCTGCTCATAATCCTGGATTGTGTTTGAAATCCCAGGGCCTGGTAAAAAGACTGAGCCCCCTGGTTAAACTCCATTACTTCCAGTCTGATCTCCAGTGCACCCTGACTGATCGCCAGCTGTTCACACTCACTCATCAATTGCTTGCCGATTCCCTGGGAGCGACAGCGCTCATCAACAATCAATGTGCTTACGCGGCAGATGGGTCCGGCGACCAAAAACGGAATTGTCCGGTTATGCTCTATCACTGCAGTCAGAAAACCAACGATATGATTGTCCAGCTCACAGACCAGAAAAATCCTGTTCGTGTCCTGCAGCGCTTTATCAATAAACTCCGCGGCCTCCGGTGATGGAGGCGCAAAAACGTTAGGGGCATGAAGATGATGATATTCGCCGATCTGATGATTCAATGTTACCAACCCATCAAGGTCAGCCGGAGTGGCCTTTCTGATTACCATAATTGAATGATTCCCTGAAAAATTGTTACTGCAAGACTTAGTGTGCTAAATCGGTCTTTTACATGGACACCGCCCATTTGCCAAGTCACCCATCGCTGACAGACGTAATGGCACCGGTACCGCCAACCAGCCTATTGGTGCCTTACTAACTGACCATCATAAACCCTGCTCTTATCTGCTGTCGGCCTCATAGCTCTGTTCACGGGATAACGTCTATACGCATAGCCGGCATTGGTATCTGGAAATTTTCCGGCAGTAATAATGCAAACCACTTATAGTCGATGGGACACATAATCACCGTTCTCTATTTTTGATTCTTGAAACTTTTTCCAATGCTGTTGGCCGAGGTTGACATCAATTGCAATTGTGTGTGTGCTGCTCTGATTGTCTGTCAGGAGGAGGCTGGTACTGTGACAGGTAATCATTCCAAAACGAATACTCAATGGCTGGTAGGTAATCCTTCCCGCCTGGCTCAGATCAGTGCGTTGTGGATCGGCTCTGCCGGATTGTTGATACTCGGCCTGCAGCCTATTTTATTGGGTGCCATGCTGACCGATGGCCGGGTCACTTATGACCAGCTGGCCATCATGGCAACCGTGGAAATTCTGGCAATTGGGATCGGGTCGGTGCTGGCGGCGTTTGCCATTTCCAGCCGTCACCTGCGAATTAAGGCCGCCATACTGGTCATTCTGGTAGCCATCTTTGATTTTGGGATGGCGGTCATGGATGGCGCGATGCCGCTGATTATTCTGCGGGGACTGGCCGGAATACTCGAAGGCGGTATGGTGGCAATTGCGGTGGAACTGATCGCCCGTGCTGTTCATGCCGGTCGTTACGGTGGCTATTTTGTCTCCATGCAAACCATTGCGCAAAGTATTACGGGACTTATTCTGTCGCAATGGGCAATTCCAACGGGCGGTTCCAGAGCCGGATTTATGGTGTTGTCGGTCATCTGCCTGCTGACCCTCATATGCGTGGCGGTGATGCCACGCGAGTACGGCAAAATCCCCTCATCTGCACACCACCAGCCGGGCACCAGCTGGAAGGGACAACCCTTGCTGTCGCTGTTGTGTATCCTGTTTTTCTATATGTTTCTGGGGTCTCTGTGGGCGTTTCTCGAACCCCTGGGACTACAGGCCAACATCCCTGCCACGACTCTCGGCGTCATGGTTTCCGCCAGTCTCGGCATTCAGGTGCTGGCCGCATTGTCCGCCACTGTTGCCGAACGCAAGGTGGATTTTCAGATTCCTCTCGCCATTTGTGCACTGGTGGCAATCGGTGTCTCGCTGGTGCTGGCTACAGCACCCGGCTTAAAGGCTTTCTGGGTTTGCACCGCGCTGATTGGATTTGTGTGGTTGTTTGTCGTGCCGTTTCAGATTCAGCTGACCGTCGCCTGCGATGCCACCCGCAAAACCGCACTGCTGGTCCCGGCCGCCCAGTTATTCGGCGCAGCACTGGGACCCGTCAGCGTGACGCCACTGATCAGTGCCGATAATTTCAAACCGGTGGCCGGGTTTGCGGCCATCTGTGCAGGACTGTCATTCGCAGTCCTGCTGTTGCTGGTATTCCGGCAACGACAACAGCGCCAGCTGTTACCGCAACCGTAACGGTTGAACCGACATCCATATTCACTGAATCTGCAGTTATCAGGAGGGCATAATAATGACAACCACAGCGCTATCTCACTGGCAGAACTGGTCCGGCTACGTATCGGCCAATCCACAAAAGATGCTGCGTCCAGCAGACCAGCCGGCGCTACAGGAATTAATCCGGGAAGCGCCTGCCCCCCTGCGTTTTGTCGGTTCAGGCCATTCCTTTACGCCGCTGGTCGCCAGTAGTGGTTCTATCATTGATTTATCGGCATTTGCCGGCCTGGTGGATCACAATGCCGATGAGATGACCGCCACCATTGGCGCCGCCACCCGGTTATCGGATCTCATGAAACTGCTTCAAGGCATCGGCCAGGGGCTGCCGAATATGGGTGACATCGATAAACAGACCATCGCCGGCGCACTGGGTACCGCGACACATGGCACCGGCATTACCCTCGGGGCCTATCACACCCAGTTACAGGCGATGACGTTTGTGGACGGCCGCGGTGAAGTGCGCGAGTTTATTCAGGGCCGGGATGACGACATGATTCATGCCACCGGTGTCACCCTTGGCGCGTTTGGGGCGCTTACCCGGATCACTATGAAGAATGTGCCCGGTTATCGCCTGCGCCGGCAGCGTCGCCCCATTCCCGTCGCGGAGATGCTGGACAATCTGGAAGCATTGATGAGCGCCCACCGGACTACCGAATTTTTTGTCATTCCCTATTCTGACCATGCCCTGTATGTCAGCAGCGATCTGTCAGATCAGCCGCCGTCAGCACGCCCTGAAGAAGAGGATGAAGACGGTCTGGATACCTTAAAAGCACTGCGTAACTGGTTATCATGGTTTCCCTGGCTGCGCCGAAAACTGATCGGCTCGGCGCTGGCAAAAGTGCCGCTGGAGGATTATGTCCAGGACTGGCTGAATGTCTACGTGACTGACCGCCGGACCCGATTCAACGAAATGGAGTATCACCTGCCATTCGAGGCCGGTGCCAGTGCCCTGCGCGAGTTGATCAAAATGGCCGAGACACAGTTTCCAAACGTTTATTTTCCGTTGGAGGTCCGTGCGGTGGCAGCGGATGATTTCTGGCTCAGCCCATTCTATCAACGACCCACCTGCTCGATTGCCGTGCACCATCTGGCCGGCGAAAATCCACAGCCGTATTTCCATGCCGCTGAAGCAATCTTCCGGCGCTATGACGGCCGGCCACACTGGGGCAAGATGCATAATCTCAACGCCAGCGATTTCGCCCGCCTGTACCCGCGCTGGCAGGATGCCATGGAAGTGCGCCGCAGTATGGATCCGGCAGGCCGCTTCCTGTCGCCTTATCTGCAACAGCTTCTGAGCGCCTGATATGGCCGCACATGACCGTTATTTCAGTGGTCTCGCCGAAGCCCTGGCCCGGGCCGGCATATGGCGTCCGACCCTGCTGATCGACAAAACCCGCATGGACCACAACCTGCAACTGATCAGCCGACAACTGCCATCGCACCTGAGTTTGCGCATCGTCGATAAGTCGCTGGCCTGCCTGCCGCTGTTGGAATATGTCATGCAGGCCGTCGGCAGCCGTAAAATCATGAGCTTTCATTTGCCGGTCACGTTGCAGGTACTGGATCGCTGGCCGGATGCAGACATCCTGTATGGTAAACCCATGCCGGCAAATGCCTTGCGCCAGCTACAGCAAACCTGCCCGGACAGCGTGTTCCGGCGACTGTTGCAGCAAACAACCTGGCTGATCGACAGCGGCGAACGGCTGGGGCAGTATCATGGGCTGGCAGAATCGTTTGGGTGTGATCTGGCATTTGCATTTGAAGTGGATGTTGGCTTGCATCGCGGCGGCTTTGTCTCTCCCGATGCACTGGCCCAGGCCGTCTCTCAGCTGGCAGGCTATGCCCGGCTCCAATGCCGGGGCCTCATGGCTTACGACGCGCAGGTGGCGGAAATTCCGGCCGTGTTTGGAGGACCGGCCAAAGAACTGCGCAACAGCCAACAAAAGCTAAGCGCCTTTCAGAATTGCCTGCCGGAAACCAGCCGCGAAATCATCAATACTGGCGGCAGTAAGACTATTCTCTCCTATTCGGCGGATACGCCGGCCAATGAAATATCGGTGGGCTCCGCTTTTTTACAGCCCACGGATTTTGATCTGCCGGCGTTAACCGCACTCAAACCGGCGCTGTACCTCGCCACGCCGGTACTGAAAACCGTCAACGCAACCCTGCCAGGGCCATCGTGGTTAACCCACCTGCTACAACAGTTCAGGGTCTTCCCGCGGCAAGGCTGTTTTATCTATGGCGGCAAATGGATGGCTGAACCGGTCTCACCTGTCGGCTTGAAAACCAACAGTTTGTGGGGCGAGTCGTCCAATCAGCAGTTTATGGCACTGCCCGACAACCATACGGTGCAACCGGACGACATGGTGTTTCTGCGTCCTACCCAGAGTGAAGCGGTGTTGCAATATTTCGGTGATATCGCCATCTGTCAGAACAACACCATTGTGGAGTACTGGCCGGTACTGCCTACCGTATGAGCATCTTAAACACCACTCATACCGGGCCGATGTTTTCCTCCTCGACATTAAATACCCGATTCAAATCCACTTTCCGGTGCTCCCAGAAATCCAGATTCAAACTGTACTCGATATCATGCAGATGCTGACTCATGCACTGGACAGCTGAGTGGCTGTTACCACTTTCAAGGGTTTTAAGAATGCTGTTGTGCTCATCACAACCACACTGAGGATTATTGTGTTTCTGATAGAGCGAGATAATCAGTGAGCTGCGGGTTATCAGATTCTTCAACATATCCACCAGTACCGGATTACCGGACAATCTCGCCAGCAACAAATGAAAGTCTCCGGATTCACGGATAATGTCCTCGCGTCGCCCGCGCATAATGGCTTTCTGCTCCTGCTGTATTTGCTTTTTCAGCAGAGTCACGTCCATTTTGCGCAGTCTCTGCACCAGCATTTCGATAATGCCCCGCTCCAGAATCGTCCGCGCCATAAAAATATTACGCGCTTCTTCAACCGATGGCTGGGCAATGCTGGCACCTTTGTTTGTTTCTATCGTCACAATATGACGAAGGGCCAGCCGTTGTAAGGCGGCACGGACATGATTGCGATTGGCGTTGAGATTATTGACCAGTTGCGCTTCCACCAACCGGGTACCGGGTGGTAATCGCTGTTCCGCTACCGCCTGTGTGATTGAATCAGTGATGCGTTGAATTTCCAGTTCTTTTTTTGACAAACCCATAGCTGCCATCCTGCTCATCAAAATATTGTTAACAATCTCAAACCAAAGAGCGTCTGTTTGCGAAAGTGAAAAAGCTTCCGCAGCGCACCAAAAAGAAACAACCGCAAACACTTACGTGCATAACAGATGCAGAAATGCCGAATAAAAGTTCAAAACAGGCACTTAAAAAGCTGAACTGCAAATATGGCACCGCAGTTGCAATTTATCGAATCAGGATTGTTAGCAATGTTATGAGACATTTATGAAAGGCGCAGTTGAACTCATCAAACTCAGTAAATCTTATGATGATCATGTCGCGGTCAAAGACATTGATCTGCGCATTCCGGCAGGTAGTTATTGCTGTCTGCTCGGACCCAGTGGATGCGGCAAAAGCACTACTTTGCGCATGATTGCCGGCCATGAGGATGTCACTGACGGCGATATTTTATTGAATAACCGCAACGTGACAGATCTGCCACCGAGAAAACGTGGCACGGCGATGATGTTTCAGAATTATGCGTTATTTCCTCACATGACGTGTGTTGACAACGTGGCTTATGGGTTGAAAGTTTCCGGAGTCAATAAAGCAGAACGACACGCATCTGCGATGGACATGCTGTCATTGGTCAACATGGTGGATCATGCCGGAAAATTACCATCACAACTGTCAGGTGGACAACAGCAGCGGGTGGCCCTGGCAAGGGCTCTTATTTGCAAACCGGATGTCGTGTTGCTGGATGAACCGTTATCTGCACTGGACCCGTTCCTACGCATACAAATGCGCAAAGAACTTAAACAACTGCAAAAAACATTGGGGCTGACGTTTATCCATGTAACGCACTCACAGGAAGAGGCGTTTGCACTGGCCGATATGGCTGTCGTCATGGATAACGGCATCATTCAGCAACAGGGACACCCCAGAGAAATCTTCGAAAAACCCAACTCAGCGTTTGTCGCTGACTTTATCGGTGGTCATAACGTTCTCTCAGCCGATGTACTCGACAACGCTGATATAAAACAGCCATTTTCCGTACGTGCAGACCAGATATCCATCTCCGCCTTTCACAGTCGTCCGGACGAAGATACTTATTACACTTACGGAAAAATTATCGATATTGAATTTCAGGCACAGTTTTACTTTATCGAGACTCTGCTCGATAGCGGTGAAAAGGTGATCTGTTATATCGCTGAAGAAAAAATGGATGAGCAGGTCATCACGCCCGCAAAAAAAGTAATGCTGAGCTGGAAGCAAAAACACATCAATTTATTTGCCTCTTTCTGACTGATCAACGGAGTACCGCCATGAATGAAAAAGACAGCAATCCTAAAACCTCCACGGAAACCAAAACCGGCGTCACCCGCCGGGATCTCATCAAAGGCGTTGCCGGCGCCTCAGCCGTTGCCCTCGGCAGTGGAGCCATTACCGGGTTTCCAATGGTCTGGGCACAGAACATCAAGAACATTACCCTGCGACAGTTCGGCACCGGTGTTTCCAATCTCAATGCCATCGCCGAAAAATGCAAAGAGGATCTCGGATTCAATCTGCAATTAACCTCACTGGATTCCGACAGTGTCACTCAGCGTGCGGTCACCCAGCCAAAATCTTACGACATCGCCGATATCGAATACTGGATCTGTAAAAAGGTTTTTCCATCGGGTGTCATGCAACCACTGGATGTCAGCCGGTTGAAAAACTACGACAAAATATCTCCCCTGTTTATCAATGGTAAGCTCACACCGGACTCTACGATTGCCCAGGGTACCGCACCGCATACCGTCGGTTTTGTCGAAGAAAAAGGCTCCAAAAACTTTGCTAAATCCCCGACCAACTGGATGACGTTGATCCCCACAATCTACAACGCCGATACCTTGGGTGTTCGTCCGGACCTGGTCGGCCGCCCCATTACCCAGTGGTCCGACATCATGGATCCGGCTTTTAAAGGCAAGACTTCGATTCTGAATATTCCGGCTATCGGCATCATGGATGCCGCCATGATTTGTGAATCCATGGGGGTGATCAAGTACGGCGATAAAGGCAACATGACCCGCCAGGAAATCGATACCACCATGAAAGTACTGATGGATGCCAAACGCGCAGGACAATTCCGCGCCTTCTGGAAAAGCTTTGATGAGTCCGTCAACCTGATGGCATCCGGTGAAGTGGTGATCCAGAGCATGTGGTCTCCGGCAGTTGCTGCTGTGCGCAGTCGTGGCATTCCTTGTGTCTATCAGCCATTAAAAGAAGGCTACCGCGCATGGGGTGGCGGTCTTGGCCTGGCTTCGCATTTGAGTGGTCTGGAACTGGATGCCGCGTATGAATATATCGACTGGTATTTATCCGGTTGGGTAGGTGCTTATCTGAACCGTCAGGGCTATTACAGCGCCGCGCCGGAAACCTCCAAAGCATTCATGAGTGACGACGAATGGGGCTTCTGGATCGAAGGCAAAGAGGCCAAAGGCGATATTCTGAGCCCATCTGGTGATGTTATGGAAAAAGCGGGTGCCACACGCGATGGCGGTTCTTATTGGGATCGCATGGGAAAAGTGGCGTGCTGGAACTCGGTGATGGATGAAAACAAATACATGGTTCGCAAGTGGAACGAATTTATTGTTTCGTAATCCGCGACCTCTGACCGACCAGACACAGGTCTGGCCGGTCAAACAATCAATAAAGTGATGTGAACATGACAACACTGATCAACAAAAAAAATGTCGCCAGTTACTGGCAGTCCTTTCCACTGACATTGGTACTGTGTCTGTTTCTGGTATTTCCCATTATCGTCATCGGCATTGTCAGCTTCTGGGACTACAACGAATACTCCATTATTCCGGCTTTTATTCTGGATAATTATGAGTTTCTGTTAACGTCGTCAGTGACCTGGCAGGCGTACCTGAAGACCTTCGAGTATGCGTTTCTGACACTGCTGCTGACCTTGGGGATCGGTTTTACGGTTGCCTATTTTCTGGCTTTTCATATTCGTTCCTCAGCCATGCAAACCATTTTGTTTCTGCTTTGCACCGTGCCATTTCTGACCTCCAATATCATTCGCATGATTTCCTGGATTCCGTTGTTGGGACGCAATGGGCTGGTGAATTCGGGATTACAGTCCGTGGGACTCATCGACCAGCCGCTGGAGTTTTTATTGTACAGTGACTTCGCCATCATCCTGGCGTATGTGCATCTGTATACCTTGTTCATGGTCACCCCGATTTTCAACAGTATGATGAGGATCGATCACAGTCTGGTGGAAGCGGCTATCGATGCCGGCGCATCGCCGTTTCAAATTCTTAAAGACGTCATTATTCCGTTGTCAAAGTCGGGCATTATTATCGGGTCTATTTTTGTCTTTACGTTGGTGATGGGAGATTTTGTCACCGTCAAAATCATGGGTGGCGGCATACGCGCCAACGTTGCCATTCTTATTTATAACGAGATATCCCTGCTGCAATATCCGGCGGCCGCTGCCGGGGCAATGATTTTATTGATCACCGTTATCATGATGCTGGTGATTCTGTTTCGACTCGTGGATATTCGCAAGGAGCTTTGACATGAAAAAACGGAGTTCCGGATTTTTTATACTGGCCGGTTTTTTTATGCTGTTCGTTTTATTCCTTTACGGACCGACCATCACCATCGCGATATTGTCTTTTCAGGGACCGGGAGGAGGTTTGACCTTTCCCATGCAGGGCACTTCGCTCCATTGGTTTCGACAGTTGTTTGCCAAACAGGCGGTCGGTGATTTTGGGGCAGCGTTAGTACGTTCTCTGATGCTGGGAACCATGGTCATGATCACCACACTGGTGTTTTCTCTGCTGGCAGGTATGGCATTTAGAAAACGCTTTACCGGCAGTTCTGTGATCTTTTATCTGGCTCTGGCCAGCCTGATCATCCCCTCTATTTTAATCAGCCTTGGCATAGGGCTCATGTTTGACCGCATGGATCTGACACCACAATGGTTCAGCTCCGGTTTCGGCTCCCATCTCACCTGGACCCTGCCCTTTGGACTGCTGATCATGTTTGCGGTGTTCAACCGTTTCAACCCCGCCTATGAGATGGCCTCCGCCGATCTCGGCGCCTCAGACTGGCAGACGTTTCGGTTTATTCTGTTGCCGCTGCTGGCTCCGAGTCTGCTGGGAGTGGCATTGTTCGGCTTCACCCTGAGTTACGATGAATTCGCCCGTACCCTGATGACCTCCGGCAGTTTCAACACCCTGCCGCTGGAATTGTTTGCCATGACCACCAATGTCACGACACCCGTACTCTATGCGTTAGGTACGCTGACCACACTGGTCTCACTGGCCTGTATCTTAATCACCATTATTCTGGTGCGGCTGTTGCGCCGCAGCCTGACCAAAACAGCATGAGCACACTTTATGGCGATCATTGTCATCAATCCGAATTCATCCACCTCCATGACCCGGCAACTGGAACAGGAATGCCGGCAATTGGACGGCCTGCACCACGAACTCTGTTTCGAAACCTGCAATGGTTCACCCGGCAGCATTGAAGGTCACAGTGATGGCGCCATGGCCACGTTCTATCTGCTGGAGAAAATCCGTGCCTACGAGAACAGCCGCGAATCTTCTCATGCCAGCGCCTACGTCATTGCCTGTTTTGATGACACTGGCCTGGAAGCCGCCAGAGAACTGACCAGCCGCCCGGTCATCGGCATCGGCGAAGCGGCGATGCACGCGGCCAGCCTGTTGAGTCATCGTTTCTGTATCATGACCACATTGCAGCGCTCAGTCCCGATCCTGCAGCGCAATCTGGACCACTACGGTCTGACCAATCGCTGTGCCGGGGTGTTTGCCTCCAACATTCCGGTACTGCAACTGGAAAGCAACCCCGACGCCTATGACCAGGTGTTGACCGCCGCCAGAACCGCCTTACAGCACAGCCACGGTGAAGCATTAATTCTCGGCTGTGCCGGTATGAGCCAATGGGTCCACGCCATGGAACAGGATCTGGGGATGCCAGTGTTAGATGGCGTGCGTATTGCTGTTAAATTCGCCGAGTCTCTGATTGACCTGAAGCTGATGACCAGCAAAGTCGGCAGCTATCGTTATCCAGAATTCAAGGGCTACGATTAAGCATCATCCGTCATGACAAATTAATCAGCACAGACTGGCGCAAAAGCAATCTGTCATGGAAGATAGTACAACCGTCAGATAACCAAGGGGTTCGCAATTGAAATACGATGTCGCTGTGTTGGGTGCTGGAATGGTAGGTGTTTGTGTGGGCATACACTTATTGCAGCAGGGTCGTTCGGTGGTGTTGATGGATCGAAACGAGGCCGGTGAAGAAACCTCCTATGGCAACGCCGGATTATTACAGCAGGAAGCCGTGCGTCCTTACGAATTTCCACGCGATCTATCGGTCATTTTGCCAGCCGCATTGAACCTTCGCCTGGATGTCCGTTACCACCTGACTGCTTTGCCCAAACTGATGCTGCCGCTCTGGAGCTATTTCCGAAACTGCTCCCCTCGCCGCTATGAAAGTATCGCCCAGGAATACGGACACATCATCAATATGACCCTGGCCTGCCATCAGGAATTGATCAGCGCCGCCGGGGCAGAACAATTAATCCGAAAAGTTGGCTGGATCACCCTCTATCGCACTGCAAAAGGCCGTAACAAAGGACATCGCGAACTTGATGCCTATGCCCGTCAGGGAGTCAATTTCAAGGTGTTGAATGGTGACGAACTGGCAGATATGGAACCCGCCATCAAAGGCCATCATGCTGGCGGTGTACACTGGCAGGACCCCTGGATTGCCGGGCATCCGGGTAAACTGGTCAAAGCCTACACCAGGCTGTTCAAACAACTGGGCGGAGAATTCGTGCAGGGTGATGCCACCAGTCTGGAGCGTAGCAATCGGCAAAGCTGGCAGCTTCGCGATCATCAGGGCAATACCTTCGAAGCGAATGAAACCGTGATTGCACTCGGCCCCTGGTCGGCGGAGATCACCAACCGATTTGGTTACCGGCCGCCCATGTTCTTCAAGCGGGGCTATCACATGCATTATCAGTATCCCGCCGGACAACCCCGACTGACCCGGGCCGTACAGGACAGCGAGAAAGGTTACATGATGACACCGATGGATGCCGGCCTGCGCATCTGTACCGGTGCCGAACTCGGCCTGCGTGACACGCCTTCCACGCCGGTGCAAATCAACCGCGCCGAAGCCATTGCCCGAGCACTCATCCCCCTCGGCGATAGACTCGATGCCGAACCGTGGCGTGGTGCCAGACCCTGTATTCCCGACATGAAACCGATCATCGGTCCGCTGCCTGGTGTACCAGGACTATGGTGCGCCTTTGGCCATGGTCATCAGGGATTCACCATGGGGCCAGCGACCGGAAAACTACTGGCCGCCATGATGACGGGTCAAGCGACAGAAATAGAGATGTCTGGTTTTCAGGCTAACCGGTTTGTGCATACGTGATGATCACAATAAGGCAGTAACAATACCATGACACTGACGGAGAGTAGTAGTTACTGCCCACGGATATCGTGTATTGCATTTATGTTTATCCTGATCCAAATGCCCGACCAGCAGTGATATTTTGGAAAATACTCGAGATATTCACTGTGCGCAGGCAGAGGTAACATCCTGAATTCAAAAAAAACAAATGTGCACAAAAAAAGCAAATTCCGGCTATTAATTGAAACTATACGTCGTCTATAATAGCGCCTTTTTAGGGCCAAGCTCCGCCTGGAACGTCAATTCCAGCATACATGACGGAAATGAAAGGATTTAGATATGGTCGACATGCGTTCTGAGAGTGATCAATTGGATGAAACAGAATACAAACACCTGATCGCCTATTACATCGATAAAAACGACTCCTCCGAAGCGCTCAAACTTACCAAACAATCGTTACTCTCCCATCCGGATTCCGCCGAACTCAAATACCTTGGCGGTACCGTCTATGCCGATATTGGTATGTACGACAAGGCTAAAGAGCTACTCACCGATGCAATTGATACTCTCAAGTCGCCAGAACCGGCGGTCTTTCAGTTAGGTTTACTGTACCTGACTTCCGGACAGATTGAGCAGGCCGGGCAAATCTGGCAACGTTTGTCCTCATTACCGGAAAATCATTTTCTCCGCTGTTTCGTTGATGGTCTGACCGCCATGGTACGGGATCGTTTTGATGCTGCTCAAGTGGCTATAGAACAAGGCATCTCTACAAATACAGAGTTACCGGCACTGAATATTGATATGGAAAAAGTACTAATACAAATCGCCCAGATAACCGACAACAATGCAGCCGCTGAAAGCAGCCATATCCTGTTATCCCGATACGATTCTCAAAAACCATCATGAGTAAGATTTCAGGCATTTCTGAAATACAGGCACTGCTGCGACAACAGGCAGGACGCCTTTCTGAAAGTGATCGTTTACGGTCAGGTTCCGGTGCCGCTGAGAACAGTGGAACATCCCGAAGCCGACAGATAGACCTTGCTCAGGTGGTGGAAAAAGCATACAAGCGGGCCAAAGGTGACCAGTTCTCTGTTGAAGACAAAATCAGAATCATCATTCGGGCAATATTATCCTGGGAATTTGGTAACGATATTCTCGATGATGTCCAGAGTATCGAACTGTCGGAAAGAATATTACAACATATAGAGACAAATGCCGTTTTAAAGGCAAAGATCTGTCGTCTGTTTGATGCAGTGTGACAATATGATTAACAATAGCCAAATACGCTCCAGAGCCATCTGACTGTAATAATTGAATGCGCTTAATACCACCATATGCATTGAGGGAAGAAATGAAGTCCGTCGAACAATACATCAGAGAAATTTCCCCTCTTTGTCAGCAGCATAACTTTCATTCGGCGGTCACCTTACTGAAACAGGCCGTCAGTGATTATCCCAAACACGAAATCTTACTGGGCCTGCTCGCATCCTGTTATCAGGAGCTCGGAATATCGGAACGCGCTCAGGATCTTTATCAAAACATCGTTGCCCTCAATCCTGAAAATTATCTGGCTATTCATCAACTTGGTCTGATTGATTTCCAGCAGCAGAAATGGCAAGCCGCATTGTCTGTGTGGGAAAAACTGCTGCTTCGCCCGGATGATTTTCTCACCAAATATTACGCAGCACTGTGTTACGAGCAATTGGAAAACCCGGCACAGGCCCGCCTTATGGTCAAAGCCGCTCAACAGGCAGCTCCCACAGACCATGCAATATATCCTGAAATACTAGAGCTGAAGGAAAGACTAGGTGAACATTGAACAGGCACTGGAAAAGTGCAGGCGCTATGAGCAATACCTCGAACTCGATCCCGGGAACACACTGTTGCTGATACAACTCGGCGATGCTTACCACGCTGCCGGACAGTTCGACCAGGCCCGGTCCTCATTTGAAAAATGCCTCGCATTGGAACCGGACAATGACGTCACCAGAAGCCGACTGGCCAACGTGTTACTGTCCGAAGGTTTGCTGGATCAGGCGGCCATCCTGCTGACCGAACTGTTGAAACAACATCCAGACAATCCAGTGCTCAGACACAATCTGGCGATCTGCCAGTTTGCCGGTCATCAGCTGGAGGAAGCCAAACAGGTTTTTCTATCCCAGCAAAATGATCCGCAGCTGGGTCGCTCGGCAGGCTTTTATCTGGCCTCAATTCTGCAAATGGAAGACCGCCTGCCCGAAGCTCTGGGTATCATCAGCCAGCTGCTGGCAAAACAGCCAGAACCCTATCTGCTGGGCTATCAGTCCACCCTTTTGTATATGCTGGATCGCATTGACGAGGCCCTGGCCGTTGCCAAACAAGTGTTGGACATCGATCAGGATAATGCCGATGCCTGCTCCACGTTGGGAACGTTTTATGCCGAACAGCTTGAAACGGAGCTCGCGACCGATTTCTTCCGTCATATGACGCTCCACGCACCTGCCGATGTTCGCGGATGGCACGGGCTTGGACTCGTCAAAATGCACGAACAGGATCTGGCTGGTGCTATTGAATATTTTGAACGCACCACCCGCATGGTGCCGGACAGCATTGCCATGTGGAACACTCTGGCCTGGGCATATTTTAATTCTCATCGCTATCAGGATGCAGAAGCGTCGTTCTCGCGAGTACTGGAAATCGATCATAACAACTCAGATGGCTGGGGCGGACTCGCCTGCTCCCTGGCCATGCAGAAAAAAATCGATCAGGCCGAACAACATACCAAGAAAGCCCTGTTGATGGATCGCTCTTCTTTTTCTGCATTGTTTGCCAAATCACTGTTAGTAGCGCTGAAAGGTAACGAAGCCAGGGGCAAACAAATGCTAACCAAAGCATTGGAACAGCCGATACGGCCTGGTGGCGAACCGGCCATTAACGTGATCAACCGATACATGAAGAAGACAGCCACCAACGACCGTGCCGTCATTACCAGCAAGACTTCAAAAAAACCGCATTGAGAACAACATGAGTATCGACTTTGCGCTGGTTCTGACCAGTGACATGTTATGGGTGGCCATCAAAATTGCCGCGCCGATTCTGGGGCTGACCATGGCTGTCGGCCTGTTGATCAGCCTGTTCCAGGTAGTCACCCAGTTACAGGAAATGACCCTGACTTTTATTCCCAAACTGGCAGTGGCGGTATTTGTATTGATTGCATTCGGCGGCTGGATGCTGACCACTCTGGTGGATTATGCACGAACCCTGATTGCCAGTATTCCCAACCTGTTGTGACCGTTACGGAAAACACTATGAACATTGAAGTTGCCGAAAGTTCTGTCATCGCTGTGTTTCTCGCGTTCGTCAGAATCGGTGCGTTTCTGTTGTTTGTTCCGGTCTTTAACTTTGTCAGATTACCCGTGATGATCAGAGTGTTTTTCTCCCTGACCATGGCCTTGTTTTTGATGTTGAACGTGGGTTTCCCGACGCTTGAGCTGGCTCCCTCAGGCCTGATATCGGCCATCGGCAGCGAAGTCATCAATGGCAGTGCCATGGCATTTGGCATGCTGGCAGCATTTGCCGTTTTTCACTTTGCCGGCCGGGTGCTGGATTTTCAAATGGGTTTTGGCGTGGCCGGCCTGATCGATCCAACCACCCAGGTGCAATCGCCCTTGATTGGTACCGTACTGAACCTGTTGGCGGCCGTGGTGTTTATTCTCGCTGGAGGCATTTCAGCCATCTTTCGCAGTCTTGCGCTATCGCTTGAAAAGGTGCCTCCGGGACAACCTTTTTCCTTGCAGAATGCCGAGTGGTTTATCGCTCATGCCGGGCTTATTTTCACACTCTCCGTAGCACTGGCCGCCCCGGTGCTGCTGGCCATTTTCCTGCTTGATATTTTAATGGCATTTGCCGGCCGGACCATGCCGCAAATGAACGTATTTATTATCAGTATTCCGTTTAAGATCACGCTGGGTATGGTCGTCATTGCCACTACCATCGTCTCTGCCCAGCCAATCTTTCGAAAAGTCTTCAATGCCGTTTTTGAGTTCTGGGAACCGTTTTTCTGATGGCTGAACAGGAATTCGACAAATCCGAGCAACCGACACCGTTCAAGTTGCAGGAGGCACGCAAAAAAGGCCAGGTAGCCAAGAGTCTTGAACTCAATTCCTGGCTGTTACTGCTTGCCGGTTTCGGCATTTTTACCACCCTGGGCTGGGGATTGGTGACTGCGCTTGGGCACATCAGCCGTTTTCTGTTTTCTCAGGCCGCAAATATTCGTCTGACGGAAAGTCATTTTCTGTTTATCTGCCAACAGATCATTGCCGCCGTAGAGTCAGCACTATGGCCGTTTTTTGTAACCCTGGCGATTGTTTCCATACTCGCCACGCTCGTGCAAATAGGCTTTATCTGGTCTTTTTTTCCATTGAAACCCGATATTCAGCGACTCAACCCGGTACAGGGTTTCAAACGTCTGTTTTCATTACGACTGTTATATGAATCGGCCAAGTCAGTCATCAAACTGTTATTGTTTGGTGGGGTGCTCTGGGTGGTACTGCAGCAAATGCTGCCCTATCTGGCACAGGCATTTGACATGCAACCGCCACAGGTCGTGACGTTGTTTCAATACTGGGGCAGTAAACTGATTTTTTCCTTACTCGCGGTTCTGTTGATCATCACCCTGCTGGATCTCGTATATACGCGGCGGGACTTTATCAAGCGCATGCGCATGAGCAAACGTGAAGTCAAAGAAGAGCATAAAAAGCGCGAAGGTGATCCATTGATCAGACAGAAGCGTCGTCAGATGCAGAAATCCATCAACGCGCAGCTGGTCTCTGTGGGCAATGTGCCCAAAGCCGACGTGGTGATCACTAACCCGACTCACCTTGCCGTCGCGCTGCAATATGATCGCGCCAGCATGGCAACTCCGGTTGTGGTGGCAAAAGGCAGCGGCGGGCAAGCCGAAAAAATCAAACAAATTGCACGTCAGCACCGCATCACCGTGATGGAAAACAAGCCTCTGGCGCGGGCACTGTTCAGGCAGGTAGACGTCTCACAGCCAATTACTCCGGACTTATTTCCCAGAGTGGCACAAGTTTACATCTGGTTATATAAAAATCAGCAAAGGATCCATTGATGTTAGGGTATGTTAGAAACGGGCTGGGCAAACATGGCGATTTGATTCTGGTCTTTGTGATGGTCGGGATTCTGATGATTTTGTTTACCCCGATCCCCTCGCAATTACTGGATCTGCTGATCATTGCCAACTTCAGTTTTGGGCTGCTGATTCTGCTGCTGACATTTTATGTCGACAAGCCGCTGAATTTTTCCACCTTTCCGTCGTTGTTGCTTATCGCCACATTGTTTCGGTTGTCGCTCAATATCGCCGCTACCCGGTTGATCCTCAACGATGGCGACGCCGGACGCGTGATCGGTGCCATTGGTGATTTTGTGGTATCCGGCAACTACGTGATTGGTCTGATCGTGTTTCTGGTACTGATCGTCGTGCAATATGTCGTGGTTACCAACGGTGCCCAGCGGGTGGCGGAAGTGGCCGCGCGGTTTACGCTCGACAGTATGCCAGGCAAACAGATGAGTATTGATGCTGATATGAACATCGGCATTATCGACGAAAAAGAAGCGCAACGGCGGCGGCGCGAAATTGAAAAGGAAGGCAGCTTTTATGGTGCCATGGACGGAGCCAGTAAATTCGTCAAAGGCGATGCCATTGCCGGCATTGTGATTATTCTCATCGACATAATCGGTGGTCTGACCATCGGCATCGCCCAGAAAGGTTTGTCCTGGGGCGAAGCACTGCAAACCTACACCCTGCTGACCGTCGGTGACGGTATTGTTACCCAGATCCCGGCACTGATTATCTCAACCGGTACCGGCATTATTGTTACCCGCGCAGCATCCGACGCCTTTCTGAGCCAGGAAATTGCCACCCAGATCACCCGCTATCCAAAAGCGCTGATGATGATCAGCCTGGGATTGCTGGTGATGATGATTTTACCTGGCATTCCGGCCTGGCCAGTACTCACCATACTGACCATCGTCGCCGGTGCCGCCTGGTTTTCGTTGCGCAAAGCCAAAGCTGCTGCGGCGACAACCGGATCCACCGAAGACACCAAAACCGCATCCGATGAACTGCAAAATATTTATACCGAGATGCAAGTAGACAGGCTGGTGATTGATTTTCATCCATCCCTGGCCAGTCTGATGTCTGAAGAACAGGGAGACTTCACGGACCGTATCAGCAACTTCCGGCGGCAATATGCAATGGAATCCGGACTGGTCATTCCCGGCATCAAAATACGGGAAAACGCTCACCTGAAAACCAATCAATATGAAATTCAGCTTAACGGCGTGACCGTGGCCAAAGGCGAAACCCGGCTTGGACAGCTGCTGGCCATTAATCCGGGTAACGCCAAGCATGACCTTCAGGGAGACGACACCCGCGATCCTTCCTATGGACTTGCCGCCAAATGGGTAACACAGCAACAACGGGAAGACGCCGCCCGAAAAGGCTATACCGTGGTATTGCCTGAAACCGTTTTACTGACACATGTGACCGAACAGATTAAACAGTACGCCAGCGAACTATTGACCCGTTCAGAAGTTGAACGACTCATAGAGTCTGTGCGCAAGACCCATAACAGTCTGGTAGACGAATTGATTCCCGGCACGCTGTCATTGGGAACGCTGAAAAAAGTACTGCAGCAACTGTTAACAGAGAAAGTATCCATTCGTAATCTGGTCAGAATCTTTGAGGTGCTGGTCGATGAAGGGAAACAGGTACAAGACCCAACATTGCTGGCCGAGTTAGTTCGCCAACACATCGGCGGGGAAATCTGCCAGAAGTTTTTGGCCGATAACGGTTCCATCAATGTCCTGATACTGGACCCGAATATTGAGAAAACCATTTCCACCTGTATCAAAGACGGGCAATTGATTTTGGATCCGAGATTTTCTGAACAGGTACTGATACGGCTGGCCGCGCAAGTTGAAAAAATGATGCGCTCAAACCTGTTGCCGGTACTGGTATGTTCACCGGATTTGAGACGCTATATCAGTCAATTGTCGCGCCGTATGATGCCACATTTGTCGGTTATTTCCATGTCCGAAGTGCCTAATAACATGAATGTAAAATCATTTGCTGTGGTAACCACTTAAAATGGTGAAAATACATTGCTTTTTGAGTTCAAAATGGCCAGTATCCCAAGCCGCTCATAAAGGATACATAAGGTTATCTGCCGTATATTTTGCAAGGAGTTTATAATGAGCCATTCTGCCCTTGAACTGACAGCCTCAACCATGCTAAGGAGCCTGGAACAGTTAAATACTATTGGCCAGAACATTGCCAATGTGAACACGACTGCCTATAAATCACGCGTCAGTTTTAACAGCGTTATCAACACCTTTGACGTAGCCCAAAATAGTGTTTCCGGTACGGATAAGATCACTCAGAATATCTCCTTATTACTGTCTCAGGGCTTACCCACGCAAACTCATGATCCACATCATTTTATGATTGATGGCGATGGCTTTTTTGTCATCAATGATGGTGATGGTCAACAGCTGCTTACCCGCAATGGCGCATTTCAAATCAATGCTGCAGGCATTCTGGTGACTAAAGACGGCAAAGAAGTATCCGGCGAAATGGGCAGCATTCGTATTCCGGGTGACGTCACCGTCGATGCAAACGGCACCATCTGGTCAGAAGGTGAAGAGATTGATCAACTGACGGTCGTTTCCGTTAACACCGACCAGTTGATACCTGAAACAGAAGGGTACTTCCGCATGCCGGCCTCCCTCAATAACGCTGATCCGGAAAAATATACTGTCCGTCAGGGCATGCTGGAAAACTCTAACGTCAACGTTCAACACGAATTTACCAACCTGATCACCGTGATGCGACAGTTCGAAATGCAGCAAAAGGTACTACGTGGATACGATCAGATGATGAATACAGGCATTACGACTCTGGGGGAATTTTAACTATGCTGGACTCCATGCATATCGCCGCGCTCGGAATGGAAAGCCAACAAACCATGGTGGACACCATTTCCAATAACATCGCCAACATCAATACCCAAAGCTTTAAAGCCGCCCAGGTTAATTTCGAGGATCTGGTCGGAAAACGGGACGGCGCCCAGGATCTTATTCCCAGTGGCGCGGGAGTTCGTGTGGCTGGCTTGAGATACAACAGTACGCCGGGTGACATGAAACAAACCGATAACGAAATGGATATCGCGATTGCCGGCAAAGGGTTTTTTGAGCTGATAAACGACAACGGCGATTCGCTCTATACCCGAAATGGCTCACTAAAAATCAATGCAGATGGGATATTGGAGTCTGTCAACGGCCTGCCCTTGAGCGCCTTGATTGAAGTGCCTTCAGACTACACCAGCCTGGCAATTACCACCGATGGTACGGTTCTGGCCGATGTTCCGGACCAGAAAGACCCAGTCACTCTGGGTCAGCTTGAACTGGCACATTTTATCAATCCGGAAGGCCTGGAAAATCTTGGTAACGGACTCTATCGCAGCAGCCCGGATTCCGGTGAAGCTCAGTATTTTGCCACCGACTCGAATCCATCCAAAATCCTGCAGGGATATGTTGAGTCATCCAACGTCAATATGGTTCAGGAGCTAACCTCTCTGGTACTGGCTCAAAAAGCCTATGGTCTGAACTCCAGAATATTGCAGGCGTCTGATGAGATTCTGAGTCTGATCAATGATCTACGCAGAGGCTGACTTTCTAATCATATCGGTCTGATGCAATGATGCTCCGACTACTGCTGATTAGTTTGTTAGGTGTTCAAGTCAGTGCCGCCGGAATGGAGGCGGTGACGTTGAGGGAGCAGGTCAGCGTTGACAGTGACTGGATACTGCTCGGTGATGTACTGGATTTTGGTTCCCATCCATTGACGGCGAAACAACAGCAAATTGCCATGTTAACCGTGGCCAGGGCGCCAACGGTTTCACACAGTCTGGTGTTGCAGCGGGCATTCATACTGCGCCGTTTGTCGTCTTTTTCATCAACGATTGAACTGGCCGGCGCAAACGAAGTGGAAGTGAGAAGGCAAAGCCAGACCATCCCGGCTGCGCAGATTCGCGAAACGCTGATGGCGGCCATAGCCCGGGAACTGGCGGCGTATGAGGTGGAGCCTGGACAATACCGGGTGGATGGAATGGAACGGATACACGACATCAAGGTACCGACATCGGCCACAACCGATATCAGGGTGGATCGTTTTCAACCTCGGTTACCGGCATCGCAATCATTGGCATGGGTCGATATCTGGGAAAACGGTGTACGGGTGGAAAGTTTGAGCATTCCCATCAAACTCAATCTGCCACAGCAGGTATGGAGTATTAACAGAGATATGGCAGTGGGTGACATTATTCAGGCACGGGATTTAACCGGTCGCCAGGTCAACAACGCCGACTTTGCCTATTGGCCCAAGTCGCAGAACATCGTTGGACTGGAAATAAAACAACCGCTGACTGCCGGTGCGTCACTGCATCAAAAAGACCTGGGGCCGCAATCGCTGTTTGTCAAAGACCAGGTCATTAACGCCACTTTAAATATTGCAGGCGTGACAGTGGATATGCCCGTACGGGTTTTACAACCGTTGAATCGCGGCGATCACGGCCTGGCTGAGCGGAACAACGGCCGGAAAGTTGAAATATCGATTACCGCCGATGGTCAGGCGGAAATCATTGGAAAATACGAGGAATAGCCAGAGATGAAAACCTCTATCTACATTGGCTTGCTACTACTGATGACCAGTCACATGGTCAGCGCCGTCAGTCTGTACCAACCAGAAAACTATCGCGCCATGGTGTCGGCACAGCGCTCACATTCGGTCGGCGACATATTAACGGTCATGATTTATGAAACCGCAACTGCCACCACTTCTGCCTCGACCGACGCCAATGCCAAAACCGGCATCGATATTCAGGCCTCCAATGGCAACAATGATCTGCAGGCGGGCGTAAACGCTGGTAGCAACTTTGCTGGCGGCGGGGCCGTGAACCGAACCGGTAAAGTGGTCGCCAATGTATCGGTCGTCATCACCGGCATCAACGATGGCGGTTCATTCGAACTGGCTGGCGAGCAGCGCATCAAACTGAACAATGAAGAACAGCTGATTCGGGTCAGCGGCATCGTCCGCCCCGAGGATGTTTCCGAACAGAACATGGTGATTTCCACCCGTATGGCGGATCTCAAAATCGACTTCATCGGTGATGGTCTGCTGACCAAAAGCGAAAAGCCGGGCATCTTTACCAGGGTATTTAAATGGTTGTTCTAAATCTGTTTCGCCAATCCGTCTTGACGCTGCTGTTATGCAGCAGTTTTGCCACTGCCGCTATCGCCGCAGGCTCAGACAGCGTGCGCATCAAGGACCTGGCCAGAATCAAAGGTGTCCGGGATAACAGTCTGGTGGGTTACGGTATTGTGGCCGGATTGGCCGGTACCGGTGATTCGATCCGCAATCAAGCCACAGTGCAGTCCATCAGCAATACGCTGCGCAAATTCGACATCATGATCTCCAGCTCGGATGTCCGCTCCAGAAACGTTGCCGCTGTCATGCTGACCGCCAATCTGCCGGCCTTTGCGGAAGCCGGCGACAGAATCGATGTCAATGTGACCTCCATTGGCGATGCCCGCAGCCTGGCCGGCGGCACGTTGTTGCTGGCCGATCTGCGCGGTCCAGATCAGAACATCTATGCACTGGCGCAAGGGCCGCTGTCCGTGGGCGGATACAACTACGATGTCAATGGCAACATTGCCCAGAAAAATCATCCCACTGCCGCCATTGCCATTGGCGGCGGACGGGTGGAACAGAGCGTCGAAACACAGATGCTCAATGAAGCCGGTGAACTTGAACTGCTATTGGATAATCCGGATATCACCACCGCCATCCGGCTGGTGGATTCCATCAATGCAGAAATTGGTGCCAATACCGCATACGCCGAAAATCCCGGCAAAGTCGCTATCCGAATTCCTGCTGATCAGGCCCGGAACTATCTGCGCCTGATGGCCCGGGTTGAGAATATCCAGGTGACTCCCGATTCCGTTGCCCGGGTGGTCGTCAATGAAAAAACCGGTACGGTGATTTCCGGTGGTGATATACGCATTGGCAAAGTCAGCATTACTCACGATGACATCAAGATTTCCGTCAGCAATGAAACCCGTGCTTACTCATCACTGGCGCTGATCAACACCCAGGACAAAGGAGTCACCCTGGTACCCGATTCCAAACTGACGGTGGAAGAAAAACCCAATATCCAGATGGACGTCAATCAGGGCAGTTCCGTGGCTGATCTGATTGTTGCCCTTCGCAAGGTCAACGCCACCAGTCGGGAAATTATTACCATATTACAAACACTCAAAAGTGCAGGAGCACTGCACGCAGAACTGATCGTGCAATGAGCAACCCGAGGATTTTTAGATGACACACATCCTGAATTCACTATTACCGGCCACACTCACGGCACTGGATGCTCTGAGTCTGAACCAGAAACTATTGGCCAGTAACATCGCCAATGCCAATACCAAGGGTTATAGCCCTTCGCATCTGGACTTCGAGGCCTATATGGACAGCGTGTTGCAAAACCTGGACACCAGTCATGCCACAGACAAGCGCATCGGTGCCTATGTGCAGCAGACTTCCGGCGAAGTACAACTCGATATGGAACTCGGGCTGATGTCTGAAAATCTGCAAAAGTACAAAGCCATCATGGATGTACTGAACCGCCAGACCTCGCTGATACAGCTGGCGATAACCGGCCGGGGTATCTGATCATGGCAGACTTTAAAGCCTTTGAAATCAGTTCGGCCGGTATGGCACTGGAAAAACTGCGGCTCGATCTGGCGGCGATGAACATCGCCAACATGAATACCGCTACCCGGGTCGGTGAGGGTTACCATCCACGACACATAGAAACCAGCCTGATCAGTCAAACCGGGTTTGAGGATTTCATGCAGTCCCTCGACGTCAGCCAGTTGGTTGCCGTACGCGAAGGCGATACCCGGCAAGTATATGAACCGAATCATCCCCTCGCCAATCAGGAAGGCATGGTGGAATACCCCGATATCAAACCATTGACCGAAATGATGACACTCATGACCGCCATCCGCAGTTACGAGGCCAATGCCCGCGCATTCAACGCCTCCAAACTGCTGGTGGATGAAGCCCTGAAACTGGGTAAATAATTCACAGGAGAACGACTATGGCACTGGAAAGCATCTCTGCCCTGTCAGGAATGACAGAAACATTGAGCCTTGATAAATCCTCCACTCAGGGCAATTTCGCAGCCTGGCTCAACCATCAGGTTCAGGATCTGAATCAACAGGAAATCGCCCTCTCCGAAGACATCCAAGGAGTACTGAAAGGTGATATCCAGAATCTGCATCAGGTCATCATCGGCATGGAAAAAGCTCAGCTTGCGTTTCAGCTGGCCGTGCAGGTACGTGACCGAGTGCTGGAAGGTTATCAGGAAGTCATGAGGATGCAGGTTTGAGTACCACTAAACAACCGTTGTTCAGCGATTTAAGCAGCGCTGCAAAAATCTCCCTGGCAGCTGGCGTGATCCTGATACTGGCCCTTGCGGCGGGCCTGTACTGGTGGTCGGCGCAAACCCAATACCAAGTGGTGCTGCAGAATGCCCAGAAAGAGGACATCGCCCGCGCCGAGCAGGAACTCAACACACATCAGATTCCGTTTCAGATCACTGAAGACGGCCTGTCACTTATGGTCGCCGATCAATACGCATCTCAGGCAAGAATCATTCTCGCTGATCTGGGACTACCCTTCGACAATACCGTCGGCCTGGAAATGTTTGCCACATCCGACTTTGGTGTCACTGAATTTGCCCAGCAGATCAACTATAAACGCGCCCTCGAAGGTGAGCTGACCCGCACCATATCGGCCATGCACGAGGTCCGTTACGCTCGGGTTCACCTGGTGCTGCCGGAAAAGGGGTTGCTGAAAAGTGACCATATTCCGTCGTCAGCAGCGGTCACCCTGTTTCTCAGAAATGGCGTCTCACTCAGTAGCGATCAGGTGACCGGTATTCAGCGTCTGGTCGTGGCCTCGGTGCCGGGTATGCAACCGGATCACGTCACCATTCTGGATCAACAGGGCAATACTCTGAGTCATGACAGCAGTGATTCTCCGGCCATGAAAATCGACAACGAGCAGGCCGAGCTGGAAGCCCGGCTGCAGCAGAAAGTAGCGGATATCCTGTTACAGCAGTTTTCCGCTCAGGCCTTTAAAGTCACCGTCAATGCTGAGATCGAGCGCCACGCCACTCATCGGGTGGAGGAACGTCCTGTCATGGGTACTGATGGCAAGGGCGCTCTGACCCGGAAAATCAGCTCCACGGAATATCCAGACAAAAACAGTAAACCCACACAGCATTCCGAAGAAAACTATCAATATGGTCTGATCCGCGAGGAAACCGATATTCCTGGCGGCAGTCTCTCCCGGCTATCGGTGGCGGTCTGGCTGGCAGCCGACCTCAGTGAAGAGCAAAAAAGTGATCTGGAGACACTGATTCAGATTGCGGTTGGCGCAGATCCGCAGCGTGGTGACCGGGTGGCCCTGATGGTCTCTGCACCCGCTCTGGTCGAACCCACACCGGCGGTTACTCCTGAACATCCGGCACCGGACATGACAGCGGCAGATTCCAACCCGGCACCGACTCAGGTGAACATCAATGCTCAGGCGGATTTCGATATCCCAATCGGCGGTATCACTGTCAACGCCCTGTACTTCATTGCCGGACTGCTAGGGCTGCTGATCATCTGCATTCTGGTCATGATCAAACTCATGTGGGATATGCGCAAAATGCGCCTGACCCGACAGCAGCGCGAAGTGTTGCTGGGCCAGCTCAATCAGATTCTCTATGAACAGAAACGGGAACAGGTCTGAACGATGGACAATATCAAGGCCAAAGTCGATGAGGCTCTCCAGCAATTGTTATCCTGTCTGCATCCAAAAGACAGCCAATGGCTGAGCAATCAGGTACAGCAGCATGCGCTGTTATCCGAATTTGAGTCTTTGCTGGATCAGGAAGAACTGGAGATATCGCGTATCAGTCAGCTAGTCACCCGACATACCGATTTGCAGGCTTACTTTGATCTGCTCTCACCC